>OMIN01000145.1 GCA_900299145.1 Betaproteobacteria bacterium | reverse complement strand
TTTGCCTGAGCTTTGCGACCGCCTGCTCCGGGCCATGCTTCTTGTTCGCCATTCGTAGACTCCTTCTTCCAAGTTGAAAAATACAACATTCAACCTGGCACAGAAAAAGCCAGTCAGGTCATAGGGATCAAGAACAATATCGTTCGGACATGAAAATGTTTCAATCGCAGCCGCGACGAACGTTGGCGAAAAACGGGCTGGGTACTTATAGTGGCAATGCGTTAACCCAACAACTTTGCCATTGTCCGTAGCTGCTTTCCTAAGAGCACTAAAAGCTAGGTTTAAATTAATTTTTTCTGGTCTGTAATGCATGTAATTGCAATTGCAGTAAGAACCTATTTGTTAGGCCTAGCCGATTGTAATCTTTAGTCCTGCTCCTGTACATGCATGTTGGTCACTCCATGATTGTTTCAACATTCAGTATCGTCAACGTGAAATATGATTGAGGCGCTGGTCCTTTGTCCGACAAATTTTTTGGTAAGGGGATTCCCGAGACACTGTTTCGGAAATAGGAAGAATTTGCTTCCCGTACGATTATTGCAACTCCACATTAGCTTCCTTAACCACCTTAGCCCACTTGGCAATCTCCGACTTGATATACCCCGCAAATTGCTCCGGCGTACCACCCACGGCTTCAGCGCCCAGCCCCGCCACCCGCTCGGCGACATCGGGCAGCTTAAGGATGCGCTGCGTCTCGGCTGCGAGTTTATCGATAATCGGTTTGGGCGTTCCTGCGGGCGCGACCAGCCCGAACCACGAGCCGGCGCTGTAGCCGGCCACAGCCGATTCGGCGATGGTGGGAATGTCGGGCATTACCGTCGTGCGTTTGACCGAGGTCACCGCCAGGCCGCGTATCTTGCCCACTTTCACCTGCGGCAGGTAAGGCGGCAGGTTGTCGATGGTGGCGGCGATCTGGCCGCCGATCACGTCGGCGAGCACGCCCGCGCTGCCTTTGTACGGAATGTGCTGGATGCGCGTACTGGTCATGCTCTTGAACATTTCCATCGACAGGTGCCCGGTGCTGCCGTTGCCGGGCGTGCCGTAGTTAAGTTTATCGGGGTTGGCTTTCAGATGCGCGATGAACTCCTTAACGCTCTTCGCCGGCACGCTGTTGTTGACCACCAATATGTTGGGCACGTTCGCCACCAAGCTGATGGGGGCGAAATCCTTCACCGCGTCCCATGGCAGTTTGCGGTAGAGGCTCGGATTGATGCCGTGCGTGCCCGCGGTCACCATCAAAATCGTGTGGCCGTCAGGCGTGGCCTTGGCGGCGACGTCGGTGCCGATGTTGCCGTTAACGCCAGGCCGGTTGTCGACAATCACCGGTTGGCCGAAACTCTCGCTCATTTTTTGCCCGACGACGCGCGCGAGGATGTCGGTGGTGCCCGCTGGCGTGTAGGCGACGATGATACGAATCGGCTTGGTCGGGTAGGCTGTGGCGGCAGTTTGCGCCAGCGCTATAGCCGGCGTCGTAGCCGCCACAACAAACGAAGTTAAGTATTTGCTTTTATTCATTATTTTCCTCTCAAACTGCTGTTATCCGTTCCGTTATTGGTCTATTCGTCAATTTGTCGAATCGTCAATTCGTCTATTCATCTATCCGGCCTGAATCACTGCGCCTTGATCCCCGCTGCCTTGATCACCTTCGCCCATTTTGCGATTTCGCGTTCGATAAAGGCAGTGTATTGCTCCGGTGAGTTGCCTACCGGCTCGGCGCCTTGATCGAGAAAACGCGCACGCAGGTCGGGGGTATTTACGGCGCGCACAATAGCGCCGTTCAATTGGTCGACAATCGCACGCGGCGTTTTAGCCGGTGCGGCAATGCCGAACCACGACGTTACATCAAACCCCACAAGGCCGGATTCGCTTAGCGTTGGTATCCCCGGCACCGCTGGATTGCGCCGCGTGCCCGACAGCGCCACAGGCCGCAGCCGCCCGTTGCGCACGTGCTGGATCGCCACCGGGATGTTGGCGAAGTACATCGAAATCTCGCCGGAGAGCAGCGCCACCATGCCCGCGCCGCTGCCTTTATACGGCACGTGCACGAGCTTGATGCCCGTCATGTACTGAAACAACTCCGCTGACAAATGCGGTGTACTGCCCGCGCCGGACGAGCCGTAGTTGATCTCGCCCTGCCGTGCCCTGGCAAAAGCCAGAAACTCTTTAACTGTTTTGGTGGGTATCGACGTATGCAGCACCAGCAGATTCTGAGATTCGGCCACCAGCGAAATAAACGCGAAGTCACGAACTGAATCATAGTTGGGCTTGGCCAGCGTGGGGTTGGTGGAATGCGCGGGGGCGTTGAGCAAAATGGTGTAGCCATCGGGCGTGGCGCGCGCCACCAGCTCGGTGGCGATCATGGTGCTGGCCCCGCCGCGGTTGTCGACCACCACCTGCTGGCCGAGAAACTCGCCCAGCTTCGGCGCCACCGCGCGCGCCAGAAAATCGTTGGTGCCGCTGGGCGGAAAGCCGACAATGAAGCGGATGGGTTTGGCGGGATAGACGCTCGCCTGTGCCTGCGCGCTGGCGCTCCACAGGCTGCCACACACACCGCAGCACAGTGCCGCGAGAAATTTCAGGTTCCGTTGCATCGGCCTATTCTCGCACGCCTCACGCCCGGAACACCCCTCGCAGCCACGCTTCCAGCGTAATCAGCAACCAGATTTTCACCCCGCGCCGCGTGTGAATACCTGCAAGCCGGCCATCGAGCAAACGCTCAAGATAGCCGCGTTCAAACAATCCCCAAGGTGCAAGCTCTTCGAGCAACCGCTCGCGCGCCTGCGGCAGCAGCGGCCCGCGAAACCAGCCTTGCACCGGCACCAGCATGCCGCTCTTGGGGCGTTCAATGATCTCGCGCGGCAGCAGGTCGCGCACGGCTTCTTTCAGGAGATATTTTTCAACCGTGCCGCGCAGCTTCAACTGCGGCGGCATGGCGAAGGCTGTTTCCACCACATCGCGATCAAACAGCGGTGCGCGCGGCAGCACGCCGAACGGTCCGCTCAACGCATCCACCTTGCCGAGGATGTGGTGCGCACCCTTGCACAGCAGATTGATGGACATCAGCCGCCCGACAAAACTTTTCCAGCGAGTGTCTTCCAGATACGGCGTCACCCAATCTTCCAGCTCACCGTGGGCAACTGCCGCGCGCGCGTCCGGCGCCAACATCACGGCCAGATCGTCGTAGCACTTCTGGTGCGCTCGCAGATAACTCGCGGCGCGATGCCAACGTTCACGATGGGCGTCGCCGTTATACAAATCGCCAAAGAGTTCCGCCAGCACCATCGGCGTATTCTTCGGCCCGCCGAAACACGGGTCGCCGCCTTCACCATTCAGCACCACACCCACCTCACGTGACGCTTCGCGAAACAGCACTGCATTGGGCACGGTCAGTGGGTCGCCGATCGGGTCGCCGAGCAGTGCAATGGTGGTGTCCAGCTCATCCATCACGATGCGTGGCGTGATCTCGACGATGCGCTGCTCGACGCCGCAATGCCGGGCGACCATCGCGCTGAACGGCAGCTCGTTGCGATACTCCGCGCCGAACGACACGGAATAGGTAATCACCGGCGCGTCGTGCAGCCGTGCCGCCAGCGCCACAACCAAACTGGAATCAATGCCGCCGGAGAGTGTTGCGCCAACAGCTTGGCCCACGGGCAAACGGCGGCGCACGGCGGTTTCCAACCAGTCGCGCAGCTCGCCACGCAGCGTGTCTTCGTCACGCCACAGCTCCGGCTCTCCGGGCAATGTCCACCATCGGCTGCGCGTGACACAGCCGTTTTTTACGCACACCACTTCGCCCGGCATCACCTTGTAAACGCCGCGCACCAGCGTTTCGTGGCCCGGCAGATACGACCACGACAGATACGTGGCTACACTGGCAAGATCAAGTTCGCGCGCAACCGCGCCCGTGGCCAGAATGTCCTGCAGGCGCGAGGCATAGATCACGCGCCCGTCTGGCAGCAGCGCGTAAAACAGGCTGCGCTCGCCGATGGCGTCGCGCGCCAGTGTGACCGTACCGTCGCTGGCTTCATGCGCCAAGGCAAAGGGGCCGTGAGTTCGCGCAAGTTGGCCATTGGCCAGCATCCGAAGCCAGCCGGCCTCGTCCGGCGAGGGCGTGCAATCGTGCTCAACATGCAATGCGGGTGCTTGGCCCGGCAAGCCCGCGATGCACGCGGGGATACGCGCGCGAGGCAAGCGCGTCGCACGGGACGTGCGCGCATCAGATGCGTTAACCGAAGCCGTCGCTGTCGCCATCGATATCGCCGGCTTCATGGGTAAACGAAGTGTCATCGTAACTGACGCTGCTGCCACTGCCGCCGCTGGTTCCGCCGCCACCGCTGTAACCCACATTTCCTGAGCGGTCACTATCGCTGCCGCCCCCACCACCCCCGCCTCCACCATCGCCGCTGCTGTCGCTGTCAGTTTCCTTCTTGTTTAGCGCTTTATAAAGGCGTTTTAGCACCTGCTCCGGGCGAATTGCTGCGAGTTCCACCGATTGCGCGGACAGCCACGCGGCATCGCTGGTTGATACTCCCCCGCCCGCTGTCGCTGCAATCTTCTGCGGCTGAAACAGCCCGCGAAAAGCCCGCGCCTGGCCCGGATGCAGGCCGACATCCGTTACATCCACCTGCCCGGCGAACCATGCCGGGTCGTGCGCCAGCGTATACGCAAGCCGGCAGCCCTTGACGGTGGCGTCGTGCAGCGCGAACACCTTCAGCCGCGGATTGCGTTTCAACATTGCGCGCACGGTTTCAAACTGTGCCTCCGGGTACCCGTCAACGGCCAGCACGGCGCAGTTGTTTTCAAAGTGAAAGTTATTGGCGAGCAGCACGTCAGCGGTGCGCGCACGGTCGCAGATCACCGCACGGTCGAAGGAATAATCAGCGATGTCCGTTTCCCGCTGGCGCGGCGCTGGCGCGGGCGTGCCGCGCGTCATCGCGCGTACGATCAGGCCCTTCGGCTGACCATGGGCCTTGGTCCAGTCTCGCAGCATCGAGTCAAACAGTTTCTGATCGAGCTGGATGAATTTGCGTTGCTTGGCGCGCCAGACGCTGCGTGCCAGTGCAATCGTCACCATCAAAGGGATAATGGCCAGCCACTTCACCTTCACCAGCGCGATCAGCGTGATGATCGAAAAGAAGATCAACGCGCTGACGGCGCACCCGGTCTTCGGACGTTGCCTCCGCGCCAACTCGTAATACAAATGTTCCGCGCCGAAGCGTACCTGGCCCTTTGCAGACACCGCATCGATGGCATTCTGAAACGCGGGGTCGGTAAACGGGTCGCCGTTGCGCGGCTCGAACGCAAAAACACCTTCGCACTTCGGGCATTTTTTGCCGGGGCGGTCCTTGAAGTTGCTGTCGTGCCCGCAGCGCACGCACTTCATCGCCAGTCTCCACCGGGTTTCTTCCCGCCGCCGTCGATGAACACGCGCAGCCACGCTTCCAGCATCGCCAGCGCCCACAGCCGTTCGCCGACACGGCGGCGGCGGGTTTCGCCGGGCAGGTTACGGCCTTGCAGCAGCGGTTCAACGTATTCGTAACGAAACAGGCCGCGCCGTTCGAGCGATGCCTTGCCAAGCAGTTCGCGCATCGCGGGCGCCAGCGGCCCCAGCGTCCAGTCGGTAATTGGCACGCCCATGCCGAGCTTTTTGCGCCACACCACTTCACGCGGCAGCTTGCCGCGCACCGCTAGCTTCAATACAAATTTTTCCACCGCGCCGTGGAGTTTTAGCTGCGGCGCAAGCGCGAACGACACCTCGGCGAGCTTGCGATCGAACAGCGGCGTGCGCACATCCAGCCCCCAGGCGTTTGCCATGCGCTCGGCGCGCGGCAGAATATTTTGGCACCCCTTCAACGCAAAATCGGCGAGCCGAACATGGTTGGCAAAGGTATTAGCCTTTTCACCATGCAGATACGGCAGCAGCAGCGCGCGCCGCTGGCCTGCGGGCCCCACGCGCGCGCGAAACGCGGGCGTGTAGAGCGCGTCTTCGGCGCCATAAAAACGGTGATAACTGCGCAGATAGGTTTCTTCGCGTGAGTCTTCGCCACCGTCGTTCGCGTAGAGGTTGGCGTACAGCTCGGCGCCGATCATCGGCTTTTGCGTCCAGCCGCCGAACAGTTGATCGCCGCCTTCGCCGTTGAATATGCAATCGCAGCCCGCCGCACGCGCGGCCTTGCCGAGCAGATATTGCGGGCCGGTCACCGCATCGCCAAATGGCAGATCCAGCCGCCACGCAAGATCGGGCAGCACCGGCAGCAAATCTTCGCCACCGACTTTCACGAAATGCAGCGGGATTTTCAGCGCGTTAGCAACCTCGATGGCGCGATCCTTCTCCACGCTTTTGTCGCCGAAGTCGAGCGTGAACGCGTTGACGTTCGCGCCCGCTTCCTTCAGCCACAGCGCCACGGACGATGAGTCGAGGCCGCCACTGAGAAACAGGCCGATGTTTTCCGCCCCTTGCAGGCGTTTGACCACCGCCGCCTTGCACAGATCACCAATCAGCCGTGCCGCTTCGCCGCGATCCGTTAACGTGCCATCGAGCGCCTCGCGCAATTCAAAATACTGCGTGATAGCGAGCCGCCGGTTTTCATAGGTCGCCACACGCCGCGGCAGCAAGCGGCGCACACCCTTCAGCGGTGCGTCTTCGCCGGGCACGAAGGAAAACGTCAGATACTTGTGGATGGCTGCGTCATCGACGGCGCGCGGAAAGCCGGGGATCGCCAGTAACTGTTTGATTTCACTGGCAAAATAGAAAACGCCTTGATGCTCGGCGTAATAAAGCGAACGCACGCCGAACGGGTCGCGCAACAGCGTCAAGCGGCGCGCATCGCCGTCCCACCACGCGGCGGCAAACGCGCCATCAAGGTCAGCCAACCCGTCCGCACCCGCATTCAGCTTGCCGGGGAGCGCGGCGGCGGGTGAATCCGTGGGCGGCGCAAATGTGCCGGCGCACGCGACCAGATGCTGCCCATCACGATGAATCCCCGGGGATTTGCCCGGCCGGCCGCCCCACCAGCGATAGCCCAGTGCTACGCCGGACGCAAAGGCCTTGTCGATGCGGTCGCCACGGTAGTCAATGGCGTCAAGCATCGCGTCCAGCGTTGCAGGATCAGCCTCGCCCACCCAGCCGCAGATGCCACTCATGTCCGCAACCTTCGGTTCACAGATCCTCACTCGCCCTTAATTCCCGCCGCCTTGATCGCCTTCCCCCACTTGTTGATCTCGTTCTGTACGTAAGCCGTAGCCTGCTCGGGTGAGTTGGCAACGATGTCCGCGCCGAGGTCCTTGAAGCGCGCTTGCAAATCGGCCGATTTCAGCGCACGCGCAATTTCGCTTTGCAAACGATCGAAGATGGGCTTGGGTGTTTTCGCCGGCGCGGACACGCCGTACCACGTGGTCACTTCATAACCCGGCACGCCCGATTCGGCGATGGTTGGCATGTCGGGCGCGGCGGGCGAACGTTGTGCGCCGGTGACCGCCAGCCCGCGCAGGCGCCCCTGCCGTGCGTAGCCGATGACCGAAGGCATGTTGCCAAAGTAGAGCGAGAACTGGCCACCGAGCATATCGATCAGCGCCGGGCCCGCGCCCTTGTACGGCACGTGCAGCCATTTCACGCCGGTCATGTATTCAAACAGCGCGCCGGAAAGATGCACCGTGGTGCCCACACCCGACGAGCCGTAAATAATGTCGCCGGGCCGCGCCCTGGAAATGGCGAGCAACTCCTTCACACTTTTCGCCGGCAGCGACGGGTGCGTCACCAGCAGATTCACCGATTGTGCGGCGATGGTAATGAAGGCGAAATCCCTGATCGGATCGAAATTCAGTTTCATCATGGCCGGGTTGGTGGCATGCCCCGGTGCGTTCAACATGATGGTGTAGCCATCGGGTGCCGCAGTGCGCGCGAACATCTCACTGGCGATGGCCGTATTCGCGCCGCCGCGGTTTTCCACCACGAACTGTTGGCCCATCTGTTCGGTGAGCTTTTGCGCAATGGCGCGGATGATGAGATCGTTGGTGCCGCCGGGCGGAAAGCCCACCATAAAGCGCACTGGCTTCACAGGATAATTCTGCGCACCGGCCAGCAGCGGCATCAGCAAAACGCTGCATTGTAAGTATTTGTTTTTAAATAGAATTTTCATGTTTCCTCGATAAATTATTGTGCCTGCAAACTACGCCCCACGAATCACACATTACTCGCCTTTGATTCCGGCAGCCTTGATCACTTTAGCCCATTTGGCTATCTCGTTCTGCATGAACGTGGTGAACTGCTCCGGCGTGCCACCGACGGGCTCGGTGCCACCGTCACGCAGCCGCGCGCTGAAGTCGGGCGACTTCAAAGCGCGCACCACTTCACTGTTCAGTTTGTCGACGATGGCGCGCGGCGCTTTCGCTGGCAACGCAATGCCATAAAACGCCGTGACCACAAAGCCCGGCAATCCGGCCTCGATTACGGTGGGAATATCCGGCACCGAGGGTGAGCGCTTTTCACCCGTGACCGCCAACGCGCGCATGCGGTTGGTGCGCACATAACCAATGATGCCGGCGATGTTGCCGAAGTACAGCACGTGCTGCCCGGCGAGCAATTCAATCAGCGCCGGTCCCGCGCCCTTGTACGGCACGTGAACCATTTTCGTGCCGGTCATCAGCTGAAACAGCTCTGTCGATAGATGCCCGGTGCTGCCCGCGCCCGATGAGCCATAATTGATCTCGCCTGGCCGCGCCTTTGCAAACGCGATCAACTCCTTCACGCTTTTCACTGGCAGCGAGGGGTGCACGACGAGAATATTCTGCGCATCCGCCACCTGCGTCACAAACGCAAAATCGCGAATCGAATCAAAATTCAGTTTCAGCAGCGACGGGTTGGTGGCGTGCCCCGGCGAAACGAACATCACCACATACCCATCCGGCGGCGCGCGCGACACCATCTCGGTGGCCACGGCCGTGTTGGCCCCGGCGCGATTTTCAACGATGAACTGCTGCCCGGTTTGCTCGGAAAGTTTCTGTGCGAGACCCCGTGCCACGATATCGTTGGGTCCGCCGGGCGCAAAGCCGACAATCAGGCGGACGGGTTTCGCGGGGTAGGGTTGGGCCGCAGAGACTGCGGCGGCACAGGTGAACAGCCCTGCGAGAAATGGACGAATGGGTGTATTGAAGTAAGCGCTCATGAATTCCAGCAAATCAATCAAAGCCGATGGCCATTGCCGCGCTGACACTTCCGCAATCGCGCAGCGTAGCCAGTTCGCATCATGTCACATTCCATAACGCTGAATCGAGTTTTCCGGCGAAATATCCCATAATCGCGCCATCAATTGGCCAAGGGGAGCGTCATCATGGATGGAGTAACGGCTATTGCGCAGATTCTGCGCAAAGAGGGCGTGGATTTTATCGGGGGGGTGCCGTATCAACCGCTGCTGGAGGCCGCCGCCATTGCGGGTATCCGGCCCATCATTTTCCGGCAGGAAGGCACGGGCATTCACATGGTTGACGGATACTCGCGCGTCACCAACGGGCGCAGGATTGGCGTCTTCATGATGCAGAACGGCCCCGGTGCGGAGAACGGTTTCGCGGGTGTTGCGCAGGCCTATGCGGAGTCAGTGCCCATCCTGCTCTTGCCAGCGGGGTTCGCGCGCAACCGGCGTGGTGTGCATCCCAATTTCAACCCCACGCGCAGCTACGAAACCATCACCAAGTGGAGTCAGGAAATCAATCTGGTGGAGCGCATACCGGACCTGATGCGCCGCGCATTTGCCAAGCTGCGCAGCGGGCGGCTGGGGCCGGTGCTGCTGGAAATCCCGCAGGACATTGCCTTGGGCGAGCTGAAACCGGAATTATTCAACTATACGTCGCCGCCACGCCTGCGGCAGGCCGCTGACCCGGAAGCGATCAAGCAAGCCGCGCGCGTCTTGCTGGAAGCCAAGAACCCGATCCTCCATGCCGGCCAGGGCGTGCTCTACGCCGAGGCGACGGACGAACTGGTGCAACTCGCGGAGTTCCTTCAGGCGCCGGTGATGACCACGCTGCCGGGCAAGAGCGCATTCCCCGAGAACCATCCGTTGTCCGTCGGCGCCAGCGGCCCCAGCACCACCCTGGGTGTGCACCGTTACCTGATGCGTGCTGATGTGGTGTGTGGCATCGGTTGCAGTTTCACCAAGACCAACTTCGCGGTGCCGATCCCCGCCGGCAAGCAGCTGGTGCACATGACGCATGACGACGACACACTCAACAAGGACTACCTGTGTGAAGTGCCGGTGCTGGGCGACGTCAAGCTGGCATTGGGACAATTGTTGGATGAGTTGCGTAAACAGGCGGGCGGCGCGCGACCTGTCAACACCGCGCTGCAAGAGGAAATCCGCGCCACCAAGGCGGAGTGGCTGGCAAAGTGGATGCCCAAGCTCACGGCCGACAGCAAACCTATCAACCCGTACCGCGTGGTATGGGAGCTGATGCACGCGGTGGATCTCGACCGCACCATCGTCACGCACGAGTCCGGCAGTGCGCGCGAATACATGGTGCCGTTCTGGGAAGCGCGCGCTCCACGCAGCTTTATCGGCTGGGGCAAATCCACACAGTTGGGCTACAGCCTCGGCCTCGCCATGGGCGCCAAGATGGCCGAGCCGGAGAAGCTTGTCATCAACGTCATGGGCGACATGGCGTTCAGCACCGTGGGCCTCGACATCGAAACCGCCGTGCGCTGCAATATCCCCATACTCACCATCGTCATCAACAACTCCGTGATGGCGATTTATGACGATAAGCGCTTCCCCGTGGCTTTGGAAAAATACGGCGTCAAGCGCCTGTCAGGCAACTTCTCTGATGTGGCCAAGGCCCTGGGCGCCCACACCGAGCGCGTCACCGAGCCGCAGGATATTGCGCTGGCGATCAAGCGCGGCATTGCGGCAGTGGAGGGTGGGAAAGTGACTGTGCTGGAGTTTGTGACTTGCGACGAGGGGGCGTATTCGAAATTTACCTTTAAATAGTGCGGTCTTCGTTCCGTGCGGGATATGGCTGTCGTCCCTGAGTCCCATCTCACGGCGGTTCAATCCCTAGTCAACGAAGTCGTGTCATGACGATCCCGCTGGGTCATAAACCCCGTGCACCGCCCGGCTGGATTCATTCCAGCCATGGCACACCGCTGTCACCGGCCCCAGGCCACCGGCGACAATGAGCTGCACGCGCTTCACGTCCTTCACCGCCTTGAACGGCGCGTTGTCGTCGCGCGGGTCGATGCCGAGTGCGCGGGCGCGTTCTTCGCGCCAGTTGCCTCCGCGTTTGAGGTTGCCCTGCGGGCGCTCGGCGAGTTCCCACAGGCGCTGCTGCACTTGCGCGCGGGTAAGTCCCGCGCTGGCACACAGGCGCGCGTGTTGCGGGCCCATGGCGACCACCACGTCGGAGCTGAACCACATGTTCCACGAGCCGGTGGAAGTCATCGAGTCGGCGATGCCGCGCAGGAGCCGTTCAGGCCCGGTGCTGACGTCGTCGAAATGCAGGCGCGGGCTTTCCACCATGGCGCAGCTGATCACGTTGTCCCCAGCGCTAAAGCCATGCGATTGTGCGAGGGTTTCCCAGGGGCTTAGCGCGGTGTTTTCGGTGAGGCACGCGGTGTAGCGGATCGGCGAGGCGAACACCGTGGCCGATGCCAGCCCCGCGAGGCCGCCACCGAGGTTCATCAGCAGCAGCCGTATCGCGCGGCCAATGGTGGCATTGGCGCGAAAGCCGGGCCCGAAGCAGCCGTTGCCGCCATGCAGCCCAATTTCGCTTGCGTAAGGCCCGTTGACGATCATCAGCGGCGCCACGCCGTGCATGGTGCATTGCACGCCGCCCAGGTTGAATTCCTCGCGCAGCATCAGTTGGACCGCGCCCAGCACCACCGGCAGATAATCCGGCTTACAGCCCGCCATCAAGGCGTGCAGCGCCACGTCGCGCACTGTGGCGGTGACCCCCGCGGGAGGAATATCACCGACGACTTCATCCGGATCGCGCCGCGTGCCGGCGAGCATCCACTTCAAGCGCGCTTCAGTGGGGGCGACGACCGGAAAGCCGTCCGACCATTCTTTTTCGAGGAAGTATTGATACTCGTCGACATCATCGGCGAGTTCGATTTCTTGCGCGGGCATGGGGGCAGATTCGGGTATACGCGAAAGCGCTTGCTTCATCCCGCTACTTTTTACCCGGGGCGACGTATCCGGCGGCCGCATCCGCGCCCGCGCCGAAGAAGTGTTTGTCCATCTGCTGCGCGAGGTAATCGCGCGCCTTTTTGTCGGCGAGGCTGAGACGGTTTTCATTGACCAGCATTTTTTGCTGCTCCAGCCACTGCTTCCAGGCCTCTTTGGACACGCTCTCAAAAATGCGTTTGCCCAGCTCGCCCGGATACGGCGGAAAATCCAATCCCTCGGCCTCGCGCCCGAGCTTGATGCATTTGACGGTTCTGGCCATGTTCGCTACCTCGAATGATTCTTTGTAAGTATTTGATTTAAAAGAATTATTTTAACATTTCACGAAGGTTTTGGGCAATCGCGTGTGCGGCACCTGCAAATGAAAACCCTGCACATAATCCACGCCGAGCGCGGCGAGTATGTCCATGGTCGCCTGATCTTCCACGCATTCGGCCACCGTGGTCTTGTGCAGACCACGCGCCACCATCACAATGGCCTGCACGAAAAGCTGGTTTTCCGGGTCGTTGGGAAAATCGCGCACAAACAGGCCATCGATCTTGATCGAATCCACGTTCACGTGCTTGAGATAGGTGAACGCGGAAAAGCCCGTGCCAAAGTCATCGAGAACCACTGTGCAGCCGGTGTCCTGCAACGCACCGATGAAGCGCCGTGCGTCGTGCAGATCAGACACGACCGAGGTTTCGGTGACTTCCACCAGCAACCGTTGAGGCGCCACGCCATGGCGCGCCAGCTCGCGGCTGATCAACGCGGGCACGGTGTCGTCAATCAGCAAACGCCCGGATACATTCACCGCCAGCGCGGGGATTGAAGCATCACGCGCGAGGTGTTCAATGGCGTGACGCAACATCCAGCAATCGACATCAACGATCCTGCCGGATTTTTCAGCCCAGCCGATGAATTCGCCGGGCAGCGTCAGCGCATCTGACCGCTCGCCGTCACGGATACGCAGCAACACCTCGTAATGGCGCAGAGCACCATGCGTGTCGTAAACCCCTTGATAATGCGGCACCAGTAGTTGGTGTTCCAGCGCATGAAGTACGCGCGCATCGGGCGACAGCGTCGAAGCGAGCGCCCGCGCGTCATCGCTGGGCGATGTCTGGCAAATGCGCCACGCGTTCTTGCCGGCTTCTTTCGCTTCATACATTGCGGCATCTGCACAGGCGATAAGCCCGTCGGGCGTGGTGGCGTTGCCTGGATATACGGCAATGCCGCAACTGCACGTCACCTGCATGAGTTCGCCCTCGAACTCAATCCGCGCCTCGCTGATCGAGCGCGTGATGCGGCCCGCCAGCAGCTTGAGCACATCATCGGGCGTATCCGGCACCAGTATGGCGAACTCGTCGCCGCCCAGCCGCGCAAAGGTCTCATTGCGCCGCACCTGTCCGGCGACTACTTTGGCAATGCGCATCAGCGTCGCGTCGCCAGCGCGGTGACCGAACGTGTCGTTGATGTATTTGAAGCCGTCCAGATCGAGAAACAGCAACGCCAGTCTTGATTTACTTCGTTGCGCATCAGCGCACAGACGCTCGATCTCTTCGTTAAAGCGGTGGCGGTTGTAAAGACCCGTCAGCGCGTCGCGCTCGGCCAGATGCGCCAACTGCGTCGCGTTGCGCCGTGCCACCGTGACATCTTCGTAAACCCACAGGCGGCCCTGCGGCTGACCGTCCGCGCCGTTAACCACGTGACTGTGCTGGGTAATCAGACGGCCGTCGGCCATTGGCAGGTCGAGCTTGACGTCGGCGCCGCCATCCGGCGCGGCGTGCATCAGAAACCGCGTCTGTTCTCCCGGACGCGCCAGCATGCCGCCCGCCTTGGCGAGCAGCGTATCGAGCGCCATGCCAACCACGCCGGCCATGTCCGGCTCCATGGGTAAGCGCCAGATGCGCAGGAACGCCGTATTGCAGTACTCCACGCGCTGATCCGGCGACAACAGCAGAATACCGAATTCAACCGTGTTGAGTAGCGCCCACAGGTTTGCCTGATCGCCGCTGCGTCCCGCGGGAATGGCCGTTTGGGGTTTGCGCATAAGCCTATTGTCGTGGTTGCGTGTATCGGTCAAACAGAAAGATTGCCGCGGTCAACGCCAGCACGGACGCACCAATGAAAAACCAGCGCGCCTCGCTGATGTCGTCTTCCGAGGTCAGCGCATCCACGCCCGTGGCAAGCGCCACGCCGAGCAGCAGACACATCAGCAGCACGGCTGCCAGCGGCCCGTTCAATTGCACTCCCGTACCTTTCATGCGCTCGCCGTCACAGCTTCTTGGTCAACACCACCGAGCGGCGCTGGTAGTTATACATTTCGCGCTTTTGCGCGGGCAGTTCATCGACGTCGACTTCGGCGAAGCCGTGTTCGACAAACCAGTGTTCGGCACGCGTGGTCAGCATAAAGAGCTTTTTGAAGCGCTTGCGGCGTGCGCGCTGTTCCATCGCTTCCAGCATGCGCTCGCCGGCGTCGCGGCCGCGAAAATCCGGGTGCACCACCAGACACGCCAACTCCGCCGCGTGTTCCTCCGCAAACGGATACAGTGCCGCGCAGCCGATAATCATGCCGTCGTGATCGAGCACGGCGAAGCGGTTGATTTCCATTTCCAGCAGATCACGCCCGCGCTTGACCAGCGTACCGTCGGCTTCCAACGGTTCGATCAGGCTCAGAATGCCACCGATGTCGCCGATCCTGGCGTCGCGCAGGGTTTCCACCGGGTCCGGTGCGATCATGGTTCCCACGCCCTGGTGGGTGAACAGTTCCTGCAGCAGCGCGCCGTCGTGGTGGCGTGAAATCAGATGCGCGCGCTTCACCCCCTGCTCGCACGCGCGCATCGCGCTGGGCAGATAGAATCGCGCATCGCCATCCAGCGAGCCGTCTTTCCTGTTCAACAGCTTGCTCGCCTGCATCGGCGTCAACTCACGCAGCAGGCCGCCGCGCGCGTTGGTGACGCCGGCTTTGTCCATCATGAAAATCAGCTTCTCGGCCTTTAACGCCACTGCCACGGCCTCGGCAACGCTTTCGAGCGCAACGTTGAAAATCTCGCCAGTGGCGGAGTACCCCAGCGGCGACAGCAAGACCAGCTCACCAAAACGCAGCCGGTCTTCGATGGCCGCGACATCAATCTTGCGAACTTCCCCGGTGTGCTGCAAATCGACGCCATCAAGGATGCCAATGGGCTTGGCAGTGACGAAATTGCCACTTGACACGCGAATGTCCGCGCCGGCCATTGGGGAATTCGGCAGGCCCATCGACAGCAGCGCCTCGATCTCCACCCGCAGCCGGCCGCTCGCTTCCTTGGCGATGGCAAGTGTGACGTCGTCGGTTACCCTGAGCCCGCGCACGTAGCTCGTGCGGTGGCCGGTTTCCTTCAGTTTGGCATCGATTTGCGCGCGCGCGCCGTGCACCACCACCAGCCGCACGCCCAGCGCCGCCAGCAGATTCAGATCGTGATTGAGACCGACAAAGCGCGCTTCCGCCATCACTTCGCCGCCGAAGGCGATGACAAAGGTGCGACCGCGAAAGGCATGAATATACGGCGCCGCCGCGCGAAACCACTGCACAAACCTGTCGGGCACTGCTACTGCCATTGCCAAAACCCTGTAAGCCGTATCAGGGTCACAGTTTACGCGCGACTGCGCGCCAATCCAAGGTTAAGCAGGGCAGACAAATGTTACAGGTATGCGCAAATGCAAGCGCGCAACACAAAAAGGCGCGGACTACGGCTTGCGCTCAAGCCACGCGTTGACCGCCACCACGTCGGCCTCGGTCAGTCGCCCCACCGAAGCTTTCAGCTTCAAGGTCGACATGATGTAGTTATACTTGGCCTGCGCCAGATCGCGCCGCGCGGAAAACAACTGCTGCTGCGCGTTCAAAACGTCAACCTGCGTGCGCACGCCGACTTCGCGGCCCAGTCGCGTCGAATCAAGCGCGCTTTGCGACGAGGTGAGGGCGGCTTCCAGCGCCCGAACCTGCGCGATGCCACTGGTGACGCCGACATAGTTTTGCCTGGTCTGCAATTCCACGCCGCGCCGCGCGCTTTCCAAATCCTGCCGCGCTTTTTCCTCGTTGGCCACGGCTTCGCGCACGCGCGAGTCGACCAGTCCGCCCTGATAAATCGGCAGCGCCAGTTGCAGGCCGATATTGCGATTATTGATGTCGGTGCCGGGGCCACCCAACGTGCCCACGCCCGAAGCGTTACGGGTTACACCCGCGAACGCGTCCAGCGTCGGGTAATGCGCGCCGCGATTGCGCACCACTTCCTGCTGCGCAAGCGTCAGGCCGTACTCGGCTGCGCGCACCTGCGGATTGACGCTGCGCGCTTCTTCCACCCACTTGTCGAGCACCGCCGGCTCCGGCGGCGTGAGTTGCAACCGCGCACTCAGGGGCGCCAGCACTGGCGCCGCTTTGCCGATCAGCAATTCGAGCGCGCGCTGTTTGACATCCAGATCGCTCTTGGCGGCAATTTCCTGCGAGGTCGCCAGATCAAACCGCGCCTGCGCCTCGTGCGTATCGGTGATGGTGGCGGTGCCCACCTGAAAGCTGATTTTTGCCTGCTGCAACTGCTCCGCAATGGCGGTTTTTTGCGCGCCGGCGAAGGCCACATTGTCCGCCGACAGCAGCACGTCCACGTACGCCTGCGCCACGCGCGTGATCAAATCCTGCGCGGCCTGTGCCAGCACCGCGTCGGCCTGGTCGACCTGCGTGCGGCCCTGCGCCACTGCCACCATGTTCTGCCGCCGGTAAAGCGGCTGCGACAGCGAAAGACTCAGTGCGTTGGAGTTAAAGCGCGCGTTGTTGCCTGGTGTTATGCCATCACGAAATCTGATTTCGCGGTCGTTGTATTGCGTGGAACCGGACAGCGACACTGAAGGCAGCACACCGCTGCGCGCCTGCGGCAATTTTTCCTGCGTGGCCGTCCACGTGGCACGCGCTGACGCGTAAACCGCGTCGGCGCCCTGCGCTTGCTTGTAGACCTCCAACAGATCGGCGCCGTACGCGCCGGGGCCGGCGTTAAACGCCGCTGCCCACACCAGCAAGGCCGCGTGCACGGGCTTCATGGCACGGCGAAGTGTCACGGGTGCTTATGCGAGGTCAAAAAGTGAAGCGCGTGCGTTGCGGCGCGTTGCGCAACGCCGGGATGCAGGTTTCAAACAGGCTGACCGTGCCATACGATCCGGCGCCAGCGCAGGTGATGATCCGCGCCTCCATCACCGGCGCTTCGCCCACCACCGCAAATAGCCGCCCGCCGGGGCTGAGGCTTTGCTGGAAGGCTTCAGCCAGCACTGGTGTTGAACCGGTCAGCACAATTACGTCGTAAGGGCCGTGTTTATCCCAGCCGCGCGCCGCGTCACCGCTTTCAAGGGTGACATTGGTAATGCCGTGGCGCGACAGGCGTTCGCCGGCTGAATGCGTAAATTCTTCAATTAAATCAACACTATAGACGTGAGCGCCCTGGCTGGCCAACAGTGCTGTCATGTAGCCGCTGCCGGTGCCTACCTCGAGAATACGGTCGCCCGGGTTGACGCCCACGTCCTGCAAAATGCGCGCTTCGAGCTTGGGCGAGAGCATTTTTTCGCCGTGGCCGATGGGAATTTCCAGATCGCCAAACGCCAGTTGCGCATAGGCGGCCGGCACGTAGTCTTCGCGCTTGACCACGTGTAACAGATCAAGCACGCGGGTGTCGAGCACCTCCCACGGGCGTATCTGCTGCTCCACCATGTTGAAGCGGGCGCGTTCGCGCGCGGCGTCGCCATCCATGTGTACCATGTTCGTCAGCCCTGTTCGTCAGCGCCAAGGTCAGTTGTCGGGAAACAGCCATGCCGCCATGGCAGCAGTAACGTGTTCATTTTAAAAGGAAATTCAGGCCCGCCGGAAAATCATTGCGGCGGGAAATTTGCTTGCAATTATCCCACAAATCCATTAGCGTAAGCGTACACGTTAGGGGTCCCCAGGCAAGGAGTTTGGGGTGAGAAAGACCCTCGGAACCTGATGCGGGTAATGCCGCCGTAGGGAAGCGTGGCGCCACCGTCCCGATCCGGCGTCATTGCTCCCGTCACCGAATTTTGTTGAGGAGCCATCATGAACGCCAACCCGCAATTTCTGAACACTACCGCGCACGTCGACGAGGCAGCGGTGAAATCGCTGCCCAATTCGCGCAAAGTCTACATCGAAGGCTCGCGCCCGGATATCCGCGTGCCGATGCGCGAAATTTCGCAATCGGATACGCCGCTGGGCCACGGCAATGGCAAGGCGGAAAAAACCCCGCCGATTTTTGTCTACGACACCTCTGGCCCTTATACAGACCCGAACGTCAAAATCGACATCCGCTCCGGGTTGGCGCCGCTGCGGCAGAAATGGATCGAAGAGCGCAACGATACCGAGTTGATGAGCGGTCCGTCGTCGCAATACGGCAAGGAGCTCCTGGCCGACCCGAAGCTCGCCAGCCTGCGTTTTAACCTGCACCGCAAGCCGCGCCGTGCCAAGCCTGGCATGAACGTGAGCCAGATGCACTATGCCAGGAAGGGCATCATCACGCCGGAGATGGAATACATCGCGATCCGCGAGAATCAAAAAGCCGAAAACCTGATTGCGCTGCTGACCAAGCAGCATCCCGGCCACAATTTTGGCGCGGCTATTCCAAAGCTGATTACGCCGGAATTCGTGCGCGATGAAGTTGCCCGCGGCCGCGCCATTATTCCGGTGAACATCAACCATCCGGAAATCGAGCCGATGATCATCGGCCGCAATTTCCTCGTGAAAATCAACGCCAATATCGGCAACTCAGCGATCTCTTCCGGCATTCAGGAAGAAGTCGAGAAAATGACCTGGGCCATCCGCTGGGGCGGCGACACGGTGATGGATCTTTCCACCGGCAAGCACATCCACGAAACGCGCGAGTGGATCATGCGCAATTCGCCGGTGCCCATCGGCACGGTGCCGATCTACCAGGCGCTGGAGAAGGTGGATGGCAAGGCCGAAGAACTTACTTGGGAAATCTACCGCGACACGCTGATCGAGCAATGCGAGCAAGGCGTCGATTATTTCACCGTGCACGCGGGTGTGCGCCTGCCGTACATCCCGATGACTGCGAAGCGCATGACGGGCATTGTGTCGCGCGGCGGCTCGATCATGGCGAAGTGGTGCCTTGCGCATCACAAAGAGAGCTTCCTCTACACGCACTTTGAGGAAATCTGCGAACTGCTCAAACAATACGACGTGGCATTCTCGCTCGGCGATGGTCTGCGCCCCGGCTCGATCTACGATGCCAACGACGAAGCTCAGTTGTCCGAATTGAAGACGCTTGGTAAGTTGACGGAAATCGCGTGGAAACACGACGTGCAAACCATGATCGAAGGCCCAGGCCATGTGCCCATGCACATGATCAAGGAAAACATGGATCTGCAACTGAAGCTCTGCCACGAAGCGCCGTTCTACACACTCGGGCCACTGACCACTGACATCGCGCCGGGCTACGACCACATCACGTCTGCGATTGGCGCGGCGATGATCGGCTGGTATGGCACGGCGATGCTGTGTTATGTCACGCCGAAAGAACACCTCGGCCTGCCCGACAAGAATGACGTGAAAGACGGCATCATGGCGTACAAGGTGGCCGCGCACGCCGCCGACCTTGCCAAGGGCCACCCCGGCGCGCAAATCCGCGACAACGCGCTCTCAAAAGCGCGCTTCGAGTTCCGCTGGGAAGACCAGTTCAACCTCGGTCTCGATCCGGACAAAGCCAAGCAGTTCCACGACGAAACCCTGCCACAGGAAGGCGCCAAGCTCGCGCACTTTTGCAGCATGTGCGGCCCGCATTTCTGCTCGATGAAAATCACGCAGGACGTGCGAGACTACGCCGAGAAGGTGGGCGTGGACGAACAAGAAGCGCTGAAAAAGGGCATGGAAGAAAAATCCATCGAGTTCAAGAAGAAGGGCGCCGAGGTTTATCACAAGGTTTAAGCCATTCGGATGGCATCGTAAGTATTTGTTTTAATTGAATATTTTTGTAATGCTCCGCAGCCGGCCAAGCTTCGCTTTGCCGGCTGTTTTGTTTTGGCTGGCGCTGGTGGCGGGCTGTGGCGAGCAGCCAAATTACAAATCTGCGCCGATGCAAACGCCGGCTGCTGCTCCAGTTGCTGATATCGCGCTAGCAGGTAATCAGCCGGGGCGGCGCATGATGGCCGGCGCACCGCAAGCCAGCGCCGGGGAGGCGCAGCCCGAAGCACCGGCTTCCGCGCCGCGCCACATCGCCTACACCCATCGTTACACCATCGAAGCAGAACGCGCGAATCTGCGCGCGGTGCTCGAGGCCCATCTCGCGCGCTGCAAGCAGATTGACTGCGAAGTGGTCACGCAAAGTTTTCAGGAAGAAAACGAGTCGCAGCCGCCTGGCGCGAATTTGCAGGTGCGCGTGGTGCACAAGGACAAGGACAAATTCACCGAGGCGTTGAAAAGCGGCGATGGCCGCGTGCTACGTCAGTCAACGCAGGCCGAGGACAAGACGCTGCAGGTTGTAGACGTCGAGGCGCGCATCACTAATTTGCAGCAACTGCGCGAGCGTTACCGAAAGCTGCTCGCTGATCCGAAAGCGGGCATCAAGGAAGCGGTTGAAATCGAGCGCGCGCTGGCGCAGGCGCAAAGCGAACTTGACAGCCTTGCCGCGCAACGCCGCGTGCTGGCGCAGCAGACTGAACGTGAGCTCTTCGACATCGGCTATCAGGCGCGCCGCAGCGCCATCGAGCAAAGCATTTTCGAGCCGGTAAAGGAGGCCCTGCTGACCTTCGGCCGGGTAATGATGCAAAGCCTTGCCGCGCTGATCAGCTTTATCGCGGCGAGCCTGGTGTGGATCGTGCTGCTGGCGGCGTTGATCTGGGGCATCCGGCGGTGGCTGCGCTGGCGAAAATTGCGCATGAATAAATAACTCAATCAAAACAAATAGTTATGTTCGTCGCCTGGTGTTCCTCCGGCACAAACCTTTTACAGTTGTTTGCAGGCCGGCTGTACACGACGGGCACCGCGGGCCGTTAATCAAGGCTCCAGCCCTTTCACCGCGCCGAAATTCCGGGAGACCTCGCCCATGACACTCCGCAACTTTGTTGCCATTGCCGCCGTCAGCTTTGCCACGAGCCTTGCCTTCACACCGTCCGCCGCCGCGCAAAGCCGTGATGCTTTCGATGCTGCTTTTGACCGCATCAACCCTGAAGTGCTGTTCAAGGGCCTGATCCGTGAAGACGACGTGTCGCTGCTGTTCCAGCACCTGCGTGAATCCATGGCCGCCAGCGCGCGCGGCGAAGAAGCGCAGCCCAGCGAAGCCATGCAACGCCGCACGGAGCAGCTCCAGCGCGAAGTCGCGGCGCGCGGCAGCGTGCTGATGGCTGTGTTGCTCACTGCGTTTGAATCGGCCGCGCGGCAGGCCGTGCGTGAGGGCTTGAGCGGCGCTGGTGGTTTCGATACGAGGACACCGCGCGAGTCACCGTTCCCAAGATAGGCGCGCGAAATACACTGGCATTCGCAGTACGCTGTTTCGCGGCAATCGCCGCAAACGGCGAGTAAGCCCTGCTGTGTTAGCATGCGCCCTTTTTGAGGCCGTATGGCTGAATCCTATCTTGTCGCCGTCATCCTCGGCATCGTTGAAGGCCTTACCGAGTTTCTGCCGATTTCCAGCACCGGGCATTTGATTCTCGCTGGCGGGCTGCTCGGTTATCACAGCGAAAAAGCCAAAGTCTTCGAGATCGTCATTCAAACAGGCGCGATGATGGCGGTGGTGTGGGAATACCGCCGCCGCTTTCTCGGCGTGGCGGCTGGCGCATTTAGTGATCGCGCATCACAACGCTTTTTAATGAACCTGCTGATCGCGTTCATGCCGGCGGCGGTGATGGGCCTGCTCTTCAGCAGCTTTATCAAAAGCCATCTCTTTTTTGCCGTACCGGTGGCGCTGGCGTTCATCGTTGGTGGCGTGATTATTTTGTGGGTGGAGCGGCGGCAAAACGCGCCCGCGGCGCGCGTACTTGAAGTCGACGACATGACGTGGCAGGACGCGCTGAAGGTCGGCATCGCGCAGACCTTCGCGCTAATCCCCGGCACCTCGCGTTCGGGCGCAACCATCATCGGCGGCATGCTGTTCGGCTTGTCGCGCAAAGTCGCCACCGAGTTTTCATTTTTTCTGGCGGTGCCGACACTGGTAGCAGCGGGCGCGTACAGCCTCTACAAAAATCGTGCACTGCTCTCCGCCGACGACATCGGCTTTTTCACCGTGGGCTCGGTCACTGCGTTCATCTCGGCATTCGTGTGCATTCGCTGGCTGATCCGCTACGTCGCCACGCACGACTTCACGATATTTGCGTGGTACCGCATCGTGTTCGGGCTGGTGATTCTGGCGTCGGTGTACACCGGCGCGATTCAGTGGCCGTCGTAACACACGGGCACGCAGTGATGCCCGTCGTCATTCCCGGTTAAGGCAACATGGTTTTGGACCGGTATCGCGATCTGTTTCGCGTACCCGCCATTCGCGCGACGTTGCTCGCCTCAATTCCCGGCCGTCTGCCCATCGGCATCGCGGGCTTTGCCATTCTGCTGATGGTGCAGCACAAATCCGGTTCGTTCATTACGGCGGGCGTGGCAAGCGGGCTGTACGTCGCGGGGCTGGCGAGTGTGGCGCCGCTGATCGGCCGCGCCATTGACCGCGTCGGGCCGCTGCCGGTACTGCGGCTTTGCACCGTGGTCTATCCGCTGATGCTGCTCGCGCTCGTTGCGCTGGTGGGCGCGCAGGCGCACGCATTCGCCATCGCGTTGTGCGCGTATGTCGCGGGCGCTGCTCTGCCACCGGTGACGATTTGCATGCGCACGCTGTATCCGCGGGTGCTGACCGACCCCGCGCTGTTGCAAACCGCCTATTCGGTGGATTCGGTGATTGTGGAATCCGTGTTCGTCATTGGTCCTGCGCTGGTGGCACTGTTTCTGGCGGCGGGTTATCCCGAAGGCGCGGTGCTGCTGGCGGCGGTGAGTGCCGCGGTGGGTACGCTGTGGTTCGGGCGCACGCCGGTGATTCGCCATTGGGAGATCGTCGTGCGTGAGGCGGGCAGCCGCTGGGGTGTATTCAGCGAGCGCGGGTTGGTGGTGTTGTTTGCGGCGACTCTGTTTTATTCTGTCGCGTTCGGGTTGTACGAAGTCGGCGTCACCGCGTGGGCGACCAAGCGCGGCATGCCATCCATCGCCGGGATTGCGTTGGCACTGGCAAGTCTGGGCAGCGCGCTCGGCGCGTTCGCCTATGGCGCGCGGCACTGGCAGGCGCCGCTGCGCAAACAGTTTCTGATCGCGCTGGCGCTGATGGCGAGCGGCACGCTGCTGGTTGCGCCGGTTAACGATAAGCATTTGTTTTTATTGATAAATCTATTCGCCGGTGCGCCGATGGCCAGTGTCATCGCCACGCAATCGCTGCTGCTCTCACGGCTCGCCCCGCCGGGCAAACTCGCGGAAAGTTTTACCTGGGGCGGCACCTGCCTGCTGGGCGGCATCAGCGGCGGCATCGCGCTGGGCGGCGTGCTGGCGGAAAGCGTTGCGCCGGCGTGGCTGCTGGTCACTGCCGCCTGCGCCACCGCCCCCGCCGCGCTGATATCGCTGACCATTCCCCATTCGGACAAACTCGACAGTGTCGGCGACCATTACGTGCGCTAACATGACGGCTGACAATTCTTTGGAGCGAGGTTGCTGATGAAACCCCCGGGGCATGGTTTTCGCGCGCTGCTGATTGCCGCATTCATGTTCGTTACATTGACTGGCTGCGCGCCGCTCATCGTACAAAGTCCCGGCGGCGCGTTGTCGCCGGTGAATGCCGTTACCGACGGCGACGACGCGCGTGTGATGCTGTTCGGCGCGGATGTGGTGGCGTACTTCACCGAAGGCAAACACCGCGTAGGCGATCCGGCCATCAAGTCCGTGGTGGAGGGCGTGACGTTTCGTTTCGCAATAGCGGAGCACAAAGCGCTGTTCGACAAAGACCCCAACCGCTACATCCCGCAATACGGAGGCTACTGCGCCAACGGCATTGTTTACGGCATTCCCTATGGCGGCAATGCCGATGCGTGGCGCATCATCGACGGCAAGCTCTACACCTTTGGTGGCGCGGGCTCGCGCAACGGGTTTTACCTCGACCTGCAAAAGAACATCGCGCTTGCCGACAAATACTGGACGGAAGAAGTGCGCGGCGCCAACGCGTTCATCCAGCGCGTGAAGCGGTTGATATTCCGCGTGCCGCACTATTTGACCGGGCCGGAACTGGCGCAGGAAGTGGCGCGGCGCGGGGTGAAGTCTTAGCGTTTTGCGTTCAGCAAAATATGGGAACAAAAAACCCGCCGAAGCGGGTTTCTCGTTTGATGCGGAACAGAAGCCGCAGATTACGCAGCAGCCACTTCTGTTTTCTGCTTGCGGCGGCGCGCGGCGAAACCTAGTAGCCCCAAGCCGGCGAGCATCATGGCGTAGGTTTCTGGTTCGGGCACAGCGCTTAGGGAGTAGTGGATATTGCCGTTCCAGATACGGTCATCAATCGCACCATCTACAAAAGGCACGGCAGTGCCACCACCCGAGAAAATAGTCAGATTGGCATCGGAGAACGACGTAGTGCCGTTGGTGTACAGGATGGCCCCTGGAGTGGACCCGTCAGTGGTCACGAATAAGGCATAGTTGCCAGCCGCCAGCGCTAAATCCGGCGTGTCCACTGCGGTGGGGATATCGTTGCCCGCGCTGGTTACCGAGGCGGAACCCAGAAGCGTCCATGCGCTTGCGTTGGTGTCGAAGCCCACCCAAGTGCCGGTTTTGTAGTAAATAAATATGTCCTTGGTGAGGTTCGACGCCAGATTGACGTCGAAACTCTGGATAGTTAACGCATTGGCCACTGTGATATCAAACATATTGCCTCGCCGGGCATTATTCGACGCAAATGTGGTGGACAAAACATCTGCGTAGCTGACTGTACTGGCGAGTGCACTGAGAACCGCCGCTCCTGCGAGAGTGCCTTTCACTTTCAATTTGCTAGCGAGCATACTATTTCCTCTAAAGTAATCATCGGGCCACAGTTATGGCGTCTTTGAAATAGATATTAATTTTCACCTCGGTTTACCGGTACGGCAATAGCCCAAAAGAACTAATTTGATGTGCTTTTTGCATGATTTTTCTCAACACGTTGATTGATGCTGATATGGAGAACTACGTAGCAGCATTCTGCTTGCGGCGTCGCGCGGCGAATCCGAGCAGCCCCAAGCCGACGAGCATCATGGCGTAGGTTTCGGGTTCGGGGACGGCGGTGGTGATCGGGTGGGAATACTCTACAACATACCCAACGGCATAGTCCGGCTGTGCAGGTGCACCTATGTCGTTCCACGCGCCAGAACCAAAGCTGCCCCAGTTGGTGACCAGGTAATCTTCGCCGCCATTAACGTTGTTGGGTTCGCCGGGATGCCAATAGGTAAAGGTAAACGCTTGACCATTTTCCGGGCCGTTACGCCAAGTCCATTGATTGGTGGGATTGCCCGCATCGGAACCACCCAGCCAAGCCGTGTGCCCTTGCGCAATGACGGTCTGGGCCACGAAAAAGTTTTCGCCAACCGATGTGATCGTCGCGAGGTAACCTTGAAGCCCCATGAAACTACTTGCGTTCGCGGCGGTAAAGGCTTGCTGCCACGTCACCGGGCCGGCAACATACTGATACCAATGGTCGTTGCCTCCCATAGCCGTTGTAAATTGCACCTGCGCTGCAGCGCCAGTCGAAAGCGCCAGCCCCACCACAGTACTCGCTAACAGTTTCCGTATCATTTTGACTCTCCTATTACAGCACCAGAGTCCCAAATTCGATGGGATACGCGTAAATTCTCTCTCGGGTTTACCGGTACGGCAATAGCCCAAAAGAACTAATTTGATGTGCTTCTTGCACTATTTTTTCACAATGCTTTGATGGATTCCAAACCATGAAGCGGCAGGAACCAGCAATGGTGCCGCACCCCATCCGTTCGACAAAACACTGGCGATAAAAAACCCGCCAAAGCGGGTTTTTTGTTTGATGCGGAAAAGTAACCGCAGATTACGCAGCCACTTTTTGCTTGCGGCGTCGCGCGGCGAAACCGAGCAGACCCAAGCCAGCAAGCATCATGGCGTAAGTTTCGGGTTCAGGGACAGCGGATAGATTCGAATACTCAACAACATAACCGACGGAGTGATTAGGAAAGGCAGGCGCGCCGATATCGTTCCATGTGTGAAAACCCCAGTTGGTGACGACATAGTCTTCGCCGCCGCAGCAGTTGTTGGGCTCGCCGCCGGACCAAGCCGTAAACGAGAAGGCTTGGCCTGCTTCGGGACCATTACGCCAAGTCCAATTGTTGACGGGGTTGCCGGCGTCCGAACCACCTAACCAAGCTTGTTGATTGCCAGCGACAGTGCCCGAAACGAATTCATTTTCGTCGTTCGACGTTACCGTGGCTAAATAACCTTGCAAGCCCAAGTAGGTACGTGAGTTTGCATCTGAAAACGCATCTGCCCACGTTGCCGCTCGTTGCACATATTCGTAATAGTGGCCGTTGCCACTCCATTGGACTTGTGCAGCAGCGCTGGTCGAAAGCGCCAGCCCCACCGCAGTACCCGCCAAAAGTTTCCGTATCATTGTGCCTCTCCTGTCGCTGTGCCCAAGAACACAATGTCCTTGGCATTCGGTTGAAATTGTCATCCCGGTTTTTCGGTACTGCAATAGCCCGAATGGACTAATTTCAGCGGAAATCTCGATGAATTTTTCTAAACCGAAACGCTGTAAAGTCGCAAAATCGTGTCAGATAAATTATAATAATTTAAATAAAATCAGATAGTTACATAATTTCCAAAAATTTTGGGCTGCCACGCTGCCAGCGTTCCGCGCGATTTCCGGAATGTACGTAGTCGCTCTCGCCGTGCGCCTGTGCCGCGCGGCCCTCGCAAACTTGCGACAATCCCGATTCGTTTGCACCCATTCCGCAACAACAGAAAAAACAACAGGCTTTCCCATGATCTACATGGTCGATCACGTTTTCGCCAATCCGCAAACCGAACCCGCGTGGCACGAGTGGTATTCCGGTTATCTGCACAAGCTGATGAGCGTGCCGGGCTTTGGCAGCGCGCAGCGTTTCAAGGCCATCGATGAAACGCCGCACCGCTTTCTGGCGATGTATTCGGTGGTCTCCGCCGATGTGTATCAAAGCGAGGGTTACAAAGGCATTGGCGGCGGCGGCAGCCAGAGCGTGCGATTTCATGGCGATTACCACCTGTGGACGCGCAACCTGTTTGAGGGCGCGGATGACGTTCCGCTGGTGAACGAGGGGCAATGCGTGTATGCGGTGGATAGCGCATCGCCGGATCGCGCAATACCGTTTGGCGGCAAGCCGCTGTGGTTAAAGGCGGTGGGGTTGCATCAGACCACACCGTATCGCGCGGTGGTGGTGCTGGATATCTCGGCGTTGGCGTCTGCCCGCGTGAAGGCGGCTGGCGCGGGATTTTTTTATGCGCCATTTACGGCGCGGCTCGGGAAATAACCCGCGAACTAGCGCGCGTGGCTTAGCTGCCGTACGGATAATCCATCTGCTTCGCCACGCGCGTGCGCGCATCCTTTCCCGCATTGCCCATCAGACGCTCCACCACGTGCAGCCCCAGATCAATTGACGTGCTGACGCCGCCACCGGTGATCAGCGCGCCTTCGTCGACGATGCGTTGTTGCAGCACCGTGGCACAGTAGGGTTCCACTTCCTCGTAAGCGCCCGGGTGACTGGTGGCGCGCTTGCCCTTGAGAAAACCCGCTGCGCCCAGCAGCAGTGAGCCGGTGCACACGGAGGTTTTGAGCGGCACGTCTTTGGCGGTGGCGATCCAGTCGACGAAGGCGCGATCGTGCTGCAACGTGCGCGTGCCAAATCCGCCGGGGATGAACAGCATGTCGTAACCGGCGAGCGAGCCGCCCACGGTGTCGGCTACGACTTTAAGCCCGCGATCGTCGGTGACTTGCGCGTTGGGTTGGCCTGCGCGCGCGCAAACGTTCCAGGAAAAGTCGTCCATGAATTTCATGGTTTTCAGGCGCGTCACCGCGTCATAAAAACCGATGAAATCGAGAAAGGTCATGTTGTCGAAGACAATGAAGGCGGTTTTCATGGTGTGCTTTCCAAGTTAGACGATGCTGCGCATCGTTGTTACGCACTGGATTCCGGCTTTCGCCGGAATGACGGTGGAGAAGTTATTCCAGCCTTTTTCCTCGCATTTACCCCTGCACCCACGGCAAGCCCGCCGCGCGCCAGCCACCGACAGTGTTGCGGTGGCCGTTGGCGTCGCGGTCGCCTTCGAAGCCTTCAAGCACGTTGTAGCAGTTGGCAAAGCCCGCCTGCGTGGCCATGCCGGCCGCGTTGTGGGAGCGGCCGCCGCTGCGGCATAAAAACATCACGATGGCGTCCTTGGGCACTTTTTGCGCGAGCTCCTGCGCGAACGCCGCATTGGGGCGGCTGCCGGGCCACGCCAGCAGTTCGACTTCGACGGCGTTTGGCACGCGGCCCACCCAATCCCACTCGGCGCGCGAACGCACGTCGACGAGTTTGGCATTTGCATCGTGTTGCATCAGCTCGTGCGCTTCCGCGGGTGTCAACGCGCCGGCATAAGGCAGGCCCATTTGTTTGCCGCGTTCCTTGGCGGTTTTGAGTATGTCGTCAGTGTTCATGTCGGGTATCCGCTGCGCGGTATGGTTACGCAAAACGCGCAGTGTAACCGACGCGCGGTGTTGGCGGTATATTTTGGATGGCAATATAAGTATCTGTTTTTATTATGTAAATTTTTGAGCCCTGATTGCCGCTGGCGCGGCCGGTGACACGCGGCGGGGTGATGTGCAACCATCGCACCTCGCGTGTGGGCGCGAAAGGCGTGCCCGGTTTTCGGTCCATGCGCGGGTTCGACGATTTTTCAATCATTTTTCGGAGCCGCAATGAAATTTGCCCGCGTACGGCCGCTGGTGTTGATGTCTCTCGCATTCGGATGCGTGCCGCTGGCGCACGCGCAGGCGTGGCCCGCCAAAACCGTACGCCTGATATTGCCCGCGCCACCCGGCAGCGCGCCGGATTTTCTGTCGCGCCTGATGGGGCCGAAGCTCTCCGAGTTGTGGGGCCAGCCAGTGGTCATCGACAACGTTGTCGGCGCGTCGGGCCACATCGGCACCGAGCGCGTGGCGAAGGCGCCTCCGGACGGCTACTCGATACTCTTTAACACCATCGGCCCGATCGCCATCAACACCACGCTGATGGGCAAGCTGCCGTTTGACCCGGTGAAAGATTTCGCGCCGGTAACGCTGCTGGCCAAGACGCCGAACATCGTGTGCCTGCATCCGAGTCTGCCGGCAAAGAACGTCAAGGAGTTCATCGCACTGGCGAAAAGCAACCCGGGCAAATTAACCTTCGGCTCTGGCGGCGCCGGCACCACGCAGCATTTGTCGGGCGAGCTATTCAACGTGCTGGCCGGCGTGAAAACCATGCACGTGCCGTATAAATCCAGCGCGCAAATGACCATCGACGCCATCGGCGGACAAATCGATTACGTCATGCACAACGCACCCGTGGTTCAGGGCTACGTGCAGCAAGGCAAGCTGCGCGGCATCGCCGTCACCAGCGCAAAGCGCCTCACGGGCGTGCCGGAACTGCCGACGATGATCGAGGCTGGCCTGCCCGGCTTTGAAGTCACCGCCTGGTTTGGACTGCTGGTTCCCGCAAACACACCGTCTGCCGTGATCAACAAAATACAATCCGATTCCGTGCGCGTCCTCGGCATGGCCGACATCAAGGAGCGTTTTCAATCGCAAGCGGCCGAATCCGTCGGCAATAAGCCGGAAGAGTTCGCGGCTTTCATCCAGGCCGAAATCGCCAAGTGGGCGAAGGTGATCAAGCTGTCGGGGGCGAAACCGGATTAGCGCTCGATACCTGCTGGCCTTGAAACGAGTTTAACCTGCATCAGGAGCGATGGAGCACGGCTTTGTGGCAATTTCGTTAGGCCGATTTAACTACCTGTTTTAAAAGCGTAATTATTCAGTGATGGTGCGTGGGGAGGTTATGCACCCTTGAGCACCATTTCAGTGCTGATTTTCTATGTGTTGCACTATTATGGTGCAACATGCCTTCTATACAGATAGAAATTCCCTTGTGGCACAATGCCGTTCCCCCACTTTGGCTTGGCATGCTTCATGCTGATGCAGGTGGCGCTTTGTTGTAATCATTCTTACCCGTCAGGAGAGACGAAAAATGGCTAACGCCGCTGATGTATTGAAAATAATCAAGGATAACGAGGTCAAGTTTGTCGACCTGCGTTTTACGGATACCCGCGGCAAGGAGCAGCATGTTTCCGTGCCGAGCAAAATGTTCGGCGCCGACAAGTTCAGCGACGGCCATGCGTTTGACGGTTCATCCATCGCCGGTTGGAAAGGCATTCAGGCTTCCGACATGCTGCTGATGCCGGATCCGGATTCACAACGCATGGATCCGTTCACCGATGAGCCGACGTTGATCCTGACCTGCGACGTGGTTGAGCCGTCCGATGGCAAGGGCTATGACCGCGATCCGCGTTCGCTGGCCAAGCGTGGTGAGGCGTATTTGAAATCGAGCGGTCTGGGTGACACTGCCTACTTCGGTCCGGAACCCGAGTTTTTCATTTTTGATTCGGTGACGTGGAACGTCGACATGTCCGGCTCGGCGGTGAAAATCAAGACGAGCGAGGCACCGTGGTCCTCCGGTGAAGATTTCGAAGGTGGCAACATGGGCCATCGTCCGCCGGTGAAGGGCGGTTACTTTCCCGTGCCGCCGGTGGATTCGCTGCAAGACATTCGCTCGGCAATGTGTCTCGCGCTGGAAGAGCAAGGCGTTGCTGTCGAAGTGCATCACCACGAAGTCGCGGCCCCGGGCCAATGCGAAATCGGCACGCTGTTCAACAGTCTGGTAAAACGCGCCGACTGGCTGCAAATCCTGAAATACACCGTGCACAACGTGGCGCATTCCTATGGCAAAACGGCGACCTTCATGCCGAAGCCGGTGGTGGGCGACAACGGTTCGGGCATGCATGTGCACCAGTCGATCTGGAAGGGCGGACAGAATCTCTTCAGCGGCAACGGTTACGCCGGCCTGTCGGAGTTTGCGCTGCATTACATCGGCGGCATCATCAAGCACGCCAAGGCGCTGAATGCTATTACCAACCCCGGCACCAACTCTTACAAGCGTCTGGTGCCCGGCTTTGAAGCGCCGATCAACCTGGCTTATTCCGCGCGCAACCGCTCGGCGTCGATCCGCATTCCCTTCGTGCAAAGCCCGAAAGCGCGCCGCATCGAAGTACGTTTCCCGGATCCGACAGCGAACCCGTACCTGGCCTTCACCGCGATGATGATGGCGGGGCTTGACGGCGTGCAGAACAAAATCAACCCGGGCGATCCGATCGACAAGAACCTCTACGACCTGCCGCCGGAAGAAGCCAAGAAAGTGCCGAACGTGTGCTCGTCGCTCGACATGGCGCTGGAGCATCTGGACAAAGACCGCGAGTTCCTCACGCGCGGCGGCGTGTTCTCGAATGACATGATCGATGCCTACATTGCGCTGAAGATGGAAGAAGTCACCGCCTTCCGCATGACCACGCACCCGATCGAGTTTCAGATGTACTACAGCCTGTAAGGCTGTTCGAAAAGCTCTGCCTGGAATAAGCTGCGCGCCCCAATGGCGCGCATGCACCAAACTAGACGGCGATCCCGCACTCCGGGGTTGCCGTTTGTTTTTGGTGAATTGTGCGTTGCACCACAGCAGCAATCCCGCAGATCTTATTGACGCACCAAAATAGTGCAAATATAATTATTCTTATATAACAAATAGTTACGTTATTTGCTTGCTGTTGCCCCGTCAACCGCCTACAGTGCGAACCGTTATTCTCCACACGTCATGGAATCATGGGATTAGCGATGCGTAGTTTTTCTGTCGCGGTGTTGCTGGCGGTGAGCGCGGGGCCACTTTTTGCGGACGTTTACAAGTGCGTCAATCCCAACGGCGACGTGCTGTTCACCAACGACAGGGTCGAAGCCAAACAGAAAAATTGCCAGCCGATTACGGTCACCCCTGCCATCGTCTCCTCGCCGCCCCCGGTTCGCGGCAGCGATGCGCGCACGCCCACGCCCGGCAATTTCCCCAAGGTCGAGCCGCAGGTGCAACAACAGCGCGACAACGACCGCAAGAAAATCCTCGAAACCGAGCTTGTCAACGAGGAACGCAACCTGCAGGTGGCCAAGAAAGAGCTGGCCGAGCAGGAAAGTATTCGTCTGGGCAGCGAGCGCAATGCGCAGCGCATGCTGGACCGCATCGAGCCGTTCCAGAAAAAGGTCAAACTGCACGAAGACAATATCGCCAATCTGCGCAAGGAGCTAGGCAACCTGCGCTAAGGCGCCTGGAAGGCAGCGCGCCCGCGCTGCATTGCTTGGAACCGGCTGCGCCAGCCCACACAACTGGCCTGCTTCTTGCTCAACCATGGGGTGAGATATCACCACCATGACCCCCGCTGCACTGACAGGACTGGATTTGCTGGCCACGGCGGTGATCCTTGTGGATACCGACGATGTGCTGCGCCATATGAATCCTGCCGCCGAAAACCTGCTCGAACTTTCGCACGCCAATGTCGTGGGGCAGAGCATTGCCGAGGTGTTCACCGATCACGACGTGCTGGCGGCGGCGCTGGATTACGCGCGGCGTAACAATTGCAGTTTTTCCGAGCACGATTTGCTGATCGCCGTCAGCGGCCGTCCGCGCATGCACTTCACCTGCACTGTCACGCCCATCGAGCGCGACAGTGGGTTTGATGTCGACGGCTGCATCGTCGAATTCCGCCCGATCGAGCAGCAATTGCGCATCGCGCGCGAAGAGCGCGTGTTCGATCAAAACGCCGCCAACCGCGAGCTGATGCGTAACCTCGCCCACGAAATCAAGAACCCGCTGGGTGGCATTCGCGGCGCGGCGCGTGTGCGCAAAATGATTTGCCCTGCTTCGATGTGGTTTTCAGTGAGCGCCTGCGCGGCATTGCGCGCGACGTTGAGCACCGCCTGAATGAGCTGTTC
>OMIN01000144.1 GCA_900299145.1 Betaproteobacteria bacterium | reverse complement strand
TTTCGTTTCAACCACCGGCACGACAATCTCTATACCGTCCTGTTAAAGTTACTCAGAATGCAACCTCTTTAACCCAGTTTGCTTCCTAAGACCCTAATTAATAAAAACAAATGCTTACGTAGCATCACGCACCTCCCGTGATGCCGGGTTGCGCAACGCTTCCTGCCGATGCTGCTCGACTTCATCCTCGATTTCTTTGGTTGAACGCCTATCGGACAACTTGCGATCGACAATCAATTTGTAAAACCACGGAATAAAAAAGATCGCCAGGAACGTGGCCGCCAGCATGCCACCCATCACGCCGGTGCCCGCCGAATGCCGAGCGCCCGCACCCGCGCCGCTCGAAAACGCGAGCGGCATCACGCCCAGAATAAACGCCATCGACGTCATCAGAATCGGCCTGAAGCGCAGCCGCGCTGCTTCAATCGCGGCGGCCGAAGTCGAAAACCCCTCGTGCTTTTTCAACACGGCATATTCAACAATCAGAATCGCGTTTTTCGCCGCCAGACCCAGCAGCGTCACCAGGCCAATCTGAAAATAGACGTCGTTGGACAGGCGCGCGATGCCGCCCAGCGGCGACAAAAGCCCCTGCAACCATTTCATGTCCGTAGCCATCGAAAGGTAAAACGGCATCGGCAGCAGGTTGTTGATGTGGATTGCCGCCAGCGCGCCGAAAGTGCCGAACGGCAGCGCCAGCAGTACTGCCAGTGGCAGCGACCATTTGTCGTACTGCGCGGCAAGAATCAAAAATACCATCAGCGCCGCCAGCCCCAGCGCAATCAGCGAGGTACCGCCGGAGCGCTTTTCCTGATACGACGCGCCGCCCCAGTCAAACGTAAACTCCGGCGGCAGGGTTTCACGCGCGATTTTTTCCATGCGTTCGATAGCTTGGCCGGAGCTTATGCCAGGCAGCGCCGAACCGAAAATTTTCACCGCCGGCAGGTTGTTGAACCTCTCCATCGAGTCCGGCCCCGAAGAATATTGCACCGTGGCAAACGACCCCAGTGAAACCATCCTGCCCTGATCGGAACGCACGAACATCGAAGAAATATCCTCGGGCCGCTTGCGATACTGATGCTCGGCCGACATCAGCACCTGCCACGTGCGCCCGGCCTTGTTGAAATCGTTGACGTAATAGCTGCCGAGGGTGGCGGCCAGAGTGCCGTAAAGTTCGTCGAGCGGAACGCCGGCGGTCTTCGATTTTTCGCGATCCACGTCGATGTAGAGCTGCGGCACATTGGCGCGCCACAGCGTGTTGACGAAGGCAAACGAGCCGTCTTTTTGCACCGCGCCCAGCAGTTGTTGCGTCACTTCAAACAACCGCGCAGCACCGCCTTCACCGCGATTCTGCAAATAAAACTCGAACCCGCCCGCGTTACCCAAGCCAAAGATCGGCGGCGGCGCAAAGCCCAGCACCAGCGCTTCCTTGATGTGGCCGGTCTTCATGAAAAACTCGCCAACCAGTTGCGGCGTGGCGACCTTGCGTTCATCCCAATGTTTTTGCGTGACAAAAATCGTGGCCGCGCTGTTTCGAAAACCCCCGCCGAGAAAATCGAGCCCCGTAAACGCCACTGCATTTTCATTCGCCGGATTCGACTTGATCGCCTCCACCACCTGCGCCACCACTTTGTCGGTACGCTCCAGCGTCGCGCCGTCAGGCAGGAACACCGCCGCAATGTAATAGCCCTGATCCTCGTCGGGAACCAACGAACCAGGTGTCGCGCGCCACAGGCCAAACGTGATCGCCACCATGCCGATGAACAGAATCGCCCCCACCCAGCCGCGCCGCAGCATCCACGTCACACCGTCGACGTAGCGCCCGGTCATGCGGTGAAACCAGTGGTTGAACCAGCGGAAAAACCGTCCCGGCTCGCGCCGTTCGCGCTTCAGAATCAGCACGCACAAACTGGGCGTCAGCGTCAACGCCACCAGCCCGGAAATCACGACGGCAATGGAAATCGTCACCGCGAACTGGCGGTAAAGTTCGCCCGTCAACCCACCGAGAAACGCAATCGGCACGAACACCGCGCACAGCGTCAGCACAATGGCGATTACCGGGCCGGTGACTTCGCCCATCGCCTTGAACGCGGCCTCGCGCGCGTGCAGGTGTTCCTCGTGCATGATGCGCTCGACGTTTTCGAGCACCACAATGGCATCATCCACCACAATGCCGATGGCAAGCACCATGCCGAAGAGGGTCAGTGTGTTGATCGAATAGCCCAGCAGCGTGAGGCCGGCAAAGGTGCCGATCAGCGACACCGGCACAGCGGCGAACGGGATCAGCGTTGCACGCCAGTTTTGCAGAAACAGAAACACCACCAGGAACACCAGCGCCATCGCTTCGGCAAGCGTGATCACCACTTCGCGGATCGACACTTTGACAAAGCGCGTGGTGTCGTACACCACATGGTGTTGCAAGCCCGCAGGGTAACCGGCTGCAAGCCGCGTCATCTCGGCCTTCACGCGCTCGGCGGTTTCCAGTGCATTGGCGTTGGGCGTGAGAAAAATCCCGATCAACGTTGCCGACTTGCCGTTGACGCGGCCCATGAATTCGTAATCCTTCGAGCCCAATTCCACGCGCGCCACGTCCTTCAACTTCAACACAGAGCCGTCGGCGTTGGCGCGGATGATAATGTTTTCAAATTCGGCCGGTTCACTGAGACGCCCCTTGGTGGTGATGCTATAGACCAGCTCCTGTGGCCCGCCGCTGGGCGGTTGGCCAATCTTGCCTGCGGCGAACTGTGCGTTTTGTTCATTCACCGCGCGAATCAAATCGTTGGCCGTGACTTTCAGTTGCGCCATGCGGTCGGGGCGCACCCAGATGCGCATGGCGTAATCCTTGGCGCCGAAAATCTGCACGTTGGTGGTGCCCTTGATGCGCTTTAGCGAATCCAGCACGTTAAGCGTGACATAGTTGGAGATAAACAAATCATCACGGCTGCCGTCCGGCGAGGTAAACGCCAACACCTGCAGGAACGACGACGACCCTTTCTCCACCGTCACGCCCAGGCGCCGCACTTCCAGCGGCAGGCGCGGCTCAACCTGCTTGACACGGTTGTTGACGTTCAGTGCGGCAGTATCCACGTCCGCGCCGATATCAAAAGTGACGCGGATTTCCACCACGCCCTGCGCGGTGGAGGTCGAGTTCATGTACAGCATGTTCTCGACGCCGTTGATCTGATTTTCCAGAGGGGCTGCGACGGTCTGCTCCAGCACTTGCGCCGAAGCGCCCGGATAAATGGCGCGCACGGTGACCACTGGCGGCGCAATTTCGGGATACTGGGCGATGGGCAAAATGCGTATCGCGGCCAAGCCCGCTATCACGATAAAAATTGACAATACCGCCGCGAAAATCGGGCGGTCGATGAAAAAGCGCGAGATCATTTTTTGGCTGCGCCTTTGTCGTTGGCTGGCGCTTTGGCCGGCGCATTGACCGCTGCTTCGCCGGGCGCGCCCGCAGCGGGCGGCGCGGCAATCTGCACCGGCGCACCCGGCCCAATTTTCATCACACCGTCGGTGATCACGCGTTCGCCAGGTTTGAGGCCACTGTTAATCACCCAGCCGTCGCCCGACCATTCTCCCGCCTCGACCGGCCGCGCCTCGGCCTTGTTATCAGCGCTCACTACGTAAACGAACTTGCCTTTGGGACTTTCCAGTACCGCGCGCTGCGGCACCACGATGGCGTCGGGGCGCAGCGCACCATCGAGAATAATCCGAACAAACTCACCTGCTCGCAACATATTGTTTTTATTGGGAAATTCTGCACGGGATTCCGTGGTGCCCGTTTGCGCATTGACCCGCACATCGGTGAACCCCAGCGTGCCCACCCCATCGTAGAGCGTGCCGTCGCCGAGCTTCCCCCGCGCCTGAAATTGCCGTCCGGCCGGCAGCCGTAAGCGGCCCAATTCGACATCGCGCCGCAGCGCCAGATGCTCGCGGTCAGGTACGCCAAACACCACATACATCGGGTCCGTCTGAGTCACCGTGGTCAGCAACACCTGCGGCCCCGACACCAGCGCCCCTTCGGAGACCGCCACGCGGCCCGCCACGCCGGCTATCGGCGACTCCACGCGCGCATAACTCAAATTCAACCGCGCCTCGGCGACACGCGCACGCACGCTTTTTACCTCGGCATCGGCCACTGCCTCTGCGGAGACGGAATCGTCCAACTCTTTCTGGCTGATGGCCTTGGCCTCGCGCACGGGCTTTAAGCGCGCAGCCTCGCGTTTGGCCTGCGCGAGACGCACTTCCGCCACCGACAAATCGGCCTCCGCGCGCGCCAGCGCCACCTGAAATGGCGCGGGGTCGATGCTGAACAACGCTTGCCCCTTTTGCACCGGCGCGCCCTCGCGATACTCGCGCTTGAGCAGTATGCCAGTGACGCGCGCGCGCACTTCCACTTCACGATAGCCCGCCGTCTGCGCCACGTACTCGTAGCGCACCGGCACATCGCGCTTTTCCACAGTAATAACCGACACCTGCGCGGGCGGCATCGCGCCGTGCGGCGGTCCGCCGGCAGGTGGTCCGCAGGCGGCCAGCAGCATTTGCGCCGCCACCAAGGCGGCAGCCGATTGAAAATTCATGTGCATGTCGGTAATCCGTGTGTATCCGTGTGGAATGGGCGCGCGACTAAAACGAACATCGCCGGAAATGGTTATGGCGCATTGTACATCGCAGCATGTAGGCAGCGCGCGTGCCTTGCCTCATAATTCCTGCTGTTCCCGCCGACGAGGAGTGTGCATGCCCAGCTACCCTGCCGCCATCGCGTTAAGCCGTCCGGAAATCGCTGCACTGGTTTTCATGGCCGCGGCGTTACCGGCTATTATCAAACTGCATCTGCTGCCGGCATTGTTCGCAGGCCTGCTGGTGCACGAGCTGGTGCACATGGCCGCACCAAAAATGTTCGGCGTAGGCAATCCGGGACGTGCGAAAGTCGTGGCGTTGTCGCTGCTGTTGACTGTAATCGTGCTGGTCGTCGGCGGCGCAATATTCGCCACGGTGCTTTTTCTGCGCAGTGACGCGGGCAGCCTGGGTGCCTTGCTCGAAAAAATGGCGGAAATTCTCGACAAGGCGCGCGAAACCCTACCGGCAGCAATGCAGGAATGGCTGCCGTTGGACGCCACCGAGCTGAAAGATCAAATCGTTGCCTGGCTGCGCGAGCACGCCAAGGAAGTCCAAAGCGTCAGCGGCGAGGTCGGGCACGGCCTGGTATATGCCTTGATCGGTTCGGTGATCGGCGCCATGGTGTCGCTGCGTGAAGTGCAGCCGGGCCATGCCCCCGGCCCGCTGGCGCGCGCCATCCAGCAATGCACCGTGCGGCTGGCGGATTCGTTTCGCCGTGTGGTATTCGCGCAGGTGCGCATCTCGGCGCTGAACACCGTGCTCACCGGCATTTACCTGATGGCCGTGCTGCCGATGTTCGGCATCCACCTGCCGCTCACCAAGACCATGGTGTTGATCACCTTCCTCGCGGGGCTGCTGCCGGTAATCGGCAATCTGATTTCCAACACAATTATTGTGGTGATCAGCCTCAGTTTTTCGTTGCACGCGGCGATGGCGTCGCTGGCCTTCCTGGTGATCATCCACAAGCTTGAATACTTCATCAACGCCCGCATCGTCGGCTCTCAAATCGAAGCGTCGGCGTGGGAACTGCTGCTCGCCATCGTGGTGATGGAAGCCGCGTTTGGCCTGCCGGGCGTGGTCGCGGCGCCCGTGTTTTATGCCTATCTCAAGGCGGAATTGACCGCGCGCGGGTGGGTATGACGCTGCGCGGTGGTCCAGTGAAATCAGCGTTTACCGCTGCCTTAGCATGGTGTGCCTCTGCTTGCGTGGCCCACGCGCAGCCTGTCGCGCCGGCCGCATTTCCCGTCAAACCGCTGCGCCTGATCGTCGGCTTTGCCGCGGGCGGCGCCACGGATTTTCTGGCGCGCATTGCCGCGCAGCAACTTTCCCAACAGTTGGGCCACACCGTCGCCGTGGACAACCGGCCCGGCGCGGGCGGCGCCATCGGCGCGGAAATTGGCGCGCGCGCCGCGCCCGACGGCTATACGTTGACGGCGGGCAGCTCCGGCGCGTTTTCAGTGTCGCCGCATCTCGCGAGCAAACTCGGATATGACCCGCTGCGCGATTTCGCGCCGGTGGGCATGTACTCCGCCTTTGCCTATGTGTTACTCGTGCATCCGTCCATACCCGCACGCTCGATCCGCGAACTGATCGCGCTGGCGAAGGCGCAGCCGGGCAAACTGAATTTCGGGTCGGCGGGAAACGCTTCCGGCAATCACCTGGCGACAGAACAGTTTCAGTCGCTCGCCGGCGTAAAGCTCACGCACGTGCCATTCAAGGGCGGCGCACCCGCGCTGACAGCACTAATGGCCGGCGAAATCGATCTGGCCTTCGACCCGATGATCACCACGCTGCAGCAACTGAACAGCGGACGCATCCGGCCTTTGGCTGTCAGTACACAAAAACGCGCGCCGCAGTTGCCCCATCTGCCGACGCTGACTGAAAGCGGCGTAAAGGGCTACGACGCGACCAACTGGGGCGGTATCCTGGTACCGGCAGCCACACCGCGCACGATCATAGATCGATTAAATGTTTCGCTAAATCAAGGGCTTGCAAAAAGCGATGTACGCGAGCGCATGCTCGCCCTCGGCGCAGAGCCGCTCTCCGGTACACCGGAGGAACTGGGCGAACTCATCAAGCGCGAACTCGCGCGCACCGGCAAGATCATCCGTGACGCAGGCTTGCGGGCGGAGTAACAACACCGCCTTGGGTAGAGCTTCGGCTAAAACGCATCGTGCTAGTCGATGCGCAATCCTGTTTCTTTGACAAAGCGCGCCCAGCGGGCAACCTCCGTCTGGATCACGCCTCCGAACGGCTCCATCGGTTGGTAAGCCACCTCAAGGCCAAGTACGCCGAAGGCCTTGGCATGCGTCGCATCTTCGACGATGTCGCGCAGCAATCCCGACAAGCGCTGACGCACAGCCGGTGAAGTTGCCATTGGCGTTGCCATGCCGACCCAACTGGTGACATCCACGTCCGGCAGCCCGAGTTCGGGAAACGCGGGCACATCGGGAAAGGTGTTGATGCGCCGAGGTGCGAGCAGACCCAACGCACGCAGCCGCCCGCCCTGTATCAGCGGGGCGACATTGGAAGTCACCGAGCAGGCAAACAGCACGTCGCCGCGAATAATATCGGTGACCGCGGCCATCATGCCTTTGTAGGGAATGTGCCGCGCCTGAACCTTGTTCGCACTCAAAAAGAGTTCACCCGCCAGATGCGCCGGCGTGCCGTTGCCTCCCGAAGCATAAGAGTGAAACGCGGGCTTGTCGCGCAGCAATTGGATGAGTTCGCGCGCGGATCGGGCGGGCGAATCGGGCTTCACCACCAGCACGGTGTATTGGCGAAACAGATGCGCCACCGGTGCCAGGTCGCGCGCGATGTTCACCGGCGGATTCGCCGCCATGGCCTGGATCACCGCCTGGGAGACACTGACCGTGCCTATAGTGTGGCCGTCGGCATTGGCGCGCGCGAGTTCAGCCATGCCCATCAGGCCAGAGGCGCCCGGACGGTTATCCACGATAACGTTACGTTTGGTGCGCTCGCTCAAACCTTGCGCCAACTGGCGGCCCGTGGCGTCAGGACCACCGCCCGCACCGAAAGGCACGATCAGGCGGATATTGCGGGTGGGGTAGGCTTCGACATTGGTTTGTGCATTGGCTTGGGCGTGCGCGGTCAGGCCCATAAGCCACGCGGCCAGCGCAGTAAACCACCTTATTACCATGGCGACCGAAACTCTAAACTTTGACAGGCGCCGAGGACCGCAAAATCGAATCATGCGCCAATTCACCGGGAGCAATCGTGACTTCAGCGATTGTTCCGGTGTAGCGAAACACACCGTGCTTCTCGAACAGGCACCAATCCACCGGGCAACGCCGGTCGAGACCGATGTCCATACCCTCATGAAAGCCACCCATTAGTGAAGGTGATAGCGGCTGCCAATCCATCGCAGGTTTACCGTCAATCAACAATCGTCCGCGACCCTTGCGCTGCCCTGTGGCCTCGTAATCAAAGGCCACCTCGCGCACCCCTGCGTTGAGTGGCACAGCCGGCAACTCCGAAAACTCGCCAAAGCCGTTGTAAAAGAACTTCAGCGCGCCACCTTCGATATAGAGCACCATGCCGGCGATCAACTCGCCCACTGACCACAGCACGCCCTGATCGGCCGCACCATGCTCAATGCGCGTGCTGATTCGATAACTGCGGTCGGCGATCAGCGGCACCACGACGCCACGGTGGATGGTTTGCGTACCAGCGCGGAAAGTTCGCGGACCGGCAGGCTGACCACGCGTAGCGGCATCCGCGAGCTTCTGCACCATGCTGCGGTTATCCAACGGGTAGACAAGGTTTTCCCATGCGGCCTTGTCGAAGGCGTCGGTGAGTTCGCGCAGCTTGTCAGGATGCCGCGCGCGCAAATCGATGCTCTCGGAGAAATCCGCGTTGAGATCGTGCAGCGACCAGTTGTCCATGTCGATGGCCTCACCGCGCTTTTGCAGCGAGCGTGCTAGCCAGCCGTCGCGATAGTAGGCACGGTTGGCCCAACATTCGTAATATTGTTCGCTGCGCGGCGACGATGCATTCGGGTCGCGCAAGACAGCGGCGAAACTCTTGCCGTGCGGCTGCCAGGCCGGGACGCCGTTGATTTGCTCCAGCGTTTTCAGGCCAGCGAGATCGAGTAACGTCGGTTTCACATCGGTGACGTGAGCGAACTGCTGGCGCAATTCACCACGCGCCGCGATGCCCTTTTCCCACGCCATGACAAAGGCCACGCGCCGTCCGCCCCCGCCGGTATACGACTTGGAGCTCGGAAACGGCGTGTTGCACACCTGTCCCCAGCCGGCGGGATACAGCGCCTCGCTCTGCGGGCCACCGAGGAGTTCCAGCCCCTTGCGCTCTTCTTCGATGGGCTGCGCGGGCAGGCCGTTGTAACGCCGGTTGTTGCGAAACGCGCCGATGGGCGTGCCCGCGAAAGTGCCGCCGTTGTCCGAAGTGAATACGAAGATCGTGTTATCGAAATCGCCGCTGGCTTTCAGGGCTGCCGTCAACTTGCCGATGTTCTGGTCCGCGCTGTCGAGCATGGCGGCATAGACCTCCATGTGACGCGCAAAAAACTCTCGATCTTCGGGTGACACGTCCTCCCATGCAGGGATCGTCGGGTCGGAATCGGCGAGCCGAGTGCCCGGCGGAATCAGGCCCATTGCCAGTTGCCGTTGCCAGCGCGCCTCGCGCAGCTTTGTCCAACCCGCGTCATACTTGCCGCGATATTTGGCGAGATCAGCGGGCTTGGCCTGCAAGGGCGCGTGCACGGCGTTGTTGGCAACATACAGAAAAAACGGTTTGTCCGGTGCATTGGTGCGATGCTCGCGCACAAACTCAATCGCTTTGTCTGTCCATGCGTCGGTGGTGTAGAACTCCTTCGGGTATTCGTCTATGGGCAATAGCGAATTGCCGAGCATCAAGCGCGCCGGAAAGAAAAAGTTGGTCTCGCCTTCCATGAAACCGTAGTACCAGTCAAAGCCACGTTGCGTGGGCCAACTGTCCTTGGGCGAACCGGGCGTACTCAGCGCGATGGGCGTGTTGTGCCACTTGCCGACCATCATGGTGCCGTAACCCTGCGCGCGCAGCGTCTCGGCGAGTGTGGGCGCCTCGCGCGGAATTTCACCGCTGTAGCCGGGGAACCCTGCGTTGTTGTTGGCGAGCCAGCCCGTCGACACCGAATGTGCATTGCGACCGGTCAGTAGCGCGGCTCGCGCGGGCGAGCAGATGGGATGCGTGGTGTAGTGGTTAAAGCGCACCCCGCGCGCGGCCAGTGCGTCGATGTTTGGTGTGTCGATCTCGCCGCCGAAACAGGCAGGGTCAGAGTACCCCATGTCGTCCATCAAAATGATGACGATGTTCGGCGCTCCCTTGGGCGCGCGCGTGAGCGGCGGCCACCAAGGTTCGGACTGATCGCGGGTGCGGTTGATATTGCCCTGGAAAGTGTTGGTGCTGATCGTCATGACTCGCTCTTCGAATACGCCAAACTTTTGGAAACGTGACTCACCACTACTGTCGTTCCCGCGCAGGCGGGAACCCATGCGGCGACTGCGATGCAACGTGTGTTATGGGTTCCCGCTTTCGCGGGAACGACGGGGATATTTTTGCATTTCATCCGTGAAGCTTGATTGCCTTGCGGCCTCGGCCGCACCTACTCTCGCAACTCAATGCACCCCACCGATGGGCGTCCCCTCCAGCGTAATCCGATGCATCAGCCGCCGTTCACCTTGATAATCATTCACCGCCAGATGCCACGTCGAACGGTTGTCCCAGATGGCGATGGAACCGCGCTTCCACTGAAAGCGCGTCTGGAATTCCGCGCGCGCGCCGTGGTTGTAGAGATATTCGAGCAAAGGCTTAGATTCCTCCGCCGTCCAACCCTCGAAGTGCGTGGTGAATGTACGGTTCACATACAGAATCTTGCGGCCATTTTCCGGATGGCAGATCACGACCGGGTGCACGGCGTCCTGCGTCGCCTGCTCGGCATTCACGAGCCTGTCCCCCATATTGCGCACACGTCGCGCTTCGGGGCCGAACACATGGCGGCTGGAATGAACGGCGCGCAAGCCTTCCAGCGTTTTCTTAAGCCCCTCGGACAGCGCATCGTACGCGCGCCACATGGCGGCGAACAATGTGTCTCCGCCTCGCGGCGGTACGTCGCGCGCAAGCAGTATCGAGCCCAGCGCGGGAACTTGATCGTAGCTGTGATCGGTGTGCCACTGCCCGCCGATGTTTTTGTCCTGATCCGGCTCCTTCCTCACCTCTGCGATTTGTGCGTAACCGTCCGTGGTCTTGAAGAAGCGGTTGATATTGATCGGCGCCAGACTTTCGGCGAATGCGATGTGCTGCTCCGGCGTGATGTTCTGATCACGAAAGAAAATGACGCCGTGCTCGGCCAGTGCGCCGCGAATTTCCTGTGCGGTGTCTCGCGTCAGCGGTTGCGCGAGGTTGATGCCATGCAGTTCCGCGCCCAACGCTCCGGAGGTGGGAATGATTTCGAGATGAGTAGTGGACATATTCGTAACTATTTGATTTATATAGATAATTTTTACGACACCACGCGCTGCAAAATGGCGACCTCATTGTCTTCCAGCATCGCCGAGCGCTCGCGAAAGCGCCGTATGGCATCCTCCTGCCCCGGCCGCGCATTGCTGCTCCACCAGCGCGAACGCTCCCACGCATCCAGGCTCGCATACCACGCCATCAGCCGCACGCGCAGCAGGCCCGGCGCCGGTGGCGTTCTGGCCTTCCAGAAGCCTTTCACCACGGAGTCGTTCACGCCTTCGAAGTTGCCCCACGCGTCGCTCGACAGTTCGAGAAAGCGTTCCCAGTTCTCCGGACGGATATCGAACGCCCGGTGTGAGTAAAAGCCCGTTGCCTCCGCAGGTACATCGCCGGGCAATGGCCGCACAGTCGGCTCCCACAGATCGTGTGCGACCTCGCGTGCACCGGTCACGCCCTGCAACACCGACGTTGCGTGTGTTCGCGCCGCCGCTTCATCAGGCCATTCCGTGATGACCACCACGCAATTCTGCGACAGGCCAATCACTGGCTTGAAAACGCCAAACACCTTGCCGCCCTTGCAAGCGATGGCGCGCGCGCCTTCTGTCACCAGTTGGCGCGCGCCCGCATCGGCCAGCCTCGGCCCAAAACGCAGGATGCGCTGATCGTAGATACTCATCTGCCGCAACGTCTCTAAACGCAGCCGGCGAGAACTACTACTCGCGCCCCACCCACCCGCCATGCACCGGGTGATGCGAGCAGAGGAATTCCAGCAGCGCAGGTTGTCCCTTGGCGTTGGCTTCCAGCGCGCGCTTTAACGCAGGGATGACTTCCGCCGGCTCGCTCACGCGCTCGGCGTACATGCCCAGCGCCTTGCCCATGTTCGCGGTGCAGATCGTATCTGCGTCGGAAACCTTCCATGTATACGGATCGTGACCCTTGCCCCAGAAGCCGGGGCCGTAGCCGGAAAAACCGCCGTTGTTGATGTGAATCACCGTGATGCCGAGCTTGTGGCGCGCGGTGGCTTCGAAGTCGCCCATCATGTAGCACATGCCGGCGTCGCCGGTGATGGCGACACACTGACGGTCGGGAAACGCGAGCTTCGCGCCCAGCGCGGCGGCGAGACTGAAGCCCAGCGTCGACACATTGCCCCAGCCGAGGTGTCCGCGCGGAATCTGCGCTTCATACACCGTGGAGAGCTGATCGCGCGTGTTACCGGAATCGCCATTGACGAAAGATTTTTTGGGATCAAGCACTTTCATCAAATCGCCGATCACGCGATACGGATTGATCGGCTTTTCGTTCGACTCCATGAACGGCTTGAACTTTGCCACGAACTCCGCTTTTTGCGCGCGCACCTGTTCGACGGCGGAAGTCTTGCGCGCGCCGCCTGCCTGCTTGCTGAACTCCGCGATCAGCGCCTGCAATGACAGTTTGGCGTCGCCAATCACCGCGTGACTGGTCTTGAAACTGCGGTTGATGTCGAGCATATCGACCGTGCACTGGATGATGGTTTTCTTCGCCGGGTCGGGCACCGCATGGCTGAAACGGTTGGGGAAAAGACTGGAGCCTATCGAGAACAGTACATCGCACTTGTTCAGGAAATGCGCGGCGTGCGAGCCGCGCACGCCCACCGACAGCGGATGATTTTCCGGGAACGCGCCCTTGCCTTTCAACGTCGTGAGCACTGGCACTTGCGCGAGCTCTGCGAATTTCAGCAGTTCGTCAGTGGCGTCACCGTAGTAAACGCCTTCGCCGGCATAGATCAACGGGTCTTTCGCTGCCAACAACGCCTTGATCGCGGCCGACACGTCATCGGGGTCCGGCCCGCTGCGCCAGCCCTTGACTGGCGTGTAGGGAAACAGTTCTTCGTCGTATTCGCCCAGATCACGCGGCAGAATAATCAGCACCGGCCCCGGCCGCCCGGAACGCAAATGCGTGAACGCGCGGCGCATGTAGTCGGGCACGAGTTCAGCCTTGTCGATGGTGCCGACCCACTTGCAAATCGGCCGCAGCGCCTCGGCCATGTTGTAGTGCGTGTGGCGACTTGCGCCCACGCTCACGCCTTCGGTGATCACCAGTATCGGCGAGGAATCTTCCCACGCCTGCGCGATCGCGCCATAAGCCATCTGTATGCCCGCGGCGTTGACATTGGCCATCACCGTGCACACACCGATGCGTTTGCCACAGGTCGCACGCGAGTACGCATCCGCCACCGCCACGGCGAAACGTTCTTCGCCCATCATCAGGATGGGCACGCCTTCTTCGCCCAGCGCGTTGTTGACGTGATTGGTGGGAAAGCAACTCACCCAGGGTACGCCTTCCGCCTTCAATATGCGTGCCAGACCATTCGCCGCTTTGACTTTCATGCTGTTCTCCCTGAATTGAAATGCTGCTGTTGGCCGCGAGCCCGACTGAAGTGGCGCAGCGGATTTTAAAATTTATTCAATTAAATCAATTACTTAATATATAACACCTTCAGCGTCGACAATTTGCACAGCCACGACATTCATACAGCTCGCACAAATGCATGGCAGGTTTCAGCGCACCACCCAAGGCTTGAAATAATCCGTGCGATCCGCTGAATAAACCACGAAGTGCTTTACCTTTTTTTCGTGCAGAACGTGCAATGTCACGTCGTCGCCTGCCACGCCACTCGCCCACAGCCGCTCGTAAAACTCGGCTTGCGTGCCGATGGAATGGCCCGCCACGCCGAGGATGATGTCGCCGCGCGTGATGCCGGAACGCGCTGCCGGGCCGTCGCTCAGCGTGCGCGTCACCACCACATGGCTTTCAATTTCTTCGGTGTAAATGCCGAGCCACGGCCTTGATGGCGCCTGCCGCCGCCCGTGCGCGATGAGATCATCGAGGATCGGATCCAGCAGATTGATCGGGATGAACATATTGCCCGGAAACGCCACACCGGTCGCCAGTGTGTCGCTCACCCACAGCGATGCAATGCCGAGCAGGCTGCCGTCGTCCCCCAGCAACGCCGCCCCGCTATGCTCGCCGCGCGGCGGCGCTGTAAAAATCGCGTCGTCGATCATGTATTCCCACCAGCCGGTGAAACGCCGACGCGCCGACACTGCCGCCGGCGTCACGCCGCCCGCCGATTCATGCGCGGCGATGCGCACGGTTTGCAGCGGCTTTAATTTCGACGCATCACCACGCCGCAGCGGCTCTTTCGCCACGCCGGGTGACGCGCGCAACAGCCCAAAGCCGCTGGCGTGATCAAAGCCCACCACCGTTGCCGGATGCACACGGCCGTCGGGCGCCATGGCGAGTATCGACCCCGCCTCGATCACCAGATAGCCCACGGTCAATATCAAACCGCTGGCGTCAATAACCACGCCGGTGCCTTCGCGTTCCGCGCCCAGCGTGTCGGCGCTACGCGCGCCCTTGATCGCCTTGATGGAGAGCTTGACGATGCCGTCTGGCAAAGCCGTATCGCGGCCCGCGCGCGTGTAAGGCGCGTTGACGGCGCGCCACGTGGATAACGCCACATTGAAAAATGCGGGCGAATTCAAAGACTTAGCCGATGGCTTGGAGGGTTTACTCAGGAAATCCGTCAACGCGGGACCTCGTTCAGTGCTTCACTGGGTGTTTCGATGGGCGCTTCGCTCAGTGCCTCGCTCAGCGCCTCATACCGCACATCCAGAATTTCAATTTGCCGCACGCCAGCCGGCGTGCGCAGCGGAACCGTATCACCGGCGCTGTGTTTTATCAATGCTGCGGCGATGGGCGAAATCCAGCTCACATGGCCGCGCGCCGGATCGACTTCATCGAGGCCGACAATGGTTACCGTATGTTCATTGCCTTCCTGATCGGCGTAATCCACCGTCGCGCCGAAAAAAACCTGATCGGTGTCGCCGCGAACCGCCGGATCAACCACTTCGGAATTGTCAAGCCGCCGCGTGAGATAGCGTATGCGCCGGTCGATTTCACGCAGACGCTTTTTGCCATAGAGGTAATCACCGTTCTCCGAGCGGTCGCCGTTGCCCGCGGCCCACGACACCACTTTCACGAGTTCAGGCCGCTCGCTGTTGAGCAGATGGGTTAACTCGCTCTTCAGACGCGCGTAGCCTTGCGGCGTCATGTAATTTTTGACTCCGCGGGGCAACGCCGGGCCGGCGCCATCATCATCTTCGTCTTCGTCCGGGCTGCGGTTGGCGGCGGGTTTCATGCGCATAGTGTATCCAAAACGGTGATGGCGATGCGCGGGCGGCTGCATTACACTTTACCCATTCTTTTCGCTCGCGCCACGCCGCACGGAATCACCTCATGCTGGACGAACACCTCGTATTTGTTGACCTGGAGACCACCGGCGCCACCGCCACGCACGACCGCATCACCGAAGTGGGCATCGTCGAAGTCCATCGCGGCCGGTTGATCCGCGAATGGTCAACGCTCGTGAACCCCGGCATGAGCATACCGCCGGCAATTCAGGCACTCACCGGCATCAGCAACGACATGGTGGCGCTCGCGCCCACGTTTGCCGACATCCAGCGCGAACTTTTTGAGCGGCTCGAAGGCAAACTCTTCGCCGCGCACAACGCGCGTTTCGATTACGGCTTTCTCAAGAACGAATTCCTCCGCTGCGGCGTCACCTTCAATGCGCGCGTGCTGTGCACGGTCAAGCTCTCGCGCAAGCTGTACCCGCAACACGCACGCCACAATCTCGATGCGCTCATCGAACTCCACGGCATCACCTGCGCAGCACGCCACCGCGCGCTGGGCGATGCAAAAGCGCTGTGGCTGCTGGCGCAGCAATGGACGGCGGAACGCGGCCCGGTGTTGGTGAAATCAGCGGTCGAATTACTGGTCAAAACGCAAACGGTACCAGTGGGGCTGCCGGATTTCGCCTTCAACGATATTCCCGAAACACCGGGCGTCTATCTCTTTTACGGCGACAATGATGTCGTGCTTTACGTCGGCAAAAGCATCAACATCCGCGCGCGCGTGATGTCGCATTTTTCCGGCGACCACCGCGTCAACAAGGACATGCAAATTGCGCGCGAAATCAAGCGCATCGACTGGAAGCAGACGGCTGGCGAACTGGGCGCGCTGCTGCTGGAATCGAGACTGGTGAAGCAGTTGGCCCCCGTGCACAACCGTCAACTACGGCGCAATTCGCAACTATGCGCGTGGCAGTGGGTGGACGGCGGCACCGATGGCAGCGCCAGCCCGCCACGGCTGGTAACCGCCGGTGACATTGACCCGGCGCGCTTTGGCGAGTTGTACGGCCTGTTTCGCTCGCGCGCGACCGCGCTGGAAGCGTTGCGCGAGATCGCCGCCTCGCACGGCCTTTGCAATATTTTGCTGGGACTGGAAAAGCGATCCGCTGCAGGTGCGGGCCCGTGTTTCGCCCACCAGATCAAGCGCTGCCGCGGCGCCTGCGTGGGGCTGGAGTCCCCGGAACAACACGCGCTGCGCCTGCGGGAGGCGCTGGCCTCGATGCGCACACTGCCATGGCCATTTAAGGGCCGTATCGCCATTCGGGAAAGTGCACCCGACGAAGGTACGGACGGCACAGGCAGACCCACCGAACTGCATGTGCTAGATCGCTGGTGTTATCTCGGCACGGCACGCAGCGAAGCCGAGTTGCACGACATCTGTTCCGCCAACCGGGCACACGAAGCGCCAGTGTTCGACGTCGATACCTATAAAATATTGAAGCGCTTTATCGCCAAACCGCCGCGCGGTGCATCCATTGTGAAGCTGGCCGCCTGAAAGCGGCAAACGCTGAGCACTAACGCAAATCTGCGGCGAGCTTTTCTTCGATGACCGCGGCGCGGCGGTCGATATAGCTGTGCCAATGATAAAAATACGGGTCAGCCGTCAGCACCTGAGGCGGCTTGCGCACCTTGGTCTCGGCAAACGCCACCTGCCCCGGCTTGATGGTCACTGAACCGCCCGCAGTTTTCATGACTGCCTCGCCGGCATAGGACTTGCCATAAGCACCCGCCAGCGCGTCACCACGCGTGGAAACCTGCGGCACAATGTAGGTGACATCCTGATCTTCGCCACGCAGGGTCATCGTGGCGTCCGGCATGTTGACGTCAAATCCGGCATTCCGGCCCTTGGCAATTCGGCCCGGCGTCACGCGCACCGCGCCGCGTAATAACATCAACTGCGCGCGGTTTTGCGCCGACTCGCCCGCTTCGGTAAACCGATAAACGTCCACGCGTAACTCGGTATCAGGGCGCACGGTGATTTTGGAACCGTCCATCATGGTGAGCAGCGCCCACGCCTTGTCGCCGGTGCGCACGATGTCGCCTTCATCGACGTCCAGCCCATAACGCGGCGCACATTCGGCTTTGGCCGAAAACACACGCACCTGGCCTTCGACAGTACGAACGATGCCCACCTGCGCCTGTGCCAGCAACGGCAACAGCCCGCAAGCGCACGCAGAGAACAGTCGAAGCAGGTCGATGACGGTCTTCATGCGCCAATAATACCGCTGTTTCGCCTGCCGTGCCAAAAGCCCATTACGGCTCGCGCCCGGCGCGGTAAACTGCGGCCCGAATATCCCGAGGAGAAAATCATGAAGTTTCGAGGAAGGTTGCCCACCGGCGTGCTGCTGTGGTTGGCGGCAACAGGGTTTTACGCGCAGGCAGTTTATGCACAGGCTTATCCGTCGAAATCGATCCGCTTCATCATCCCATTTCCGCCAGGTGGGCCGACCGACCTGATGGGGCGTGCGGCGGGCGACCGGCTGGCGCGTGCGTTCAACGTGCAGGTCATCGCCGACAATCGTGCGGGCGCCGGCGGCAATATCGGTGCGGATTTGTGCGCCAAATCGCCACCCGACGGCTACACCATTTGCATGATGACCGTGGCGCAGGTGATATCACCGGCGATCTACAAGAAGCTCGCATTTAATCCGATGAAGGATTTCAGCCATATCACGCTGATGGCAATGCTGCCGAGCCTGCTGACCGTGCATCCCGCGCTGCCCGCCAAATCCGTCAGCGATATCGTGGCGCTCGCCAAGGCAAGCCCCGGCCAGTTGACCTATGCCTCCACCGGCAACGGCACCAGCCCGCACATGTTGATGGAAATGTTGAACAGCATGGCGGGCATCAAAATGGTTCACGTGCCGTACAAGGGGCAGGCGCCGGCGGTGGTCGACCAGATCGCCGGACAGATCCAGCTGGCGTTCAACACCGCGGCAACGGTGATACCCCAGGTGCAGGGCGGAAAATTGAAGCCGATTGCGATTTCCACGCGCGAGCGCTTTCCGCCGATGCCCAACCTGCCGACGGTAGACGAAAGCGGTATCAAGGGCTTTGACGGCAGCTCGTGGCAATCCGTCGTGATGCCCGCCAACACGCCGCGCGACATTACGGCAAAGGTCTATCAAGAACTCGCCGCCATGCTGAAGTCGGCCGACACACGCGAGAAGTTCCTCGCGCAGGGCGCGATGGCTTCCGGCATGCCGCCAGAGCAGTTCACCGCGTTTGCGCGGCAGGAAATGGACAAGTGGGCGAAGGTTGCCAAATTCGCCAACATCCGGCTTGACTGATCCGGGGCCCTTGCAGGAACCGTTGCCGCTGGGCGGCGGCGCTGTTGCTCGACGCACGGCAGACGGCATTGTGCTGGAATTCCCGATGGGACGTTCGCCCGGCGCGGCATTATGCATGGGCGGATTCGCCCTGCTGTGCGGCTTGATGCCCGCACTGGGACTTTCCGCACTGTTGCCGCTAGATGGCGCGAATGCCTCAGCCATGGTTTCGCTGGCGCTGATCGGCGGATTCGCTGCCCCGTTTATCATCGCCAGCGTGGTTTTCGCGGGGCTTGCGGCGTATATCATGGCCAACGCGTTGCGCGTGGAAATCGACGCCACCGGCGCACGCAGCGAGCGGCGCGTGTTTGGCTATCGGTGCACGGCCAACGCGATTCGCCGCGAAGACATTACCGATATCGAGCCGCGCATCAGCGCGCGTTATCAGAATTTTTTCAGCGCGACGCCACGCTACACGCTGGTGGCAAAGCACCGCAATGAGCGTCAGCACGATGTTGTCATCGCCGAAGACATTGCCGGTCAGGCGTTGATGATTGCAGTGCGCGGATTAATGAGCACAGCGCTTGATATAAAAATATCCCAATAAAAACAGATAGTTACAATCATCTTCGCCACAGCCCACCAGGACAAAATGTGGTCGTTGACCCTGCTGTGGCGCGGCACTAGACTCAATTGCGAAAATCCATTTCTGCGCCGCTGTTAGAAGATCGCCCGCCTTGCACTACGCTGCGCGACCACCCCGAATTCTGAAAGGAACGCATCATGTCCAGCCCATCCAGCACCCCCAGCCCGACCCGTGTATTCGCCGGCGGCGCTCATTACAAACACTATCGGGGCGGATTTTTCCGCAAAATGCTGAATGATGATTTCACGATGTCAGCGTGGGAATCGCTGAGCAAAGGGTTGCCGGAAAACGTCGAAGCACGTGTCATCGTATTTCACCCGCGCGAGCGCGATGTGATTTATGTTGGCACACAAGACGGCCCCTATCGCAGCACCGATGGCGGCGACACTTGGGAGCGGCTTGGTTTTCCCGAACGCAATATCGTCATCTGGTCGATTGCGTTTCATCCGACCAAACCGCAAGTCATGTACGCGGGCGCCGCGCCGGTGGGCTTTTACCGCAGTGAAGATGGCGGCAACAACTGGAAAAAGCTGAGCAAGGCCATTGATACCGGCCACTGCCCGATGGATTTTCCCACGCGCACCATCGGCATTGCCGCCGACACCGGGCGGCCCGACGATGTGTATGCCGCGCTGGAAGTGAGCGGCGTGCTGCGCAGCAGCGACGGCGGCGAAACGTGGACGGATCTGTCGGCGCATCTCATCAAGCTATCCGAGGATCACGATCATCTGAAAAGCCGTCTCACCAGCAGCACCGATGCTTCCGGCATGCTCGATTCGCACGCCATTGCCCTCACGTCCGCCAGCAGCGGCAATCCCTATCTGGCAGTACGCATGGGCATCTTCAAAAGCCTTGATCGCGGGGTGACATGGAACGACATTGAAGTCGGCCGCCATTCGCCGATGACCTATTGCCGCAATGTACTGGTGTCGCCACACGACCCGCGCGTGCTGTACGCGTGCCTGTCGGAATCCTCGCGAGGCAAGGTGGGTTCGCTGTGGCGCAGCGACGATGTCGGCGAGAGCTGGCGGCGCATGGACCACGGCTTCACCGCCCGCGCCACCATGATGTACGCCGCAGTCAGCCCACGTGACGCCGCGGCGCTGGCCTGCGTGTCGCGCTGCGGGCAGGTATTTGCCTCGCCCGACACCGGTACAACCTGGCATGAATCGCAATTGCCGCAGGGCGTGGAAGACGTTTACACGGTGGCTTGCGGTTAGCGCGTCAATATTGCTGAATCGATGATCTTCGGACTTTTTGGCGGCGCGCAGGCCACCAGCACCACGCTCGGCGCGGGGGTGGGCCAGGGCTTTCATGACTACATTGATTTTCACGTCGAGGCCGATGCACTGGGGTACCACAGCACGTTTTGCGTGGAGCACCACTTTACCGGCTGGACGCAGATTTCTGCGACACTGAATTTGCTGACGTGGCTTGCTGCACGCACAAAGAAGCTGCGTGTGGGCACGGCAGTGATGGTGCTGCCATGGCACAACCCGGTGCTGCTCGCCGAGCAGGCGGCAACGCTCGATTTGCTGTCCGGCGGGCGCCTCGACCTCGGCATCGGCAAGGGCTACCGGCACAACGAGTTCAAGGGCTTTAACGTGCCGGCGGACGAAGCCGAAGCGCGATTTGACGAGGCGCTGGACGTGATGATCCGGGCGTGGACATCTACCGAGCGCTTTTCGCACCACGGCCGTTTCTGGCAGTTCGACGACATCATCGTCGAACCGCCCGCCGCGCAAAAGCCGCACCCCGCGCTTTGGATGGCGGCAGGCAGCGCGCCATCAATACGCAAAGTGGCCGAGCGCGGCTGTAATCTGCTGCTCGACCAATTCGCGCAAGTCGAGGTCATTGGTGAGCGCATTGCGCTATTCAAACAGGAAGTCGAGGCGCGCGGGCGCGTGTTCGACCCGATGAGTGTTGCCGTGGCACGTGATGTCTACGTGGCCAAGGATGAAGCTGACCGCCGCAACGCGCTCGACCGCGCCGCGCGCATGCGCCAGCGCACCATCGATGTCGCGCGCACGCCGGGGCAAAGCGGCGGTTCGCACGTACTGTCGTATTCCACGTCCGCCAGCGGCAACGAAGCCGCGGCGCTGTGCGGCAGCCCGGATGACATTGCGCGCAAACTGGAAGCGCTGCAGGCCGTGGGCGTGCATTATCTGCTTGCCAGCATGGGCGGCGGCTCGCGCGACACCCTGCGGCGCTTCGCGCGCGAGATCGCGCCGGAGTTCAACACGCGCGCCGCTGCGCCAGCTGGAGACAATGCGCTCGCTGGAGGGGCTACGCTCGCCAAAGCACCTTCATAACTATTTGTTTTTATTAATAATTTTTAAGTCGGGAAAGCTGCCGGCGCCGCCACGCCTTTGATCTGCGTGCGGTGCATGAGCCGCCGCTGCGTCGGGGGAAACGGATCGCGCCGGTGCATGGTGGTGCGGTTATCCCAAACCACCAGATCACCGATACTCCAGCGGTGTTTGTAGATGCGATGCTCGGCAGCAGGATATTTCCACAGCTCGTTCAACAGCGCCTCGCTTTCTTCAAGCGAAAGGCCGGGTATATACGACATGCGGCGGCGCCCCAGATACAGTACCGCATCGCCGGTTTCAGGAATGCGGATCACCGCCGGGTGCAGCGTGCCGGGCGCTTGCATCGGATTGTCGGTGGGCTTCACACCCGCGCGCAAAAATCCGCCCGAGTTGTAAGTGCCGTCGTGCTTGACCTTCAGCGAGGCAACACGCTTTTTAAGCGCGGGCGGCAGGTCTTCGTAAACGCCGGTCATGTCGGTGAACCAGGTGTCGCCGCCGCTCGAAGGTATCTCGCGCGCGGTCAGCATCGAGGCTAGCGGCGGCATGGATTCGTAGCTCATGTCGGTGTGCCATACGGCTTCGCCATCGCCCAGCGCACCGATCGGCCGCCCCGCGTTGTCCTTGACGTTGGATATCACGTAGATGTCGGGATAGCCCGCCGGCGATTGACGGCCATTTTCCTGATTCGGTGGTGGATCAAGCGGCCCAAATCGCCGGGAGAACGCAAGCAGCGCATCGTCCGAAATATTCTGCTTCGGAAACGCCATCAAGCCGCGGTGTTGATGCCAGACCTGTTTGATCGCGGCGAACTGCGCGTCATCCAACCGGCCAAGATCCACGCCGGTAATGGCAGCGCCAAACTGCGGGGTCAGTCGTGTAACCTGCATCATCGTCTCCTTCACTCACAAATCCGCATGGGGCGGTAAACCGGCACGCTTACGCTGGCGTCAATGCAGCAAGCTCTGCCCGCACTGCGGCCTGAACGCGCACGTGCTCTGCTTCGAGCTTTTCGTACAATCCCGGCGCCGACCCGGTGTCGCCACCACAGCCAACAGCCTCCAGATCGGCACAAATCTGGCTCAAAACCGTGGCGCCGATATTACCGCTGCTCGATTTCAGGGAATGCGCCGAGCGCGTGATCCCGGATGCGTCTCCGGCGGTAACCGCCCGAGCCAGTGCTGCGACTTCCTTCGGCGATTCCAGCGAGAAAATATTCAAAATGCTGGCCAGCAGCGCGCTGCCGTCGCCGCCCTGCAGTTCGCTCAGTTGCCGCAACACACGCCGGTCGAGCACCACGTCCACCGGCAACTGCTTTCCGACCGCGATACGCGCCGTTCGGCTTAACGCCGTCTGGGCATCCTGCGGCATCCAGCGTTCGACCATTTCCTGTATCTGCTGGCGGCTGAACGGTTTGCCCAGATGATCGTCCATGCCGGCATTCAGGCAATCGACGCGATCCTGCGCCAGCGCGTTGGCTGTCAAGGCCACAATGGGGATGCGCTTGCCAGATTGTCCTTCGCGCTTGCGGATTTCGCGCGTGGCCTCGAAGCCGTCCATCACCGGCATGTGGCAATCCATCAATATCAGATCAAACGACGACTTCTCGTAAAGCTCAACCGCCTGCTGGCCGTTGCCGGCAACCGTCACGTTATAGCCCAGCAGATTCTTCAGCATGCCGAGCGCCACTGCCTGATTCACCAGATTGTCCTCGACCAGCAAAACCGTGCGGTTGGTTCTGGTCACCGGCGCGGCCTTTTTACCCGCGCCGCCGGCATCGCCCACGGCTTCGGAGTAGCCGCCCATGACCCCCACCAGCGCCTCGTAGAGCGCCGACTGCCGTACGGGCTTCACCAGACAGGCATCGATACCGGAATCGCGCGCTTCCTGAATGATGGCGTGATTGCCCACCGGCACCATCATCACCAACCGCGCGCGCGAAATTGCCGGATCAGCGCGAACGGATCGCGCAAAGCCCAGCGGGTTCTCTTCGGCAAATCCCATGTCCACCACCACAATATCAAACGGCACGCCGCGCGCGGCCGCCTGCTTCAGAAGAGGCAGCGCCTGCTCAAGCGTATCGGTGACGCGGGTGACCATGCGCCAGCCGTTGGCCTGCGCGGTCAGTATGCCGCGGCTCACCGCACTCGATTCCACCAGCAGCGCACGCACGCCTTCGAGCTTTACCGCAGCGGCGCTGTCCGCTACCGCGGGCATCTGGCCCGCCGGGTTGGCGCGACGGAACACCGCAGTAAACCAGAAGGTGGCGCCGGCGCCGGGCACCGATTCCACCTGGATGCGCCCGCCCATCATTTCCACCAACTGTTTGCTGATCGCCAGCCCCAGACCCGACCCGCCGTGCTGACGTGTGGTGGAGCCGTCAGCCTGCGAGAATTCGTCGAAAATACGGCCCTGCGCTTCAAGCGCGATTCCCGGCCCGGTGTCCTTGACCTCGAACCGCAGCGTCACCTTGCCACCCGCGTCTTCCAGGCATGCCGCACTGATCAGCACCGAACCGGACGCGGTGAATTTGATCGCATTGCCGGCAAGATTGGTCAGTACCTGCCGCAACCGCAGTGGGTCACCCACTAACTGCACCGGCAAATCGGACGGAATGCCGCACGCAAGTTCCAGCCCCTTGGTGTGGGCACGCTCGGCCAGCATGTCGACAACGTCTTCCAGCGTGCGCCGCACGTCCAGTTCGACCTGTTCCAGCTCCAGCTTGCCGGCCTCGATCTTGGAAAAATCCAGCACGTCGTTGATGATGCCAAGCAGGTTGTTGCCCGAACGGTGCACGGTTTCGGCGTACTTGCGCTGCGTGCTGGTGAGCCCGGTTTCCAGCAACAGTTCGGTCATGCCAAGCACGCCATTCATCGGCGTGCGGATTTCATGGCTCATGCGCGCAAGGAACGCGCTCTTCGCCTGGCTGGCACTCTCGGCCGCGGCGCGTGCGTTGCGCAACGCCTCTTCATGGCGGTTGCGCTCTGTCACATCGCGCGCCACGGCAATCTTGCCCACGCACTGCCCATCGGCGCCCAGCAGGGGCGCCACGGCGACCTGAATGTAGATCTCTTCGCCGGACTGCTTCGCCGCCCTGCTGTCGTACGAAAATTTTTCCAGTTGCTTCAAACGCCGCCAACGATCACTTTCCACAGCCGGATCAATTTTTCCGGTTTCGTTGACGACGTGGCCCATCACATCGGCGGCACTGTAACCGAACATCGCGGCAGCACCCGCGTTCCAGCTGGTCACGCGGCCATCCAGATCCGTGGTCCAGATCGCCTCGCTTGATTGCTCAACGATGGACGCAAGCAGCCGGTTCTTCGCCTCGCTTTGCCCGAGCGAGGTAAGCAGCGTCTCGGTGTTGGTGGCCATGTTGTTGAAGGCGTCCGCGGCCTGCCGTACTTCGGGCGCGCCATCGGATTTGATCCGCACGGCGTAGTCGCCCTGACTGAATCGATTGGCGCCGGTGGTCAGATCGCGCAACGTGCTCAAATTGCCACGAAAAATCAGCCAGATGAATTGCAGCATCAGAAACAATGTCGCCACCACGATCTGCAGCTGCTTGACGAACTGCTGCCAAAGGCGGTTTTGCGCATGAATAGGCGACATTTGCCCGTGCAACTCGCCGTACTGCACGCCGCCAGCTTCCACCGGAACCGATTGATCTGCAACAACCTTGATGTCGATCACGTCGCAAAACCAGCCCGGCGCCGTGCGCTTGTCGACAACGTCGGAGGCGCGCAACGTGCGCCCCGCTTGATCACTCCACCACAAAGCCTGTATTTCCGTGCGCGTCACCTGCTTTTTCAGCGTCTGCTCGATGGCTGCATAATCGCCGGTCAACGCCTGATCCGCCACGACGGGCGCAAGGTAATTCAGAAACTCTTTCATTTCGCGCTCTAGCCGCGCGTTGTGTTCAGCCGCGCCTTCAATCACCAGCAGCGACGATTGGAGTACGCCACCGGCGACCACGGCGATGCCCACCGTGGCCATCAACCGCGGCACCAGCCCCCAATCCATCCAGAATTGATACCAGGGTCTCTGCATTCCCACTTCCCGCGAAGACTCGTCCCGCGCCATTCTCGCCGTTACCTTTTCACCAGGGTATTCTTGAAGAACGTCCGGTAACCGTCGTATTCCTTGTCGTCCGACGCCACGAAACCGGTATCGCCAGTGGCCTTTATAACGGCCGCCGATGCCTCGAGCACCTTGCGCCCTTCCGGATCCTTGTTCATTCCCACCAACGCCGCCCGCACAGCCGCGATTTTGTCTGCCGGAACGCGCTTGTGCGCCATGATGCACAAATCGGGATACATCGGCGACGTCCACAGTGCGCGATAAGCAAAACCTTCACGGCGCGCATAGCGCTCCAGAATCAGACCATTGACACCCGCCGCCGCAATCTTGCCCACCTTGAGCTGCGCCACCGATGCCTCCTGATTGCCGGTGATGGACATGTTTACCCTGACCTTGGCTCGCAACAGGGCGTCCAGCGGAACGTAGTAACCGGAAAAACCGTCCCGCGATACGAACCCAACGTCCTTGCCTTCGAGATCCTGCAGTGTGCGTGCCGGCGAATCGCTGGGAACGACGATTTGCGACTGCAAGCCCGGCCCCACCGGCCGCGCAATCACCTGAAATCCCAAGCCGTCGCGTTCCGGCGTGAAAAAATGGTTGGTGTACAGAAAATCGTAGCCGCCTTTTTCAGCGATCGCGTTGCCTTCCTGTGCAGTCCGGGTCAGCTTCTATTCCAGTGGCACGCCACTTTTCTTGCTGACGTAGGTCAGTATCGGATTCCAGTACTCGGCGGTCAGCGCCAGCGTACGCTGGTTAAGCACGTTGAACGCGTAGGGCTTGGCCGGCGCCTGCGCTTGTGCCTGAACTGTCAGCGGCCACACCATCGCCAGTGCCAACGCAAATACCGCACGTGCCATTATTGCCAGTCTCATCGTCCCCTCGAGAATCCCAGTTTTTCGATGGAGTTCCATCATAGCGCCCCCCTTCCCGCGGCACAACCGGCCGCGCGTCATGCAACCGCCTTCAAGAACAGCATCGCGCCACTCAATACCAGCAGCATGCCTACCGCCTTCAGCATCCCGCCGCTGGTCATGTCCATGTGCACTTTATTACCGGAATACAGGCCAAAAGCCATGGGAATCAGACACACCAGATAGGCCGTAATCAGTTTGCCGTCAAACAGCAAGCCGGCGATGGCGAACCAGATCAGACGTGCCGCGCCGTCCACCGCAATCAGCCAGGAAAACGTCGCGCGCATCTGGCTTTTGTCGCTAAGCCGGCGCGATAAATACATCACGTACGGTGGAGAACCAACGCCAAACAACGCACCGGTGGCCCCACCGGCAAGCCCTGCGGGCACCGCCCAAATCTTGTTGATCTGCCCCACCGGCTGCAGGCCAAACACGTTGCGAAATCCGAAAAACATGGTGAAGGCGCCGAGCGCTACCAGAATCGGCGTTGTGGGCAATTTGAGCAGCGCCACCACACCGACCATCCCACCCACGATACCGGCCGGCAGCAAGACCTTGATTTCGCTCCACTCAGTCTGCTTGCGGTTGACCCCGCCAAGCACCATGGCTGCCGTGAAGTCGAGCGCCAGCAACAGGGGTATCGCAAACGTCAGCGGATGAGAAAGCGCCAGCAGCGGAATCGAAATCAGACCGGAACCAAAGCCCGTGATGCCGCGTATGAAATACGCGCTGGTCACGATACAAATCACCATGATCATGTCGGCCATGCGGGGGTCCCTGATAGAAGTATGTAAATTATTGTTATCGGGCAGGCTCTGTTCTCAAGCGAACCACGGGAACCCTGCGACCCTGGGCACGGCGAGACGGCTTCAGATTGTAACGAATTCGGCTGTAACAAGTTGATTCCGCGCCAGTGTCACGGAATCGTTGCGGAAAGCATTGCACGCGGGGCAGCGCCGCTCAGTAGCTCAGTTCCGGCCTCAGATAGCACTTGAATTCCAGCACGTTGCCGGAAGGATCGACCACCATGAACGTCTGGTGCTCATGCGGCGTATCGGCAAAGCGCGCGGTCGGCTGCATCAGCACCTTGACGTCCTGTTTCGTGACATGATCACGCATGCGGTTGAAGTCTTCCATGTTCAGAAACGTCAGGCCGAAATGCCGCGGATACGCTCGCGGCGACAGCTCGATCGCCCGCCGTTCAAGATGACACACCAGTTGCAGCACGCCGCCGAAGCTGAAGGTTACGCGGTCATCGAGGATGCGCACCGGCTGTGCGCCCAGCACCTGCGAATACCAGCGCGCGGTTTCATCCAGATTGCGGCAGGGCACCGCGATGTGGGCGATGTATCTGCTTTGGGAAACCTGTGTGATCTGGGTGTTATCCAGCAATCCGGGCGTTGGCGGGTAATTCGACACGGTTGTCTTGGTCGTCATGGCGGAAATTCGCGGTGAGGGATTTAACTGTTGTACTGAGCGTACAAAAAAACTCGCGCGTGAACTTTCCACGCGCGTTCCACACCCTCAGAGTATACAAAAATATTCTTTTTAAAACAAATAGTTACAGCGAAGATCTACCGTGGCGGGCCAGATTCCGCCACGGCGCGCGAAGCAAGGCCCCGACCGCGAAACCCCGTGCCCCCTTAATGCAGCACCAGCGGCTGCCCCATCACAACGCCGAAGTTGCTCTGAAATTCATCGACCGCTTCCGGCGAGTTGTCTTCGGAAAGAATATTGTTGACGGACTGGGCAAATTTTTCGGCGACATCGCCCTGGAAGAACGTGCTGCGGCGGCTGTGCTTATCCACCAGCTCGAAACCGCGCCTGTCGGCGTATTCGACCACGTAGAAGTTTTCGCTGTTGTAGACCACGTTCATGAGCCACCTCCTTGCAAGTTACCGTGACGCCTCCCGTGAAAAGCTGCTTTTGCCCACACTACAGTTCCACTAACGCGCCGCCTCTGTCGCGGTTACAGTCCGTTGCGCAAAACCGTGAATTTTTCACAACAGCCTTGACGCGAACCCTCGGGAAACCGGGCCGGACAACCGCTGACAAAAAGTAAATGGGGTAGCTCGAAAAGTTTTCAAGCACGCCTACGCCGCCCGCGCAGCGGCCGGCTATTAGCCGAACGCACTACATCTTCGGCTTGGTAACGTCATCGCTGACGCGACGGACGGCGTAACCACGCCGCAAGGGTGCCACGCACCTCCATCGAAATGCCTTAACTATTTGTTTTTATTGTAATTTTTACAACAGCGGCGGAAGCTGCCCGGCGGGCACTGCCAGCAGCGCATCGTAAATAAACTTGTCGATGACAATGCCTTCGCGCAGCCGCTGCTCGCGCTCGCGGAACGAACGCTCGCCCGGCAAGCGGATTTCTTCCACGCCCGGCAATCGCGGCGTGGCCTTGATGCGCGCGAGGTTTTCGCTCAGCTGCTTGCGGTAATCCGCCAGCGGCATCAGCAAATCCGGCTTCATCGCCATCATCAGATAACCGTAGTTCTGTTCCTGATCGTTGCCGGACCCGCAGAACACGCCCAGCGCCTGCGCCGCCATCGCCATGGCGAAACCCTTGTAGCCGCCGAACGCCAGCAGCGCGCCGCCGTTGCGCATGGCCGTAGGGTCGCGCGTGGGCCTGCCCTGCGCGTCGATGGCGACACCTTCCGGCAGCTGTTCGCCGCGCCGCTCTCGGAATTGAAGGTCGGTGGACATGAAGGCCGACGTTCCCATGTCGATCACGAAGGGGTCACCCGCCGTCGGAAAGCCAAACGACAGCGGGTTCGTGCCATACGCGGCTTTCGCCCCACCCGGCGGTGCGACATGGCGCGTGGAACTCACGGTGTGGATGCCGATCAACCCGGCGCGCGCAATGGTCTCGACGAAAATCGCGCCACGCCCGCTCATCCAGCTGTTGTTCATGCCGATCACCGCGAAACCGTGCTGTTGCGCGCGCTCGATGGCCATCTCCGCCGCGCGCATCAGCGTGTACATGCCGCAGTTGTTGCCGCCATCAATCATCGCCGATACCGGCGTTTCATGCACCGCGCGCAGCTTGCGGCGCGTCTGGCGCAGGTTGCGGTGCTCGAACACATTCAGCAATTTCGGCAAGCCTGAATATTCGTAGCCGCACAACGCGGCATCCAGCACGTGCCCGGCAATGACGCCAGCCTGCTCGTCGTCGAAACCCGCTTTTTTCAGCGCGTTGATGGACAGCGTGCGCGCCTCGTCGGCGGAGAGTTGCACGCGGTCGGGGGAAATCATTTTCATGGTTGGCTTTTCCTGTACACGGAGATCAGAGCAGGTTACGTACCAGTCCTGTCATTCCCGCGAAAGCGGGAATCCATAACACAGTGCCATTTGCGACGGCTTATGGATTCCCGCTTTCGCGGGAATGAAAGAGAAGAAAGTTTTTTGCGCGAATTGATGCTGCGCGGGACTGCTATGGCAGAATCGACCTACTCGCCACCGACAATACCAAGTAAACCCCAGCGGAACAAGAACCATGAATTTTGAACTGCCCGAAGAACTGCGCATGCTGCGCGACGCCGCAGCGCGCTTCACCACGCGCGAGCTGATCCCGCACGAGCCGCTGGTGATCCGCCGCGAGGCCGAGCGCGGCTACACCGATTTGCCGCTGCTGCCGCCGGACCTCGAAAAACAGTTGCTGGACAAGGCGCGCGCCGCCGGGCTGGTGGGCCTTGAAGTGCCGGAGGAACACGGCGGCGCGGGCGCGAGCATACTCGCCAAGTGCGTGGTGGTGGAGCAGTTAAAACACAGCATTCTGTTTCCGTTCGGCTTCGCGCCGAATTTTCCCGACGTGTTCATGCTGCTCGAATCGTGCAAAGGCACGCAGATCGACAAATACCTGAAACCGTTTTTGCGCGGCGAATCCCAATCGTGCATCGCCATCACCGAGCCGGGCGCGGGCGCGGACGCCTCCGGCATCAAAATGCGCGCCGAGCGTAAGAACGGCCAATGGATTTTGAACGGCAGCAAGACGTTTATCACCCACGCGCGCTACGCCGACTTCATGATCGTGGTCACACTCACCGACCCCGCCAAGGGTTCGCGCGGCGGCATGACCACGTTTTTGCTCGATGCAAAACAACCCGGTATCAGCGTGCCCACCGCGCATCCGACCATCGGCGACTACCAGCCCTACGACATTTACTTCGAAAACGTGGTCGCCACCGACGACCAGGTGCTCGGCGAAGTCGGGGGCGCCTTCGCGCCGCTGCAACGCCGGCTCGGCCTGCGCCGCATGGAAATCGCCGCCACCTGTGTGGGGCTGGCCACGCGCTGCCTCAAAATGATGATCGAGCAGGCGAAAGTACGCAGCACGTTCGGCGCGCCGCTCTCGGAACGGCAGGCGGTGCAATGGTGGATCGCCGACAGCTACCGCGAAATCGAAATGACGCGCCTTGCCCTCTACAAACTCGCGTGGGACCTCGATCACGGGAACGACACTCGCCGCGACGCCTCGATGGTCAAAGTGCAAGCCACCGAAATGGTCGGCGTGGTCGCCGACCGCGCGATGCAGTTGTTCGGTGGCATGGGTATGACCAAGGATCTGCCCCTGGAATACATCTCACGCGTGGTGCGCATTTACCGCATCGTCGAAGGGCCAAGCGAGATTCACCGCTGGGTGGTGGCGCGGGATTTACTGAAGAATGGCCTGCCCTTTTAGCCAAAATTTATTTAATAAAAACAAATACTTACAAAGCACCCCATTTATTTGTTAGGACTACTCAATGAATCTCGGCATCACCGCAAAAACCGCCATCGTCACTGCCGCAAGCTCAGGCCTCGGCGAATACGCCGCGCGCGCGCTGGCGGCTGAAGGCGTCAACCTCGTGATATTTGCGCGCTCGGCCGACACCTTGCGCGCGAAGGCCGCGGACATCGCGAAAACTTTCGGTGTGAAAACACTGCCCGTGCCGGGCGACATGCGCGTGCCCGCCGATGTCGACCGCCTGATCACCGAAACGCAACGCGAATTTGGCGGCCCGGACATTCTGGTGCTCAACACCGGACGCCCACCGGTGCCGATGCGCGAAGTGCTGGACGAAACTGAAGATGCGCGCTGGCAGGACGCGTATGAAACCCAATTGCGGGGCGCGGTGCGCGTGGTGGGCAAGGTTGCGCCGCTGCTGGTATCGCGCGGCTGGGGACGCATCGTCGGCATCACCTCGGCATCAGTAAAGCAGCCGATGGTCAAGCACGGATTATCGACGGTGTTTCGCGCCGGACTGACCGGGTATTTGCGGCATCTGGCGAATGAAATCGCCGCCAGCGGCGTCACCGTCAACACCGTGTGCCCGGCCTCAATCGGCACCGAGGCGCTCGGCAGAAGTTATGACTTTAAGGTACGCGCACAGCAGGTGCCGATGCGCCGTATTGGCCGGCCAGAAGAGCTCGGCGCGATGGTGGCATTCTTATGCTCGGACTTGGCCGGATTTACCACTGGTGCCGCCATACAAGTGGATGGCGGCATGGTGGCTTCGCTGGCGTAGCAGGTTAAGGCAATTTGGGGCAGACTGCGCTGCCCCCGCTCTTGTGCTGCTGCTTAGTACCCGCCAGCTGCCGGGCCGCGATACGTGCCGCCGTCGCGCGTGGCGAAATACTCGTCAACGCGGAACACAAAGTCCGCCTTGGCCAACGGCAAATGGCAGGAACGGCACGCGGTGAAAGGTTCCGGCGAACGCGTTTTGCCGTCGGCCATATAGCCTGAATAAATCCAGTCGCCATTTTTCAAACCTTCCGGGGCGCTGTCGCCCCAGCCCGCGCCCTTACCCATGACAAACACGCGCAGCAATTCGCCTTTGGCGAGCTTGCCGTCCGTGCCGGGCTTGGCGGCATAGTTCTCCATCACCATGATGGTCCCATTGGGGAATGTCTGGCCTTTTTGCGTGCGCGCGCCGACGGGGTTGATGTAAATGTCGCGCACTTGCTTGGCGTCGCCGCGCTGCACGTTCATCAGGAATTTCGGCCAGCTTTTGTAATCGGCGGGCACGGCCTGCTCGCCATCCTTCAGCCTGACCACCGGGCCGGTATCGGTAGTGGAACAGGACGCGAGGATCGCGCCTGACAGAATGGCCGCTGCAATTTTCAGCATGTTATCTCCTTTGAAAAAGTTTCCATCGATTACAATCGCATTCTAGCATCACAAGGCCGGCATTACTCGGCACGCATGCCCGAAGCCTTCACCACCACCGCCCAGCGTTCGAGTTCGCTCTTGATGAACGCCTGAAACGCCTGCGGTGTGCTGCTCACCTGCTCCGCGCCTTCGGCGGTGAAACGCTCTTTCATATCCGGCGATTGCATCGCTTTGGTCAGCACCCCATGTAGACGATTGACGATGGGCGCGGGCGTGCTCGCTGGCGCGAGTATGCCGTACCACAATGTCGCCTCAAAACCGGGCAAACCCGCTTCGGCGATGGTCACCACATCGGGATACGCCGCAATGCGCGCGGCACTGGTCACGCCGAGCGCGCGCAGCCGTGGATTGAGCACGTCGCGAATATACGGCCCCACCCCCGGTACCGCGCCAAACGACATGGTGATTTGCCCGGCCAATAAGTCGATCATCGCCGGGCCAACACCTTTGTAAGGCACGTGAATGAGATCGACCTTCGCTTGCAGCTTAAATAGCTCCATCGTCAGGTGGCTGCCGCTGCCGCCGCCGCCCGTGCCAAAGGTCAGCCGCGCTGGTTGTGCGCGTGGCAGTGCGATAAGCGCCTTGACGTTTTTCGCCGGCAGCGATGGATGCACAACAAGGATGCTCGGCAGCTTGGCCATCAGCGTGATCGGCTGTAAATCCGTGAGCGGGTTGTAGCCGAGCTTGCGATAGAGTGTAGGATTCACCGACAGATTCGCGATATTGCCGAGCACCAGCGTGTAGCCATCCGCCGGCGCCTTCGCGGCCAGCTCCACGCCGATGGAGCCGCCCGCCCCGCCCCGGTTTTCCACGATCACCTGTTGCCCCAGCGCCTCGGTGATCTTGATGCCCGCGAGCCGCCCGAACACATCGTTCGCGCCGCCCGGTGCGAACGGGATGATCATGCGGATGGGTTTGGTGGGGTAATCCACGATCTGCGCCTGCGCGGCGCTCACGCACAAAGGCAGTATCAGCCAGCGAGTGGAATTCATAACTATTTGTTTTTATTAATATTTTTCAAGATGCCTTGATGCCCGCTGCCGCGATGATTTTCTGCCATTTGGCGATTTCGTCGCGCAACATGCCCTGAAATTTTTCCGGCGTGGTGGGCTGTGGGGTAATGCCCGCGATTTCCAGTTTGGCGCGCGTCTCCGCGTCCGCTATCGCCTGTTTATAGAGCGCATCCATGCGTGCCACCAACGCACGCGGCGTGGCACCCGCCGCGAACACGCCGAACCACGCCACGTAGTCATAGCCAGGCAAACCGCTCTCGGCGATGGTGGGCGTTTCAGGCAACGCCGCCGCGCGCGTAACACTGGACACACCCAGCGCAATCAGCCGGCCACTCTTCACATGCGGCAACGCGCCGGGCGCCGTGGCGATCATGAAACCGATTTGCCCGGCAATCACTTCGCCCAGCGCCGGCCCCGCGCCTTTGTACGGAATGTGATTAAAGCGCGCACCGGCCAGGCTTTGAAACAGCGCCACCGCCAGATGGGACGAACTGCCGACGCCGCCGGAACCGAACGTCACCGCGCCGGGCTTTTGTTTCGCCAGTGCGATCAATTCCCGCGCGGTACGCGCGCTGAACGCGGGGTGCACCACCAGCACATTCGGCGTGCTGCCGATCAGCGTGATTGCCGCAAGATCGCGCAGCGTGTCGTACGGCAGCTTGTCACGCAGCGCCGGTTCATACGAAATGCCCGCGCTGTGCAGCAGCTGCGTGTAACCGTTGCCGGCAGATTTGGCGGTAATGTCGGTGCCGATCAACCCGCCGCTGCCGCCACGGTTGTCCACCACGTGCTGCGCGCCGGTGATTTCCGTCAGCCGCGCACCAAGAATGCGCGCCAGCACGTCACCCGCACCGCCCGGCGCGAACGGCACGATCAGCCGCACCGGGCGCGAGGGAAACATTTGGGACGGTTCAGATTGTGCGAACGCTTCGTTCCACGCGGACGGCCACGCCACCGCCAGACAAACACCGGCTATCCCCATTACAATGCGGCCCACGAAATCTCCCGTTCCACCCGATCACGACGTATGGCGGCAAGTATACGGCGTGTAGTACTGGAGACAAACCTTTCCCCTACTGAATCTGCATCACCCGACGGAGCATTCATGGCAACAACAAAGAAAAAAACCCGTTCCCCCGCCAAAGCGAAAAAGACGGTAAAAAACAAATTCCCCGACGACAACCGCGTGTTCAAGGGCGGCATGCCCACCACGCTCGGCATGCGCCTGGTGTCGGTCACCAAAAAGAAAGTCGTCGCGGAAATGCCGGTCAAACCCATGCACTGCAACTGGAACGGCCGCGTCAACGGCGGCGCCATCATGAGTCTTGCCGATGCGGTCGGCGCGGTGGGCGCGCGCATGAACATGCCACCCGATCATGGCGGCGGCACGCTCGAATCCAAAACCAACTTTTTCGCGTCCGGCGTGGGGCCGATCATCCGTGTGGTGTCGATCCCGCTGCACATCGGCCGCTCCACATCCGTGTGGCAAACCACCGTCACGAATAGCGGCGACGGCAGCCGGGTGGCCATCGTCACGCAGACGCAGATGAGTTTGCCTGTGCGGGTTAAGACAACTGACGGCAAAAAGTAATGTTGTTCAGGGTTTTGCGTGAATCACCACAAAATCACGCGGATTAAAAGAAATCAAACTCTGTCGTTCCCGCGCAGGCGGGAACCCATAACACAGTTTGCATCGCAATCACCCTATGGATTCCCGCCTTCGCGGGAATGACAAGGTAGTTTGTTGCCTACTCAATACCCGGATACGCCCCTAACTATCAAGGCGCCGATGGGCACTGTTACTGCACCCGCACCACCACCTTGCCCATCTGCGAGTCGGAATCGACGTAAGCCTTCGCAGCGGGTAAATCGTTAAACGCAAACACTTTATCCACCACCGGCACGATGCGCCCGTCGGCCAGCATGGGTGCGACGTCGCGGATGAAGCAGCGCATTGCATCGGCCTTTTCGTCGGCGGTCGCTTTGCTGTTGGAAACGCCATAAACCTCGAAACGGTTGGCGTGCAACGCGTTCAAATCCAGCTCGGCCTTCAGCACGCCATCGACGTAGCCGACAATGCCGATGCGCCCCTTGCGCGCCAGCGAACGCACGAGTTCGGGGAATATTGAGCCGCCGACGAGATTAATCGCCAGATCAACGCCCTTGCCGCCGGTGAGTTCCTTGCACTTCGCGGCAAAATCGCCTTTGCGTGTCTGAATGCCGTGATCCATGCCCACCGCCTTCAACTTCGCCAGTTTTTCGGCGGAGCCGGACGTGCCGATCACCGTCGCGCCCAGCGCCTTGCCGATCTGCACCGCCGCGACGCCCACGCCTGACGACGCGCCAGCCACCAGCAGCGTCTCGCCTTTTTTCAGTTTGCCGTACGGCGGAAAAATCAGTTCGTAAGCCGTGAGAAACGCCACGCCCACTGAGGCCGCCTGCTCCCACGTCATGCGCTCGCCCATCGGCATCAACTGGTCGGCACGCCCGACGACATACTCCGCCCAGCCACCCATCACGCGGCCATATACCTTGTCGCCCACCTTGAACTGGGTCACGCCCGCGCCCACCGCATGCACGATGCCGGCGCCGTCGCCACCACCGAGTTTTAACGGCCCGCCGTGAACCACGCTGCCCACGATGAGTTCGCCCCGGTTAAGCGATGAACCATAATTTTTGATCACCACTTCGCCGGCCTTCGGTTCGGGTATCGGCAGCTCCTTGAATTCGAGCGTGCAGGAAGTGGCGGGGGAAACGATCCAGCAGGATTTCATGGGGACTCCATTGATTGACTGGTTGATGACAGGAAAGAGATCACAAGTATTGGCCTGCTATTATCGCACCCTGCCATGGCCCACGAAACCTACGCCATCACCGGCGCTAGCAGCAACCAGCGCGACGCCACCCGAGCGCTCATCATCTGCGCCGTCATTGCCGGTGGGCTGGCGTTCGACCAGCTCGTGCCGTTCTGGGGACAAACGCTGACCAGCGCGGGTGTGTGGCTGCTGTTGTGGCAATGGGTGCGGCACGCGCCGCGCGAGGAAAAAATCACGCTGGTTTCCTGCGTAATCTACGCAACACTCGGCGAATGTTTTCTGTCTCTGGCTTGGGGGCTATACGATTACCGTCTTGGCAACGTACCCGCCTTTGTGCCGCCGGGCCACGCGCTGCTGCTGATGCTCGGCATCATCCTCGCGCGGCGGCTCCCCGGCTGGATCACCTGGGCCGCGCCGGCCTTGGCCGCACCATTCGTGTTGCTGCTCGCCGCCACCGGCGCCGACACCTTCGGCGTGCTGCTGTTTGCCATGCTGGTGATATGCATGGCCTTCAACCGTTCCCGCAAACTCTATGCCGTGATGTTCGTGCTGTCGCTGGCCATGGAAATTTACGGCACGTGGCTGGGCAACTGGGCGTGGCGCAGCGATGTACCTTGGATCGCACTGACCACCACCAACCCGCCGCTTGCCGCCGGCGCGTTTTATTGTGTGCTGGACTTACTGGTGATGACCACGCTGCGGCGGTATCGCAACCGTGGGGTGGTTGAGGTAGCGCAGGGCGCGTGATTTTTGCGCGCTTGGTCACCCAAGTGGCAAGGGTCAGTTGCCCCGCAAATGAAACAAAACAGAACGCAATGAAACGTAAGGCCAGCCTTATCCGCCCGCAGCAATCTTGTCCTGCGTTTTGTTCACGAAGTCGCTGGCATCGTGGCGTTCGTGCAGTTGTTCCGCAGGCGCCCCGCTGGTGCGATTGACCATGCGCCCGCGCTTCACAGCCGGGCGCTCGCCGATTTCCTTCGTCCAGCGCGCGAGGTTCTTGTATTCATGCGTCTGCAGGAACTTGCGCGCGTCGCCATAGGAAGCGCCGTTCATCATGCCGTTACCGTACCACGGCCAGGCCGCGATATCGGCAATCGTATATTCATCACCGGCGACGTATTGATTGTTCGCGAGTTGCCGGTCGAGCACGTCGAGCAGGCGTTTGGTCTCCATGGCAAAGCGGTCGATGGCGTATTTGATCTTCACCGGCGCATAGTCATAGAAATGCCCGAAGCCGCCGCCGACGTACGGCGTTGAGCCCATCTGCCAGAACAGCCAGTTCAGCGTTTCGGTGCGCTTGCCGGCATCCTTGGGCAGGAAAGCGCCGAATTTTTCCGCAAGGTAGAGCAGGATCGAGCCGGATTCGAACACACGTTGTGGCTGCGGCCCGCTGTAGTCCATCAACGCTGGAATTTTTGAATTTGGGTTTACCCCGACAAAGCCGCTGCCAAATTGATCGCCATTGCCGATGCGGATCAGCCAGGCGTCGTATTCCGCGCCTTTGTGCCCCGCCGCCAGCAACTCCTCCAGCAGAATCGTCACCTTGACGCCATTGGGCGTGCCCAGCGAGTAGAGCTGCAGCGGATGCTTGCCGCGCGGCAATACCTTTTCGTGCGTTGCGCCCGCTATCGGACGATTCATGCTGCTATAGCGCCAATTCGGGCTGTCGCCTTTTTCCCAGACCCAGACTTCGGGTGGCTTGTATTGAGATGTGTCAGTCATGTTGGGCTCTCACGTATCGTTGGATGGGTTGGCAGAAAGAATCTGATGAGGAGGATCAGTGTAAACTTTTCCGCAGTGTGTGTGTTGACGCGGGAAACGGGATCACGCGATATCCCAAGCAAAGTCAAACAGTATGCCCGCGCAGCAGCAAAATCGGCGATTGACCGCTGCGCGGGATGCGCATAGATTGCCGTCTGGTGAAATTGCGCGCTTAAATCGACTGCGCCCGGGAAAACTATGAGCGAACTCGTCGTCCGAACCTCCATGGGATCATTGACCGCATGGCACGAACTTGCCCCGGCGTTCACCCGGCTCACGGGCCACAAAGTCATCGTCGCGCAGGAAGACGCAGCCACGACACTTGATAAAGTGCTCGCCTCCGGCGCGCAATCTGATTTGATCTCGCTGTATGGCGAACCGCTGAACCGCATCGTCAAGGGCGGTAAAACAGTCGGCGGCTCCAGCACGGTTTTCACGCGCGCGGCGGTGGGCCTCTCGGTTAAGTCCGGCGCGCCGTGGCCCGACATCAGCACGCCAGAGGCGTTCAAGAAAGCCCTGCTCAACGCAAAATCGATTGCCTACTCGTTCGGCGGCAGCGGACAAATCGCCGCGCGCGCCATCGAAAAGCTCGGCATTGCCGCACAGATGGCGCCCAAGACCGTTCGCTCCGTGGGCGGCCCCGCCGCCGCTTACATCGTGCGGGGCGAGGTGGAAATGGCGATCCAGCAATTCAACGTCAGCAAGCCTGTTGCTGGTACCGATTACGTGGGCGACCTCCCTGCCGGCCTCCACGAATATGTCGTGTTCGAAGTCGCCGTCCTGAAGGCGTCGAAAGAGCAGGACGCGGCACGGGCGTTGATCCAGTTCGTCACTTCGCGTGAGGCCGCGCCGCTGTTGCGCAAGGCAATGATGGAGCCGGCGGCGTGAAGGGGCAAGAAGAAACTATCGAATTAAATGGGCTTACTTTCGCAGTAGCACGTCGTTGCTTTTCGTTCCAATTTTATCTGTGTTGAAAATGCAGAAATTCATCTCAACTATATGATTCTATTGATTTTTTAAGTTTTTTGATTGGAATGTTATCCGTCACGCCGGAATGTTATCCGGCGGTTTTTGCTGTTTAAAACCAGTTAGACCTCGTTCAGCTGAATGGCACCGGTTCGCGTTGTATTCGACTCAAACATATTCTCCGTAGAGAACTTTGATTCGCTGGAGAAGAGTCCGCTGCGTCGCTTGTTTGCGGCTCGTCGAGTATTCCCGATCTACGGCCATGTGTTTATTGAAGAAACACTACGGGCCTATGGTTCCGCCGGGAAGCGAGATCAGCTTGTTACGAGGTGGCTTCCATTTGTCGTTGCTACATGCGACTGCATTTGCAACGACTTCAACGCCATCTTCCATGAGGAGCTAGTGCGCGGACGCGGTCCCCACGCGCGTAAGTTCATGCGACGTCGAGATTACGAGCTTCTCAAACGACGGCTCCCCCATGTTCCACTAGATGGCACGTGGCACGCTTGGCACGCATCTAAGGCGGAACGCGACGTTGAGGACCAAAAGCGCGCTGCCCAACGAAAAATCTCCAAAGAAATTCGCGCCGAAGTTGTGGATTGGAAGAAGGCAATCGGTTACCGGCCTGAAAAGCACGGGCTACCGAATCTAGGGGGGTATGTTCAAACCGAGATGGATCATGCTGGGCGGGCATTCATCTCTGCCATCATCAATACTCGAAATCCTGGAGAAGTAGCTAATCGCTGGTCCCGCAACAAGAATTTCTACCCGTACTTTACTGAGTTCGTTTACGACATGCTGTACATGGGTTTCTACGCAATGACGAAGCCAGATGCAGTCCTCGACTTAAACGCGCAAGCGGATCTCAATGTCATGGCCCATCTTCTGCAAGGTGACGTACTTGTCTCAAATGAGCAGGGATTTCTTCGCACCGCATTTAACGACCTTTGGAAGCCGAGAGGGAAAGTCCTTATGACTGGCCCGCAGTTTCTGAAATACCTTGAGCACTTCTAGGACTTACAAGCTGTGACCGATCCGAGGTCTAACTTCGCGTTGCGCATCCACTTATCAAGTTCGCGAACTTCGCATTTGGGCCAGGTACTACCTCTAGCGCCCAGCGCGCGACGACCGGGCTGCAGGCCTTACCGACCTCCGAATCTTCTTATCCACAGTCACTGGCCCCGGCGGTAAGCCCGTCTGCTGGGTGCGAAACTTCTGATACTTGTCGGGACGCCGCGCGCCTTCGGGCTTCTTACCCGTGCCCAGCGGCTGATACGCGGGCACCAGATGGCGCTTGCTGTTGCCGATCAAATCGGCGCGGCCCATGCGGCGCAGCGCGTCGCGCAAGATCGGCCAGTTCTCGGCGTCGTGGTAACGCAAAAATGCCTTGTGCAGCCGCCGCACTTTCAAACCCTTGGGGATGATTACGTCTGCACTGTCACGCGTGACTTTGCGCAGCGGGTTTTTGCCGGAGTGATACATCGCGGTGGCGGTGGCCATCGGCGACGGCAAAAACGCCTGCACCTGGTCGGCGCGGAATCCGTTCTGCTTTAACCACACGGCCAGCTCCAGCATGTCTTCGTCGGTGGTGCCGGGGTGCGCGGCGATGAAATACGGGATCAGGTATTGCTCCTTACCCGCTTCCATCGAATACTTGTCGAAGAGTTCCTTGAACTTGTAGTACGTGCCCATGCCGGGCTTCATCATTTTTGAGAGCGGCCCTTCAGCCAGCGCTTCCGGCGCGATCTTGAGATAGCCGCCGACGTGATGCTGCGCGAGTTCCTTCACATACGCCGGTGATTCGGCGGCAAGGTCATAGCGCACACCGGAGCCGATCAAGATTTTCTTGATGCCCGGCAACGCGCGCGCGCGGCGGTAAAGATCGATCAGCGGCGCGTGATCGGTATTGAGATTCGGGCAAATGCCAGGGAACACGCACGACGGCCGGCGGCAGGCGGCTTCAATGGCTTTGGATTTGCACGCCAAGCGATACATGTTCGCCGTCGGCCCGCCCAAATCGGAAATCACGCCGGTGAACCCCGGCACGGTGTCGCGGATGGCTTCGATTTCACCAATGATCGAATTCGCCGAGCGGTTCTGGATGACGCGCCCTTCGTGCTCGGTGATCGAACAAAATGTGCAGCCGCCGAAACACCCTCGCTGGATGGTCACCGAAAAACGGATCATTTCATAAGCGGGGATTTTCGCGCCGCCATACGATGGATGCGGCAGGCGCGCGTAGGGCAACTCGTACACCGCGTCCATTTCCTTCATCGTCAGTGGAATTGGCGGCGGGTTGATCCATACGTCGCGCGCATTTTTGTCTGCCCCGTGGCGCTGCACCAGCGCGCGCGCGTTGCCAGGGTTGGATTCGACATGCAAGATGCGCGAGGCGTGGGCGTAGAGCACCGGGTCGTTCGCCACTGAGTCGAATGAGGGCATGCGGATGACGCTGCGGGCGCGGTCGGTGTTTTTGACTTCGCGGATAAAGCGGACGACTTGCGCACCGTTGTCAGCCGCTACCGCTGCTTGCGCCTGCCGCTTGTCCTCCATCGCATACGGATCCACCGGCGGATTCAGCGCCCCCGGCAAATCAATCCGCGTCGAATCAATTTCGATCCACCCCTCCGGCACCGCGCGCACAAACGCCGTGCCGCGTACATCCGTGATCTCGGGAGGCTTTTTACCCGCGGCCAAACGATGCGCGATTTCAACAATCGCACGCTCGGCATTGCCGTACACCAGCATGTCGGCCTTGGCGTCGATCAGCACCGAGCGGCGCACTTTTTCCGACCAGTAATCAAAATGCGCGATGCGCCGCAGGCTGGCCTCGATACCGCCGATGATGACCGGCACGTCGGCGTACGCCTCGCGTGCGCGCTGGCTGTAAACGATCACCGAGCGGTCGGGGCGTTTGCCGCCTTCGGCATTCGGCGTGTATGCATCATCGCTGCGCAGCCGCCGATCGGCGGTGTAACGATTAACCATCGAATCCATGTTACCGGCGGTGATGCCGTAAAAGAGTTTCGGCCGGCCCAGCGCTTTGAAGGCATCGGCACTTTGCCAATCGGGCTGCGCGATGATGCCGACTCTGAACCCCTGCGCCTCAAGTAAACGTCCGACGATGGCCATGCCAAAACTCGGATGATCGACATACGCATCACCCGTGACGATGATGATGTCGCATTCGTCCCAACCCAGCGCCTCCATTTCAGCGCGCGACATCGGTAGAAACGGCGCCGTGCCAAAACGCGCGGCCCAGTACTTGCGGTAGCTGAAAATATCTTTGACGCCAGCAGAGGCTGGCGTGGACGGCTTGGAGGGCGACGGGTTCGCGGTGGCGGATGACATGCCGCGCAGTATATCACGCCCACCTGGGCCGAAGTATATAACTATTTGATTTTATTGATTATTTTTGCGATCGCCGCAGCGCAGCCGCGCCTTACTCCGCCTTGATGCCCGCCGCTTTGATCACCTTCCCCCACTTGTCGAGTTCGGCGCGGATGATTTTGCCGTAATCCTCCGGCGTGCCGGGCAGCACGTCCGAACCGGTTTCGGTAAAACGCGTACGCACGGCCGGAATGCCCAGCACCTTGTTGGTCGCCGCGTTTAACCGCAGGATCACCTCGCGCGGCGTGTTGGCGGGCGCTAGCAGGCCGCGATAACTCGCACCATCGATTTGCGGCCAGCCGGCTTCGGCAAACGTCGGCACCTGTGGCATCAACGGGCTGCGTTTGTTGCTGGCAATGGCCAGCGGCCGCAGCTTGCCGGATTCTGCCAAGCCCTTCACCGCGAACAAACCGCCAGCGGCAATCGGCACTTCGCCGCTGGTGGCGGCATAAACGGCAAGGCCCGTGCTCTTGTATGGCACATGCACGAGATTGATTTTGGCCTCGTACTTCATCATCTCGGTCAGCACATGCGGCAGCGTGCCGTTGCCGCCCGAAGCATAATTGAGCTTGCCCGGCTGCGACCGCGCCAGCGTGACCAGCTCCTTCACGGTCTTCGCGGGAAACGACGGGTGCACCACCAGCATCGACGTGCTCGACGAAGACACCGGGCCGATGGGCGCGAAATCCCGCACGGCGTCGTACGGTACCTTTGCCAACAAGAACGGATTGAAATAAATCGCCGGGTCGGCAACGTAAATCGTGTAGCCGTCGGGCTTCGCGTCAGCGACGATTTTGGTGGCGATGACCGTGCCGCCGCCGGGCCGGTTGTCGATGATGATGGGCTGACCAAGTGTTTCGGCAAGTTCATTCGAAATCGCGCGGATCATTCCATCCGCCCCGCCGCCCGCCGCGTAGCCCACCACGGCGCGTGTCGGCTGCACTGGATAGGTCTGCGCGGTACACGGCGCAGCCGCCAGCGCGATCAGGCACGTACCTGTTAACGCACGAAACCGCATGAGCGACAGCTCGCGCTACATCACCACATCAATCAAAAACGGCCCGCGCTGTGACATGGCATTACTCAACTGCGTCGTCAGTTCCTCAAGGTTGTGCACCTGCACGCTCGGCATGCCAAGGCTTTTCGCCATGCCCGCGAAATCAATCGCCGGGCGGCCCAGCGTCAGCATGTCGATGGCGCGCGGGCCGGGGTTGGGCACGCCGACACTGTCGAGCTGGCTGTAAAGAATTTTGTATTCGCGATTGGAGAAAATCATCACACACACATCCAGCCCCTCGCGCGCCATGGTCCACAGCGACTGGATCGTATACATGGCGCTGCCGTCGCCCACCATTGCGATCACCTTGCGATTGGGGCACGCCACCGCCGCGCCGACCGCGCACGGCGTGCCGAAACCGATGGAGCCGCCCATGTTGTTCAGCCAGTCATGCGGCGGCGCACCCGCGCTGAACGGGAAAAACCCGCGGCCCGTGGTCACCGATTCATCCACCACGATCGCACCCTCGGGCAACGTCGCGCCCAGCGCTTTCCCCAAGCCGTCGAGCGTGAATTTACCCGTCGGCTTTTCAGGGCGGCCCGCTTGTGCAACACCCGCGGGCTTTTCGTTCAGTGCGCCCAGTTCGGCGGCCAGCGCTTCAAGTGAAGCCAGCGGATCGCCTTCCACCGGGCACAGCACCGTGGTCTCGCAACCCTGAGGCGTCAGCACGCTGGGCTTGCCGGGGTAGGCAAAAAACGCCGCAGGCGCCTTCGCGCCCACCAGCACCATATTGGTGACGCCCTTCAGTTGCTCCTGCGCGGTTTCGATCACGAAATGCAAACGCAGCGTTTGCACACGCCCCGCGCCGCGCTCAATGCGCGCCGTGCCACCCGCCGCCTGCACGCGGCAACCGGTCTTGGCGGCGATCTTGCCGGCGAGCTCCAGCCCCTTCGCACGCAAGGCACGCCCGCCAAGGAACAGCATCGACGCGTTGCCACTGCGCAGCGCCTTGGCCGAAGCCACCACCGCATCGCTGGTTGGCCCCTTCGGCCCCGGCGTGTCGGGCGTATCGGCCACACCCTCGGCCTCGCCCCACGCCGTGTCAGCGGGCAATATCAACGTGGATATCTGTCCCGGCGCGACACGCGCCGCTTGAATCGCCAGCGCGCCGTCGCCCGCAACGGTTTTGGACGTCGGCGAAGTTTTCACCCAGTGCGAAAACGGGCGCGCGATGCCCTCGATGTCGGCGGTGAGCGGCGTGTCGTACTGAATGTGATATAGCGCATGCTCGCCAACAATGTTGACGATGCCCGACCCGGCCTTTTTCGCGTTATGCAGATTCGCCGCCGCGTTCGCCAGCCCCGGCCCCAGATGCAACAAAGTGGAAGCCGGCTTGTCGGTCATGCGGTAGTAACCATCCGCTGCCCCGCTGCACACACCCTCGAACAGCCCCAGCACGCAGCGCATGCCTTCCACGCGATCCAGCGCGCCGACAAAATGCATCTCCGACGTGCCGGGGTTGGCAAAGCACACATCGACTCCGCCTTTGATCAATGTGCGAACCAGACTTTCTGCGCCGTTCATGGTTTTCTCCCTGTTGAGTGCCACTATTCTATGCCAGTCTCCGCCCGGTTACGTTACTTTAACCAGCCGCACCCCCGCGCCATCCTCGATAATCCGCCGGTTCACCATGTTGGCGCAGGCGGATACCACCGACAGATTCGGCGCGGCCACGCCGGTGAGCGCGCTGATTTCGAGCAGCACATCGCTTAACGCGCCGAGTTCGAGTGTGCGGCCCGCGCGCGCGTCCTGCAGCGTGGAGGTGGGCAGGGACACCCGCTTTACCACGTCAGCCACCAGTTTTTCTGCGTCAACGGCCAGCGCACAACCCGCGGCCTCTGCCAACGCGATCACTTCGCGCGTCATGGCAAGCGCCAGCGCTGCCGTCGGCGCGTAACCCGCCGCCTGCGTGGGTGTAGCCTGCGTGATCACGCCCAGCATGTTCCACACCGCGTTGGATAAAAGCTTGGTCCACTTCACCTTGCGTATGTCCGGCACTGGCGCACCCTTCCAGCCGGCGTTGCCGGTGATGGCGGCGATGGTTTGCAACCGGTCGCTCAGGCGGTTATCCACTTCACCGATGGTCAGCGAATCGGCTGGCGAATCGGCGAGGCGTATGTGCGCGGGCGCCAGTGTATCGGTGGGTTTGAACGCCACGCCGCCGACAATTTGCGCGGTGTCGAAGGTGCGTGCGAGCACGCCCTCCGGATCCAGCGTTTTCAGCGGCGTGCCGCGATACTTTGAATCAAGCCCTTCAAAATACCACCACGGCAATCCGTTTTGCGGGAACACAAATGTGGTGTTCGCATCGCCCAGCGTGCGCACGTGTTGCGCGGCCTCCGGCAACTGGTGCGATTTCAGCGTGACAAAAATCAGATCGTACGGCGGCTTTTCTTCGCCGGGCCGCACCGCGCGCACCTTGATCGGCGCAGGGTTACCGGTGGCCGGGCCTTCGAGGATGACACCGCGCGAACACATCGCGTCATACACCGCGCCGCGCGCCACCAGCGTGACGTCTTCACCCGCCGCCGACAAAATGGCGCCCAGATAGCCGCCGATCGCGCCGGCGCCGTAGACCAGAATTTTCATTCGCAATCCCCGATGTGATTCGCCGTCAGAAACGATGCGGCGAACCCAAACGTGAGCCCGCGCATGGCGCCGCGAACAGCGCCATACGCGGGAATTCCGTAACTATTTGTTTTAATTGACTATTTTTTGGCGGCCAGCGCGAGCAGTTTCGACACGTCGGCGCATTTTTCGATGTTCATCACGGCATCCGCCAGTGCTGCGGCACGTTTGGCGCCGATCACCGGGCTGGCAAGGCTCGTAAACTTCGCCAGCAACTCCTGATCGTTCATGGGGTTCTGGATCGAGCCCTTGGGGTAATCGATCTGCGAAGTGAATTTGCGCCCGTCGGTCATCGTGGCCACCATTTTGCACGACACGCCGCGCGGCAGTTTCGCATCGACGGCAATCGTGGTTGCGTTGCTCAGTTGTTTAACCTTGGCGTTGCGGATGTTGCGGTCGCTGTATTGTTTGAGCAGCGCCTGCCCTTCCAGGAACGCCACCGCCACCGAGAACGGCAGCGACACTTGCGCCTCGTGATACGTACGCGGCGCCTTGTTCTGGTGATACAGCGCCCAATCCGGATGGCGCGTGAACGCAATCGACTTCACCTTGTTCGCATCAAAGCCCGGCATTTTGCGCACCGCCAGCGCACAATCGATGGCATTGTGAATCGGCCGCGCGCAGGAATAGGGCTTGAACTCGATCAGCAGCTCAAACGGTTTGTTGATGCCTTCGACCAACTTGCCGGGGAAGTTTTTATCGGTGAACGCTTTCAGAAAGCCGCGCTCACCCTCGAAAATGGTATCGGCGCCGGTGAAACCGAGTTGCGCCATCAACGCGGCGGTCACGCCGTTACGCGCTGTTGGGCCGGGGTTGAACCGCTTTTGCATCGACGGGCCATACATTTCCATCAGACCCGACGCCTGTGCACCGGCCATGCCCAGCGCGTTGGTGATTTTCTCAGCATTGAGCTTCAGGATTTTTGACGCGGCAATCGTCGCACCGAACACCCCGCAGGTCGGCGTGGTGTGAAACGCGCGGTTACGCAGCGAATTGTTTGCCGCGCGGCTCACGCGCTCCATCATTTCGCAGCCCGCGGCAAGGGCCGTCACCAGTTGCTTACCATTGGCTTTGGTGGCATCGGCCACGGCCAACGCCGACGAATACACCGGCGGGCTGAAGTGAAACAGCGCCAGCACGTCAATGTCGTCCAACTCGATGCTGTGCGAGGAAATGGCATTGGCGAATGCCGTGGTCGCCATCGACGACTTGGCGTTGTCACCGATGAGTTGCGCGCCGGCCTTCGAAGCCAACGCGCCCTGCTCGCGCGCGAAGCGCCGCGCGATGACCCCGCTTTCACTTTGGCTGCCGGCAAGCGCCACTCCCAGATAATCGAGCAGCAGGCGTTTGACCGCGTGGCGCGAAGCGGGCGCGATGTCGTTGTAGCCGAGTTTGGCGAAACGGGTGGCGAGTTGTTGGGCGTGGGTTTGTTTGGGCATGATTTCTTCCTTGTTTGCAATACAGTATTAGCCAGAATTCGGTTACAACAACACCAACCCTGTCATTCCCGCGAAAGCGGGAATCCATAACACACGTGCCACTTGCGTCCACGTATGGATTCCCGCTTTCGCGGGAATGACAGGTTTAAATTTTTCGGGATACGCAGGGCTGCCGGGGAAACTTAATTCGCAATCACAGGCGCCGCCATCAAAGCCAGCAACTCCGAAACGTTATCCGCCTTGTCCAACTCGGCAGAGAGCTTCACCGCCTTGTCGATATTCGCTTTCGACAGACAACCACTCACCACGTGACGGAATTTGTATTCGATGTCTTCGGGCTTGAGCGGATTTTCCGGGCTGCCGCGGCGGTGGTGCAGGAGTTTCTCGATGACTTTGCCGTCCCTGGCGGTGACGCGAACACGGGCGGCATGGCGGTACGGCGCACCCATTTTTTCGATTTCGGGATCGACAAAAGCGCTGACTCGCGAAATGAAATCAAAAATTGCCGGGTCTTTCAGGCGCGATTCCTTGTACTGCTCGGTAAACGCCATGCCGTCAATCGCGGTGACCGCCAAGCCGTAATACAGATTCATCTGCGCCGCCGTCACGCCCTGCGCCTTGTATTCCCACGCGCAATGCACGTGGGTCATCGGGCTTAAGCCGGTTTCGAGCTTGGCGATGTCGCCAGCCTTCAAGTTGTTTTCGCGCATGATTTCGGTGAGGCCATCGAGCGCGGTATGAATACTTGTCACGCTGGCGTGCGGTTTGTAACCCACGTGCAACGTTTCCCATTCCCTGCCCAAACCATCGGTGAGCCGCTTCGCGTTCGGCGTATCCGAATACACCGTGAGATAGCCGCCATAAGCGGCCTCCAGCACGTCGGTGATGCCGGTGAAGCCGTCCTTTGCCAGCAGCGCTGCATAGACGCCGCTTTGCGCCGCACGGCCCGAGTGAAAGCGCTTCACCATCGCGCCTTCCTGCGCGGCCATCAGCCCGCCCGCCTGCGAACCGGACATGCCGAGCGCGTGCTGAAACTGCTCCGCGTTGAGATTCAGCATGCGCGCCGCCGCCGCCGCCGAAGCAAACACACCTGACGTGCCCTGCGGATGAAAGCCGCGAAAAAAGAGGCCCATGGTCGCGGCATTGCCCACGCGCGCGCCGATCTCATAGCCAGCGACCATCGCGGTAATCACCTCGCGGCCCGTGCCTTTTCCGGCGGCCTCCGCGAAACCCAACGCGACGGGCGGCGACAGCGAGCCGATGTGCACGATCGACTCCTTGTGGATGTCGTCCAGCTCAAACGCGTGGCCGGACGTGCCGTTAACCAGCGCCGCCAGCGCAACCGAGGTTTTCTTGCCCATGCCGGAAATCGACGCGACGGGCGCAGCGCCCTCGGCCATCGCCAGCGCGGCGACCTTTTTGGTCCACGGCAGTGTAGCCCCATACAGCACGCAGCCGATGTGATCGAGCACGCACAGCTTGATGCGCTCGACCACCTCTTTAGGCAGATCACTGAACTGAATCGCGGACGCAAAGCGCGCGAGATCACGCGTGGCGTTTTCGAGTAACGGGGGTTTGGAACTGCTCATTCAATCGACTCCAAAAAATATTCAACAAAAACAGATACTTATGATGCGCCACTACTGGGATCGCAGGATCAATAATTCGGCACCGCATCGAGCCGCACGGCAATGCCTTCGAGTTCCTTCGACACCGCCGGATAACGCTGCATCACCAGCGGATCATGGCCGGGCACAATGTGCTTGATCGAATCAGCGAGTTGCTTGAGACGAGCATAGCCATCAAGCGTGTCGCCCAGATGAAACGTGGTGGTAAACACGCGGCCCTGCTCGAAATGTTCGTAGTAGTGGCTGGTGTCGGAGGCCACCACCACCCAGCCGCGCGCGGTGTGCACGCGCACGCATTGCAGGCCCGCCGTGTGGCCGCCGATGTGATGCAGGCTGATACCCGGCGCGTAGTCAGCATCTCCCCGGTAAAACGTTACGCGGTCTTTGTAAACGAGGCGCACCATGCCGATGACCTCTTCGACCTCGTAGCCGTGATTGAACTGCTTGTGGCGCATGTGGCGGCCCGTGGCGTAGGACATCTCCGCATCCTGCAAATGAAACTGCGCGGCGGGAAAATCCTGAAACGTGCCGACGTGGTCGTAATGCAAGTGCGTGATCACAACGTTCTTGACCTCCGCTGCCTTGCAGCCCACAAGCGCCAGGCCATCGGCGGGCGTGCGGATGAACTCGCGCTTCCTTTGCTCGGCCATGGATTTGGTAAAGCCGGTGTCGATCACCAGTTCCAGCCCGTTGCCGCGCACCAGCCACACGAAGTAGTCCATCGGCATCGGCGTGTTGTGCGGATCGCCACCGACAAAATGCACAGGGCGCAAGGCATCACGGCGCGCGTATTTGATGGCGTAAATTTCGTAGTTGGGGAGAGTCATGTCAAATTCTCAAAATAAACCAAATGTGTACGGATGCACGGGATTCTAACCTCGTCGTTCCAGCGAAGGCTGGAACCCAGATTGTAGTCAGCGGTGCTTCGCGCCGGATGTTTACGCACTGGATTCCGGCTTTCGCCGGAATGACGGGTGTGGCGATGCCATTTTCCACACGCCTTCGCCAGCGCCGTGGATGAAAAATGGTTGAACATTACGCGACTTCCTGCTTTCCAGCATTTACCGCCGTCGCACCACGAAACCGATGCTCCACGCTTTGCGCCGCCAGCCAGCCATCGCGCAGACAACTCAAAAAATCCCCCGGCCGGTAGCAATCGCCCGCCAGTTCGAAATCCACGCCAGCCTCTTCAAGCAACGGCACGACATCACGCACCGGTACCGGCCCGGTGGCGAAGATCAGCACATCGCCCACAGGGATGTTGCGTATTGTGCCATCGTCGCCTCGCAGCGTCAGCGTGTCGCCCACCGCACGCTCCACTTTGACGCGCGTGAGCATTTGCGTGCCGCGCGCCGCCAGGCGCTCGACCAGCTCCATGCGGTTGTTACGTGCCATGCCGTTGGCTATGGCGCCCAGCATTTCGACAATGGTGCATTGCTTTCCCTGCACGCTCAGCAAGTCGGCCGTCTCCGCGCCAACCATGCCGCCGCCGATGATGGTGACTTGCTTTGCCGCCGCGAGCGATGCGGGATCGCGCAGCGCATCCCACGCATGCATCACCTTGACCGTTGCAGCCAGTCGCGATACGTCAAACGGATGCGCACGTGGCGCAACGCCCGTGGCGACTATCGCAAAGTCTGGTTTGAACGCACGAATTGCCGCAACGCTGGCTGTGATCGAGGTGCGTATCGTTACACTCAACTCGCGCAGGGTCGCCAGCCGATAACCCAATATCGGTTCGACTTCCACTTTGTCCGGCGCAGCCATCGCCAGCGGCATCTGTCCGCCAACCACGGCAGACTTCTCCCACACTTCGACATGATGCCCTCGCGCGGCCGCTGACCGCGCGGCTTCAAGACCGGTGACACCAGCGCCGATCACCAGCACACGGCGCGGCGTTTTTGTCTGCTGCTCTGGAAACAACTGCGGCTCGGCATGTTCCAACGACTCGAACTCGGTGCCAATCACCGGGTTGTGCACGCACGCCACGTCCTTTTCCAGTGTCAGCCGCTCGAAGCACACGTTGCAGGCAATACATTGGCGGATCGGTGCCTTCACCTCACCTAGCGCCTTCGCCGTCCAATGCGGATCGGCATACAACGCGCGCCCCACAGAAATGAAATCCGCGCAGCCATCGGCGAGCAGCTTTTCCGCATCCGCCGGATCGACCACGCGCCCCGCCACCAGCACGGGAATCTTCACGGCCTGCTTGATGGGCTTGGCGTACGGGCCAAGGCACCCGCGCGCAAACGACGGCGGCTGGATGCAATATTTCGACAACTGCGGGCTTTCATTGCTGCCGCCCGACAGATCAAGCGCTGCAACACCCTGCTTTTCCAGACACTTCGACAACTCGACGATATCCGCTTCGCAGTAACCATCCTCGACAAACTCCGCCGCCGACAGGCGCACGATCAACGGGAATTCCGGCAGCGCCTGCTTGACGCGATCCAGTGTCTCGAACAAAAAACGCGCGCGATTCGCGAATGAACCGCCGTAATGGTCCGTGCGATGGTTCAAGCGTGGCGTAAAAAACTGCTGGAACAGATAACCATTGCCCGCGTGAATTTCCACGCCGTCGTAGCCCGCCTGATACAAGCGCCGGGCCGCCGCGACAAACTGCTTTTGTATCTCGATGATTTCCGGCACGGCGAGCGGCCGCACATCGTCGCCGGTATTCGGGTTTTTCCACGGCGACGGCCCCACCGGCTCCATGTTCAGCACGTGCCGGCGCAACAGGCCACCGCGATGATTGAGTTGCGCGCACACCAGCGCGCCATGCGCGTGGATCGCATCTACCACACTCGCCAGTCCTGGAATAAAGCGGTCGTGATACACGCACAGCGAGTTGTGATGCGGCCGCGCGAACTCCGTCACCACCATCGCCTCGGTCATGATCATGCCCACGCCGCCACGCGCGCGTGCGGCGTAGTACGCACGATCACGTTCGGTGGACAGGCCGTCGGTTGTGCTGTAGTTGGTGCCCATCGGCGCCATCACCACGCGGTTGCGCAGTTTGAGCGGGCCGATTTGGCCGGGTTGGTTTAGCAACTTCAAATTCGAGGACTTTTAATGCGTGTAGAAATGCGAAAAATCACAGATTAAAAACCGGTTCGCTTTTATCCGTGTTCATCCGTGGTTAATCAAAGTGTTACAGCTAATCCGCCCGCGCACCCGACGACTTGGCCACCTTGCCCCAACGCACCAGCTCGTCTTTCAAAAATGCGCCAAAGGCATCCGGCGAATTTTGCGTGAAGATTTCCACGCCCACCGCCGTCAGACGATCCTTCAAATCCTGTCCTGCCATGGCCTTCATCAGGGTGGTGTGCAGCCGCGTCACCACCGCTGGCGAAGTCTTTGCCGGCGCGATAATCGCAAACCAGTTCACCGCCAGCAACCCCGGCATGCCCTGCTCCACGGAGGTTGGCAGTTCCGGCATTTGCGCAATGCGTTTCTCAGCGGCGAGCGCCAAGCCACGCAACTTGCCGCTTTTCAGCTGCGGATAGATTGCCGGGAAATCCATGATCATGCCCTGCACGTGCCCGCCCATCAGATCGGTGACGGCTGGTGCGGCACCCTTGAACGGCACATGCTGCAGATTGATATTCGCCTGCGTTTTCAAGAGTTCAATCGCCAGATGCGGCAGGCCGCCATTACCCGACGAGGCGAAATCCAGTTTGCCGGGATGCTGCTTCGCCAGTGCGATCAGCCCTTTCAGATCGTTCACCGGCAGCGCGGGATGCACCGCCACGGCTTCCGGCGTCATGGCGACTGTCGTCACCGGCGCAAAATCCCGCAGCGTGTCGTACGACAATTTTGAATAGGTGTGCGGACTGATCACCAGCGAACTGGTGCTGCCGAGCATCACGGTGTAGCCATCGGGCGCCGACTTGGCGGTGAGATCGGCGGCAATGGTGGCATTCGCCCCCGCACGATTTTCGACAATCACCTGCACGCCCAGCAGTTCGCCCAGCTTGGGCGCGAGATTGCGCGCCACGATATCGTTCGAACCGCCCGGCGGAAAGCCAACGATCATGCGAATGGGCTTGGTGGGGTACTGCTGCCCCCAAGCACTCGCACAGGGCAGCCCGCTGACCAACGCGGCTAAAATAACATAAGTATTTGTTTTAATTAACATTTTTACCTCTGACAAAAACAGATAGTGTTGCCATCGACGTATGCGAATACTAAGGTTTTGGCGGCAAGTCCAGGCGCGCGACAACGCCTGCAAGCTGCGGTGATGCCGCCGGATACCGCTGCAGCACCAGCGGATCATGCCCCGGCACGATGTGTTGCAGCGAATCGGCGAGCCGCCGAAGCGTGGCGAACCCTTCCAGCATTTCGCCCAGGTGATACACCAGCGGAAAAGCGCGGTTCTGCTCGAAATGTTCGTAATAGTGGCTCGCATCCGAAGCCAACACCACCCAGCCACGCTGCGTATGCACGCGCACCGATTGCAGGCCCATGGTGTGCCCGCCGATATGATGCACGCTGATACCGGGCGCGATCTCACCTTCGCCGTTGTGAAACACCACGCGATTCTGATACACCAGCCGGATCATGCCCGCGATGTGATCAATCTCATACGGCCGGCGGAAGATATGATCGCGCATGTGATGCCCGGTCACATACTTCATTTCCTTGTCCTGCAAATGAAAGCGCGCGTTGGGAAAATCGTAAAACGTGCCGACGTGATCGTTATGCAAATGTGTGATTACCGCGTCCTTGATGTCCGCCGCGTTGACGCCAATCAGCGCCAAACCTTCGGCGGGCATACGCAGCAGCACGCGGCCGTTGACCTGCATGCTGGCATCGAAGCCGGTGTCCACCAGCACCATGCGATCAGCGTTTCGCACCAGCCAAACGTAGTAATCCATGGGCATCGGCACATCGTGCGGATCGCCGCCGACAAAGTGCGCAGGCCGCTGGCCTGGACGCTCGGCATACTTGATACAGTAAATTTCGTAAGTGGGGAGCATGGCGATTTCTTCGGGAAAACCAGGGGCATGCGGGGCTGTTGATCGTAGTCGATCTTGCCGGGGGTCGCAACCGAACACAGCGGACGCGCATGAGGGGCGCTCGGGACGTCGCGCCACCGCAGAAAGCCATTGCGCGCGCGCCATTGCCCGCAAGCAATGGTTACACGGGCTGTTTTGGCATAGCCCGATTCATCTGCCTGCTGTACTATGCTCGCCTAAGGTACAACTTGACGCACAATATAACCGCACCCGCTATTGGTGTCTAAATACTGGAAATACTAAAAATACCGGATATACCAGATGAAAACCTTATGTGAAGGCAGCCGCCGCCCGGTTCGCGGCGAACGGCATCAGCTTCAATCCACCGCCTCGCGGCATTCCAGTGCGGTGTGCCCCGTGTGCAAACAACGTGTAACCGTGGCACGGGTGCTGGGCGTGATGGAGTTTCCGCGTCACCGCGCCACGGCCAGCACACCGAAAGCCGCCAAGCCGGCCGCACCCAAAAAGCCGCGCACGCCTGCCAAGACAACGCGTAAACGCTAGAGGATCATCATGGCCGCCGACAAGCCCACCTTTGGCCGCTACACCGAGATTCCGGTTGAGAAGATGACGCCGGAGCAGCAGGAAGGCTACCGATCGTTGATCGAAACCCGTGGGCGGCTACCCGGCCCCAACAAGATTTACGTGGAGAACCCCAAACTCGCCAAAGTGATCGGCGGGTTGGGCCGCCACTTGCGCACCGGGTTTTCGCTGTCGCTACGCGAACGCGAAATCGCGGTGTGCGTGATCACCAGCCACTGGCATTCGTCGTACCCCGCCAGCTCACACGAAAAATCCGCCAAGGAAGCCGGCCTGCCGCCGGAAAAAATCGACGCCATATTCGCCGGCCTCACCACGTCATTCGATGACGAACGCGAACAGGTGATTTACGAAATGGCGGTGTGCCTTTCCGAGTCGCGCTGGGTGTCGAACGGGTTATACGAGCGCGCGGTCAAGGCGCTCGGCCACGTCGGCATCACCGACGTCATTGTGCTGATGGGTTCCTACAGCGCCACCTCGATGACTCTGGCGTTCTATGACGTGCAGCCGGGGACGAAGGGCATGGCGCCGTAAGTTTACTTGTTGCCCGATAGCGGCGCTGGCTACAGCAGCCTGCTATTCCCATCCTCCACCACAAAAATCTTGCGCGTGCTCATTACGCCGTCGGGGGTGGATACCTTGTCGAGTACCTGATATTCGGCCTGCCAGCGATTGGGCGTGACCACATGCCGCACATAGCCCCTTTGGCCGTTGTAGAACTTGATGTGCGGGTCCTGTTGCATCAGTGTGGAGAAACGCTGGTTGATGTCGAAGCCGTCGCCCAATGAGGTGATCGAGGTCGCGGTGAAATCCACACCGAGGGATGCCGATTTTTCATCGTCAAAGTTCTTCCGCAGCTCCCCGGCGCAGTTGAAGTGGATGTCGCCGTCGACCGCCACCAGATTGCGCAATTTCGACTGCTCCACTGCCACGAAAAGGCGATCTCGCGCGGCCACCGTGCCATCCCATTTGTCCATGCTGGGGCCGAGGATCGCCGGATCGACGTTGCGATCCTGTCGCATGATCGGAATCTGCTGCGCGAGCAACGTCCAGCGCAACGGTTGCCTGAAACTCTCGCACAACCAGCGCTCCTGCGCCTCGCCCAGCATGGTGCGGGTAGGCTCCTGCGCCTCGGCGCAGCCTGCCACCGCGCGCGCACCGCACACCGTGCCCGTGCGGTACTGACGCGTGTCGAGCACGTTGACCGTCAGCAGATCACCCACGGCCAAGCGGCGATACGCCTGAATGCCAGGGCCGTTGGGCCTTTGCGCGCGGCGCAGCGGCAGGTGCTCGTACCATGCCTGAAACGCGGCCGCCCGCCGCAACAAAAATTCTTCGCGCGGCTGTTGCCTCACCGTGGCTTCGCCCGCCCAGTCGTTGACCACCTCATGGTCATCGAAACTCATGATGAACGGCGCGGAAGCATGCGCAGCCTGCAACTCGCTGTTCAATTGATACATGGCATAACGGCGCCGGTAATCTTCGAGCGTAAGACACTCGCCAGTCGGTTCCGGCATGGCGCGGATCACCGGCCAGGGCGATTTCTGGCCCACGCGCAACGACGCATATTCGTAGATGTAGTCACCGTAATGAAACACGAAATCAAACCGCTCTCGCGCGATGTCGCGAAACGCCGTGAAGTAGCCCGCCTCAAAACGCTGGCAGCCCGCCACCGCGAAGCGCACGCGCGCAACGGCCGCACCCGCGAGCGGAAACGTGCGCGTGCGGCCAGTGCGGCTGACCTCGCCGCCCGCCGCGAATCGGTAAAAATAGTCCCTCGCCGGTTCCAGCCCGGCGACTTCGACATGCACTGAATGGCCCAGGTCAGGATGCGCGATGACCGCGCCTTTTTGCACGACTTGCGTCATGCCTTCGTCCCGCGCCACCTGCCATTCGACTTCAACGGGCTGGTTCGGCATGCCGCCGCCGCGTTCCAGCGGCTTGGGCGCGAGCTTGGTCCAGAGCACAAAACCGTCGGGCGATGGATCGCCGGACGCAACGCCCAGCGAAAACGGGTAGCCGCCCAAAGTCGATTGCCCCCAAACAGCGCGCGGGAATAATCCGCCAGCAGTAGTTACGAGCGCCGATACACCCAGCGCGCGCAATAGTTGGCGGCGATTCATGGTGGCGAAATCATCGACATTCCATCGTGCCGAGATTCGAGATTTCGTGGCGTGTAATGCATTGGTATTGCTGGCGTGGCGCGGCATACAGATTCCCGAAAATGACGTAAAGCGTGGCTACAGTGTAACGCCGGTTTGCGTCAGACACGTGACACTCATTGAATCCGCCTCTCAAAAAATTTCTTTTAAAACAGATAGTTACAAATCATCACGCAGCAGCGGTCGCGGGCTGCACCGGCGCTTCCCGTACTGGCAGGTTCACCAATGCCGCCAGCGTGGCGAGCGCGATATCGGCATACCACATCCATTGATAGTTGCCGGTGCTGTCGAACGCGAGGCCGCCCAGCCATGCGCCAAAAAAGCCGCCGATCTGGTGCGACAGCAACGTAAGCCCAAACAGCGTTGCGAGATAGCGCGTGCCAAACAATTTGCCCACCAGCCCGGCAGTCGGCGGCACGGTTGCGAGCCAAGTCATGCCCAGCACCAAACCAAACAGATAAAACGTCATCGCCGTCTTGGGCGCTACGAGAAAGCCCGCCACGGCCAACGCACGCGTGCCATACACAACAAACAGCAGCATCTTCATGCGGTACTTGCCGGCGAGCCACCCGATGCCCAAACTGCCTGCAATATTGGCAATACCAATCGCCGCCAGTTCGCCCGCCGACACCGAAGCCGGCAGCCCGCACAAGTTAACCTCGCCCGGCAAATGGGTCACCAGAAACGCGATGTGAAAGCCGCAGGTGAAAAAGCCCGCGTGCAGGCACCAATAGCTTTTATCCTGAAACGCGATGCCCAACTGCTGGCGCAGCGTCATCTCGCTGCCGGCGGCCTGCGCGCCCTTGCTCTGATTGCCGACCTTGAACGCCAGCGGAATGGTCGCAAGACAAGCCACCGCCATGGTCCACAACGCCACCATCCAGCCGAATGCCGCGATCAGCGCCTGCGACAGCGGCGCGAACACGAACTGCCCGAACGAACCGCTGGCATTGATGAATCCGGACGCCATGTTGCGCTTTTCAGCAGGCAGACGCTGCGCCACCGAGCCGATCAATATCGAAAAACTCCCGGCACCCGCGCCCGCCGCCATCAAAAATCCCAGCGTCACCACCAGCCCGAAGCTCGTACTCATGAAAGGCGTCAGCGCAAGCCCTACGGCCATCATCAACGCGCCGATCACCAAAATGCGCACCGTGCCCGCGCGATCCAGCAGCGCGCCAAACACCGGTTGCGCCGCGCCCCACATGAACTGCCCCACCGCCAGCGCAAAACTCACCGCCACGATGCCCAGCCCCGTGGCGGAGTTGATCGGCGACACGTACAAGCCCAGCGACAGGCGCACGCCCATGGTAATCATCATGATCAATGAAGCGCTTAGTACCAGTATCCAGTAACCGCGTTTGTCCATGAAAAATCCAGATTACGTTATCCGCCAGTCGCGGGTGGAATGTTCGCTGCCCGCACCAGCCGGCCAAATTTCTGCCATTCCACGTTCAAAATGTCCGACGCCTGGCGCGCGCTGGTGCCCGTAACCGTAGAACCCGCGCCGGCGAACCGTTCGCGGATGTCCGGCTCACGCAGGATGGCATTAAATTCCGAATTCAGGCGCTCGACGACGGCAGAGGACATTTTCGCCGGCCCCGCCACCATCGACCAGGTGGTGTTTTCATAGCCCGGCACGCCCGCCTCCGCCACCGTGGGCAAATCGGCCATGGCCGCAAAGCGGGTAGCGCCCGTGGTCGCAAGTGCGCGCACGCGGCCGGCCTTGATGTGCGATAGCGTCATCGCGGCACTGTTGAATAACAGCTGGATATGGCCGCCAGTGAGTTCGGTCAACGCCAGCGCCGCGCCCTTGTACGGCACATGCGTCATACGCGTCCTGGTCATGACCGAAAAAAGCTCCGCGCACATGTGGCCAAAGCCACCGACACCTGATGAACCGTAGTTAAGTGTGCCGGGGGCTTTTGTGACGAACGCGATCAACTCCTTCACTGAATGTACCGGCACCGTGGGATGCACCACCAGCACCGCCGGCGTGGTGGCAATCTGCACCACCGGTGAAAAATCACGCAGCACGTCGTAGCTCAGCTTAAACAAATGCGGATTTACCGCCCAGTTGCCAACGGTGCCAATGATCAAAGTGTAACCATCAGGTTGCGCACGCGCCGCAGTTTCCATGGCGATGTTGCCGCTGGCGCCGGCACGGTTATCCACCACGATGGGTTGTCCCAGGCGCGCAAGCAATCGCTCGTTCAGAAAGCGGATGTGTATGTCGGGCGTGCCGCCAGGCGGAAAAGGCACCAGCACGCGAACCGGCTTGACGGGGTAGGTGGCCGTCTGCGCAAACGCATTGCCCGCAACTATCGCAACCGCCACCCCCACCATCCCCGCCGTCGTTGCCAACGGATTCGCGATGACAGCCGCCAGTGAATTGAACATTTGTTTCATGCTTTACACCATAGAGGGTTTTGTCCCCCGTCGCAACCACCGGATGAAGGCCCGCCGCTTAAGCGGGCCGACAGGGCAGCGGCCTGCTAGAATTCCTCATCATCCTCGACAACCCTTTTTTTGCAATCAACGGAGAACCGCAATGAAAGTCGGATTCATCGGCATCGGCACCATGGGCGGCCACATGGCCTACAACCTGTGCAAGGCAGAGTTTGAAGTTTCGGTCAATGATTTGAATCGCGATCTTGCCAAGCGCCATCTTGAAGTCGGCGCGCAATGGGCGGACAGCGTCAAAGCCATCGCGCAAAACAACGACGTGATCATGACGTCGCTGCCCGGCCCCAAGGAAGTGCAGGACGTGGCACTCAAGGCCGACGGTCTGCTCGCGAACATGAAGCCCGGCACGGTATGGTTCGATCTGTCGACCAACTCGGTCACCGTGGTACGCGCGCTGCATGCCAAGTTCAAAGAGAAAGGCATACATATGCTCGATGCCCCGGTGTCCGGCGGCCCGAAGGGTGCGCAGTCGGGCAAGATGGCGCTGCTGGTGGGCGGCGATAAAGCGGTGTTCGACCAGTATCGCAAAGTGCTGGATGCCATCGGCGATCAGGTGTTTTACATCGGCAACAGTGGCGATGGCACGGTGGCAAAACTTGTGCATAACGCGTCCGGCTACGCCGTACAGGCAGCCATGGCCGAATTGATCACACTTGGCGTGAAAGCCGGCGTGGAGCCGGTGGCCCTGTGGACAGCGCTGCGTCAGTGTGCACTGGGCCGCGTGCGTACTTTCGACCGCATGGGCAACCAGTTTATGCAGCACAAGTTTGATCCACCCGATTTCGCGCTGCGCCTCGCACACAAGGACGTGACGCTCGCCACCGAACTCGCGCGCGAGCTGGGCGTGCCGATGAAAATCGCCGCCCTGACCCATGCGGAGATGACCGAGGGCCTGAATCGCGGCTGGGGTAACCTCGATTCGCGCTCGTTCCTGATGCTTCAAAAAGAACGTGCTGGCGTGGAAATCAAAGTGCCGGCGGAAGCCATCAAGGCTGTGCTGGATCGGGATGGCTAATTTGCGGCAATTAACCAATGCAGTTTCAGGCGATCGAAACGGCACTTAACCACATCCTTCGTTCCCGCGCAGGCGGGAACGACGATTCACCTAAACCATGCCCAGCCAAATATTTCTCAAACTGTGCGTCGTATCGCTCCTGGCTTACGGCCAGACTCAAAGCACTGCACAAGCAGCCGATGCAGCGTACCCCACCCGCCCAATCCGCTACGTCGTTGCCTTCCCGCCCGGCGGCGTCAACGACGCCATCGCACGGGTGTTGAGCCCGCGCATGAGCGACGTACTCGGCGTGCAGGTGGTTGTCGACAACCGCCCCGGGGCCGGTGGCAATCTGGGCAGCGAGCTGGTGGCCAGAGCCACGCCCGACGGCCACACATTGCTTAACATCAGCACGGCACAGGCCATTTCGCAATCGCTTTACGCAAGGCTTGGCTACAATCTTGAACGCGACCTGAGGCCAGTAATATTGCTGGCCACCTCGCCATTGATTGTGGCGCTGAACCCTGGCGTGAATGCGCGCAAGGTCGCCGACCTTGTTGCAGTGTCTAAAGTCCAGCCTATCCGGTTTTCCAGCGGCGGCATCGGCACCATCAGCCATCTTTCGGGTGAGATGTTAAGCCGAGCCGTGGGTTTTGCCGCAATTCACGTGCCGTATAAAGGTGGCGGCCCGGCGGCGGTGGATTTGATCGCCGGCCAGGTACAAATGATGATCAACGCTGTCACCGACATTGCGCCCGCGGCCAAGGCGGGCCGCATCCGCGCGGTGGGCGCCATGGCGGAAAAGCGCCACCCGCAGATGCCGGATGTGGCTACGCTGCCGGAGCAGGGCTACAGGGATTTTGTGCTCAGCAATTGGGTCGGCATCGTCGCCCCGACCGGCACGCCCGCGGACCGCGTGCAAAAGATTTACACCACCATCGCCGCCATCATGAAAGAACCCGATATTGCCTCGCGCGTGGTAACGCATGGGTTCGATTCGGCGGTAGGCGATCCGGTGCAATTCGGCAAACACATACGTGGCGAAGTGCAACGTTTTGCCAAGGCCGTAAAGGAATCAGGCGCGCGGGCCGAATAACCGCACAAACCGCAGGAACTTCAACCTGGCCCTACTGCGGCTTTAATCCCGAAGCGCGCGCAATTACGGCAAAGCGCTCGATATCCTTGCGCAGCAGGTCGCCCAGTTGTTCCGGCGTGCCGTGCCAAGGGTCCACCCCCTGATCCGTCAAACGCGCGCGCACGTCCGGCATGGCGAGCACCTTGGCCAGCGTCTGGTTGAGCCTCTGCACGATGTCACGCGGCGTTGCAGCCGGCGCGAACATCCCGTACCACACCGGCATTACAAAACCGGGCACGCCGGCTTCCTTGCCGGTGGGCACATCGGGCAGCGTCGGTATGCGTTGCTCCATCAGTACCGCCAGTGCACGCACCTTACCCGCGCGAATTTGCGGAATCGCCGTGGTGACAGGCATCACCACTTCATCGACTTCTCCGCCCATCATCGCCGTCATCGCCTGCGTTACGCCTTTATAGGGCACGTGTACGATGTTGATCTTTTCAAGGTGCTTCAACAACTCGTTGGCCAGATGGTTGGTGGTGCCGGAACCGCCCGAACCGAAGTTGAGCTTGCCCGGCGCCGCGCGAGCAAGATTAATAAACTCGCGCAGCGTTTTTGCGGGCACGGAAGGATGCACCAGCAGAACGTTTGGCGTTGACGACAACCGCGCCACGGGCGCCAGATCTTTTACCGGATCGAATCCCAGATTCGCATAAATCGCCGGGCTCACCGCAATGCTCGCGGTGGCGATCAAAATGGTGTAGCCATCCGGCGGCGCCTTGGCAGTAAGGCCGATGCCCAAGTTGCCGCCCGCACCCGCACGGTTGTCCGCGATTACCTGCTCGCCCAGCAGTTCGGACATTTTCTGCCCCAGCATGCGCCCAACCACATCGCTTGCGGCACCCGCCGGGAAGGGAACAATAAGACGGATGGGTTTGGCGGGAAAGTTGGGTTGCGCGAGTGCCGTGATGCAACAATGCAGCCATCCAAGGGCCAAAGCCAAAGCAATTTTTTTAACGCTCATGCACACCTCAACAGTTTCCGTTACGGCTGGCCGCGATCTCGGGCGTCACCCGGCCGACTTACATCACCGGCGATTTGAATTCGCCGCCAAATTTGACGATAGCCCACGGCACCATTTGCACGTCGACGTTGAAATTGATGTGCGCCGACGCCGCATGGGCATCTCGAAACATCCGTTGCAGCGGTTGGCTGTCGTAAATACCATTGGCGCCCGCCAGTTCCACCAGTGAATCGATGGCCTCCATGCAGAGCTTCACCGCGGTGGCGCAATTCCGTTTGTTCTTCACTTTTGCTTCCAGATCAAGCGTCTTGCCAGCTCTCGCCATTTCATCAGCCTGCAGACAGTCGTTCCGCAGTATCAGGCGCGCGGCGTCCACCTTCGCCGCCGCCGTGCCCACGCGAAACTGCACGCTGTGAAAATCACGCATGTTGGCGCCGGTGTAACTGGTGCTACGCGACTTCACCATTTCGATCATGGTGTCGACCGCTGCCTGTGCGTTACCGGTAATCGCGCCCGCGATGCAGTGCCCGCCGAGCGAGGAGGCCGGCACCTTGAAGGTCGGATTGGTGTTGATGCGCAGCCCCGGAAACTCGTGCCCCGGCTTGGAGGCGAACATGGATTGCGTACGGTGCGCCGGCACGAATACATTCTCGCATTTCACCGAACGGCTGCCGGTGCCGCGCATGCCCAGCGTCTGCCAGTCGTCGATGATTTCGTATTGCGCGCGCGGCACCATGCAGTAAAGATAATCGACGATTTTGTCGCCCTCTCGCCCTTCTCGTCCATCGCGTAACTGGCAACCCAGCATGTTCCACTGCGAAATATCCACGCCGGAACTGAATGACCAGCGGCCGGAAAGCCGTATGCCACCCTCGACCACCTCACCGCGCCCTTGTGCGAATGCGATGCCGGAAGCGATCAGACAATCGGGATTTTCGCCCCACATTTCCTGCTGCGCGGCCTCGCAAAAATGCGCCACGTTGCGGTGATGCGAACTCAGATTCGCCACGTTCCAACCCACCGAGCAATCGCCGCGCGCAAGCATCTCGGGGATGTCGACATACGCCACGAAATCCAGCTCCATCCCACCCCACGCCTTGGGCTGGTGGTAGCGGAACAACCCCGCCTTGTGCAACGCCGCCTCCACAGCTGGCGCCATGCGCGTAAGGCGGTCAGCGGTGGGCGCGTGCTCGCGCAACAGCGGAATCAGGTCTTGCGCACGCTGCAGCGCTTCTTCATAGGTGACGTTGGAAAAATCATTGAATCGGGCACGGTCAGTCATAATACTCAGCGCGTCAGTCGCCTCTCCAGCTTGATGGTTTTTTTCCAGCGCTCGATCTCGCTGCGCAGGTACTCGGCGGCCTGCTCCGGCGTGCCGCCGACAATTTCATTACCGGCCTGCACCATGCGCTCTCGCGACGGCGGGTCGTTCAGCGCGTTGTTGATTTCGCTGTTGAGCCGTACCACCAGCATGCGCGGCAGCGCCGCCGGGCCGGCCACGCCCTGCCATAAATTGAATTCAAAACCTGGTACGCCCTGCTCGGCTATCGTCGGCAAATCGGGAAAACCGGCTTGACGCTTAAGACTGCTTACACCAAGCACGCGCGCGCGACCGCTTTGCACCATCGGCATGCCCGCGGCCACAGAGATAAACGCCATCGGTAATTGGCCGCCTGCAAGCTCGATCAATGCCGGTCCGCCGCCCTTGTAGGCAATCTGTGTGAGCTCAATGCCCGCCAACGCCTTGAACGATTCGGCCACCAGATACATCGCGCTGCCCACGCCCGCGGAGCCGTAATTGATTTTGCCGGCATTGGCTTTGGCATAGGCGACCAGCTCCTTCACCGATTTAAAGGGCTGCCCCGGATGCACCAGCAGCACCATGGGCACGCGCGCGGTCAACACAATCGCGGCGAAATCTTTCAGCGTGTCATACGGAATATTGTCATAGAGGGCGGGGTTGGCGGTGGGCGCGATGTCGACCGCCATCAGCGTGTGACCGTCGGGCGCGGCCTTCGCGGCGAGACTGCCGGCGACGATGCCGTTGGCCCCGGGACGGTTATCGACTATGACCTGCTGCTTCAGATTTTCAGTCATCTTCGCAGCAATGATGCGCGCGTTGGAGTCGTTCGCGCCGCCCGGCGGATAGGCGATCAACATGCGTATTGGACGCGTGGGCGTCCACGTTGCACCTGGTGCGCCAGGCGCACTTTGGGCGGCAGCGTGGCTTGCCAGCCACATCACCACCATCACAGCGGAAATATTGTAAGTATTTGTTTTAATTGACATTTTTTAACTACGCACTCGCAACCCATCCTGCACTAGGGCAACGCCACCTGCGGCTTGCCGGTCGTCAAAAAATGATGGTAACTGTTGATGAACAGATTCATGCGATAGTAGTTGCGCACGTCACGGTATTTTTCAAATGGCGCGGATTTCAGAATCTCCTGCGGACTCATCCCTTTCGCCACCGCCGCGCGCATGCCGGCGTCAAAGTCAGCGAGCATTTGCGCTTCGTTCAACACGTCCTGTTTCGCGCCGATGTCGCCGTGGCCACCCAGATACCTGTCGACGTCCATCGCCGCCATCTTGCGCAGCATCACCACCCAGTTCGACATCGACGGCGTGAACATCGGGTTGGGCCAGCTGTTTTTCGAAAATGGCCCGCCGGAAAACAGCACTTTTTCCTTTGGAAAATACACCAGCGTGTCGCCCGGATTCTGCCCCGGCCCCACGTACAGCAACTCCACCACGCGCCCGCCAAAATGCAACGTGAGCTTGTCGTCGAAGGTAATGTCGGGCGGCACCAGCCGCACATCCGCCGGATCAAAACCCGTCTGCTTGAAATAGCCGACACGCCGCTTCATTTCCGCACCGTGATGCACCTGCATCATGCGCAGCGTGTCACGGTGAGCAATAAAGGTTGCACCCTCACGCTTGAAGACCGCGTTGCCGAAATAGTGATCGCCATGTGCGTGCGTGTTGATCACGTATTTGACCGGCTTGTCGGTGGTCTTGCGGATCGCCGCGAGCAACTCTTCCGCGCGCTTTGGATGCTGGCGGGAATCGACCACCAGCACACCCTCGTCGGTAACCAGCCACGCGTTGTTGGACTCCTGATGGTGATACTGAAAATAGAGGCCCGGCGCGACTTCGGTCACCTGTATCGGCACGAACTTCTCGCGTACTTCGCCATCGGCAGGGGCTTGCGCGAGAACGCGGTTCAAGCTGACGACCATCCACGCCGCCACCAGGCAACACAAGCTGCGGCCCCAACTTGAATGTCGATATGCCATCTCGCGCCCACTCACTGACTCGTTAACCTGATAACCCCTTCACCCATTAACCGAACTTAATCCAGCTTCGCCCCACTCTCCTTCACCAGCTTCGCCCATTTCGACAAATCAGCCAGCAGTTACTGCCGGAATGCTTCCGGCTCGCTGCCCACCGGCTCGGCGCCGTCGGCGAGGATGCGGTCGGTGATATCCTTCATTTTGGTGATGCGCACGAGTTCGCCGTGCAGTTTGCTCACCAGTGGCTGCGGCAGTTTGGGCGGCGCCATCACGCCGTACCAGCCGACGACTTCAAAACCCGGCATCATTTCCACCATCGCCGGCAGATCCGCATATGACGGCACACGCTTGGGCGCGGTGACCGCCAGCGCGCGCAGTTTGCCGCTCTTGACCAGCGCCTGCGCCGCCGACATGCCAACAAAGTTGTAGTGATATTGCCCCGCCACCAGATCAATCAGCGACGGCGCCGAACCTTTATACGGAATGTGCTGCGCCTTGACTTTCGCGGCCAGGTTGTAGAGTTCCCCGGCGAGGTGGCCGCCACTGCCAGTGCCCGCGGAACCAAAGTTGAGTGCGCCTTTAAAGTTTTTCGTCCACTCGATGAATTCCTTGAGGTTCTTCGGCGGCGACGACGGATTGATCACCAGCAGCAGCCCCGCGCGCGTGAGCTGTGAAATCGGCGTGAAATCATTCACGGCGTGATACGGTAGTTTTGGGTTCAGCGCCGCCGTCACCGTGTGCTGGTGATAGGCCATGAACAGCGTGTAGCCGTCCGGCAGCGCCTTCGCTGTCAACTCACCCGCGATCACGCCCGAGGCGCTGGCGCGGTTGTCCACCACGATTTGCTGCTTGAAGGTGTCGGTGAGCTTCTGGCCGTACAGGCGCGCGAGAATGTCGGTGGTACCGCCGGGCTGCGCCGGCGTGATCAGTCGAATCGGACGACTGGGATAATCACCCGTCTGCGCATGCGAAAACCTGACGATAGCGCCAACACCGCACCTGCAATCAAAATCCATTTATTCATAAATTACTCAATAAAATCAGATAGATATAAACCAGCATCATAGCGCTTGCCGTTTCACGGCTCACCGCCGGCACATCACACCCCAATCTCCCGCGTCACCGCCCGCGAATTCCCGAAACACGGTACGTACGTCGTGTGCGTGCCCGGCCCGCCGGCGACGATGAACCAGATGTCTTCCGGCTTGCGTGAAATGGTGAGCAGCGTGTCGGGTTTGATTTCGCCGAATTCGTCGGTGCGCGAGGCCTGCGCGCGCAGCACTTCCTTCACCGACAGCCGGCCCGCCGGCATTTTGGAAAGCTCCCACAGGCGCTGTTTTACGTCGCGCTTGGTCAGGCCGCCCGCCTTGAGAATATCCGCGTGCTCCGGTGCGATCACCAGCCACGGTTCGCCGCCGTGGCAATATTCGTTGCTCGCCGGATGCACCATGCATTCCGCGAACACGCGCAGCATTTCACCGGCTTCCTTGGAATGCGTGTTCATGTTGAGCGTACCTTCCGCGCCGACTACGGTGACTGTGCTCGCCTCACGTGCAAAACCGCGCTCGACATGCAGGGGCTCCCACGGGCTTTGCGCTTCGTTCTCCCCGCAGCAAAACGTGTACTTGGCGGGTTGGCCCTGTGTGGCACGATCCATGTCGCCCGGCAACGCGCCGCCTATGTTCTGCAGAATCAGCCGCATGGCGCGGCCCAGCGTGGCATTCGCCCACGCGCCCTGCCCCAGACAATTGAACGTGGCGTTGATATCCAGTTGGTTGACAATCGGGCCGTTCAGCACCAGCCACACCGCCACCGGATTCGTCGTCGCTTCAATGCCCTGAATATTGAATTGCGCCTGCGCCGCGGCATCCGTCGCGGCGATCAGCACCGGCAGATGTGCCGCTTCGCAGCCCGCCATCACCGCGTTGATGGCGATGCGCTCGACTGTCGCCTCGCCAAAGCCCGGCGGCAGCACGGCTATCACTTCGTTGCGCCTGCGCCGCGTTCCCGCCAGCATGCGTTCAACGCGATCCTGCGTCGGCGGCACAATGGGCAGGCCGTCGCTCCAGCGGCGCTCGCGATAGAGCTTGTTGATGGCGTCGAGATCGTCGAGCGCTTCAAAGGTAGCTGCAGAAGTGGAAGCGGCGCTCACCTAGCGCCCCCGGATTTGGCGCCGCCCCTGGTGACCAGTTGCAGGATATCGTCCACCACCTTTTCCGCAATCACGCGAACTTCGTCACGCTTGCGCAGCCCGAACGGATGCGGCATCACGGCAATCGGCAAATCCTTTTTGCCCAGCGCGGAAGCCTGCGCCCGGCCCAACGTTTGAAACGCCGTCGAACAGATGGTGAGCGCGGGCTTGCCGCGTTTTGCCATTTCTACACTGTCGTGGATACTCCACGACGTGCAGGAGCCTCAATCACCCGACCCGGTAATCACCAGGTCGACTTGCTCGACGTATTCCTTGTAAACGGCTTCCGGTGCCGGCACCGAAGCTGCGCGCTTGCGGCGTTTGATCACCTGCTTTACGCCGTATTTTTGCATCAGCAAATCGCCGATGTCGTCGGCCAGATGATTGAAATTGGGCTTGGCGTTATCGATAAAACCCACCACCTTGCCCGCCAGCGACTCCAGCACGGGCCTGGCGATCTCGATTTTCTCGGGAGGCTTGGCTCTGGGCGCCGTGGGGTCGTAGAGAACTATGCTTGCGCTCACGATAAACTCCGCTGTAAAAACTCAATAAAAACAGATACTTATAACACCCCATCAGAATGTCGGGCTGGTGTAGGCGCCACCCAGCGCCACCTGCCCCCACAGCGGCAGTTGCGTATCCATATTGAAGTTAATGTGCCCCGCCGCCGCGTGTGCATCACGAAACCGCCGTTGCAGCGGCGCGCTGTCGTAGATGCCGTTCGCGCCCATCATCTCGTGCAGAATATCCACGGCCTCGGTGACCATCTTGCAGGCGATGGCGGCATTGCGGCGGTATTTGATCTTGGTCAGCGCGTCGAACGTGCCGCCCGCATCGACGAGCGCATTGGCTTCCATGCAGTCGTGGCGCAGCCACTGGCGCGCCGCGTCGATCTTGCCCGCCGCCAGCGACACGCGATACTGCACCGAATGAAAATCGCGCATTTTCGCGCCGGTGTAGGCCGTGCTGCGCGACTTCACATGCTCGATCACTTCGTCGAGCGCGCCCTGCGCGTTGCCGATCATGCAGCCGCCAATACCGTAACCGCCAAAACCCGCCAGCGGAATTTTGTAAATCGGATTCTTGTGCACGCGCAGCCCCGGAAACTCATGCCCCGGCCGCGCCACCGCCATCGAGCAAATACGATGCTCCGGCACGAACGCTTTTTCAATTTTTACCGAGCGGCTGCCGGTGCCTCGCATACCCAGCGTCTGCCAGTCGTCAATGATTTCATAGTCTTTGCGCGGCACCATGTTCATCACCCAGTCGACGGGCTTCGCATTTTCACCCTCGCCGTCATACACCACGCACGCCAGCATGTTCCATTCGCTGACATCCACGCCCGACGAAAACCCCCATTTGCCGGAGAGTTCCAATCCGCCATCGACACGCCGCCCGCGCCCCTGAAAATACGCGATGCCCGAAGCGATGCCGACGTCGGGGTCGTCACCCCACACTTCTTCCTGGCATTCCATCGGCCACAGCGTCAGCAGCCGGTGATGGCCGCCGAGATTGGTGAACGTCCACGCTGCCGAGGCGTCGCCTTGCCCCAGTGTGTCGTTCAGATCCACCATGGCCACATACGGCAGCTCCATGCCGCCCCAGTATTTCGGCTGCATGTAACGGAAAAGCCCATTCTCGTGAAAAGCATTCTTCACGGCCTCGGTCATGTGCGTGGTGGCCTACTGCGCGGCGGCCTGTTCCTTCAGGAACGGAACCATTGCTTTCGCGCGGCGCACGGCCTCGTGATAATCGACATCAGAAAAATTGCCACGCTTCACTTTGCGCGACGATTGCGACGAAGGCGACGAGGACGACGTCTGGGATGACGGGGACGAGTGAGTCGACTGGGAGTTTGCGGTATCCGGCATGGCATTCATTTCAAAAAGCGGTGATGCGCTATGTTACATTCAATTCGACGCGCGGGCACTGCCATGCCCCCTATCTGGACTCACTTTGTTCCCTTTGTTCCCGTCGTACCCTTCGTTCCCTTCATTCCCTTCGTTGACATCGCACCTATCGCACCGCTGACATGCCGCTCGTTACCCTGCAAGATGCTGAACTCGCCTATGGTCTGACGCCGCTGCTCGACCGCGCCAGCCTTACCGTACAACCGAACGAACGCATCGGCCTGATCGGGCGCAACGGTACGGGCAAGTCCTCGTTGCTGAAAGTCATCCATGGAGAACTAACGCTCGATGACGGCCTGCTCGCGCTTGACGACGGTTTGCGCATAGCGATGGTGGAACAGGAATCCGCGCCCCCGGACGCGGATACCCTGCGCGAAAGTCTCGCACTTGCCGCCGGGTTTGAAACATTGCACGATGAGCGTGAACGCTGGGCGGCCGAAGCGCGGCTGACCGAATTTCTGCACCGTTTCGGCCTTGATGAAAGCCAGCCGACGGCAACGGCCTCTGGCGGCGAACGCAAGCGCGCGATGCTGGCGTTGGCGTTGGCAAGAAAACCCGATCTTCTGCTGCTCGATGAGCCGACCAATCATCTGGACATCGGCGGCATCACACTGCTGGAAGACTTGCTGACGGCAGGGCCGGTGAAATCGGCGATCATTATCACCCACGACCGCGCGTTTCTGGACCGCGTCGCCACGCGCATCGTCGAACTCGACCGCGGCTATCTGCGTTCGTATCCCGGCAACTTCGCCGCCTATACCGCGCGCAAGGCCGATCAGTTGGCCGCCGAGGAAGTGGCGCACAGAAAGTTCGACAAATTCTGGGCACAGGAAGAAGTGTGGATACGGAAGGGCATCGAGGCGCGCCGCACCCGCAACGAAGGCCGCGTGCGGCGGCTGGAAGCGCTGCGCGTCGAGCGTGCCGCGCGGCGCGAACGTCTCGGCAAGGTGCAATTGACGCTCACCGCCGGTGAACGATCCGGCAAGCTGGTGGCGGAGCTTGAACAGGTATCCAAGGCGTTTGGCGGCGCGCCCATCGTCAATCGCTGCTCACTACGCATCCAGCGCGGCGACCGCATCGGCGTCATCGGTGCGAACGGCGCGGGCAAATCGACACTGTTGAAACTCTTCCTCGGCACGCTCACGCCCGACAGCGGTACGGTACGTCTGGGCACGAATCTGCAAGTCGCCTATTTCGATCAACTGCGTGCGCAACTTGACCCGGAAAAAACGCTTGCCGAGACCATCAGCCCCGGCTCGGAGTGGGTGGAGTGCGCGGGCGGACGCAAGCACGTGATGAGCTACCTCGGCGATTTCCTGTTCCCGCCGCAGCGCGCGAATGCGCCGGTGAAAATGCTCTCCGGCGGCGAACGCAACCGTCTGTTGCTTGCGCGCCTTTTTGCGCAGCCCGCCAATATGCTGGTGCTCGACGAGCCGACCAACGACCTCGATATCGAATCGCTGGAACTGCTGGAAGAAACCCTGCAAGGCTACACCGGCACGCTGCTGCTGGTGAGCCACGACCGCGCGTTTCTCGATAACGTGGTCACGCAAACGCTGGCCGCTGAAGGCAACGGCGTGTGGAAGGAATATGCCGGCGGCTACAGCGACTGGCTGATGCAGCGGCCCAAGCCGGCTGAAGCAGCACCGGTAGTCACGCCCAAGGCGGCGCCTAACGCATCATCAGCAGCACGCGAAAAGCCCAAGGCCAAATTAAGTTTCAAGGAACAGCGTGAACTCGATACCCTGCCCGCCGAAATCGAAAAACTGGAACAGGAACAACTCGCGCTAACCAACAAGATGAGCAGCGGGGATTATCACAAGCACGGCGCGGAAGCGATCAAGGCCGACCGGCTGCGCGCGGACGCAATCGAACAATTACTCACGCAAAAATTCGCGCGGTGGGAAGCGCTGGATCAGAAGTCCGCGGCAGGCGTGTAGCGCTGTAGCGGGATGCGCTGCGCTTCTCCCGTCCTGCACCTCATTCTCGCGGCGAACGCTTGGGTAGCAGCGGCGCGCTGACGCCTTCCACACCCACCAGCCCCAGTATTGTCAGCAACGACGCCTGCGGGCCAAGATAAGCCAGTTGCGGCTGATACCACTCGTTAAACGAATGCGTGCCGCCACTGCGTCCGCCGCTGGCCAAACGCACTGCGGGGATGCCGAGGCTGACCGCAATATTGGCATCGTTGGAGCCTTCGGTGTATGAAATGTTGCGTAAGCCCACCGACTGTATGCCGAGCGCGGCCGCTTGAATCGCGGGCGAGTCCAGCGGCACCAATCCCGCCGGCCGGTCGCCCACCAGCTTGATATCCACCGTGATGCTGGTCGCATTCCAGCGTGCGTTTTCGTCGGCTGCAGCCTGCTTGATGTGCGCCATGATTTCGGCTTCCAGTTTGGTCAACGCGCCCATGTCGCTGGAGCGCATGTCGATCTGCATCACGGCCTCGCCCGCAATCGAGTTGGTCGACACACCGCCGCCGATGGTGCCGACGGTAAACGTGGTCTTGGGGCTTTTCGGCGTTTGCACATCAGAAATTTTCGCCACCGCACGGCCCAGCGCATGAATGGCGCTGGGCAGGCCGAACGCGCCAAAACTGTGACCGCCCAACCCCTTGTACGTCACTCGGTAACGGCGGCTGCCCACCATGACCCGGCCGATGGTATTCACGCCAGCGCCCGGCGATTCAACCGTGATAAAGCCATCGATATCCTTGTGCTCGCGGAACAAAGCCTTCACGCCACGCAGATCACCCAGCTCCTCCTCGCCCACCGTGCCCACGAACCAGATGTCGCCCACGGTCTTGATGCCCGTGGCGTTAAACGCGCGGATGATCGACAGCACCTCCGCCAGCCCGCGCGTGTCATCCGCGATGCCCGGCGCGTAAAACCGCCCATCCTTTTCCTTGATACTGACATCCGTACCTTCGGGAAACACTGTATCCAGATGCGCGGAGACAACAAGCTTGGGCCCCTTGCCCGAGCCACGCCGCACGCCGACAGCATTACCCTCCGCATCGACACGCACCTCCTGCAAACCCAGCTCCTGCAGGCGCGCACGGTAGTACTCGGCGCGCTTTTGCTCCTTAAATGGCGGCGCGGGTATCACCGTCATCGTCTTCTGGTCATTCAAAGTATTGGCGTCATCTGCTTCAAGAATCGCCAGCGCCTTCTTCACCATTGGATGCGCGGTGATGGCGGCAAAGGCAGTTTGTGCCTGCGGTGAAATTTGGGCCTGTGATACTTGAGGTACTTGCGCAAGCGCTGACGGCGCAAGGCCCAGTGTCAATGCCACCGTCAGCGCGCGCTGACGTATCCCTGAAATCACGATAGCTCCCCGCAATGGAAAGCGTTCAGTTTACACGTCCGGCACGCGATTGAAGCCCCGCCGCCACATGCTATAGTCACATTTCCCTGCGTTTCCCGAAAACTCACTGCAAGAGGTGCGTCATGCTCTACGAACTCCGCCGCTACGATGTGGCCCCCGGAAAATTGCCCGCGCTAGTCGACCGCTTTGGCAGCTTCACCGTGCACAAATGGAAGGAATATGGCTTTCGGCTGATTGGTTTCTGGACGCCGATGCTGGGCGAAAAATCCAACCAAGTGGTGTACATCTGGGGCTGGGAAAGTGTTGAGGAGCGCACGCAGAAAAACGCCAAGTGGCGCAACGACCCGGAGCGTGCCAAGGTGTGGGCCGAGTCGGAAAAAAATGGCCCGCTGGTCAATCGCGTCTATAACCAGTTGATGGAGCCGACACCCTACTCTCAAATCGATAAGGGCGAGGCTTACGGGCCCGATGCCGCCACGCGCGCGCCATACTTTTTCGAATTGCGCGAATACCAGGCGATGCCGCAAAAAATCCAGAACGTCAGCGACCGCTTCGGCGGCTTCACCGTCAACGCGTTCAAGAAATACGGCTTCCGGCAAGTGGGCTACTGGCGTAACGCCATCGGCGCCAACGACCATCAGCTTGTCTACATGCTGGCGTGGGAAAGCCTGAACGAGCGCGTGGAAAAGTTCGACGCCTTCGGCAAGGACGCCGACCGCGCCCGCGTGTTTGGCGAGAGCGAGAAAGCCGGCCCCATCGTGCAGCAAGTCACCACCACCATACTGCGGCCCGCGGCGTTTTCGCCGATGAAGTAAGGCGGTGTGTTGTCTGGCGGGAGCGGAGGGGCATCACTTCCTCCCGCAACGTCCAGCGTAGGACGCAGGACAGTCATGCCGTAGGGCGGGAGAAGCGTAGTGTATCCCGCCTTATTTTTTCAAAAATATCAATAAAAACAAATGGCAGATTCAATTACGAGGTGCAACAAAGATAAACGCGGTAATAGGTGGCTGAGGATGTCGAGGCATCATAGCCGCTTAAACCGCCAAGTCCAAGTTGCCCGATGTACAAACACCTCAGCCGAGAAGAACGATACCAAATTCACAGCCTCTTGAAAGCGCAACAGACCATTAGCGAGATTGCTCGCTTGCTGGGCAGACACCGCAGCACCATCAGCCGCGAACTGAGCCGTGGCCGTGGTCAGCGTGGGTATCGCGCCGAGCAAGCCTGTGGCAAAGCTTCTGAGCGAGCCCAAACCAGCCGCAACGCTCGTCGCGTGGACGCCAAGGTCTGGGCTGATGTGGCTTTCTACCTTGGATTGCAATGGAGCCCCGAGCAAATTGCCGAGAAGGTGGCGGTCAGCCACGAGTGCGTATACTTGCATGTTTATGCGAACAAGGCCGCTGGTGGTGATCTGCACAAGCACCTGCGTAGCCAAAAGCCCCGGCGTAAACGCCGTCTGTGCGGGCGCGACAGGCGCGGGCAGATTCCTAACCGCCGCCCGATCAGCGAACGGCCAAGTCATATTGAACAGCGCAAGCAGGTGGGCCACTGGGAGGGCGATACCGTCATTGGCGCAGCGCACAAACAAGCCATCGTGACGCTGGTGGAACGAAAGAGCGGCTATGCCGTTTTGGCTAAAGTGAACCACAAGACAGCGGATTTGGTGGGCCGGGCCATTCAGGCCAAACTCAAGCCCCTGCGCCCACGGGTGAAGACTTTGACGGTGGACAACGGCAAGGGGTTTGCGGATCACCAGACAGTCGATCAGACCCTGGGAATTCAGACATACTTTGCCGATCCGTATTGCAGCTGGCAGCGCGGCAGCAACGAGAACTTCAACGGGTTGCTGCGCCAATACATTCCCAAGAACAGGCGCATGCAAACCGTCACGGATGGGGAATTAACTATAATCCAGAACAGATTGAATCACCGCCCTAGAAAGCGGCTCGGATTCAAGACACCACACGAGGTGTTTCACGCCTCGTTAAACCGTGTAGCACTTCTTCCTTGAATCCGCCAATATAATAAACACTACCGCTTCGGCCAAGGCGCGCCCTGCACGCGCGGCACGTTGCCGATACCCTTGTAAACAAACTTCTGAAGACGTTTGCCTTCGTAGGTTTCGGTGGTGTAGAGATTGCCTTTGGAATCAATTGCCACGCTGTGCACACCGTAAAACAACCCCGGCTGGCGGCCGCCATCGCCGAAGTTGGTCAACTCTTCCAGCGTTTCACGCAGCAGGATGCGTATCTTGTTGGTTTGCCCATCAAGCAAAAAGATAAACCGCTGTTGCGGGTCTTTGGAAAACGCGATGTCCCACGTTGAGCCGTCGCCCAGCGTGTTGCGCGCGTAGAACGCTTCCTTCACGAACTTGCCTTCAGGCGTGAACACCTGCAACCGGTTGTTCGGCCGGTCGCACACGTAAACCAGGTTGTCGTTTGATTTGTCCGCGCAGTGCACCGGGTTGCGGAACTGCTGCGCGACGGGCGCCTTGGGATCATATGGCCCCAAATCCTTATCGTCGGGCTTGTTGCCATACGCGCCCCAATAGCGCTTCATTTTGCCGCTGTCGACATCCAGTACGGCGACACGCTTGTTGCCATAACCGTCGGCCACATAGGCTTCGTTCGCTTTGGCGTCGATCCAGATTTTTGCCACGCGACCAAAGTTGTTCGGGTCGTTGCTGCCGCCGTTTTTGCCGTATGCACCGTACTGCGCGATGAATTTCCCATCTTTGGTGAACTTCAGGATGTGCGCGTCGCCCTTGCCGTTACCACCGATCCACACATTGCCTTTGTGATCGACGATGATGCCGTGGTTCGACTCCGGCCATTCGTAACCCTGCCCCGGTCCACCCCATGCCCCGACCAGATTCCCCTCGGGATCAAAGCGCAGTACCGGCGGCGCGCCGCGGCAGCAGTCCGAATAAGGCGGGTTTTGCTCGGCGCCTTTTTCCTTCGGCGCGAGCGTTGCGGACGAACGGTGGATGATCCAAACGTGGTCTTGTTCATCCACCCACGCGCCGATGGCCATGCCCAGAATCCAGCCCTTGGGCAGCGGCTTCGGCCAGAACGGATCGACTTCAAACATCGGCGCCTGCACCGTGTTGGCCTGTGCGTCCGCCTTGTTTTGCAACAGTGCCTGACCAATGCCCAACCCCACTACGCTTAACGCCAGCGCAACACCCACCCAGTGGTTACGTTTCATTGCGCGAAAGTTCATAATGCCTCCCCATGCATTTCAAAACAAACTTGTTACCTTTGCTTGAAATTATACGCGCCATTACACCTGCCACCATACGGGCGGTTGCGCTATTGATGCTGCTGGCCATGGGCGCGGTGCACGCCCACGACATCCCCGCCGACGTGCGGCTCAACATTTTTTTCAAGCCCGAAGGCAAGACGCTGAAGCTGCTGATCCGCGCGCCGCTGTCGGCCATGCGCGACGTCGATATCCCGACGTTCGGCAAGGGTTACCTACAAGTGTCCAAGGCCGATCAGGCGCTACGCAACGCCACCAAACTCTGGCTGATCGACAATCTGGAAATTTTCGAGAACGGCGCGCCCTTGCCCGCGCCGCGTATCGTGCATGCGCGGGTGTCACTGCCATCCGATACGTCGTTCACGGCATATGAATCGGCCTTGGCGAATCTCACCGCATCGCCACTGGCTGACCATCTGGAGCTTTACTGGAACCAGCAAATGCTTGACGTGCTGCTCGAATATCCGATCCAGTCCGACCGGGCGGATTTTTCATTGCGCGCGCGCGTCGACCGGCTGGGGCTGAAGGTTTCCACCGCACTGCGTTTTCTGCCGCCGGGCACGGCGAGCCGCGCGTTCGAGTTCCACGGCGACGCTGGGCACATCACGCTCGACCCTCGCTGGCATCAGGCGGCGTGGCGCTTCACGGTGAGCGGCTTTTGGCACATCCTCGAAGGCGTTGACCATTTGCTGTTTTTGCTGTGCCTTGTCATTCCGTTCAGTTGTCAACATGGGCGCTGGCGCCCGCTGGTGGTGATCGTCACCGCGTTCACCGTGGCGCACTCGATTACGCTGATCGCATCCGCGTTCGGCTTCGTGCCGGACGTACTGTGGTTCGCGCCGCTGGTTGAACTTGCTATCGCGCTCACCATTGTCTACATGGCGCTTGAAAACATCGTCGGCGGCAACATCGAACGCCGCTGGATGACCACCTTTGCCTTCGGCCTCGCACACGGCTTCGGCTTTTCGTTCGCGCTGCGCGAATCGCTGCAATTCGCGGGCGACCATTTGGTCACTTCGCTGCTGGCGTTCAACCTCGGCGTGGAGATCGGGCAGCTTGCCGCACTGCTGGTGGTGCTGCCGCTGCTCACGCTTTTGTTTCGCCACGCATTCACGGAAAAGGTTGGCGTGATCCTTCTTTCCGCACTGGTGGCGCACACCGGCTGGCACTGGATGCTTGAACGCGGCGAGCAGTTATCCAAATTTCCAGCTCCCGCCCTCGACGCGGCATTTGCCGCTGGCGTGATGCGAGGCCTGATCGCACTCATTATATTGGGCGTGCTGGTATGGCTGGCTAACGGCCAGGTGCGGCGCTGGCTCACAGAAGATACTAAAATAGTCAATAAAAACAAATAGTTACATAACACTACCAACCATCACAGCGAGTGATACACCGCCATGGGAAGTCACGCAATGCAAACCATCGACGGCGTGCGCATGTTTCAGTGCATGGTGGCCATGCGCGACGGCGTGCGGCTGAACACGTTTGTGTACTTGCCCGAAACGAGCAACGCCAGCGGCCCCGCGTATCCGGTCATCCTGCAACGCACGCCGTACGGAATTACCGGCATCACCAACGGCGGCAAATCAGCCGCAGACTACACCGATTGCACCCGAGGTTGGCTGCCCGCCGCCGATGCACCGATGCGCGGCTCAATCCTGCGCGGCTACAAGGCTATAGTCGCGCGCGGTTATGCCGCTGTGTATCAGGACACCCGCGGGCGCTATGCTTCTGGAGGCGAAGACCGCGTATACGCCGACGATGCCGCCGACGGCTACGACACGCTGGCGTGGATCGCGGGCCAGCCGTGGTGCAATCAAATGATCGGCATGTCCGGTTCATCGGCAGGTGCGACGACCACTTTTGCCGCGGCCGCGCAGCGGCACCCGTGTCTGCGCGCGTTCTTCGCACAGGTGGGCGGCTCCAGCATTTACGACGATGTGGTTTACGAAGGCAACGCCATTGAAATGGAGCGGCTGTGGCTGTGGGTGGCAAAAAATATTCCGGGCCTGTCGGCATCCCACCGCTTGGCGGCCTTGCGTAAACACGGCAAACACGGCTTGAGCGAGGCGGACATGGATCGCGCGGCGGCTTCGGCCAACGCGCGCTACACACGGCTGGATGCCGCACGTGGCGCCACGCCGCCGTTTGTCGGTGACGCGGACTGGATGCGCCTGCCTCTAACGAACTACCCGGATTTTTCAACGTGGCAACCGTTTCTCGATGAAATTTTGTCGCATCCCGCGCCCGATGCGTTTCGCGCGCGGCACAATTTCCGGCGTGGCATCACCATTCCCGGGTTTCACGCCACCACCTGGTACGACATTTTTCAGACCAGCGTGATCGCGGGCTTTAATGACATTCAGTCGCGGGTGGGCAATCAGGTGCTGTGGATCGGCCCCAACGATCACTACTACATTTACGAAAAAAATTTCTGGCCGCGCGATCCGTATTTCGAGTGGTTCGATTACTGGTTGCAGAACAAGCCCACCGGCATCATGAATCATCCTCCGGTGTATTACTCGCCGCGCGCGTGGACGGAAGATCGCGCGCACTATGTCGCCAGTGACTGGCGCCACGCCGAACGCTGGCCGCCGCCGGGTGCCAAGCCTCACCGTTATTATCTGCGCGGAGACGGCAGTCTGTCGGCCGAAGCGCCGGGCGGCGAGCCGCGCGGCTAGACCTACGATCCGCGCCAGCCAGTGCCCACGCTGGGCGGCCGCAATATGTCGATCGAGGCCGGGCAGCGTGACCAACGTCCGGCACGGGCGTTGCCCGATTACGGGTTGATCTATCGCGGCGAAGTTTTAAAGCACGACATCACTATCGCAGGTGAGGTTCGCGTCACGTTGCATGTGCAATCTGATTGCCCCGACACCGATTTCATCGCCAAGCTGATCGAAGCCGAACCCAATGGCCGAGCGATACTGTTGATGGACGGCGTGATGCGCGCGATGTATCGCGATCCCGTCTCGTCAGAGGCCCAGCCACTCCAGGCAGATCGCGTCTACGCGATAACCATCCCGCTCGCGCACCTGCACCACACACTGCGCGCCGGCAACCGCATCGAAGTCGACATCACCAGCAGCAACTTCCCGCGCCGCGCACGCAATACCAACAGCGGCCATCCCCTACTCGCGGCAGACGGCGAAGCCGATATCCGGGTCGCCAGAAATACCGTACATCACGACACCGCGACGCCTTCGTTTATCGAAATACCCTTGCTTGAGGCGTCCCCGTAGTTCCGGACGATGCGTTAACGCATCGCATCCGCCGTAATCCCCGCGCTCTTGATCACCGCGCCCCAACGCTTTTGCTCCGCCACCAAGAAGCGCTGCATTTCCTCGGGGGTAGTGCTGAACGGTTCCACGCCGCCGTTCATCAATCGCTGGCCGAATTCCGCATTGCCCAGCAAGCGGTTGAGATCGGCGTTAATGCGAGTCACCAGCGCCTTGTTGATACCCGCCGGGCCGATCAGGCCATACCAGCCCTGACACTCGAAGCCGGGCACGGTTTCGTTCACGGTCGGCAACTCCGGCATGCCGCGAAAGCGTTGCGCGGTGGCCGCTGCAATCGCCTTGACGCGCCCGCCGCGAATAAATGGCATGACGCCGGGCACAGTACTGAAAAAAATCTGCACCGTGCCGCTGGCAAGATCGGTGGCCGCGATAGCGGCGCCCTTGTAAGCGATGTGCACGATGTTGATGCCGGTCATCATTTTGAGCATTTCGCCGGCCAGATGGTTGGGTGTGCCCGTACCGGGCGAGACGAAATTGAGTTTGCCGGGCTGCACCTTGGCCAGTGCGATGAGTTCGCGCACGTTGTTCGCGGGCAGCGTGGCAGGCACCGCAACTATAAACGGCAAACTCACGATCATGCCGAGCGTGGTGAAATCCTTGAGCGCATCATAGGGCATTTTGGTGCCCATCACCGGATTCACCGCCATGCCTGACGCCGAGCCGAGGCCCAGCGTATGACCGTCGGGACGCGACTTGGCGACAATATCGTGCCCGATGGCAGTGGCAGCACCCGGACGGTTGTCGACCACCACCTGCTGGCCCCACGCTTCGGTCAACTTTTGCGCGAGTTCGCGCCCGGTGAAATCCGCGCCGCCGCCCGGCGGATAGGGCGCCACGAGGCGCACTGGGCGCGAAGGATACTTGTCCTGGGCATCAACGCATGGCGTCAACAGCAACGTGGACACCCCCATCGCAACAACTACACCGACCGTACTGATTCGGATTGATTGCATTCCTTTTCCCTCTTCAGTCTCGCTTGCGCGCGATCAGGCATTGCAACAACGCGCGTTCGTTGTCCGTCAGCGGCGCCGTGCTTTCATTCGCCAGATAATGGCGCCGGAACGCCGCGCGCGTGGCATCCATGCGCGTCACATCGTAGCCCAGCGCCGCCAGCAGCAGCGCATCATCACGGCTGGTTGCTGGCGCATACGGTGGATTGCACCATACGCCAAAACCGCGTTCCGCCAACCGTTGCCACGGGAAAAGCCGGCTGGGGTCAACTTTACGGCCAGGAATGACGTCGCCGTGCCCCAGAAAATTCGCGGCGGGAATTTTGTAGCGCCGCTTTAGATCATCGAGCAACACCAGCAAGGATTCGATCATCGGTTCGGCGAAGGGCTCCTTGCCGTTGTTGTCGAGCTCAATGCCAATGGACGCGGAATTCAGATCCGTCGTGCCGCCCCAATACGATTCGCCGGCGTGCCACGCGCGCGCAAGTTCATCCACGAGGTAGTACAGCGTACCGTCGCGCGCAATCAGATAGTGCGAACTCACCTCCAGCTTCGGGTTGGTCAACGTGCGCAGCGAGTCTTCTGCAGCGTCGTCTGCGGTGTGATGCAAAATCACGAAATTGGGCCGACGCGCGCCAAAGTTGGGTGATGGGCGTTCCGTCGCCGGGAGCGCCGAATACTGCGGCAGCGTGGTGCGTGGCGGCGTAGTGCAGGCAGCTAACAGCAGCAACCAAATCGCCGGAACGAGTTGTCGAATCCATTTCAATCTGCGGTTAGTTCTGCTATTCATTCTGGCATTGAGCTTATCAAGGGCATTGCGGGATTTAAAAATAATCAATTAATTCATATACTTAAATCAACGCTCCTATAATACCCGAACAGATTGCACGCCCACGCTAGTCGAGCTTCAGACCGGTTTGCCGGATGAGTTTGTCCAGCCGGCCAATCGCCATTTTAAGCACCGCGGTGAATTCCTCGGGCGCGTTGCCCACCGGCTGCGCGCCCAGGGCAATGATGCGCTCGCGCACTTCCGCACCGCGCACCGCACGCGCAATGTCTTGGTGAATCTGACTGACGACCGGCCCCGGCGTGCCGGTGGGCGCGACCACTCCCAGCAGCGATTGCGCCTCGAAACCCGGCAGTGTCGCCGCAACCGTCGGCAGGCCCGGCGCGAGCGCGGAAGGCTGCGGACTGGTGACGGCGAGCGCCTTGACCTTTCCCGCCTTGATTTGCGGCGTTGCAATCGGCACCGTCTGCATCGCCACCTGTACTTCGCCGCCTATCACGGCGCTGATCGCCTGTGCATTGCCGCGGTACGCCACCCGTACGATCTTCACGCCCGCCATCGCATTGAACAGCTCCATCGCCGTGTGGGATGTGGAACCGTTGGTGCTGGAGCCAAAATTGAGTTGCCCCGGACGTGCCTTCGCCAGCGCCACCAATGCCTTGACGGAATTCACCGGCAAGGTGGAACTGACCACCAGTACGCTCGGCGACAGGGCCACCAGGGACACTGCGCTGAATTCCTCAAGCGGGCGAAAGCGCGCATCGCCCATGAACTGCGAGCCCACGAAGGAATCACTGACGAACATCAGCGTATAACCGTCGGGTACGGCTTTCGCCACGGCTTCATGGGCGATCATCGCGTTGGCGCGGTTTTCCACAATCACAGGCTGGCCCCACGCCTTGGTCAATTCCTGCGCGACGATGCGCGCCATGATGTCCGACAGATTGCCCGGTGCACTGGAGACGATGCGCACCAGCCTGGCGGGGAAATTCTGCGCCGCGACAAAGCCGCCGGGCACTGCACTCAGCAGCACGGCTAAAACAACGCCCGCCCCCCTGATCTTCAATGTGGCTTCCTTTCTACTGGGCCGGCCGCAAAAGCGTCAGCCGAGCCGGACAAACTCCACCCAATTCGGGCCGCGCACGCCACACTCTTCCGGCTTCATCGGCGGCAGGTCGGTAAAGCCCTGCGCCGGTGGCGCCGGGGCTACCGGTTGCCGCGCAACCACGGTAAGCGCACCGCTCGCTGCATCAATGGCATACACCGTCACGCCGTCCGACAGGCGGCCTACCACGAATACGTAGCGGCCCGTGGGATCCATATGAAATCCGCGCGGCTCGTTTTCGGCCGGATACGACGCAATGAACGTCAACCGTCCGCTCGCGGCATCAATACTGAACGCCGCCAGCGTATTCGAGCAACGCTCCGCCGCATAAAGAAACCTGCCGTCCGGCGTCACATGGATATCAGACGCCCGCACCGACTTTCCGGGCGCCGGGCGCGACCACACGCTGCAAATTTGCAGCCGGTCCAGCCGTCCGCTTTGCGCATCGTGGGCAAAGGCATACAGCGAGCCATCGTATTCATTGAGCAAATACAAAAACCGCCCGTTGGGATGAAAAGTCATATGACGCGGCCCAGCGCCCTGTTCCACGTCATACGTCGCCGAGTCTTCTGACAGCCGGCCGGTTTCCGCATCGAAAGCGTGACAGACAATCACGTCTTCATCACAACTGGTGGCGTAGACGTGGCGATTCGACGGCGTGGCCCACACACAGTGCGCCTTCTTGCGCATCGGCAGCACCTGATGCGGCGCCTGCACTACGCCATTGCCAGCCTTCGTAACAATGGCGCTCACGCTGATCTGACTGCCAAGCCCCTGCGGACCGTGCCACGGGTTGGTCACCGTCAACAAAAAACGTCCCGTGCGGTCAACAGACAGATACGGCATGCTCCCCGCCGCAGGCGCCTCACCCAACACCGTCAGTCGCCCGCTTTGCGCGTCAATCGCCAAACTCGCTACGCGATACGGCTCCGAACGCAACCCCACGTAGAGGGTGCGTTGATCCGGGCTTAACGCCATCGGCCCCGCCGCGCCGCCGACGATCTGGCTTTGCGCGAGCCGCGGTTTGCCGCTCGCCGCGTCAAACTCGAAAGCGAGAACTTCCTGGCTGTAAAGGCAGGACACGTACGCCATCAGTCGCGGCTGCATGGTTTTCCCTCTGAATCACATCAATAAAAAATCAATAAAAACAGATACTTACATCATAATCGCTTTCAATTCACCTTCAACTCGCTTTCAACTCATTTTCAACTTACTTTCAATACACCCCCAACGCCAGCCCCGCCGCCAACGCCGCGCCAGCCTCCTCGCAACGCGCTAATTCTTCCGCAACGATCACCTTGCGCGCGAGTATTTTCTCCGGCGTTTGTGCATGCGTGCAGACTATCACCGCCCCGGCCGCCTTGCGCAATCTCCAGCCAGTGCAGATGCGGTCGATCTGCCGCACGGCGTTTTCGCCATCGCTGCCCGCACAGATCAGCGTGGCGTACGCTCGACCAGTGATTTGATCCAGCGCGGCGTAGTAAGTGCGGTCGAAAAAGTCTTTCATCACGCCGGACATCGCGGCGAGATTTTCCGGCGTGACAAACAAATAGCCGTGAGCCTGCAACACGTCGTCCGGCTGCGCTTCGCGCGCGGGCAACAGCTTCACCACAACGTCACTTTCCCTCGCTGCACCGCGCGCCGCCGCCTCGGCCATCTGCCGCGCGCCATCGGTCATGCTGTGATACACGATGAGCAGGGTTTTCATGGCGGCACTGAGCCAGGGGTTCGGCGCAAACTCATTCCGCCGACAACTTCGCGGCCTTTACCACCTTGGCCCATTTTTCCACGTCACCGCGAAAGTAATTGCGAAACGCTTCCGGCGTGGTGCCCTCGGCTTCCGCACCGAGGCCGGCGAAACGCTCGCGCGTTTCCGGCGATTTAACGATACGGGCGACATCCGCTGAAATTTTTGCGACGATTTTCGGCGGTGTAGCACGCGGCGCGAGCAGCCCATACCAAACGTTGACCTCAAAGTTCGGCACGCCAGCTTCGGCAATGGTCGGCACGTCGGGCAACTGCGCAATGCGTTTGAGGCTGCTTACGCCCAGCGGCCGCAGCTTGCCCGACTTCACCATTGGCAAACTCACCGGCACCCCGCCCATGTAAATCGTGAGCTGGCCGCCGATCAGATCCGTCATCGCCTGCGGGCCGCTTTTATACGGCACGTGCAGCAGTTGCAGCCCGGCCATCAGACCAAAATATTCACCAGCCAGATGGTCCGAGCTGCCGGTGCCGCCGCCAGAGCCGTAACTCACCAGCCCCGGCTTGGCCTTCGCCATGGCGATCACGTCCTTGACCGAATTGAGCGACGAACTCACCGGCACCACCAGCAGGTTGTAACGCGAGGTGATCTGCGTGATCGGCTCAAAATCACGCAGCACGTCGAACGGCAGCTTTTTGTAGAACGAAGGGGCAATCGCCATGCTTGCCGCGCCGAATAAAATGGTATGGCCGTCGGGCGGCGCCTTCGCCACCGCGTCCATGCCTATGCTGCCGCCCGCACCGGCACGGTTGTCCACCACCACCTGCTGCCCCCATATTTCCGTCAGACGTTGCGCCAGCACCCGGCCAATGATGTCCATGCTGCTGCCGGGCCCGATGTGAATCACCATGCGCACCGGCCTCACGGGAAATGCAGCATCCTGCGCCCATGCCGCCGTGGGCGCGCCTACCGCAAGTGCAACCCCGGCGGCGGCCTTGAATCGATTTTTCATGACCGGTTTCAATCGTAAAAGGTGGCATAGTCATCCACCGTAATGCGCTCGGGTTGAAACGTATTGACCACGGCGTCCGGCAGCGCATAACCCATGGCAATGCCGCACATGATGGTGTAATCGCGCGAGATGCCGAGTTCACGCCGCACGATATCCGGGTAACTCGCAATCGACGCTTCCGCGCAGGTGTGCAGGCCGCGCGCGCGCGCCGCCAGCATCAGCGTTTGCGCGAAAAGGCCATAGTCGAACCAGCTGCCAACTTCCAGCGTGCGGTCGATGGTGAGCACCAGCCCGGCGGGCGCGCCGAAGAATACATAGTTACTCGCACGATAGGCCTTCGACTTTTCATGATCGCCACGTCCGATGCCCAGCGTGCCGTAAAGCCCCCAGCCGCAGGCGCGCCGCCGAGCGAGATAAGGCTCCTCGATGGGATCAGTGTAATAGTTGTAATCGCGTTTATGCCCCGGTTCATCATTCAGAAATGCCTGCTGGATCGCGTTGCCCACGCGCTTTAACGTGGCGCCGGTCATCACGTGAACGCGCCACGGCTGAATGTTTGACCCGCTGGGCGCCCAGCGCCCCAGTTCAACAATCTCACGCAGGGTTCCTTTGGGAACAGGATCAGCTTTGTAGGCGCGCACGGAGCGGCGCGTGCGCGCGGCCTCGAAAACATCGGCAGCAGGTTTGCTCAAATCAACAGTCATGGTGTCCTCCAAAGATTTATGGTAACACCGGCATCGCCCGCTGTCGGTTAGAATGCCAGCTCGATTCATCAGAACTTATCAAGAGTAGTTCATGAGCGCTCCCATCCGTATCACGCTCGGCGGTTACGGCCCGCAAAACACCACGTGCAGCCGCGGCATCAAGGTCATTGGCGACACGCTCTCCTCGCAATTCGGCAGCGACATCAAATTGCATTACGTATGGAACGTGATGGATTTTGGCTACAACGCGGCGGACCTTTTCTGGATGGTGGAAGACGGCGTGCTATCGCTCACCTATCAATCCACCAGCTACATCGCGAACCGTGTGCCGGAACTGGATTTTGTCGATCTGTTGTTTTTATTCGATGATCTTTCCAAGGCACGCGCCGCCATCGACGGCGAATTCGGCGCGTGGCTCACGCGCAGCGTCGAAGACCGGATTCCCGGCTATCGCGTGTTGGGCTTTTTTGAAAACGGCTACCGCCATATTTCGAACCGGCTGCGTCCCGTGCGCACGCTGGAGGACATGAAAGCGATGAAAATCCGCATCATGCCCGGCGACATTCACCGCCGCAGTTTTGAACTGGCGGGCGCCGTGCCCTGCCCGCTTGATCTGAAGCCGGGGCTGGAAGCCATTGTCTCCGGCGCCGTGGACGGGCAGGAAAACCCGCTCGCCAATACCGTCGACTACAACGCGCACAAAATCCACCGTTACCACACGCTCACCGCGCATTGCTACCACTCGCGCGGCATTTACATGAACCGCAAACAGTTCGATGACTGGCCGCAGGCGCTTCAGGACGGCATGCGCGCCGCCGTGCGCAAGGCCGTGCTGGCCCAACGCGAACTGGCGGTGGAAGAAGAACGCCTAGCGCGCGCCGCCATCGAAGCCGCTGGCGGCGAAGTGACGGAACTGACGCCGGACGCTCGGCGCGCATTTGCTTGTGCCATACAGCCACTTTACGAGGAAGCACGGCAAAAATTTGGTCATGCGCCGTTCGAGATGATAGGCAAGGCTTGAATACTGAAGCGCGTTAGCAAGGCTTCCCCAAACTACGCCTTGCGCGCTTTACCGATCAAAGCCAACTTTTCACGCCGCGTAAGCTGCTTGATTGCGTATTCGCGCTTGCAAGCCGCCGAACGGTTGGCGGCCAGCTCGCGGTACAGCAATTTCACCGGACGCCGCGCACGGGTGTAACGCGCACCGCCGGCTAGCGTGCCGTTGTGTTGCGCGACCCGGGCCGCCACATCAATCGCCACGCCGGTATACAGCGTGCCATCGGCACAACGCACCAGATACACGTGCCATTGGCGGCTGGCTGCTTTCACGCGCTTTTGGCGCGTCTTCCCGGAACAGCGCACAAGCATAAATTATTCAATAAAAACAAATACTTATAGAAAATCCATTCCCGCGATGCAAACTGCGCTACACGGGTTTCAGCATCATTTTACCGTCCTCCCTACCTCAATCAGCGACGGTTTGCGCTTTTGCTGGCAAAAAAAACGCGCCCGGAAGGCGCGCTTTGTTTAACGCGTGACAAGTCGCTTTACTTCTTCTTGTCGTCGTCGCCCTTGTTGCTCATCACACGCCACATGAACCAGACACCAATGCCAAAAAACAGGCCCAAGAACACCATTATGCCCACATAGTTCGGCTCGGGAATCGGCGCATCAGGAATTTCTGCTGCGCCGGCAACTGCCGTGACGCCCAACATCCATAACGAAACAAGAAACGCAGTCAATTTTGTCACCAGTTACTCCAGGAAAAGTTAAACAAACTCGACATCAGGCAAAATGCCGCTGGAACCGGCGCGTAAACGAAACTCATGTGACCGCAAGAAACTCACGTGGCCGCTAAAACGCCAACTCGTTTGTAACCTGTCGCAATCACCAAGCAACCGGTACATTGATGCCATTGTTAATTTTGCTATAAGCGCCTTACCGCATTCTTACCGTATCGCCTTGGCGGGTTCACATTACGTGCAAGCGCAATACAACCCGAAGGGTCGCTCTTGGCGCCGCATGCGGGCATAATGCCGGCCTCACTTACTCACACCCACAAGGAATTCTCATGCCGTCCACCACCACTGCAAGCGGCCTTATTATTGAAGACCTTACCGTCGGCAGCGGCGCGGAAGCGTGCGCGGGACAAGACGTCACCGTGCATTACACTGGATGGCTCACCAACGGTGAAAAGTTTGACTCCAGCAAGGATCGCAACGATCCGTTCGTGTTCCCGCTTGGCGGCGGCCGCGTCATTCGCGGCTGGGATGAAGGCGTGCAGGGCATGAAAATCGGCGGCAAGCGCAAGCTCACCATCCCGCCCGATCTGGGCTACGGCGCGCGCGGCGCCGGCGGCGTCATCCCACCCAATGCCACGCTGGTGTTTGAAGTGGAGCTGCTAGGCACGGATTGACCGCACGGAACACGCGACGGGCGGCCAGCAAAGTGCAAGGCTTCACCATGCCGCCCCGGAAAATCGTCATAAATCAGGCAAATACCCGCAAAACCAATTGTGTGTATAATGCTGCACGGTGTTAGATTTCCGAGTATCCGGGCAGTACTAAAGGGTTGGATTTTCAGTGGTTGTTGGATGTTCGTCCTTGGGAAGCTTTGAGACCTAAACATTGAAGAGGGCTGTAGTTCCATAACGGCAAGTTGGCAAGTTGATTTTTTATCTCCTCGTTTCTCTTCCCCGTATGTAACTTTGACGTCCTCGATTACCTCAACTCTAAATCTCCAAATCTTTAAGGAACGCAACAATGGCAACCGGTACAGTCAAGTGGTTTAACGATGCTAAAGGCTTCGGCTTCATTACCCCCGATGGCGGCGGCGAAGATCTCTTCGCGCATTTCTCCGCAATCAACATGTCGGGCTTCAAGAGCCTGAAGGAAGGCCAAAAAGTCTCCTTCGACATTACCGACGGCAACAAAGGCAAAAAACAGGCCAGCAACATTCAGGCTGTTTAAGCGTCAAGCCATCGCAAAAAAGCCGGGCTTTGCCCGGCTTTTTTCTTTGGAATTCACCTTTTTTCTCCCACAGCAGAATTGCGCATTCAATTGCCCCGTTAACATTCTCCACCAGCCTGCGCACCCACTCGTGTCCTTCCTAGCCACCCACTTCTCCGCCCTGCGCCACCCCCATTTCCGACGCTTGTGGATTGGTACATTTTGCTCGACCGCCGGGCAATGGGTACAAAGTGCAACGCTTGGCTGGGTGGTTTACGATTTGACCCAATCTAGCGCTCTGCTCGGCGCGGTGCTGTCGATGCGCGCAATTCCCATGTTGCTATTGGCCCCCGTATCGGGCGTGGTGGCGGAACGTTACGACCGGCGCTATGCACTGGCGTTAAGCCAACTGGTGGTAGTGTTCATTTCATTCGCGATTGCGCTGGGGCTGGCACTCCACCGTTTGCAGGTGTGGCATCTTTTCGCGTTCACACTGCTGGCCGGCGTAGGCATGGTGTTCGACCGCACCATGCGCAATACGCTGGTGTTCGGCACGGTACCGCGCGCGGACGTCGCCAACGCCGTGGCGCTAAACAGCATCGCATTCAGCCTGATGCGCACGGCCGGGCCGGCGGCGGCCGGCTTTCTGATTGCGTGGGTGGGCGCCGCCTGGAATTTCACATTGCAAGGGCTTCTGTATCTGTGTGTGGCGGCGCTGGCCATCACGCTGGTGACGCCACATGAAGAACCGCGCCGCGCGCCGGCAAAGAGCGCGCGCGCCGACATGCTTGAGGGCCTGCGTTACGCCGTCACCGATCCGGTGGCGCGCACCATGCTGCTGCTGGGCATGGTGCCGGCATTTCTGCTGATCCCTTCGTTGAGCGCGCTGATGCCGGTGTTCGCGGTGCAGGTGTTCAAGACCGGTCCGGAAGGACTCGGACTGCTGTTGTCTTCCGTGGGCGCGGGTGGCGTGCTGGGCGGCATTGCCTCGGTGTGGACAGCGCGCATCGACCGCATCGGCGTCACGCAACTCACGGCGGTGCTGACGTTTGCCGGTGCATTGGTCGGCTTTGCGTTAAGCACCAGCATGCCAATGGCGATGGCTTTCCTGTTTATCGCGGGCATCGCCGAAATGGTCAACATGAGCAGCAATCACACCGCGTTGCAAATGAGCGCGCCGCAAGCCTTGCGCGGGCGTGTGGCGAGTCTGTTACCGATGTTTCCGGCAATGATGGCGCTGGGCGGCCTTTCCACCGGCCTCTGCGCCGACTTTCTGGGGCCCTCCCACGCGGTGGTGGCGTTGTCGGTGCTGGGCGCGATGATCGCGATTGTCGCGTGGCTGCGATCCAGTGCGCTGCGCGGGCTACGGTTATCGAAGCTGGTGGGGACGCCACACTAGACCATAAAACTATGGTAACTATCTGTATTTATTGACTATTTTTACGATCCTTGCCAGCTTTAGCCACGTTCCCGGCCTTGCGATCGAGCGAACGCAGGTATTCCAGCTTCTCGCGTATTTTTGACTCCAGCCCGAATTCCGTCGGCTCGTAAAACCTCGGCGGCGCCATACCGTCAGGAAAATAATTTTCACCGGCGGCGTACGCGCCTGCTTCGTCGTGCGCGTAACGGTAATTCGCGCCGTAGCCCAATTCCTTCATCAACTTCGTCGGCGCGTTACGCAAGTGTTCCGGCACCGGACGCGATTTGTCTTCTCGCAACAGCGCGCGCGCGGCGTTATAGGCGGTATAAGCCGCGTTGCTTTTCGGCGCGACCGCCAGATAAATCACCACTTCCGCGAGTGCGAGTTCGCCTTCGGGTGACCCGAGACGCTCATAGGTTTCACACGCATCAAGCGCCATGCGCAGTGCGCGCGGATCGGCCAGGCCGATGTCTTCGCTCGCCATGCGCACAATGCGCCGCCCGAGATAAAGCGGATCGGCGCCGCCGTCGAGCATGCGCACCATCCAATAGAGTGCAGCATCGGGCGACGAGCCGCGCACGCTTTTATGCAGCGCTGAAATCTGGTCGTAGAACTGATCGCCGCCCTTGTCGAAGCGGCGCAGGCTTTGCGTCAGCGTTTGCTTGACGAACGCGGCATCGATTTCACTGCGGTTGGTTTCCTCCGCAGCATCCGCCAGCTGCTCAATCAGATTCAGCAAACGGCGCGCATCGCCATCCGCATAACCCACGATGCGCTCGCGAGCCTCATCAGAAATACTATTTAAAAACAGATACTTACCGAACGCCCGTTGCGACAACGCAGCGAGATCCGCTTCGCCCAGCGGTTGCAACACATACACCGCAGCGCGCGACAACAACGCGTTGTTCAATTCAAACGAGGGGTTTTCGGTGGTGGCGCCAATGAAAGTCACCAGCCCGCGCTCGACGTACGGCAGGAACGCATCCTGCTGCGACTTGTTAAAGCGATGCACCTCGTCGACGAACAGCAGCGTATGGCGGCCGCTTTGCTGCAACGTGAGTTCAGCGCGCGTCACCGCCTCGCGTATTTCCTTCACCCCGGAAAACACCGCGCTGATGGCGATGAACTCCGCGTCAAACGCATCGGCCATCAGCCGCGCCAGCGTGGTTTTGCCCACGCCCGGCGGCCCCCACAAAATCATCGAATGCGGCTTTTTGCTCTCGAACGCAAGTCGCAGCGGCTTGCCGGGGCCGACGAGGTGCGTTTGCCCGGCGACATCATCCAGGGTCTTGGGGCGCAACTGCTCGGCGAGCGGTGCGCGCGGTTCGCGCTTGCCGAAGAGGTCGTTCACGAGCGGCTCGCGGCTGGCTCGTGTGTCATTCGCGGCTCATTCTCTTATTACATCCGCGCCCTTGGGTATTACAAACGTGAACGCATCGGACGCGAGTTTCGGATTGCGCTCAATGTCGGCGAAGCGGATCACCGTCACTTGCCCGAACTGATCGCGCAGCTCCATTGCATCGAGGCCGGCCTTGCCGAATCCGAGGCGAATGCGCTCGAATGCGGTGTCCTTGGTCTTGGGCACGGCTTCGAGCCAATCGAGCCCTTCCTGATTGCCGATGCTGGTGAGCGTGTAGCTTTTGTCGATTTCATTGCTGCCTGCGAGCAGCGCCGCGGGGCTTGCGCCGAGCGCGCGGTCGAGTTTGCGCTCTGTGACCTGATTCAGATCCTTGTCGTAGACCCAAAGCTTCGCGCCGTCACCAACGATGGTTTGCTCGTAGGGCTTGTCGTACTCCCAGCGGAATTTGCCGGGGCGCGAAAACTGCATGGTGCCGGTGGATTGCTGGAGCATTTTCAGATTTTTATCCAGCACCATTTGCGCAAACCGGCCCTTCGCGGTGGTGGTTTGGGTGAGAAAGCCCTTCAACGCTTCGGTGGTGGCGGCAAAAGCCAAAGACGGTGCGAGCACCAACACGGATAAACACAGAGTTCGCAACAGGGTACGCCAATGAGTGCGCATGAAGTTTCCAGACATTAAAAGGTTTTTTGTTTGCGTTCAAGTTCGGCCACACGTCCACCACGCAGCGTGATCACCGTGATAAACGGATCGGACAGGGTCGGATAGTAATACAGCGATTTCACCACAAAGTTCCGGCCGCCCTCGACGGTCTCCTGATCGGGTTTGCCCGCACGCAGCAGCACCTCGCCTTCGGTCATGCCCCGGCGCAAATGCATGTAGACGCCGAAATCCATGCCGCGAACGGCAGGCGTTGCTGGCGCGGAGCCAGCCGGTGGCACCAGCGCGGTTTGCGGGGCGGGGGGTGTTGCAGGCTTCGCCTGGGCGCCTGCAGTTGGCGCCGTTACGGCTTTGGGCGGTTCCAGCAGCTTGCCTTCGGCATCCACGGACGCCGCTGCCGGACGCGCATTCACCAGTTTCGACGGACGATTCTCCGGCGGCTTCTCGCTGTATTGCGTAACGCCACGCTCATCCACCCAGCGGTAAATCTCGGCGGCTGTCAGCGGCTTCGCGGAGACGCATAAAATACTCAATAAAAACAAATACTTGGGGTTCATCGCCCACTCTCTACCAAGGAACGTCCGGGAAACGCTTCGACAGCGGTGCGCGCTGGAGGTTTAGCGCGTGAAGCGTTTAACGTTCGGCGGCGTCAGCGGCTGACGGCGGAACCAGCACTTCGCGATTGCCTCCGCCAGAAACGGCAGACACCACCCCGGAGCGCTCCATCTGCTCGATCAACCGAGCGGCGCGGTTGTAGCCGATGCGCAAATGGCGCTGCACCAGCGATATCGATGGCCGGCGCGTTTTGATTACTATGGCCACCGCCTGATCGTACAGCGGATCGGATTCGCCATCGGCAGCGCCATTGCCATCGAGCAACTCCCCTGCGTCGCCTTCGGCCTCGGGGCCCTCGAGCACGCCATCGATGTACTGCGGCTTGGCAAGGCTCTTCAGGTAATCGACAACCTTGTGCACTTCATGATCGGACACGAACGCACCGTGCACGCGCTGCGTCAGGCCAGTGCCCGGCGGCAAATACAGCATGTCGCCCTGCCCCAGCAAAGCCTCAGCGCCCATCTGGTCGAGAATGGTTCGCGAATCCACTTTTGCCGCGACCTGAAACGCCACGCGCGAAGGGATGTTCGCCTTGATGAGGCCGGTAATCACATCCACCGATGGGCGCTGTGTCGCCAACACCAGATGAATGCCCGCGGCACGCGCTTTCTGAGCAATTCGCGCGATGAGTTCCTCGACTTTCTTGCCAACCACCATCATCAAATCGGCAAGCTCGTCGATCACCACCACAATCAGCGGCATTTCATGCAACGGCTCGGCTTCGGGGTCATCCGCCGCCAGCGGATTGGCAAGCGGGGTTTTGGCCTTGTCGGCGTCACGCACTTTTTGATTGAAGCCGGCGAGATTGCGCACGCCCATTGCCGACATCAGCTTGTAGCGCCGCTCCATTTCGCCCACGCACCAGGTCAACGCATGCGAGGCCTGCCGCATATCGGTGACCACCGGCGCCAGCAGATGCGGGATGCCTTCGTACACCGAAAGCTCGAGCATTTTCGGATCGATCAGTATCAGCCGCACTTGCGAAGGCGGCGATTTATAGAGCAGCGACAGTATCATCGCGTTGATCGCCACCGACTTGCCGGAACCCGTGGTGCCCGCCACCAGCAGGTGCGGCATGCGCGCAAGATCGGCCACTACCGCGTGGCCGGCAATATCCTTGCCCATCGCCAGCGTCAGCGGCGACCCCATGTCCGCGTACACCTGCGAACTCAAAATTTCGGTCAACTTCACCGTCTGACGCTTCGGATTCGGAATTTCCAGCCCCATGCAGCTCTTGCCCGGAATGGTTTCAACCACGCGGATGCTCATCACCGACAGCGCGCGCGCCAAGTCGCGCACGAGGTTGATGATCTGGCTGCCCTTCACGCCCACCGCCGGCTCGATTTCGTAGCGCGTCACCACCGGGCCGGGATACGCCGCCACTACCTTCACCGCCACGCCGAAGTCGGAGAGCTTTTTCTCAATCAGACGCGACGTGAATTCCAGCGTATCGGGCGACATCATTTCCAGATGCGGCGCTGCTTCATCCAGCAAGTGCAGCGGCGGCAACATGGTGTCGGGCAGGTTCTCAAACAGCGGCACCTGCTTTTCGCGCTCCACGCGCGGCGACTTGGGAATGTCGACCATCTTCGGCGGCTCGATGCGCACTGGCTCATGAATTTCCAGCTTGCGGCGCGTTTCTTCAACCACCTCTTCGCGCTCGATCGTCGCCTGTTCGCCCGCACGGCGGTCCTGGCGCTCCCGCCAGCGTTGCACGACAAAGTAAAATGCAAACTCCAGCCCCGTGCCGATTTTCTCGATAATGGTCAGCCACGACAGGCCGGTAAACAGCGAAAAGCCTGCGGCAAACACCAGCATCAGAATCAGTGTGCCGCCAGTGAACCCCAGCAGCTTCGACGCGGCACCACCGGCAATCGCACCAATCATGCCGCCGGGCGCAAGCGGCAACGTGGCTTTCAGACTGTGCAACCGCAAATATTCAATACCGCAACTGGCCACTAACATAACCAGAAAGCCGATACCGATCACCGCGTACGAACGACGGTCTATTTCAGGCACGTTCTCAATCCGGCGAAAGCCCCAGCCCACCAGCGCGCCGCAAAACAGCACCCACCAGTACGCCGATACGCCGTGCAGATACAAAAGCAAGTCAGACAGATACGCGCCCACCATGCCACCAGCGTTGCGAATGCCGGTTTCACGCAGTGAATGCGACCAGCCTGGATCACCCTTGTGATAGGTGAACAGCACCATCAGCAAATACAGCGCCAGCGCAGTCAGCGCGAGCCACCACGATTCACGCAGCAGCGCGCCGATGCGCGGCGGCAGCGGATTGCGCGCGGGGCGAAGGCTCAACGTGCTTTCGGCAGTGGTCATGAATCCGTGACTTTAAGAAAACCCCATAAGTTAATGATTATAATACAAAAGATTTTCCGAACCCAAGCAGGTTTTCCGCCCGTTCAGCCATAAAAAAACCCCGCTAATGCGGGGTTTTTGCCGAATTGGCGACACGTTTACCTGGGGCTGCACTCCTGTACCGACCCCTTGGAACCCAGCGAGAACGGAATTTGCGTAATGCCGAGGCCGGGATCGCCACCGAGCAACACCGGCGGCTTGTTGATGTCGTTGGAAAAACCGAACTGTCCGGGGCCGATCAGCACCGAGCCCTGATTGGTCACCATGATGTACATGTCGCTGTTGGTCACGTGATACACGCCCGGCGGCAAACCGCCGCTCTTGCTGGTGGTGCCTTCGCAGCCGGCGGCGCACGCCATTGTTTCACCTTCGGACCCGCGAATACCGATGATGGCAGTGCTGGTTTGAATTTTGTACGCGTCCTGATTGCCGCGCTTGCCGATCAGACCAGTGACCGAACGCAGACCGCCCTTTACCAGATTCATCACGATGCCGTCCTTCCCCGGCGCTTTTTGATCGAACTGATAGTCTTCGAGGCGCAGCGTGGTATTGGGGCGCAAGGTGATGGTGCTGTTATCGGTGAATTGCACCTGCGCGTAGCTGTCGCGCTGGGTGACCAGCGTGTCGCCGCGCTGCACTTCGGATTTCATCGACAGAATGCGCGTCGCGCCGCCGCGTAGCGCCGACAGGGTAGCCGTCAATTGGATGACGGTGCCCGCTGCTTGCGCCGCCGCAGTGCCGCTCCACACCGCCGAGTACAACGCCAGCATCAGGCCGAAGAGCCGCCACCAAGCTACTGGCCGTACATACTGGTTCATTGCGTTGCACTCCCGTGAGTTCATGTCCGGTAATTTTACATGCAGCCGCCGGATGTGTTCAGCACGCCGATACTTCGGCGTGAAGCAATTCACGGCATTAAAAAATATTCAATAAAAACAAATACTTATAAAACTCGCTCTGCGGAAAAACCAATACCCGCGTTACATCTTCAGCGCCTTGGTCATCTCGCGGTCGAGAATAATAATGCTGCGACGGTCGACGCGGATCAGTGCGCGCTGTTCAAGCTCCTTGATAACGCGGCTCACCATTTCGCGCGACGCGCCGATCATTCGCGCGATTTCCTGCTTCGCCGGCGCGCGTTGCACGATGAGCTTGCCGCCGGTTTCCTGCGCCAGATCCAGCAGCAGCCGCGCCACGCGCCCCGACACATCCACCAGCGCCAGACTTTCAATCTTGCGATCCGCGGCGCGCAGGCGCTTGACCAGATTGCGAATCACCAACATCGCCACTTCCGAATGCTCGCGCACACAGGACATGAAGCCGGTTTTGGACAACCGCAACATTTCGCACGGCTCCAGCGTAAACACGCTGGCCGAGCGCGGCGAATCGTCAAGAATGCCCATTTCGCCGAAGAAATCCTGCGGCCCCATGTAGCCAAGGATGACCTCGCGGCCATGATCGTCGGTGAGCACCACCTTGGCCTTGCCCGACAGCATCACATAGAGCGAATCGGTTTCCTCGCCCGCGTGCATCACATAAATATTGCGCGCAAAGCTGCGGTGCTGCACGTAAGCGAGCAGCGTATTGATCTGCTGATCGGAAAACGATGCAAACAACGACACCGATTTCAACACCGTCGGATTGATTTTAAAATTTATTGCTATGGTGGAATTCCGCCTCGTCGTTTTTCGCGTCAGATTCGCGCTCGACACCTCAGCCTGTCGCGCGTGCGCGCTACCGGCAAACCCCTATAGTCTGCCAGAACCGGCGGCTTGCGTCACGATTAACGCAGAGTGTACGCCTCGACACCCCCTCATTCGACCTGATACATTCGTGTTTTTCCGCAATCTTTACGTGAAATCATGTCTGAAGCCACCCGTCATTGCCGTTTGCTGATCCTCGGTTCCGGCCCCGCCGGCTACTCTGCCGCCGTATACGCCGCCCGCGCCAACCTGAAACCCGTGCTGATCACCGGCATGGCGCAAGGCGGCCAACTGATGACAACGACTGAAGTCGATAACTGGCCGGCCGACGTCGACGGGGTGCAGGGCCCGGAACTGATGGAGCGCTTTTTGAAGCACGCCGAGCGCTTTAACACCGAAATCGTGTTCGACCAGATTCACACGGCGAAGTTAAAGCAAAACCCCATCACGCTGATCGGCGACAACGGCACCTACACCTGCGACGCACTGATCATCGCCACCGGCGCATCAGCCATGTATCTCGGCCTGCCCTCCGAAGAAAAATTCATGGGCAAAGGCGTGTCGGGCTGCGCCACCTGCGACGGCTTTTTCTACAAGGGGCAGGAAGTCGCCGTGGTTGGCGGGGGTAATACCGCGCTCGAAGAAGCGCTGTACCTCACCAACATCGCCAGCCACGTCACCGTGGTGCACCGGCGCGATAAATTCCGCGCCGAAGCCATCATGATCGACAAACTCAAGGAACGCGCAGCGGCGGGCAAGGCCACGATCATGTGGGACAACACGTTGGACGAAGTATTGGGCGACAACAGCGGCGTCACCGGCATGAAAATCAAGAACGTCAAAACCGGAGCCATCACCGAGAAAAAATTGAGCGGCGTATTCATCGCCATCGGCCACAAACCCAACACCGATATTTTTGTCGGCGAGCTCGACATGAAAAACGGCTACATCACCACGAAGAGCGGCCTCGAAGGCAACGCCACCGCCACCAGCGTGGAAGGCGTGTTCGCCGCCGGCGACGTGCAGGATCACGTTTATCGCCAGGCCGTCACCAGCGCGGGCACGGGCTGCATGGCGGCACTCGACGCGCAAAAATTCCTTGAAGGTAAGGGGTTGATTTAATTGCGCGAGGCGTGAAGCGTGAGGCGTGAGGTGCGTGGTCATGACGCAAAATCGGCAATCGAAGGAGCCTGCGGACGCACTGCACGAACTTCTGTCTGATGTAACACCTTTACCGAGCCCCAACCGCGCGCGCATCGCCAAAGCGCAACCCGCGCCCGCCCCCACGCAACGCGTGCGCAATGAACGCGCGGTGCTCGACGAAAGCCTGTCCGATACCGACCCGTGGGAAGCCGGCTTCGAGGCCGGCGATGAACTGAATTTCCTGCGCGAAGGCCTCGCCAGCGACACGCTGCGCAAACTGCGCCGCGGCTACTGGCTGATTCAAAACCAGATCGATCTGCACGGCCTCACCGTCGCCGAAGCGCGCCCCGCGCTGGTGGCCTTTCTGAACGAATGCCTGCACGACGGCCTGCGCTGCGTGCGCATCATCCATGGCAAAGGCCTCGGGTCCAAGAACGGCGAGCCGGTGCTAAAGCGCAAGGTGTCGAGCTGGCTGATGCAGCGCGAAGAAATCCTCGCGTTTTGTCAGGCACGGCGTACGGAGGGCGGCGGCGGTGCTGCGATAGTGCTGTTGCGCGGCGCGGGGCGAAAAAAGACTTGAGTTATGTGGGTGGCGGCTACGCCCCAAAGGCGAAGTTCTCTAATTTTCTAAGAGCGCTCTACCCCCCAAGCTCACCAGAAGCCCGCTTCCGGGCGCTCGGGTGCAGTGCACAGTTGGACCTCGTTACCAGAACTTCCACCACGGAGAGCGAGAACGCTTGTAGCGAACCAATGGAATCGACTCAGGTTCAAGCAGTGAGGCATCGATATAGCCCTCAAGCTGGTAGCCGAACTGATCCTTCAAGGTTGCCTCCCCTAGCTCCAGAGGGTGAAACGGGAATGGGTAAGCGTCTTTTTCTTCTTCGCTATCGACGGCGGGATGCGCTCCTGACCAGTAGGGCTCCTCAAACGGCAGGCGCTGTCCGATGTCCTCCATGATGCCGCTGTCCGGAGACAGACTCAGTGAGCGCACCAGCTTCCCGTTTGCCCACGACGCATACGCGAACCAATCTACCACGCTGTGCATGGCATGGAGCGTGACCGTTCCGTTGCCGCCAGCGGCGATGAACCGGTGGTGCAGCTTTGATGGGTAGTCAATGCCGAATTCTTTGGCTGCGACAACCGATACCCCAGGAAAACAACCGATATGCACTTCATCATCAGGCGGACAGGTATAGGAAAGATCACCGTCCCCAATTTGCTTGAGCTTCTCGCCGGGAAAGAGAGTATCGGCGAGGTTCTGGGTTGCCCCCCGGTCCAAGGGTCGTTTGGCAGCAAGCGCGCCACGTGCATTCGAGTCCGCAAGCACGAGCATCCAAGTCTTTGCGCCCATAGATCACTTCCTGTGCACTAAAGAGGTCCAGCTAGTTTCAACAACCAAAACCGCCTGGCAACAACCCAATGCGCCAGCTAACACACAAAACAGCCGTCAAAAATTACCCTTTAAAAACAATTAGTTAAAAGATAATCGCAAAAATCCGCCACTCTTAACACGGAATGTAAAACGACAATATTGCGACGGCGCCTTAAATTGCCGCCTCGTCCGTCTCGCCCGTGCGTATGCGCAGCACTTGGTCAACCTTGGTGACGAAAATTTTGCCGTCGCCGATTTTGCCGGTGCGTGCGGCTTTGACTATTGCATCGATGGCCTGATCGAGCAGTTTGTCGGGAACGACCACTTCCACTTTCACCTTGGGCAGAAAATCCACCACGTATTCCGCGCCGCGATACAGCTCGGTGTGGCCTTTTTGCCGGCCAAAGCCCTTGACCTCCGTGACGGTAAGGCCGCTGACGCCGATTTCCGACAGCGCTTCGCGCACTTCGTCGAGCTTGAACGGTTTGAAAATGGCTTCGATTTTTCGCATGGCGGTCTCCCGGAGTCAGACATTGACAGAATAGCACAGCGCCCTGGCGCCCGTTACTTATTCAAAAGGCGGCCGAAACTTGTTGGTAATCGGGTAACGCCAGTCCTTGCCGAACCCGCGCGCGGTGACGCGAATGCCCACCGGCGACTGGCGGCGCTTGTACTCGGAAACTCTGAGCAGCCGCACCACGCGCTCCACGTCCGCGCGGGCGTAACCCTGGGCAATGATGTCTCGCGGGCTTTGATCCTGCTCAACGTACGCCGCCATGATGGCGTCGAGCACGTCGTACGGCGGCAGGCTGTCCTGATCCTTTTGATCCGGCCGCAATTCCGCCGACGGCGGGCGGTCGATCACGCGTTGCGGAATCACCGGCGACAGGCTGTTGCGGTAATTCGACAACCGGTACACCATCATTTTGTTGATGTCCTTCAGCACGCCGAAGCCGCCGGCCATGTCGCCGTAGAGCGTGGCGTATCCCGTGCCCATTTCGCTTTTGTTGCCGGTGGTCAGCACAATCGCGCCGGTCTTGTTGGACATCGCCATCAGCAGCACGCCGCGTATCCGCGATTGCAGATTTTCCTCGGTAGTGTCTTCTTTCAGGCCCTTGAATTCCCCCGCCAGCGTCTGCACGAAGAGATCGTACAGCGGCTTGATGGCGATTTCGGTGTAACGCACCTTGAGCGCTTCGGCTTCGGCGCAGGCATCTTCGCGGCTCATGCTCGCCGTGTATTGCGACGGCATCATCACGGCCTTCACGCGCGCCGGGCCGAGTGCATCGGCCGCCACCGCCAGCGTCAACGCCGAATCAATGCCGCCCGACAAACCGAGCAGCACACCGGGAAAACCGTTTTTGGTAACGTAATCGCGCACGCCCAACACCAGCGCCTGATACACCTCGGCTTCCAGCGGCTGCGCCGGCGCGATGTTGCCGGGCTGCGGCACGCCATTTAAAATCTCAATGAAATCAATCACTTCCGTAAATGACGGCGCGAGGTAAGCTAGCTTACCCGACGCCTCCATGGCAAACGACGCGCCGTCAAACACCAGCTCATCCTGCCCGCCAACTTGATTGGCGAAGATGACCGGAATGCCGGTTTCCGCCGCGCGGTCGCGCACGACTTCATAGCGCGTTTGCTGCTTGTTCATGTAATACGGCGAGCCGTTCAACACCAGCAACAGTTGCGCGCCCGCCTGCCGTGCGGCAATGGCGGCGGGCTCTTCCCACACGTCTTCGCAGATATTCACCCCCAGCCGCAACCCTTCGTGCTCGAACACGCACGGCGCGCTGCCCGAATGAAAATAGCGCTTCTCGTCAAACTCCTTGTAATTCGGCAACTCGCGCTTGAGATACGTCGCGATGATTTTCCCGCCGCGCAGCACCGAAGCCGCGTTGTAACGTTTGCGGCCGTCGCGATGCGGATGGCCAACCACCAGCGTTATACCGTTCGTCTTGATGGCGAGCGCCGCCAGCGCCGCCGCGCAAGCATCACAAAAATCATCACGTAGCAGCAGGTCTTCCGGCGAATAGCCGCAAATCGCCAGCTCTGTAGTCAGCAACAATGAAGCACCGCCTTCGCGCGCACGCGCGGCGGCATCGGCGATTTTCGCGGCGTTGCCGTCGATATCGCCCACCGTGTAATTCAGTTGTGCAATCGCTATTTTCATGGCGGCAATATATCATCGACGCAGGATTTTTTCGCCTGCTCCGTTCGATTCTTCATGAGACTCGCTGTGAATTCGCGGGACACTTTGCGCCACATGACTTGCACGATGGACACTCGCGGCAGCCTTGCCGCCAGCGTGGCAATACCGATCGCCGTCGCCGCAAGCGCGGCACTGGCACAGGCGCAAACAACACCCGCCACCTACCCCGTCAAGCCCATACGCATGGTGGTGCCCTTCGCGCCCGGCGGTGGCACCGATGTGATCGCGCGCCATCTCGCGGCGCGGCTCACCGATTCGTTCAAGCGGCAAGTCGTGGTCGACAACCGCGCGGGCGCCAACGGCATCATCGGCACCGAGAACGTCGCCAACGCGCCTCCCGACGGCTACACGCTGCTGTTTGTATCGAGCCCGCACTCGGTCAACCCCAGCCTGTATGCGAAGCTGCCGTACGACACGTTGCGCGACTTTGCGCCGATTTCGATGACAGCGACCTCCCCCTACGTGCTGGTGGCGCACGGTTCGCTGCCCGCGCGCAACATCAAGGAACTCATCGCACTGGCGAAAGCCAGGCCGGGCCAGATCGACTACGCCTCCGGCGGCTCCGGCAGTTCGGCACACCTCGCCGCCGAGTTGTTCAACCAGATGGCCGGCATCAAGCTGCGCGAAATTCCGTACAAGGGTGCGGGGCCGGGCCTCGCCGCCGTACTGGCGGGCCATGTGGCGCTGGTGTTCGGCAACGCGCTGACGGTGAAACCGCACATCCAGAGCGGCCGCCTGCGCGCGCTGGGCCTCGCCAGCCCCAAGCGTTCGGCGTCCTCGCCGGAGATGCCCACCATCGCCGAGCAGGGCGTGCCCGGCTATAGCGCGGATGCGGTGCTGGGTCTGCTCGCCCCCGCACGCACCCCACGTCCAATCGTCGATTTATTGAACGCCGAAACGCACAAGGTCATGCGCGCCGCCGACATGATCGAAGCAATGAAAGCCGCTGGCGTGGAAATCGCCCTCGGCACGCCGGAAGAATTCGGCCGCATCATCGAAGCGGAAATGCAGCGCTGGGGCAAGGTGGTGCGGGCACTCAACTTGAAGGCGGAGTAGCGCCGAGCCGCCCGGTTCGTCAAAGGCCCATCGCTTTCTGACCGTCTTAAGCAGCCGTCAGCGCCGGATCAAGGCCAAACCGGAATATTTTTTTGTATTTGTTTTTATGGACTTTTTTTAAAACACTACTTGCCGCGCACTTGCACGCACACCGCGCAGATATCAGCAATGCGTACCTGCGCGTCGAAATATTCGCGCCCAGCCAGCGGGCCGATGGTGGCATATTCCAGATTGACCGTCTGCACCATGCCCTTGAAGGTCTGCCCGCCACGCAGTTGCAGTTCGACGCTGGTCTTTTCCTGCCGCGCCGCGTTGAGCGTATCGTGAATGTCGTTACCCATGCCGAATGCCATGTGCGCCTCCTCCGGTTGTCTGATGCATATGTGCCGCCAGCTTACAGGTCATACAGCTTTTCGAGCAAGCGGCGCGCAGCCCGGCCTTCGGGCATATTGAGCAGCTGCGAAAGCACGGGTTCATCCACGCTCGAATAGCTGACCGACGACGAGGCCACCGACCACAGACTCATCCAGTGCCGGCTGCACACGCTGCAACGATGCAGTGTGAATTCAACGCCCTGCGTGTGGCCACAGTCGGCGACGTAAATTCGCTCGCCGCCCTCGCAACAGCGCCAATCGCGGCTTTTGACGGGATCGTTCATCGCGGACTGATCGATTGGTTCTGTGCTAACAGGAGACGCCGCTCACGGGTTGAACCTATTGGCTCATTGTATGTCACCGTAAGGCCACGGTAAGCCCAATGTAAGAACACAAGCCGCCCGCAGTCACCTTGACGGCCTAAGCAGCAAACGATTGACGTACAATTCACGGCTTACACACCGCAAACCGGCGTCCGCCCTTGACCGTAGAAATTCTTTCCACGCTGGCCGAAATCGACCCCGCGCAATGGAACCGCCTCACCGGCGGCAACCCGTTTTTGCGGCATGAATTTTTGCACGCGTTGCACGAAACCGGCTGCGCTTCAGAAAAAACCGGCTGGACGCCACGTTATCTCGCCACATTTGACCGGAGCGAACTCACCGGTGCGATGCCTCTGTATATCAAATCGCACTCGCGCGGCGAATACGTGTTCGACTGGGCGTGGGCCGATGCCTATCACCGCCATGGGCTTGAGTATTACCCGAAGCTCCTGTGCGCAATTCCGTTCACGCCGGTGAGCGGGCCGCGCATCCTCGGCGCATCCGCAGACGTGATCGAGGAGCTGGCCTGCAAGGTGCTGGAAATCGCACGCGAGAGCAACGCGTCGTCGCTGCACTGCCTGTTTCCGCCCGCGGAACAGACGCAGCTTTTCAAACAGAAGGGCATGATGGTGCGCCACGGCGTGCAGTTTCACTGGCAACATCCGGGCGAAGGTGTGGCGGATTTTGAGCAGTATCTCGCGTGCATGAATCACGCCAAGCGCAAAAAAATCCGCCAGGAACGGCGCAAGGTGGTGGAGGCTGGCATCACCTTTCGTTGGCTGGAAGGCCCGGCCATCAGCGAAGACGACTGGTCCTTTTTCGCGCGCTGCTACACGCGCACCTACCGCGAACACCACAACACGCCGTATCTGAGCGAAGCATTCTTTCAGCGTATCGGCAAGACCATGCCGGAAAATCTGCTGCTGATTGTTGCCGAGCGCGCCGGCAAGCCGATAGCCGCGTCGTTCAACGTGCGTGGCTATGCCCATGGTGCCTATGGCGCCTATGGTGCTCACGGTGGCCGCCTGTACGGCCGCTACTGGGGCGCCATCGAGCACCACCCGATGCTGCACTTCGAGGCCTGTTATTACCAGACCATCGAATACTGTCTCGCGCGGGGCATCGAAGTGTTCGAGGGAGGTGCGCAGGGCGAACACAAAATGGCGCGCGGCCTTTTGCCGGTACAAACGTCGTCCGTGCACTGGCTCGCGCACCCGCAATTCGCCGAAGCCGTCGAGGCCTTTCTCGCGCGCGAGCAAAAGGGCATCGAACACTACATGGACGAGCTGCGCGAGCGCACCCCGTTCGCCGCGCACGAACCGTCCTGACACAAACCCATGTCCGCTTCCGCCACGCCAGCCAAACCAGAAACACGCGCCGCACCCACCCGGCTGGAACGCGCGCGGGGAAATCTTATGGGCGGTGTTACCGCCGCCGTGCTGAGTGTCCCAACCTGTGTTGGTTTCGGCATACTCGCGCTGGCGCCGTTGGGCGCGGAATTCATCCAGTACGGCGTACTCGCGGGCCTCTACGCAGCAGTCTGCGGCGGCATTATTTCGGCGCTGATGGGCGGGCGCGACAACACGGTGATTTACTCGCCCCGCGGCATTGTCACCTTTTTGATCAGCGCACTGGTGGCGCAAAATCTCACCGGTACGGCGTACGGGCAGGCGGGCATCCGCGACCCTGTCATGCTGATGGCGCTGGTATTTTTGATGGTGTTTCTCGCCAGCGCGCTGCAAACGCTGTACGGCATTCTCAAGTTCGGCGTATTCGCCAAATATCTGCCGGCGCCGGTGTTGGCCGGGTTCCAGGTGGCCGGTTCGTTGCTGATTTTTGCCGCGCAGATACCGGTGGTGCTGGGCCTGCCAGCCAACATGGGCCTGACCGGGCTATCGGGGCACTTCGACGCCATTCAGCCATGGACCATAGTCATTGGCGTCATCACCGGTATCGCAATGATGCTGGTGCCGAAATTCGCACCGGCGCTGCCTTCCAACATCGCCGGTCTGATCGCGGGAACCATCGGGTTCTATTTGCTGGCGGGCTTTGGACTGCGTGAAAAGCTTGGTCCCCTGATTGGAGCGATCAACTGGTCATTTCCCTCGCCGCACTACTTCATGAAATTCGCCGCCGCGCTGACGTTGCCCGAATACCAGGCCATGATTATTCCCGTGCTCACCGGCGCGGCCAGCCTGTCCGTCATCAGCTCGCTCGATACGCTACTCGGCGCACGCAATGCCGAGCGCCGGCTCGGGCTGCGGCTCGAAGGTAACCGTGAACTATACACACAAGGACTCGCCGGGATGCTGGCATCGGGCTTTGGCGGCATCCTGCCGGGCATCAACATGAATGCCAGCTTTTCCAACCAGAAAAGTGGTGGCACGGGGCCGGCTTCCATCGGGTTTTACGTTCTGCTGATCCTGAGCGGCCTGTTGCTGCCGGTGATCGGCATCATCCCGCGCGTGGTCATCGCCAGCATGATGATTGCCGCAGCAATACAGTTGTTCGATCGCTGGACGCTCGACATGTTCGCGAAAGTGGTACGTGGGCGAGCCGACAACCGCGCGGGGGTGGCTGCCGACCTCGCCATCGTGGTCATTGTTGCGGTGCTCGCCATTGTTGCCAATATCGGACTGGCGGTACTGATGGGCTTTGTCGTCACCATCGCCATGTTCCTGTTGCGCATCAGTAAATCGGTGATCCGCCGCGACTTCACCGCCGACGCCATCCATTCACGCAAAATGCGCGAGCCAGAGCAAATGGCGGCACTGGCGGAACGTGGCCACCGCATCAACGTCATCGAACTGGAAGGGCCACTCTTCTTTGGCACTTCGGAAACACTGGCGGCACGCCTGGAATCGCTGCGCACCGGCAGCGCCTCGTATGTCATTCTCGACGTGAAACGTGTCAACGAAATGGACAGTTCCGGCGCGCGCGTCATCCTGCAGGGCCACGACAGGCTGCTGCAGGCGGGCAAGCGTCTGGTGCTAAGCGGGGCCGATGATCGCGCAGACGTGGCCGGCATGCTGCGCGACACGGGCGTGTACACCGCGCTGGGCAAGGACCACCTGTTCGCCGACGCCGATGCTGCACTGGAATGGGCCGAAGATCGCGTACTTGCATTGAAAGCCGGCGGCGGCGAAGCGCTGGACGACTATCCACTGCAGCGCTTCGATATTTGCAGCGGCATGAGCGCGGCGGAACTGGCCACCATGCAAACCGTTCTGGAACGCCGCCAATGGAAACAGGGAGACATCGTGTTTCGCGAGGGCGACGCGGGAGACGAACTCTTCCTGATTGCACAGGGCGCTGCCAGCGTGCGTCTCAATGTGCCCGGCGAAAACCGCAGCGTGCGGCTGGTGACGTTCTCACCCGGCACGCTGTTCGGCGAACTGGCGCTGCTCGACCGTGAGGCACGTTCGGCCACCATTGCCGCCGACACCGACCTGGTATGCCACGTAATGTCCTATGCGCATTTCCGGCAACTGAGCGAGGAACACCCGTCCATCGCCATCAAGCTCATGACGAATCTGGGGCGGGAACTGAGCAGCCGGCTGCGGCGCGCAAATCGCACGATTTACCAGCTCGAAGGCTAATACACTGCTATAGTAATGCTCTCTTCATTGACCCACCGCGCGCGAATCACGCTCCGTAAGCACCCATGAAATTTTGCAGCAACTGCGGCGCGGCCGTCACGCGCAAGATACCGCCCGGTGATTCATTACCGCGTGATGTATGCGACGCCTGCGGCACAATACACTACACCAACCCGCGCATGATTGTCGGCTGCGTGCCGGTGTGGGAAGACAAAGTGCTGCTGTGCAAACGCGCCATCGAACCACGCCGCGGCTTGTGGACAGTGCCAGCGGGCTTCATGGAAAACGGCGAAACGCTCGATAAGGGTGCGGCACGCGAAACGCTGGAAGAAGCCAATGCACGTGTGGAAATTGGCGCGCTCTACGCAGTCTACAACATTCCCCATGTGAATCAGGTCTATCTGCTGTTTCTCGCCAAACTGCTGGATCTTGATTTCCACGCGGGCGAGGAATCGCTCGAAACGCGCTTGTTCCGTGAGGACGAAATCCCCTGGGATCAACTCGCGTTCGCCACCGTACGCAACACCCTCACGCACTTTTTCAGCGACCGCGCGCGCAACCACTTCGGTTTTCATCTGGGCACGATAGAGCGCCCACCAGCCAGATAAAAAATTAATAAAAACAAATACTTACGATAGAATTTGTTTTACAGTGTCACACCGTCCGCAGCGCATCCACAATTTTCATTTGCGACGCGCGAAACGCCGGCAGGAAGCCGCCGGCGAAACCCATCGCCAGTGCGAACAGTAACGTTTTGGCGGCAATGTCCACAGTCAAAACAAAGCGGAACGACAGATCGGCGAAGGTCTGAAAATTAATGGTCGAGAATGACGCCAGTTGCATCAGCGACGCCAGCAAAAGCCCAATCACGCCGCCCACCACGCCGAGCAGGAGCGCTTCCGCGAGAAATGCCCACAGCACTGCGCCCCGCCGGAAGCCCAAGGCGCGCAGCGTGCCGATTTCATTAACGCGGCTCGCCACCGAGGCGTACATGGTGATCATCGCGCCGATGGTGGCGCCGATGGAAAAAATCACCGACAACGTAATGCCCAGCACGCTGATGAAGGTCGACAGAGCCTTGGATTGATCGCTGTAAAAGGTTTGCTCGCGCTTCATTTCCTGCGCTAGGCGAGGGTCTTCATTGACGTCGGCCCGGAAGCGCTCGAACTGGCCGGCATCCGCCAGGCGCGCGACGATGGCCGAATAGACATTGCGGCGAAACGCCTGCATCAATTGCTCTGCGTCACCCCACACCTCCGAATCAAAGCCGCTACCGCCGCTGTCGAACACGCCGACCACCGTCCACTCGCGTTGCGCAAAGCGAATCTGTTGCCCGATGCCGGTATTGGCAAAGCGCGCGGAAATGCTCGGGCCGACAATGATTTCCGCCGTGCCGGGCCGGAATAGCCGCCCTTCGCGGATTTTCACCTGCGGGCGCAGCGTAAAGCCCAAGTTTGATGTGCCGCGTATTACCACATTCGACGGTTTGCCATCACCCGCGCGCAGTAGCGAGATCAATACCACCGGCTCCTTGGACGCCAGGCGCTCGCCTTGCGCGCCGATGGCGACGGCCGGATGCATTTCGATTATGCCCGCCTGTTCGCGCGTGATGCCGCTTTGGATTTCCGTTTCGGCGCCCTTGCGGATTATCACCACGTTGTCGAGCTCGCCCGTGGTCACCAACGTGCGGCGCAACCCCTCGTCCATCATCAACACAGTGGCGAATACAAACACCACCAGCGCCAGCCCGCCGGCGGTCAGCGCTGTCGTCAGGCGGCGAGCCCACAAATTGCGCGCGATGTAGTTAAGCGGTATGACCATGCCGCCCCGTGCGTTACCTTACATCCGGTGTCTGCGTTGCATGAATAACCCGCCGCCCGCCAGCATAAAGGCGTTGGAGACAAACACCGGCGCAAAGCCAAACGCGGTGCCCACACTGCCGAAAAACAGCGGTATGAAAAGGTGTGCGACGTTGTTGACCATCACGCGCACACCCGCTGCTTCGGATGAGCGGCCCGGCGGCGACAGCGCGTAAATCAGCGACATCGACATCGGCTGGCCACTGCCCACACCCAGACCGAGAACAAACGCTGCCCCGGCCAGCAGCCACGGGTTGGCAAACAGCGGAAACAGCACGAATGAAAACGCGGCAATGAACACGCCGTAAATCAGGATGCGCGCTTCGCCGGATCGCTTTGCCCAAGCCGGCAAAATCAGACGCACGATGAAGGTTGCCAGTGCAAACGTCGACAACACTATGCCGATCACCGACGCTGACAGCCCCAGCGAATGGCCATAAATCGGAAAGTAAAACTGGAACAGGTCCCACGCCGCCGACAATATGCCACTGGCGATGAACGCGCCACGCAGTTTCGGCATGCGCCACAGGTCCAGCACCCGTTGGCCGGACTTGTCGCCGCCGGACTTCGCGGCCTTGGGCAGAAAGCCCGGCTTCAACCACATCAGCAAAAACGGCACAGCGGTACACGAGGCGAGCAACGTAAATGCCTTCAGATGGCCCAGATGGTCGATGGACAAGCCCGCGGTAAACGGCCCGATCAGCCCGGCCGCCGAAAAACCCAGACTCACCAGCGAATAATTGCGTGCGCGATGCTCCGGCCCGCCCACGCCGCCGGCCGTGCCGTGCACCGACACAAAAAAGAAATGGAACGCTGAACCAGTGAGCAATGCGGACACATACAGCGCGGTCAGTCCCGGAAATAACGGCGGCAATGCCAGTGCGGCGCCCATGCCCGCCGTGCCCACCATCATCGGCACGCGCGGTCCCAGCCGGTCGGCCAGCCGCCCGGCATAGATGGCGAAAAACAGCGGACATATCGCAAACAGCGCCATCAGGACGCCAATGGCAAACGGATTCGCCCCTAGCTCCAGCGCATACAGCGACATCACCATGCGGCAGCCGCTGAAACAGATATGGTTGAAAAGACACAATAAAACAATAAGATAGATGGCCATGCGGGAATGCCCGGTCGCGCGCGCGGCTAGGCGGCGACGGTCAGGTAATGTACAGAAAATAAATTTTCCGGGTCGCGCCAACAGTGTTCCGGCGTGAAGCCCGCAGCGCGCGCCAGTTGCGCGAACTCCTCCACCGAATACTTGCAGGAGTTTTCGGTGTGGATGGTTTCGCCGCGCGCAAACGTGAATATTTGATCAGCGATGCGCACGCGTTGCTCGCGCAGACTGCGCAGATGCATTTCGATGCGACCTTCGACCGGGTCGTAGAACGCATGGTGCTCGAACGCGGCCACATCGAAATCGCCGCCGAGCTCATGGTTGATGCGTGTCAGCAGATTCAGGTTGAAGGCGGCGGTAACGCCTTGCGCATCGTTATACGCGGCATGCAGCCGTGCCGGGTCTTTTTTCAGATCAACACCCACCAGCATGGCGCCGCCCGCACCGGCAAGTTCGCGCGCGTGGCGCAGAAATGCCTGTGCGTCGGGCCGTGTGAAATTGCCGATGGTCGAGCCGGGAAAATAAATCGCGCGCCGCCGGGGCGCTATGCCGCTGATCTGCGGCAAATCCATGGGGCGGGAATAATCTGCGCACACTGCCGCCACCTTGACGCGCGGATAAGCCGCCGCCAGTTCCGCCGCGCACTGCCGCAATGCCGTGCGCGAAATATCAATCGCTACATAAGCCGCAGGCGCCAGCGCTTCGATCAACACGCGTGTCTTGCGGCCGGAACCCGCGCCGTATTCGATTAACAAACAATCTGGCCCCAGCCGCCGCGCCATGTCTTGCGTACTCGATTGCATCATCGCGAGTTCGGTGCGCGTGGGGTAATACTCCGGCAGATCGCAAATGGCTTCGAACAACTCGCTGCCGCGCGCATCGTAAAAGTATTTCGGCGGCAATGCCTTGCGCGGCTGCGCAAGGCCGCTTAACACGTCCGCGCGGAAATTCTCGGTGTCCGGATGCAAATCATGAAACTGATGGGAGTCGATGCCGGACATGGAAGGTGTGTGACACGCAGGGATGATTGAGCGCTCTACCGGGTAAAGCGCCGTGAAATCAACCGACGGTGCGCCCCGCGTGATACTCGATCCAGCGTTTGATGCGATTGGCGTCGCCCACGCGGCTCAAACGGCCCCACGAATCGAGCAGCACGATCACGATGGGCTCGCCTGCGATGGTGGTATGCATGACCAGGCAGCGTCCGGCTTCGCGGATATAACCGGTCTTGGACAGATTGATCTGCCAGTCGGGGCTGACGATCAGAGAATTGGAATTCCCGAATTGCAGGGCGCGGCCATTGTGAACCTGCACGGCATGCGCGTGACCCGTGGAATACTGGCGTATCAACGGATACTGATACGCGGCCGTCACCATTTTGGCGAGATCCTGCGCTGTGGAAACATTGCTGCTCGACAGCCCCGTGGAATCAACAAACGAGGTGCGCGTCATTTCCAGCGCCACCGCCTTGAGGTTCATTTCCTTGACGAAAGCGGTTATACCCCCCGGGTAAGTCCGCCCCAGCGCCGAGGCCGCGCGGTTTTCGGAGGACATCAGCGCCAGCCGTAGCATGTCGTCACGCGTCAACGTGGCGCCGATGTGCAGGCGCGAGCCGGTATTCTTGACGAAATCGAGGTCTTCCTCGGTGAGCGTAATAGGTTCATCCAGCGGCAGCTTGGCGTCCAGCACCACCATGGCGGTCATCAACTTGGTGATGGATGCAATAGGCGCGACACCGGTAATATTTTTCTCGTAAATAACACTGTGGTTGGTGTTATTGACAACCAGCGCAGCAGTCGATTGCACGTCCAAAACGTCGGGATTGAACACTTCCGGAGCGGGGGCTATGGCGCGCCGCACAATACGGTGTTTGCCACCAGTTTGCCGCGCTGCAACCTGAACCGGTTTAACCGGTGCTTTTGCGTGGTGAGAGGATTTGGCCCCGGCCACGGCCTTGGGCACGGTTTTGCGCTGCTGTCCTTGCTTGTTGGCCGCCGCATGAGCCGTAGTTACGCACAGCACCAGCAGCATGGCCAAGAATCGCAGCACTCACCCCTCCAAGATTTCTTAAAATATCCCTTAAAAATACAGGGTTACACGATTTATTTCAAGTGTATTTGTGAACTTTTCCGCGATCGGGGCACCGGCTTGCCAGCGTAGCCAGCCCGGATTTATGGGCCCAAATACTCAAAAAAAACTCCGCACAGGGCGAGCCCTGGCGGAGTGGAAAGAGGCCATACAGTCATTCGCTCAGCACAAATTACTGTAACTACCGGCCTCCGAGGAGGAAAATCAGGAAAACGGAAACACTTGGCTGGCACACGCGGCTTTTTGCGCAATCCAAGCCTCAACGCCAAAACCATCGCCGTGTTAAAGCCACTTACAGCACGGTGGAAAATGCGGGGAAACCAGAAAAACCGAAAACGCGGCAAAATGCTTCAGAAGCTTCAAGATCCTTACCGCACTCGCCTACGCAACACCAAAACCTCGCCCCCTTAAACGCCTCGCAACCTCACAAACTTTTCGCGAACGCACAATATCAACCCCACCTTACGTTATGCTTACGTATTTTCCGGCAACACCGCCCTATCCAGCACAATGCCGTCAACCAGCAGTGGTATCCTGCACCCATGCGTATTCTCATTGCTGAAGACGACCCGGTACTGGCCGACGGGCTGACCCGATCACTGCGTAGCGGCGAATATGCGGTCGATTGCGTGACTGACGGCATGGCAGCCGATCATGCCTTGTCAACGCAGAGCTATGATCTGGTGATCCTTGATCTGGGCCTGCCACGCGTTGACGGCTACGAGGTGCTTAAACGCCTGCGCCGCCGCTCGCCCACGCCGCCAGTATTGATCCTTACCGCACGCGATGCGCTGCCCGATCGCGTGCGCGGCCTAGACTTGGGTGCCGACGACTACATGACCAAGCCGTTTGAATTGCCAGAGCTCGAAGCGCGTGTGCGGGCGTTGATACGCCGTGGCATGGCCGGTGGTAATGCTCTGTTTTTAAATGGAAAATTATCCCTCGACACCACCGGCCGGCGGGTGACGGTGGACGGCGAGCCGCTGGATCTGTCGGCGCGCGAGCTGGGCGTGCTGGAGGTGCTGATGATGCGCGCCGGACGCGTGGTCAGTAAAGACCAGCTCGCCGAAAAGCTCTACAACTGGGACGAAGACGTCGGCGCCAATGCCATTGAAGTGTGCGTGCACCGCCTGCGCAAGAAAATCGAACCGTCGGGCGTGGCGATACGCACTATACGCGGCCTTGGCTATCTGATGGAAAAAGACAGCAAAAAAGAAGGCGTATGAACCGCGGCTTGACGCTGCGCCGGCAGGTATTGGCGTGGGTCTCCATACCACTGGGCATACTGTGGGCGATCAGCGCGTACATGGATTACGACATCGCCAGACGCTACGTCACGGTAGCCTACGACCGCGCACTGCTGGAATCGGCACTCGATATCGGCCGCCAGGTGCGCGTGCTGCGCGGGCGCATTTACGTCGATCTGCCCGAGGTCGCGGTGCAAATGCTGCGCACGCGCGAAACCGGGCAACTCTATTACATGGTCACCGGCCCCGACCGGGAATACGTCACGGGCGAACCCGACATCCGCCCGGCGCAACCATCCAACGCCGGGCAACCGTTGTACTACGACGACACCTACCGCAGCCAGATGGTGCGGGTTGCCGCCATACAGTTGCCCGTGGATACCGACGACATCCGCGGACAGGTCACGGTGTACGTGGTCGAAACCCAGCGCGCGCGCCGGGAATTGATACGCGAGCTTTCGCTAGGCTTTGCGTTGCCGCAGGCGCTGCTCGCCATCCTCGCCTTTGCCGTCATCTGGTTTTCGGTGGGGCGCGCACTGGCACCATTAAGCGCGCTGCAGCAGGAAATCGAAACGCGCTCTCATCGCGATCTGTCGCCGCTACCCGTGTCGCGCGTGCCCTCGGAAGTGCGTCCGCTGATCGAATCCATGAACGCGCTGCTGGAACGCTTAAGCGCCACGCTGTCGTCGCAACAACGCTTTATTGCAGACGCCGCACATCAGTTGCGCACCCCCATCGCTGGCCTGCGCACGCAGACCGAACTTGCGCTGCGGCAAAACTCTCCGGAGGAGGTACGCGCAACGCTAACCCAGTTGCAGACCGCCGCCGAGCACAGCACGCATCTGGTCAATCAATTGCTGTCTCTGGCGCGCGCGGAACCATCGGGCGAACGCGCACAGCAGATGGAAATCCTCGACTTCGCGCAACTGGCGCGTGCCACCACCACGGATTGGGTGCCGCACGCGCTTGAACGCGGCATTGATCTGGGCTTTGAGGACGCGGACGGCCAGCACGCGCCGGCCCGTGTCAGCGGGGACCGTTTTCTGCTGCGCGAGATGCTGGGCAATCTAATCGACAACGCCATTCTTTACACTCCGCACGGCGGCCAGGTCACGGTGAAACTTACCGCTTCGCCCACCAGCATCACGCTGGCCGTGGAAGACAACGGCCCGGGAATACCAGAAAACGAACGCGATGCAGTGCTGGAGCGGTTTCATCGCGTGCTGGGCACGGGCGTCGAGGGAAGCGGCCTTGGATTGGCCATCGTACGCGAAATTGTGCTACGCCACCGGGGCCAGATTCGTCTGCTGGCTGGAGCAGCGGGACGTGGCACCCTGGCGCAGGTTACGCTGCCTACGGCGGCGTAGGCCCACCATCGCGTGCCCGATATCCACCCTGCATGGCTACGGTGCCGGTAACTTCTCGCCGGATCGTTCGCTTTCTTCCTGCTGCAACGCCCACATCTGCGCGTACAACCCGCCGCGCTCCAGCAGCTCGCGGTGCGTGCCGCGCTCGGCGATGCGCCCATGATCCATCACCAGGATCTGATCAGCATCCATCACCGTGGACAAGCGGTGTGCGATCACCAGCGTGGTGTGGCCGTGGGCGATACGCGTGAGCTCTTCCTGAATCGCCTTCTCGGACTTGGAGTCAAGCGCGGAAGTCGCCTCGTCGAAAATCAGAATGCGCGGATTTTTCAGGATTGCGCGCGCGATGGCCACGCGCTGCTTTTCGCCGCCGGAGAGCTTCAACCCGCGCTCGCCCACCGGTGATTCGTAGCCTTCGGGCAGGCTGACAATGAAGTCGTGGATGTGTGCGGCACGCGCGGCGTCGAGCACTTCGTCCTTGCTGGCATCTGTGCGGCCATAGTGAATGTTGTAGTAAATCGTGTCGTTAAAGAGCACCGTATCTTGCGGCACGATGCCGGTGGCCGCGCGTAAACTGGCTTGCTGCACGTCACGGATATCCGTACCGTTGATGCGGATGGCGCCGCCGCCCACGTCGTAAAAACGGTATAGGAGCCGCGCCAGAGTCGATTTGCCCGAACCGCTATGCCCCACCACAGCCACCTTGGCCCCTGCGGGGATTTCAAAGCTCACGTCGAACAGAATCTGCCGCTCCGGTTCGTAGTTGAAATTTACCTGATCAAAGCGCACGGTCGCGGGCCCGCTTGCGAGCGGCTGCGCACCGGGCTTGTCCTGAATCTCCCGGTTTTCCTCGAGCAGCCGGAACATGCGATCCATGTCAATCAGCGACTGCTTGATTTCACGGTACGCCATGCCAAGAAAATTGAGCGGTATATAGAGCTGAATCAGCAGCGCATTGACCAGCACCAGATCACCGATGGTGAGGTTCTTCTCTGCGACGCCTTGCGAAGCCAGAATCATCAGCGTGGTCGCGGCAACGGCAATGATCGCGCTCTGGCCGATGTTGAGCAGCCCCAGCGATGCCTCGGTCTTAACCGCTGCCGCCTCGTAGCTCACCAGGTTCGCGTCGTAGCGCCTGGCCTCGAATTCCTCGTTATTGAAATACTTGACCGTTTCGTAATTGAGCAAACTGTCCACCGCGCGCGTGTTGGCACGCGAATCCAGTTCGTTGGCTCGACGGCGGATGGCCGTGCGCCACTCGGTGATCGAAATCGTAAATGCAATATAGGCGATCACCGCGCCAAATGTCACCGCGACAAAACGCCAGTCAAATTTCGCAAACAGCACCATCGCCACCAGCACGAATTCCAGGATCACCGGCAATATGGAAAACAGCATGTAGGTGAGCAGCGTGGAAATGCCCCGCGAGCCACGTTCAATGTCGCGCGTCATGCCGCCCGTCTGGCGGTTCAGGTGAAAGCGCAGTGACAGGCTGTGCAAATGGCGAAACACGTTGAGTGCGACTCGCCGCACGGCGCGCTGCGCCACGCGCACGAACACCATGTCGCGCAGTTCAGCGAACAGCGTGTTGGCAAAGCGCAAAAAGCCATACGCCACCAGCAGCAGCATCGGCACTGCCAGGATTTGTTGCGTGGGTGTCAAGTCGTCGACGATGGCTTTCATCAGCAGCGGCACGCCGACGTTGGCAAGTTTGGCGGTCACCAAAAACGTCAGTGCAACGGCGACGCGGCCCTTGTATTCCCACAGAAACGGCAGCAGCGTCGGCACCACGCGCCATTCGCTGCGTTTAGCGAGCCCGTCCTTGTTTACGGATGCTGGTTCGCTTAAGACGCCACTACTTTGAGGCACCGTGCTCACGCTGGACCTTTTGAATTCTTGTGAAAAGTCATCCAAAAATACTCAATAAAAACAAATACTTATGAATCACAACGCCGTCACATCGCACACCAGCGCACGATGATCGGAACTATGACGCCAGCCACGCGCGCGCTCGACCTGCGCACCCGCCACCCGCACACCTCTGACATAGATACGGTCAAGGCGCAGGAAAGGCAAGAGCGCCGGAAAACTCAGCGCGGGCCGCCCGCCGTGACTTTCAAACGCCTCATGCATATTGAGCGGATGCGCGAACTCATGCGTGGCGCGATGACGCCAGTGCCAGTCGTTAAAGTCACCGGCCACAATCAACGGCGCGTCGGCCGGCACCATGCGCTCGATGCGCTGGCGCAAGTGCTCGAGCTGGCGGCCACGACCACGCGCTGTCAGCCCCAAATGCACGCACACGCAATGCAGCGCACCGGGCCAGTACGGTACGGCAATCTCGGCATGCAGCAATCCACGCGATTCGAAACGATGCGCAGATACGTCCTGATTTTCCCAGCGCAGAACAGGAAACCGCGACAGGATCGCGTTGCCATGATCACCGTGGCCGTACTGTGCATTGCGACCGTAGACGTGGAAATACGTCTGGGAACGCGCGCCATCCCGCTCCTGCTCCTGCTCCTGCCCCAACTCCTGTTCGAGCCGGTGCACTTCTGCCAGAAACTCGTGTTGCGGCCCGCCCGGCCAGTTGCCATGACGATGCGCGTGCCGGTCGTTACGGCCAGACACTTCCTGCAGAAACACCACATCGGCATTCAGGGAGCGCAATTGGTCGCGCAGCGCGTGTATCACCACCCGCTGGTTGAAGATAGACAGGCCCTTGTGGATGTTACAGGTGGCAACGCGCAGGCTGGCTTCTTGCGGATGATTCATGGTCAACAAAAAAACGGCGTGCCGGTGTACGGCACGCCGTGACTGAACAAATCCGATCGGCTGTCAGGACACCGCCAGCATGCGATCCAGCGCCACCCGCGCGAGGTCGGCCTCGCGCTGCGGCACCTTGATCTGATTGACAACCTTGCCGGCCACCAGATTTTCGAGCGTCCAGGCGAGATGTTGCGGATCGATGCGCGCCATGGTTGAACACATGCATACCGTCGGAGCCATGAACTGCACCACCTTGCCATGCGCCTTTTGTTCCTCGGCAATGCGATTCACCAAATTGAGCTCAGTGCCGACCAGCCAACGCGTGCCGGGCGCGCTCGATGTGATGGTCTTCAGAATGTAATCGGTCGAGCCGACGTAATCGGACAGCTTGCACACCTCAAAATTACATTCCGGATGGCTGATGACCGCGCCCGTCGGGTTCTGCTGTCGCCAGCGCAGGATATGCGAGGCCTGAAACATCTGATGCACCGAGCAGTGTCCCTTCCACAGCAACACCTTGGCCATTTTGATTTGCTGCGCGGTCAGCCCGCCCATCGGCAGATCCGGATCCCACACCAGCATTTCAGCCAGCGGAATATCCATCAGATAGCCTGTCCAGCGTCCCAGATGCTGATCGGGGAAGAACAATACTTTTTCGCGACGCGCGAACGCCCATTGCAGAATCTGGCGCGCGTTGCTTGAAGTGCACACGATACCGCCATGCTCGCCGCAAAACGCCTTCAGATCAGCAGCAGAATTGATATAGGTGATCGGCGTGATTTTGTCGTCCGGGTCGATCACTTCGCCGATTTCGCGCCATGCGCGCTCGACCTTCGCCAGATTGGCCATGTCGGCCATCGAGCAGCCCGCGCTCATGTCCGGCAAAATCACCGTTTGTGTTGGCTTGGACAGAATGTCCGCGACTTCCGCCATGAAGTGCACGCCGCAGAACACCAGATAGTCAGCCTCGGTACGCGAGGCGAGCTTCGACAAGCCCAATGAATCGCCGGTCAGGTCGGCATGGCGGTAGACATCAGCACGCTGATAGTGATGGCCGAGAATCTGCAAGCGCCTGCCCAGCGCCTGCTTCGCGGCAAGAATGCGCGGCTGGCAATCGCTGTCGGCGAGCGGTTTAAAGCGCTCGAACTTGATTGGACTGATCGTGGTGGTAGCGCTGGCGTTTTCCATGGTTCCCTTTCCAGTGTGCAGATGCGGCTACGTTAGCTGCATTTCAATATCCAGCAGGGGAATTTATAAAGATATCACACTAAGACCCAATTTCCATGCCGAAATTCCCGGCAGGGCATGCGCATTAATGTGCGTACGCACAATCGGTGTACGAACATTGCACCTGTTTTTGGGCGACCGTTAAAAAAGACACACTATTTCAACGAACTGGCGTGGCGCAATCGGCCGGGCAGTTCGCGGATCGCCGCACTGTTTGTCCACGAGAAACATTTTTCAGCCGCTTCCTGCCACGGCAGCCACTGGTATTGCGTGTGTTCATTGGGCGCCAGCGTCACGGGAACACGGCCCGGCACTTCAAGGCTGAACACGTGTTCCAGATTGTGCGTGGTGCCGGGCGCAAAGCGGTAGCTCCAGCGCGTAAAAATCTCGAAGAGATTCTGCTTGCGCCAGTTGGTCAGCCGAAATTGCGTGGCATCGATGCCGGTTTCTTCCGCAACTTCGCGAACGGCGGTCAATTCCAGCGGCTCATCCATGCGCTCGACACTGCCGGTCACTGATTGCCAGAAACCCGGCCGTCCCGCGCGTTCGATCAGCAGCAGTTGAAGATCCGGCGTGTGGATCACCACCAGCACGGAAATGGGGATTTTGTAGGCCACGCGCGCGGCCCAAGCTAAAACGCGGGCAGGTCTTTGGCCCCATCCACCAGAACCACGAACGGCGTGCCCGTCTTGCCTTTTCCCTTCCAGAATGCTGCCGCCTCAGCGAACACGGCCAAGGCAGTCTGATAATCCTCGGGCGATGCCTTGGCGAATTTTGCCGCGCCGCTCACATGCAGCACGAAACCCGCGCTTTGAGCTGGAGGCAAATCGCGCAGGCAATCAGCCAGCGCGTCCCAGTTGCCGCCAAAATGCACGGGCAACTTCAACTGGCGCGCGCACGCGTCAAGAAACTGCAGCTTGTTCGATACTGCATCGAGGGACAATTCCAGCCATGCCAACACAGCCTTCTTCGCCAACTCGCGCACGCTGTTCAGAGAGGCCGGCGCACGGAAAACGCCCGACCGATTGGCATCAATCCCCGGCGCGGCTTTTCCGCCGCCTGCGTTGCTGGCGCTCATGGCACGATCCGCTTGAAGGTTTTATAGTGGTCGTCGCTGTAGTACTTTTCGCCGCCCTTACCTGCGACAATGCGCCGCGCGCCGCGATGACTGACGCCCGGCGTTTTAACGGTAAATTCCTGATAGTAGCCTCGGTCCTTGATCGGCAGCCGCTTCTCGAAATTGCCGAACACAATGCCGTCGCGGTCATACGGATACGGGCCGCCTTTTTCGATCAGCTTCAAGGTCTCGCGCGCTTCCGGCGGCAATGCCTTGGCACTGACATCGGCCAGACTGAGTTGCACGCGCTCGCGTGTGACACCAGACGCCCCAGGCGCTGGCGAAGTATCGCGCTGCGCTACCGCCGAGCCCACCAGCGCCATCAGCCCCAAGATCAACAGTAAGTATTTGAATTTATTGAATATTATTTTCACGTGTCGATGACCTTCAATCCTTCACATGGAATTCAACGCACGCACTTGGGCTCGCGATGACGCGTTCGAGCCATGCACACAACCGCGCCCAAGCCCGCACTCAACTAGCTTGCTGCGGTTTCCACCTTGCGCAAGCGGATGTGCAGTTCGCGCAACTGCTTTTCATCCACCACATTGGGCGCCTGCGTCAGCAGACACTGCGCGCGCTGGGTTTTCGGGAATGCGATTACGTCACGGATCGATTCCGCACCCGCCATCATGGTGACAATGCGGTCCAGCCCGAACGCAATGCCGCCATGCGGCGGCGCACCATATTGCAACGCCTTGAGCAAGAATCCGAACTTGGCTTCGGCCTCTTCGGCGTTAATGCCAAGAGCGGTGAATACCTTGGACTGCACTTCCTGCCGGTGAATACGCACCGAGCCGCCGCCGATTTCCCAGCCGTTTAACACCATATCGTGCGCAACCGCGCGCGCTTTACCGGGATCAGTCGCCAGAAAATCCTCGTGCCCCGGTGCGGGCGACGTGAACGGATGGTGCATGGCGTTCCAGCGCTTTTCTTCCTCATCCCACTCGAACATCGGAAACTCGAGCACCCACAGCGGCTTCCAGTCTTTGCTCGCAAAACCCTTTTCGTGGCCAATCTTTGCGCGCAACGCACCCAGCGCTTCATTGACAATTTTCGCCTTGTCGGCGCCGAAGAACACCAAATCGCCATTCTTCGCACCCGTGCGTTCGATCACTGCTTGCAGTGACGCAGGCGACAGATTTTTCACGATGGGCGATTGCAAGCCAGTTTCGTTCAACTGCGTGACATCGTTGATCTTGATATACGCCAAACCTTTGGCGCCGTAAATTTTGCTGAACTCGGTATAACCGTCGATCTCGCCACGCGTGAGCGACCCGCCGCCCGGCACCAGCAGGCCCGCGACGCGCCCGCCCGGCGTGTTGGCCGGGCCGGAAAATACCTTGAACGCGACATCCTTCATCGCATCCGTCAGCTCGGTGAGCTTTAGCGGCACACGCATGTCGGGCTTGTCCGAACCGTAGGAATTCATCGCCTCGTCGAACGACATGCGCGGAAACGGCTGCGGCAAATCGATATTGAGCACCTCTTTAAACACGGAGCAGATCATTTTTTCCATCATGTCCGTGATTTCGAGCTGCGTCAGGAACGACGTCTCGATATCAATTTGCGTGAATTCCGGCTGGCGGTCGGCACGCAGATCTTCGTCGCGGAAGCACTTGACGATCTGATAATAACGGTCAAAGCCCGACACCATCAGCATCTGCTTGAACAATTGCGGTGACTGCGGCAGCGCGAAAAACTCGCCGTTGTGCACGCGCGAGGGCACCAGATAGTCGCGTGCGCCTTCCGGCGTGGAGCGCGTCAGCATCGGCGTTTCGATGTCGATAAAGCCCAGCCGGTCGAGATAATTGCGAATCGCCATCGCAGTGCGGTAGCGCAGCCGCAGATTCTTCTGCATCGCCGGGCGGCGCAGGTCAAGAAAGCGATACTCCAACCGCACGTTTTCCGACAGCGTATCGTCATCCATCAAAAACGGCGGCGTCAGCGACGGGTTCAGAATTTCAATCGACTGTGCCAACACTTCGATTTCACCGCTGACGAGATGGGAGTTCACCGTGCCGTCCGGACGGGGACGAACCTTGCCGGTGACGCTCACCACGAATTCGTTTCGCAGCGCTTCCGCCGTTTTGAAAGTGTCCGGCGTGTCGGGGTCCACCACTACTTGCAATAATCCCTCGCGGTCGCGCAAATCAATGAAAATCACGCCGCCATGATCGCGCCGCCGGTGCACCCAGCCCTGAACTGTGACAACTTTCCCCAGATGATCGCGGCTCACCAGCCCGCAGTATTCGCTACGCATGTTTCAATTGTTCCAAGGTTATTCTTATTCGTTCGCCGCGCGCTGTGTGGTCAACTGCGGAGCGAGCGGCGCCGTCTGCACCGCCGCAATCCTGCGCTCCCTGCCGCTGCCTTCGGACGTCACCACGCCCATCGAGATAATGTATTTCAGTGCCTCGTCCACGCTCATGTCCAGATCAATCACTTCGCTGCGCTTGACGTAAAAGTAAAAGCCGTTCACCGGACTGGGCGTGGTAGGTATGAACACCGCCACGTGTTCGTCGGCAAAGTGGCTGTTTAATTCCACGGGCACGTTGGTTTGAAACGCAATCGACCACGCTTCCGGGTGCGGATAACGTACCAGCAGTACTTTACGGAACGCTTGCCCCGACCCCGAGAACAGCGTATCGCTGACCTGCTTCACCGCCTTGTAAATCGAGTTCACCACGGGAATGTGCAGCAGCACCTTCTCCCACCAGTGCACCAGTTTTTGACCGATGAAGTTGGCCGCAAGCACGCCGGTTAGAAACACCACACCCAGCGTCAGAATCACGCCCAGGCCGGGAATGTGCATGCCGAGCCAGCTTTCGGTGCGCAACCCCTGCGGCAGCAGCAGCAGGGTTTGATCCATGGTGCTCACCAACAGGTTTAACACCCACACGGTGATGACCAACGGCACCCAGATCAGCAGGCCGGTCAGCAGGTAACGTTTGAAAAAACTCTTTTTGGGCATGGGAACAGTACGTATCGAACAGTCAACGAATCGGGTTTAATGAACAACGGCTGGTGCGGCGCGTGGAGTGCCGGGACTACTCACCTGCCCGCACCTAAAAGCTAACGCGCAGCAACCTGATTCGTTACAAAAAGCCTGCGAGAGTTCCCATCAACTGCTGCTGGGTGTGGCTGCCGTGCTGGCAGCAGGCGTAGAAGCCGCGGTCGTACTGCTGCCGGACGATCCGAAAGTGCTACTCGCCGAAGCGCTGGAATCCTTGGATTCGCTTTTGGCAGACTCGGACTTTCCGCTCGTATCTGTTTGTTTTTCTTCAGTTTTTTTTGCCGAGCCCGTGTTGCCACCGCTATTCTTGAAGTCCGTCACGTACCAGCCGCCGCCTTTTAATTGAAAGCCGGCCGCCGTCACCATCTTGTTAAATGTCTCCTGCTTGCACTCAGGGCATTGCGTGAGGCGCGCATCACTCATGCGCTGGATGAATTCCTTTTGGAAGCCGCAGCTATCGCAGCGATATTCGTAAATCGGCATGATGAAAATGGGTCAAAAAAGGCGCTAAAACGGTAAAAAAGCATTATACACCAAGCGCTTAGAGTACCTCACGCGCTCGGCGCGGCTGGTGCGGCTGGCACGGTTGCGCGGCCAGACAACGGTTGGGGCTGGTTCAGGTTTGCATGTCCGGGCGGCTGCCCGGAACCAGGAAACCGGCTTAAAACGGAATGTCGTCGTCCATTTCGTCAAAGCCGCCGCCCTTCTTGGCGGGTGCGCGCTTTTCGCCCCCGCCACCGCTGCTCCTGCCGCCGCCACCAGACGACCCCATCGATTCCGGTTCGCGCGCCATGTTCTCCGAGCCGCCCCGGCTACCCAGCAACTGCATGCGGTCACCGACGATTTCGGTGGTGAAACGATCGTTGCCTTCCTTATCCTGCCACTTGCGCGTGCGAATGCGGCCTTCGACATACACCGGTGAACCTTTTTTCAGATATTCGCCGGCGATTTCCGCCTGACGGCCAAAAAACGAAATGCGATGCCACTCGGTGTGCTCCTGCTGTGCGCCGGATTTGTCCTTGAATTTTTCAGTAGTGGCGATGCTGAAATTGGCGACAGCGTCACCGCTGGGCAGGTAACGCGTCTCCGGATCCTTGCCGAGGTTGCCGATGAGTATGACTCTGTTCACTGATGCCATGATGAACTCCTGAATTGCTGAAACACGGGAAGGCTGAAATTTATCGCGCCGGCTCGCTCGCCACCGTGGGCGCCGCGCTGCTACCCGCGATGGCGTTGCCGCTTGCGCCGCCACGCGGCGGCGGCTCGCGCATGCCCAGCGCGAGTATAAGCCAGATTGCCAGCAACACAGCGCACGGCACAACAATCCCCGTCACGCCCCAGCGGCCATACAAAAACCCGCCTGCCGCTGACCCCACGAACGCCCCGAAAAACTGTACGCTGCTGTAAACGCCGATGGCCGCGCCCTTGAGTTGCGGCGGTGCGATGCGCGACACCAGCGATGGCAGCATCGCTTCGAGCACATTAAATGGCGTGAAAAATATTAATAAAAACAAAGAGATATAAAACACACCGCCAAACATCCACGGCATCGCCCCTTGCACCAGCAACAGCAGCACCACCGCCGCCACGAACCAGCGCTTTAGCCGCCCCGGCACGTGCGCGCCCATCACCGCCGGCAGCATCAGCACAAAAGAACCCAGCATCACCGGCAAATAGACTTTCCAGTGCTGATTCAACGGCATGCCGGCGTCGCGCAATGCGAACGGCACCGCGATGAACAGGGCCATCAGCACCGCGTGCAAGGCAAATATGCCCCAGTTCAGGCGCAACAATTGCGCGTCGCCCAACACGCTTTTCAAATCGCCCATCAGATTCGAGGCGCGCGCCGCCGGGGCTTCAACCACCCGGGGGCTGGCCGGCACAATGCGCCAAACCACCCCCATGGCGGCAATCGCCAGCACGCCGGTCAGTGCAAAAATGCCCGGCACGCCGATCAATTGATTAAGCCACGGCGCGGCTGCCAGAGACATCGCAAACACCAGCCCAATGGTGGAGCCAATCATCGCCATCGACTTGGTGCGGTTCTCCTCGCGTGTCAGATCAGCCGCCAGCGCCATCACCGCCGCTGAAATCGCACCCGCGCCCTGCAGCACGCGCCCCACGATCACGACATGGATATTCGGCGCCACAGCGGCAACAAAGCTGCCCACCGCAAACAAAATGAGGCCGCCGTATATCACCGGCTTGCGGCCATAACGATCCGACATCCAGCCAAACGGGATCTGCAAAATCGCCTGTGTCAGCCCATAAGCACCGATGGCAATGCCCGCCATCGTGAGATTGGCGCCACCGGGCAGCGTTTCCGCGTAAATCGCGAATACCGGCAGGATCACGAACATGCCAAAGAGCCGCAACCCGAACACGCCGGCGAGCGCGAGGCTGGCCCGCAACTCCAGCGGACTCATGCGGGTAGAGGAAGACATGGGAAAGCAGCTTGAATCACGAAAGGCGGGTATATTAGCAGGTTTACATTTCACGACTGGCCGTAAAGTGGCTCTCAGTAACAGCAGTAGCAACAGCCCCAACGTGATTCGCCTGCCGGGCGTGGCGGCGGATATTGATTCGCGCAACGAGACGCGCGCGCCGGCGTTCTCGCCAGAGAACGCGCGTGACTCGCGTGAATACATCCGCGTGCGCGGCGCACGCACGCATAATTTAAAGAACATCAACGTCGATTTGCCGCGCAACCGGCTGGTGGTGATCACCGGCCTGTCGGGTAGCGGCAAATCGTCGCTCGCCTTCGACACGCTTTACGCCGAGGGCCAGCGGCGCTATGTCGAATCGCTGTCGGCCTACGCCCGGCAATTTTTGCAGATCATGGAAAAGCCCGACGTCGATTTGATCGACGGCCTGTCGCCTGCCATTTCCATCGAGCAAAAAGCAACCAGTCACAATCCGCGGTCCACCGTCGGCACCATCACCGAAATCCACGATTACCTGCGCCTCTTGTTCGCGCGCGTGGGCGATCCACACTGCCCGGATCACGGCAAGCCGTTGCAGGCCCAAACCGTGTCGCAGATGGTCGATCATGTGCTGACTCTACCCGCGGACACGCGCGTGATGATCGTGGCGCCGCTCATCACGGGCCGCAAGGGCGAGCAGACCGATTTGTTCGACGAACTGCGCGCGCAGGGTTTCACGCGTTTACGAATCGACGGCCAGGTCTACGAAATCGATGCGCTACCCAAGCTCAAGAAGAATTTCAAACACACAGTCGATGTCATCGTCGACCGGCTGCGCGTGCGTGAGGAAGCCAAACAGCGCATGGCGGAATCGTTCGAAACCGCACTGCGCCATGCCGAAGGCCGCGCTCTGGCTGTCGAAATGGATAGCGGCAAGGAGCATCTCTTCTCGGCCAAATTTGCCTGTCCGGTGTGCAGCTATTCGCTGCCGGAACTCGAACCTCGTCTGTTCTCGTTCAACAATCCGTTGGGCGCGTGCCCGCGCTGCGACGGCATCGGCCACATCAGCTTTTACGATCCGAAGCGCGTGGTGGCGTTTCCCGATCTTTCACTCGCCTCCGGCGCGATCAAAGGCTGGGACCGGCGCAATCAGTTTTTTTACGACATGCTGCAAAGCCTCGCCAAGCACTACGGCTTTGATCTGGAAGCGCCGTACCATTCGCTAAGCGATGAAGTGAAGCATCTGATCCTCAACGGTTCGGGTTCGACCAAAATCGCCTTCACCTACATTGGCGAGCGTGGCAAGCCCACCGTGCGTGAACACACGTTTGAAGGCGTGCTGCCGAATCTCGAACGGCGTTATCGCGAGACCGACTCCGTGCTGGTGCGCGAGGAGCTCGCCAAGTATCTGAACACCAAAACCTGCCCGGACTGCGCCGGCACGCGCTTACGGCGCGAAGCGCGGCACGTCACGGTAGGAAATAAAAACATACATGAAATCAGCAACTTGGCGTTAGATCAAGCCTCGACCTTTTTTACCGGGCTGGAGGTCGCCGGCGCGCGCCGCGCCATCGCCGACAAGATCGTGCATGAGATTTCCAACCGCCTGCAATTTCTGGTGAACGTGGGCCTCGACTATCTGTCGCTCGACCGCGCCGCCGACACGCTTTCTGGTGGCGAAGCACAGCGCATACGGTTGGCCTCGCAAATCGGATCGGGCCTGACCGGCGTAATGTACGTGCTCGATGAACCGTCCATCGGTCTGCATCAGCGCGATAACACGCGGCTCATCGAAACGCTGAAACGCCTGCGCGACATCGGCAACTCGGTGATCGTGGTCGAACACGACGAGGAAGCGATCAAGCACGCCGACCATGTGCTCGACATGGGACTGGGCGCGGGCATCCACGGCGGGCGGGTGATTGCCGAGGGCACGGCCGCCGAAGTCAGCGCGCATGCTGAATCGCTTACTGGCCAGTATCTGTCGGGCCGGCGAAAAATTGCCGTGCCAGCACTGCGCCACCCGGTGAACGATAAGCGCCAACTCGTGGTTCAAGGCGCCACTGGCAACAATCTCAAGAATGTGACCGTCGGCATACCGGTGGGTCTGTTTGTGTGTGTCACCGGTGTGTCCGGTTCCGGCAAATCGACGCTGATCAACGACACGCTTTACACAGCCGCAGCACAACATTTGTATGGCAGTGCAGCTGAGCCCGCGCCACATGAAGCCATCACTGGGCTCGAATTTTTCGACAAGGTCGTCAACGTCGATCAAAGCCCCATCGGCCGCACACCTCGCTCCAACCCGGCCACTTACACGGGCCTGTTCACGCCTATCCGCGACCTGTTCGCAGGTGTACCGGCGGCGCGCGAGCGCGGCTATGGCGCGGGACGCTTCTCGTTCAATGTCAAGGGCGGGCGTTGCGAGGCGTGTCAGGGCGACGGCATGCTCAAGGTGGAAATGCACTTTCTGCCCGACGTCTATGTGCCGTGCGACGTGTGCCAGGGCAAGCGCTACAACCGCGAGACGCTGCAAATCCTCTACAAGGGCAAAAGTATCAACGATGTGCTCGGCATGACGGTGGAACACGCCACTGAGTTTTTCAGTGCCGTGCCCGCGATTTCACGCAAGCTGCAAACGCTGCTCGACGTGGGCCTTGGTTACATCAAGCTCGGCCAGAGCGCGATCACGCTCTCCGGCGGCGAGGCGCAGCGCGTAAAGCTCGCGCTGGAGCTGTCCAAGCGCGATACCGGCCGCACGCTCTACATCCTTGATGAGCCGACCACAGGTCTGCATTTTCACGACATTGATTTGCTCCTGCACGTGCTGCACCGGCTACGCGATCACGGTAACACCGTGGTGGTGATTGAACACAATCTCGACGTAATCAAGACTGCCGACTGGATCATCGATCTCGGCCCGGAAGGCGGCAATGGCGGCGGACATATTCTGATCGAAGGCACGCCCGAAGAGGTCGCGCGCCACGCACAAAGCCACACCGCACGTTATCTGAAACCGGTGCTGCAATGAAAGGTAAAACGGCTTTGTCTCCGCGCGAATTGCTGCTCGGCAGTTTTCAGGCCGCGCTGGCGGCGGCTGATCCGCTGAAAATCGTCGGTGCACATTTGCCGGAGCCGCCCGCGCCGGGTAAAGCTAAAGCACTCGTCGTTGGCGCGGGCAAGGCCGCTGCCTCGATGGCGCTGGCCGTTGAGCAACACTGGCCTGCCGATGCACCGCTCGACGGCCTGGTGATTACACGCTACCAGCATGGCCTATTGACCAACCGCATCAAAGTCATCGAAGCCGGCCATCCGGTGCCCGACGAAGCGGGCGAAAAAGCCGCACACGAGATTCTGCGCCGCGTGAAAGCGTTGACGGCCAGCGACCGGCTGCTGGTGCTGGTGTCCGGTGGCGGCTCCAGCCTGCTTACGCTGCCCGCCGAAGGCATCAGCATCGATGACATAAAAACTATTACAAAACAATTACTTACGTCAGGCACACCCATACAAGAGATGAACATAGTGCGCAAGCACTTGTCAGCTATTCAGGGTGGTCGGCTTGCCGCAGCATGCCGCGCGCCGGTGACCGCGTTGGTGATTTCCGATGTTACCGGCGACGATCCGACGCATATTGCCTCCGGCCCGTGCGCGCCTGACACCAGCACGTATCAGGATGCACTGGACGTTATCGCGCGCCACGGCGTGAAAGCGCCGAAGGCCATCGCCACCCACCTCGAGCGGGGCGTTGCGGGCGAAATCGCCGAGACGCCCAAGCCTGGCGACGGGATTTTCAAGCGCGTGGAAAACAAAGTGATCGCCACTGCACACGCATCTCTGGCGGCTGCAGCGGCTTACTTCAAGTTGCACGGCGTGCAGCCGGTGATCCTCGGCGATTCCGTCACCGGCGAAGCGCGCGAAGTGGCGAAGGTTTACGGTGCGCTGGCGCGCGAGATTCGACAATACGCTGCTCCCTTCCGGCCGCCGGTAGCGCTGATCTCCGGCGGCGAGTGCACCGTGACCGTCAGGGGTACAGGCCGCGGCGGGCGTTGCACGGAATTTTTGCTATCGCTGGCGTTGGATCTTGGCGGTGACGCAGCCATGCATGCCCTCGCCTGCGACACTGACGGCATTGATGGCTCGGAGAACAACGCCGGCGCGATTCTTACGCCAGATGCCCTGGCACGCGCGGCGGCAAAAAACATCAGCGCCGCAAAGCAGCTCGACATCAACGACGGGTATGGTTTTTTCAGCGCGCTGGATGATCTGGTGGTAACCGGCCCGACGCGCACTAATGTGAACGATTTTCGCGTGATTCTCGTCACATAAAAAATATAATTGAAACAAATACTTACAACAAACATCTCGAAGCAGATGTCGTAAAAAAACCGGCCATGTCGCCAAGGCCGGTTTGAGTCAGCACAGTGCGCGCACTATGCCGTAGCCTCCTCCTTGGCTTTTTCTGTTGTGACCGTGGGTTCCGGACGATCCACGAGCTCCACGTACGCCATCGGCGCATTGTCACCCTTGCGGAACCCGAATTTCAGGATGCGCAGATAGCCACCGTTACGCTTGGCGTAGCGCGGGCCGATTTCTGCGAAGAGTTTGGTCACGTTGTCGCGGTCGCGCAGGCGGTTGAACGCCAAGCGGCGATTGGCGAGTGTCGGCGATTTGCCGAGCGTAATGATCGGCTCGACCACGCGGCGCAATTCCTTAGCCTTCGGCAACGTGGTCTTGATGGCCTCGTGCTTTAACAGCGAGTTGGTCATGTTGCGCAGCATCGCCAGGCGATGACTGCTGGTGCGGTTAAGCTTTCGTAATCCCAGTCCGTGACGCATTTTGATTCCTCGTTTCTTGTGCCGTGGTGCTTAGTTTCCTACACCACGGATCAGGGCTTTTCCAGCCCGGCAGGCGGCCAGTTTTCCAGCCGCATGCCCAAAGTCAGCCCGCGCATGGCGAGCACTTCCTTGATTTCGTTGAGCGACTTGCGGCCCAGATTCGGCGTTTTCAGAAGCTCGGTTTCGGAGCGCTGAATCAAATCACCGATGTAGTAAATGTTCTCCGCCTTCAGGCAGTTGGCCGAACGCACGGTGAGTTCAAGATCGTCCACCGGACGCAACAGCACCGGATCAACTTGCGAAGCGCGTTTTTCCTCGATCGCTGCCGGCGTGCCGGTAAGATCGGAGAACACGGAGAGCTGCTCGACCATGATGCGTGCGGCGTAACGCACGGCTTCTTCGGGATCGATGGCGCCGTTGGTTTCGATGTCCATCACCAGCTTGTCGAGATCAGTACGCTGCTCGACGCGGGCGGATTCCACCGAATAGCTGACGCGGCGCACGGGACTGAACGACGCATCCAGCAGAATATTGCCGACGCTTCGCGCTTCTTCTTCCACGGCCTTGCGGCTGGTGGCGGCAACGTAGCCGCGGCCTTTTTCGACCTTGATTTGCAACTCGATCTTGCCGCCGGCCGCCAGATGCGCAATCACGTGATCCGGGTTGATGATTTCGACGTCGTGGTTTTGCTCGATATCGGCGGCGGTCACCACGCCTTCGCCAGATTTCTTAAGCGACAGGGTGGCATCGTCACGGTTGTGCAGTTTCAGCACTACACCCTTGAGATTCAACAGTATATCGACGACATCTTCCTGCACGCCGTCCAGCGTGGAGTATTCGTGCAATACGCCGGCGATGCTCACTTCGGTGGCGGCATATCCCGGCATAGACGACAGCAGCGTACGGCGCAGCGCGTTGCCGAGCGTATGGCCATAGCCGCGCTCGAACGGCTCCATGGTGAGCCGCGCATGATGCGTGGAAAGATTCTGAACGTCGATGATACGAGGCTTCAGAAGTGCGGTGCTGGACATGGTTGGAGTGCCCCTTCGCTAAAACGTTACAGGCTGATACGGTAGTGCTGCCGGCGCCAAAAACACCCGAAAATCAAAACCACAAACAATACAGATTCCGGCGGCGGCTTGGAGTGGGTTACTTCGAGTAAAGTTCGACCACCAGCGATTCATTAATTGACGACGGCAGCTCGGTGCGTTGCGGACGCGCCTTGAACGTGCCTTTCAGCGCCTTGGTATCGACTTCGATCCACTCGGCGCGACCGCGCGATTCAGCAGCCTCGGCAGCAGATTTTATCCGCAACTGCGCTTTGGACGACTCCGCAACTTCCACCACGTCGCCCGGACGGCACTGATACGACGGGATGTTCACACGCTTGCCATTCACCAGTATGCCGTTGTGGCGCACCACCTGCCGCGCTTCAGTGCGCGAGGCACCGAATCCCATGCGATAGGCAACGGTATCCAGACGGCTTTCCAGCATTTGCAACAGAGCTTCACCCGTTACGCCCTTGCTCGACGCAGCCTCTTTATAAACTAACCGGAACTGCCCTTCGAGCAAGCCGTAAATACGGCGGATTTTTTGCTTTTCACGCAGTTGCACACCGTAGCCTGACAGACGCGCTTGCTTTTGGCCGTGCTGCCCCGGCGGATAGTTGCGACGCTCAATCGCGCACTTGTCGGTAAAACACTTTTCGCCCTTGAGGAACAACTTTTCGCCCTCGCGGCGGCACTGTCTGCACTTCGGATCGAGATTCCTTGCCATTCTGGGATCTCCTTAAACGCGGCGCTTTTTCGGAGGACGGCAGCCGTTATGCGGCACCGGTGTCACATCCGAAATGCTGGTTATTTTGAAACCCACGGCATTCAGCGCGCGAACAGCAGATTCGCGGCCAGGGCCGGGGCCTTTAATGCGAACTTCAAGATTCTTAACGCCACACTCAACCGCCAGCTTGCCGCATTGCTCGGCAGCGATCTGCGCGGCAAAGGGCGTGGATTTACGCGAGCCCTTGAAGCCGTTGCTGCCCGAGGTGGCCCAGGCAAGAGCGTTGCCCTGCCGGTCGGTGATGGTCACGATGGTGTTGTTGAATGACGCGTGCACGTGGGCGATGCCCTCGGCGACATTCTTCTTGACCTTCTTGCGCACTCGCGTGCTTGCTTTTGCCATGAGTCGTTATCCGTAAAAACTTGCTGCTGAATTAAGCTGTCGTACCTTTTTGCAATTTCACCGCTGCCTTGCGCGGCCCCTTGCGCGTGCGCGCGTTGGTGCGTGTGCGCTGGCCGCGCACCGGCAGGCCGGCACGATGGCGCTTGCCGGGCCAGGTACCCAGATCCATCAAACGCTTGATGTTCATCGACACTTCGCGGCGCAGATCGCCTTCGGTAGCGAACTTGCCGACCTGCTCGCGCAGCTTGTCCATTTCACTGTCGGACAGGTCTTTCATCTTGCGGCTGGTTTCGATGCCGGCAGCAACGCAAATCTTGCGCGCGCGGCTGCGACCGACGCCATAGATCGCCGTCAGCGCGACTTCGGCGTGCTGATGATTCGGAATGTTTACGCCACCAATACGGGCCATGCTATTACTCCACTAACTATTTGTTTTTAAACAATAATTTAAAAACGCAATCAATCCACTTTCACTGACAGGCCAGCCTTACCGCGGCCCACGAAGCGCAGCAAATCTGATTAGCCTTGCCGCTGTTTATGCCGCGGATCCTTGCAGATCACTCGCACCACGCGCTTGCGCTTCACAACCTTGCAATTGCGGCACATCCGTTTTACCGACGCCTGTACTTTCATTTTGCTGCTCCTGAGAATCCGGTTCTATTGCTTCGCTGACTACGCTGCCTTTGATGCTTGCTACTTCGCTCGAAATACGATGCGCCCACGGGTTAAGTCATACGGCGTCAATTCCACGGTTACCTTGTCGCCGGGCAAAATACGGATGTAGTGCATGCGCATCTTGCCGGAGATATGGCCGAGCACCACATGGCCGTTTTCCAGCTTTACTCTGAATGTTGCGTTCGGCAGGGTTTCTTCGATCTCCCCCTGCATTTGTATGGTTTCCTCTTTTGCCATCAGCTGACCATCAGCGAGTCGGGAGCATGCCGCCCTTGAAGTTGGCCTTTTTAAGCAGACTTTCGTATTGATGCGACATAATGTAAGCCTGCACCTGTGACATGAAATCCATGGTCACCACTACAATAATCAGCAACGACGTACCGCCAAAATAGAATGGGACTTTTTTCCAGACAATCAACATTTCCGGCAACAGACACACCAGCGTCACGTAAATCGCGCCGACCATCGTCAGGCGCATGGTAATCTTTTCAATGTAACGCGCTGTCTGATCACCAGGTCGTATACCAGGCACGAAAGCGCCACTTTTCTTCAGATTGTCCGCAGTTTCCTTTGGGTTAAACACCAGCGCCGTATAGAAGAAACAGAAAAATACGATCGCCGACGCATACAGCAGTGTGTAAATGGGTTGCCCCGGCTGCAGCGTTGCTGCCACGTTCTTCAACCACGTCACGCCCACCGAAGTCGATGTACCTTCACCAAACCAGCCGACAATGGTGGCCGGAAACAGAATAATCGACGACGCAAAAATCGGCGGAATCACACCGGACATGTTGAGCTTTAACGGTAAATGAGAGCTTTGCCCGCCATACACTTTCCGCCCGACCTGCCGCTTGGCATAGTTCACCAGAATCTTCCGCTGACCGCGCTCGACGAAACACACAAAGGCGGTTACAGCCACCACCAGTACACCAATAAACAACACCACCGGGATCGACATGGCCCCAGTGCGCACCAGTTCCAATGTACCGCCTACGGCGTTCGGAAATCCCGCGGCTATACCAGCAAAAATCAGCAGTGAAATGCCGTTGCCGATGCCGCGCTCGGTGATTTGCTCACCCAACCACATCAGGAACATGGTGCCGGTGGTCAAGGTGACCATCGCAGTCAACCGGAACATCAGGCCGGGGTCGATCACCAGTCCGCGCTGGCTTTCCAAGCCAATGGCAATTGCCATGCTTTGAAACAGCGCGAGTCCCAACGTTGCATAACGCGTGTACTGTGTGATCTTCCTGCGGCCCGCTTCGCCTTCCTTCTTCAAGGCTTCCAGCGTGGGCGAGGCTACCGTCATCAATTGCATAATAATCGACGCCGAAATGTACGGCATGATGCCCAGCGCGAATATCGAAAAGCGCTCCAGAGCCCCCCCCGAGAACATGTTGAACATGTCGAGGATGCCGCCACGCTGCTGATTAAACAGACTGGCAAGCTCGGTCTGATCAATGCCCGGCACAGGTATGAACGAGCCAATGCGGAACACGATCAACGCGCCGATCAAAAACAGGAAACGGCGCTTCAAATCGCCGAGTTTTCCCGAAGCCAGCAGTGAATCGTTAACGGCCAATGCCCTTTCCTCTATTACGCTTAAAACTTATCCGTCAAGTCCAGACTACGCCTGCGCGGACGCAGCCGCCGGCGCTTCGATGCTGCCGCCCGCCTTTTCAATCGCGGCGCGCGCACCCTTGGTCACACCCAAGCCCTTGATAGCGACCTTGCGCTCGATGCCACCCGCGAGGATGACTTTAGCGTTTAGCGCACCAATGGGCGCAAGACCCGCTTTTTTCAGCACGGCAAGATCGATAGACTCGTCGCGCAACTTGGCGACATCGCCCAGCCGCACTTCGACGGTATCGCCCGCCACAGGAGAACGAAAACCGCGCTTGGGCAAACGCCGGTGCAAGGGCATTTGTCCGCCCTCGAAACCAACCTTGTGAAAGCCGCCCGCGCGCGCTTTTTGGCCCTTGTGGCCGCGGCCAGCCGTCTTACCGAGGCCGCAACCAGTGCCGCGGCCAACGCGCTTCACCGAGTGCTTTGCGCCCTTGGCGGGCTTGATCGTATTGAGTCGCATAAAATACCGTAACTATTTATTTTTAAACAACTTTTACCATGTACGACACTTTATTGATCATGCCGCGGTTAGCCGGCGTGTCAATAACTTCAATCGTATGGCCAATACGGCGCAGACCCAATCCGCGCACGCACAGCCGGTGATCGCCCTTGGTGCCAATGAGACTACGCACCAGCTGTATCTTGATTTTCTTGGTGTCGCTCATGATTAACCCGTAATTTCTTCGACGGTCTTACCGCGCTTGGCGGCAACTTCCGCCGGCGTGTTCATCGCGGTCAGACCGTTAATAGTGGCGCGCACCACGTTGTAGGGATTGGTCGAACCCAAGCACTTCGCCAGAATGTTGGTGACGCCCATGACTTCCAGCACCGCGCGCACCGGACCGCCTGCGATAATGCCCGTGCCCTCCGAGGCCGGCTGCATGAACACGCTGGCAGCGCCGTGACGGCCAATCACCGTGTGCTGCAGCGTGCCGTTTTTCAACTGCACCTTGACCATCTTGCGGCGCGCTTCTTCCATCGCCTTTTGCACGGCCACCGGTACCTCGCGCGACTTGCCCTTTCCCATGCCGATGCTGCCGTCGCCATCGCCCACCACAGTCAACGCGGCAAAGCCCATGATGCGCCCGCCCTTGACCACCTTGGTGACGCGATTGATGGCCACCATTTTTTCACGCAAACCGTCGCCGCGCTCTTCGTTACCGGTCTGCATTTTTGATGCTTGCATTTTCGCCATGAACGTATCCTGGACTGGAGCTTTAGAACTTGAGGCCGGCTTCGCGCGCGGCTTCAGCCAGCGCCTTCACTCGGCCATGAAACCGGTAACCCGAACGGTCGAACGCCACGGCCTCGACGCCTGCTTTTTTGGCTTTCTCGGCGATGAGCTTGCCCACCACTTTGGCCGCCGAAATATTGCCGCCGTTTTTAAGCTCGCCGCGCAAGGCCTTCTCGGCTGACGACGCACTGGCGAGCACCTTGCCGCCGGTGGCATCGATCACTTGCGCATAGATGTGCGTGTTGGAACGATTGACGGTGAGACGCACCGCCTTCAATTCCGAAATTTTCGCGCGGGTGCGGCGTGAACGGCGCAAACGCGACTGTTTTTTCTCGATCATCGCTTACTTGACTCCTTACCCACCTACTTCTTCTTGGTTTCCTTGAGCACAATCTGCTCGCCGACGTAACGCACGCCTTTGCCTTTATACGGCTCGGGACTACGATACGCGCGTATGTCCGCCGCGACCTGCCCCACTTGCTGCCGGTCAGCGCCTTTGATAACGATCTCGGTCTGCGTCGGCGTTTCAGCCTTAACGCCCTTGGGCAGCTGATGCACCACGGGATGCGAAAAGCCCAGCGTGAGATTCAGCTTGTCGCCCTGCGCCTGCGCCCGATACCCCACGCCGACCAGTGACAGCCGCTTCTCGAAACCCTTGGAAACGCCAACCACCATGTTGGACACCAGCGCACGCATAGTGCCGGACATGGCGTTAGCCAGGTTCGAACCATCGTTCGCCTTGAATTCCAGGCGATTTTCCACCTTGCTGACCGACACGCTCGACGACAACTTGTTCGACAGCGTGCCCAGCGGACCCTTAACCGAAATTTCGGTGCCACTCAACGCGACATCCACCTTTTCGGGGATCAAAACCGGATTATTTGCAACTCTGGACATGTCAGAACCTCGTTCCCTTCGTTCCCGTTAGGCTCATCACACTCATCAGGCGACGATGCACAACACTTCACCGCCCACGCCCATGCCGCGCGCCTTGCGATCGGTCATGACCCCCTTGGAAGTGGAAACGATCGCAACACCCAAACCGTTCATCACTACCGGGATATCCTTGCTGGGCTTGTAAATGCGCAAACCAGGACGGCTCACACGCTCGATTTTTTCAATGACCGGACGGCCCGCGTAATACTTCAGACTGATATCCAGATGCGGCTTGCCGTCCTGATTGCGAACGGTGTAGTCCTCGATATAGCCCTCGTCCTTAAGCACACTGGCTATGGCCGCCTTCAATTTGCTTGTCGGCATTGCGACCGACTGTTTCTCCGACTGCTGCGCATTGCGAATGCGCGTCAGCATATCGGCGACCGGATCACTCATACTCATGCAATCTTCTCCTGCTTCCTGGTCCTATTTCATTACCCGTGGATGGCTCGCACTGTTACCAGCTGGCCTTGATAATGCCGGGAATTTCCCCGCGCATCGCGATATCGCGCAGCTTGCCGCGAGCCAAACCAAATTTGCGGAAGGTGCCCCGCGGACGCCCTGTCAGCGCACAACGGTTACGCACGCGCACCGGGCTCGCATTGCGCGGCAGCTTTTGCAACTTGAGGCGCGCCTCGTAACGCTCTTCCGGCGACAACGACTGATCGTTTGCCGCATCCTGCAAAGCCTTGCGCTTGGCGGCAAATTTCTTGACGGTTGCCTTGCGCTGCTCATTACGATTGATGATCGATTGTTTAGCCATTGTTTTTCCGGGCCTTCTCGCTGCTTGATCGCTAAAATATTCGCTGAATTTCGGCGCTTAATTTCTGAACGGAAACTTGAAAGCGGCCAGCAGGGCACGCGCTTCGTCATCCGTCTTGGCCGTAGTGGAAATAGTGATATTCATCCCGCGAATCGCGTCGATTTTGTCGTACTCGATTTCCGGGAAAATAATCTGTTCCTTGACGCCCATGTTGTAATTACCCATGCCGTCAAAGCTGCGTCCGGAAATGCCGCGGAAGTCACGAATACGCGGCATTGCCACGTTCACCAGCCGGTCGAGAAAGTCATACATACGCGACCCGCGCAGCGTGACCTTGCATCCCACCGGATAATTCTCGCGGATCTTGAACGACGCAATGGCCTTGCGTGACTTGGTCACCAGCGGCTTTTGCCCGGCAATCTTGGTCATGTCGGACACCGCATGATCCATGATCTTTTTATCTGCCACCGCTTCGCCCACTCCCATGTTCAGAACAATCTTGTTCAGGCGCGGCACCTGCATCACGGATTTGTAGCCGAATTTCTGCGTCAAATCTTTGACCACGGTATCGCGGTAATAGGCATGCAACCGCGCAGGGCCAGCCGGCTTCGCGCTGGAAGCGCGCTTGGCCACCGGCTGATCACCGGCGTCACCGGCATCCGCGCCTTTTTTATTGGACGGCTTGCCCTTGGGCTCGCGCGCCGGCTTTACCTTCTTGTCTGCTTTTTGTTCGCTCATACGTCAATGACTTCGCCATTGGACTTGAAATACCGGACTCGCTTGCCACCATCGACAACCTTGATGCCCACGCGGTCGGCCTTTTTTGTCGCCGGGTTAAACAAGGCAACGTTGGACACAGGCAACGGCATTTCTTTATCAACTATGCCGCCCTGGGTGTTTTTCATTGGATTCGGGCGCTCATGCTTCTTGACCTTGTTGACGCCCTCCACCACCACGTGCGTATCGGCCACCAAGCGCAACACCGTGCCACGCTTGCCGTTATCGCGGCCCGTGGTGACGATGACGTCATCCCCTTTTTTAATTTTCTTCATACCACGCTCCTTAAATGACTTCCGGGGCGAGTGACACAATTTTCATGAAGCGCTCGGTGCGCAACTCACGCGTCACCGGCCCGAAGATACGCGTGCCGATGGGCTCGAGTTTGGTGTTCAACAACACAGCGGCATTCGAATCGAACTTAACCAGCGAACCGTCGGCCCGACGCACACCCTTCGCGGTACGCACCACCACTGCGTCGTATACCTCGCCCTTTTTGACGCGCCCGCGAGGCGCCGCATCTTTGATGCTGACCTTGATGACGTCGCCGATGCCAGCATAGCGCCGCTTCGAGCCACCCAAGACCTTTATGCACATCACGGCGCGCGCGCCCGTGTTGTCGGCCACATCCAATACGGATTGCATCTGAATCATGTTCGCTTCTCACCAGAGTAAAACTGTCGCACAAAGACCACTGGAAAAATATCAATAAAATCAAAGGTATCCAGCATCTTTGACGCTTCCCCAACTTGATCCGGCAGCGGGCTAACTTACCGCCCAAGGCATCAGACCAGTATTGGAGCCCGTACGGGCTGATTCATCCTTCCAGCGCAACGTTGCCACGGACACCGCGCCAAAATTCCACCACGCGCTACAACTACAAAGACTGTCGAGTGTATCAGCTAATACCTATTTTGCCAAGAGGCACAACCAACTTTGACTAAACCGTACGCGCCTTTTCGACCAGATTGATTACCCGCCAAGCCTTGGTTTTGGCAATTGGACGGCATTCCTCGATGGTTACGGTATCGCCCTCGTGAAATTCATTCTTCTCATCGTGGGCATGATATTTCTTGGAAAGCGTTACAAACTTCCCGTAAAGCGCGTGCTTGACACGGCGTTCCACCAGAACCGTAACAGTCTTGTTCATTTTGTCACTGACCACGCGGCCAGTGAGCGTGCGTTTGTTAACGCGATTTTCGGCGGTTTCGCTCATACGGATTTACTCGTCTCTTTTTGCGTCAGCAAGGTGCGCACCCGTGAGATATCACGCCGGGTTTTGCTGATCTGGCTAGTATTGGCAAGCTGCTGTGTCGCTTTTTGCATACGCAGGGAAAACTGCGCCTTGAGCAGCGATTGCAACTCTTGCTTCAATTCCTCAACCGACTTGCCGCGTAATTCGCTTGCTTTCATATTCTAGCCCCCTACCTGACGCTGCACGAAAGTGGTGGCTATCGGCAGTTTTGCGGCCGCCAATCGGAACGCCTCTTTGGCCGTCACTTCGTTGACACCATCCATTTCATACAACACCTTGCCCGGCTGAATCTCGGCAACCCAGTATTCTGGATTACCTTTGCCGTTACCCATACGCACCTCGGCCGGCTTGCGCGAAATCGGCTTATCCGGAAAAATGCGTATCCAGATACGACCACCACGCTTGATGTGGCGTGTCATGGCACGGCGCGCGGCTTCAATCTGGCGTGCGGTCAAACGGCCACGGCCAATCGCTTTCAGCCCAAAGTCGCCGAAGCTAACCTTGGCGCCGCGGGTCGCGATACCTTTATTGCGGCCCTTTTGTTCTTTACGATACTTACGTCTGGCTGGCTGTAGCACGTTTTGCTCCTGGCTTGCTGCGCGGTTTGCGCGCGGGCGGCGGGGCGTCGGACGGCGCGCCGCCCGGCACAGCCGCCGGCTGTTCATTCTTACCTAACATTTCGCCCTGATAGACCCACACTTTGATACCGATGATGCCGTAGGTGGTCTTGGCTTCGGACACGCCGTATTGAATACCGGCGCGCAGTGTGTGCAGTGGCACACGGCCCTCGCGATACCACTCAGTCCGGGCAATTTCGATGCCGTTCAGGCGGCCGGCGCTCATGATCTTGATACCTTGAGCCCCCAAACGCATGGCGTTTGTAATCGCACGCTTCATTGCACGCCGGAACATGATGCGCTTTTGCAATTGCTGGGCAATAGAGTCCGCAATCAATTGCGCATCCAGTTCAGGTTTGCGCACTTCCTCTATATTCACATGCACCGGCACGTGCAGCATTTTCTGCAGCGCGGATTTCAACGACTCGATATCCTCGCCCTTTTTTCCGATGACAACACCAGGACGCGCACTGAAAATGGTGATACGCGCATTCTTGGCCGGGCGCTCGATCATCACGCGCGACACTGCAGCGTGCGACAGTTTCTGCTTAAGGTAATCGCGGACTTTCAGATCCTCCAGCAGCATGCCGGGAAAGGCCCTGTCATTGGCGTACCAGCGCGACGACCAATCACGCGTTACTGCAAGGCGAAATCCCGTCGGATGTATTTTTTGACCCATGACTAGCTGTTCCTTCCGTCGCCAACCGTCAGATAGATATGGCAGGAGTGTTTGAGCACCCGCATGCCGCGGCCCTTGGCTCTTGCGTGAAAACGCTTGAGCACAGGCCCCTTCTCTACGTAAATGCTGGTAATTTTCAATTCATCGATATCTGCGCCGTCATTGTGCTCGGCGTTCGCAATTGCCGACTCCAATACCTTACGGATGATGGTGGCGCCTTTCTTGGGCGAGAATTGGAGCACATTAAGCGCGTTTTCAACACTTTGGCCGCGAACCATGTCTGCTACCAGCCGGCCCTTTTGAGCCGACAAGCGAACACCACGAAGTTTTGCTGTTGTTTGCATAGCGTTCTCCGTTACTTCGCCGCCGGCGTTGGCGCGGATTTTTTATCTGCGGTCCCACCCGCCTTGGAGTGCCCTTTGAACGTGCGCGTGTGCGAAAACTCGCCCAGCTTGTGCCCAACCATGTTCTCGGTGATATACACCGGGATATGCTGTTTGCCGTTATGCACTGCAATCGTCAAGCCCACGAAATCCGGCAGCACCGTAGAACGGCGTGACCAGGTTTTAATCGGACGCTTGTCCGAAGCCGCGCGCGCCGTCTCAACCTTATGCATCAGGTGATGATCGACGAACGGGCCTTTTTTAATGGAACGTGCCATTTGAGTATTTTCTCCTGTTAGGCCGTGGCTTTGGAGTTACGCCGACGCACAATCATGCTGTTGGTGCGCTTGACCTTGCGAGTCTTGTAGCCTTTGCACATCACGCCCCACGGGCTGACGGGCGCTTGCGCGGCTGCCGTACGGCCTTCGCCACCGCCATGCGGGTGGTCGATTGGATTCATCGCCACGCCACGCACCGTCGGGCGCACGCCGCGCCAGCGCACGCGGCCCGCCTTGCCAATGGATTCCAGCGAATGTTCTTCATTGCCGACTTCCCCGATGGTCGCACGGCAATTCACGTGCACCTTGCGTATCTCGCCCGAACGCAAACGCAGTTGCGCGTAGTCGCCTTCGCGCGCAAGCAACTGGACTGAAGTGCCCGCCGACCGCGCCAATTGCGCCCCCTTGCCCGGCAGCATTTCTACACAGCAGATAGTGCTACCCACCGGTATATTGCGCAGCGGCAAGGCGTTGCCTGCCTTGATCGGTGCCTCGGACCCTGCGACCAACTGCACGCCGGCTGCCAACCCCTTGGTGGCAATAATGTAGCGGCGCTCACCGTCGGCATAACACAGCAGTGCGAGATGGGCGCTACGGTTCGGATCATATTCGATGCGCTCGACCTTGGCGACGATACTGTCCTTGTCGTTACGCTTGAAATCGACCACGCGATAGTGCTGCTTGTGACCACCGCCTTGGTGACGCATGGTGACACGGCCATGCTGATTGCGGCCAGCATTCTTCGATTGGCTGTCCAACAAAGCTGCGACCGGCGCACCTTTGTGCAGGCCCGGCGTTACAACCTTGACCAGACCGCGCCGGCCCGGCGAAGTGGGTTTGACTTTAATCAACATTACTTGTTCTCCCCTTCGGCGAAGTTAATGTCCTGCCCGGCTTTCAGGCTGACATACGCTTTTTTCCACCCGCTGCGGCGGCCGACAAAACGGCCCATGCGTTTTTCCTTGCCGACGACATTGACGATGCGCACGCCTTCAACTTCGAGCTTCTTGTCTTTCGGGCTGAACAGCAGCTCAACAGCGGCCTTCACTTCCGGCTTGGTGGCATCGGGCGCGACTCGAAACACAAACTGATTGTTTTTTTCGCCGACGAACGTGCTCTTCTCGGACACTACCGGCGCGAGCAGCACCTGAGTCAACCGCTCCTGGCTGTACATTTTTGGCTGAGTCATGCCAGCATCTCCTCAATCTTGGCAACCGCACTCTTGGTCACCACGACTTTTTCGTGACGAATCAAAGTCACCGGATCGGCATCACTCACCGAGGCAACGCTGACGTAGTGCAGGTTACGCGACGACAAAAGCAAATTGTCGTCAATGGCATCAGTAATGATCAGCACGTCGTCAAAACCCATCCCTTTCAGTTTTTGCGCCAACAGTTTTGTCTTGGGCGCACTAACTGTAAAACTGTCGATCACCACCAACCGGTCTTCGCGCGCCAGCTGCGAGAGAATCGCGCAAACGCCGGCACGATACATTTTGCGATTGACCTTCTGACTAAAGTTTTCGTCAGGACGGTTCGGAAATATCCGACCGCCACCACGCCACAGCGGGCTGGAAGTCATACCTGCGCGAGCGCGGCCCGTGCCCTTTTGGCGGAACGGCTTCTTGGTGGAGTGCTTGACTTCACCACGATCTTTTTGTGCACGAGTTCCCTGACGCGCATTGGCGAGATACGCCGTCACCACCTGGTGCACCAGCGCTTCGTTGTATTCGCGGCCAAAGGTCGCGTCGGAGGCGGCAACCTTGGCCGTCGCCTTGCCTTGATCATCTATGAGGTTTAGTTCCATGATTCATCCGCCCTTACTTCTTGGCATCGGCCTTGGCGGCCGTTGCGGGTTTGGCAGCGGAAACCTTTTTCGCGCGTTTCGCCGGCAGCACAATAACGTCACCACCACGCGAGCCGGGAATTGCGCCACGTATCAGTAGCAACTGGCGCGCTTCATCGATGCGCACGATCTGAAGATTTTGCGTGGTGCGCTTGACGGCGCCCATGTGGCCCGGCATTTTCTTGCCGGGAAATACACGGCCAGGATCCTGCGCCATACTGATCGAACCCACGGTGTTATGCGAACGCGAGTTACCGTGACTGGCACGATTGGACGAAAAGTTGTGACGCTTGATCGCGCCCTGAAAGCCCTTGCCGAGCGACACACCGGTCACATCGACCATTTGCCCGACCTGAAAAATGCTCGCGCCAACGACCCCACCAAGTTTGAGGTCGGCCAGTTTGTCGGGCGCAACACGAAATTCACGCAGCGTATGACCAGCCTCGGCGCCTGCCTTGGCGAAATGGCCTGCCGCAGATTTCACGACGCGGCTCGCGCGCCGCTTGCCAAATGTCACCTGCACGCCAGCATAGCCATCGCTTTCCGGCGTCTTTAGCTGTGTGACACGGTTATTCGACACATCGACCACGGTCACCGGGACGGTATCGCCATCGTCGGTGAAAACACGGGTCATGCCGACCTTACGGCCAACAAGTCCTAAGTTCATGATTTATTTACCTTTTTTAGTTACTGCGTTACCAAAAAGGCGCCGGTTACAATTGACCGGCAACTCGTTTTTGTGACTGCAACAACACTACAACTTGATTTCTACATCCACCCCGGCGGGGAGGTCCAACTTCATCAGCGCATCAACCGTTTTGTCCGTCGGGTCGATAATATCCATCAAACGCAAATGCGTACGAATTTCCATCTGATCGCGCGACGTCTTGTTAACGTGCGGCGACCGCAACAAATCGAAGCGTTCCTTGCGTGTCGGCAGAGGCACGGGCCCCTTGACCACGGCGCCGGTGCGCTTCGCAGTATCCACGATTTCCAGTGCCGACTGATCGATCAGGCGATAGTCGAACGCCTTCAGGCGGATACGGATTTTTTGACTTTTCAGAGCGGCCATTGATAATTA
>OMIN01000143.1 GCA_900299145.1 Betaproteobacteria bacterium | reverse complement strand
TTGTCCTCGTTCCACACCACGCGGCCATTGAGCTGCGTGGCCGGCACGGGCTGCATGGTGATGACCTGTGACTTGAGGCTGGTGGTCTGCTTTGCGCCGGGCGGGATGATGACGCTCTCGCCTTCGGTGCGGGCCTGCGGCGCGGGCGGCGGTTCTGCCGGTTTGTCGCAGGCGCCGAGCAGGACCAACGGCGTCAATAAGAATGCGAATTTTAAGTATTTGATTTTATTCAATTTTTTATCAGTCACACTGGCCTCTCCCGCTAAGGATTTGGCGCGTTTGCCGTGGCCGCGCGCCACGCCGCCAGCGCTTTGGCGTAATCGGCCTGCACCGCGGCGGCTTCCAGCCGCGTGGCGGTGAGCTGGCGGCGCGCATCGAGCACGTCCATTACGCCGATGGCGCCGCGGCTGTAGGCGAATTCCGCGCCCTGCGCCGCTTTTTCGGCGGCAGCGAGCAGCACTTCACGCAGGCGCTTGACGCGTTCGGCGGACGACGCGACATCGCTTGCCGCCTTGCGCAATTCGGCGGCGGCGAGCGCCCGCACGCGTTGCAGGTTTTCCTGCGCGGCGGCGTAATCGGATTCGGCGCGGCGGATTTCGCCGTCGAAGTAATAACGCGTGAACAGCGGTACGCTCACGCTAAAGCCGACGCTGTTGCGCGGATCGTTGCCGGGAAAGCGTTCCACTTGTGCACCGGCGGTGATATCGCGCGTGCGCAGCGCGCGCGCGAGATCGCGTGCTTTGTCCGCCGCCGCCACGCGCGCCTGCGCGGCCTGCACGTCGGGGCGCGCGTCGATCAGCGCATCGGCCGCCTTGCCATCGAATGTCTCGGGCTTGTCCAGCGCGGGCCAGTTGTCCGCCGCGCGCAGCCGTGCGGCGTCCTGATCGGCGCCGATCAGGTAGGCCAGCGCTGACTGCGCCTTTTCAAGCTCGGCCTGTGCGCCGCGCGTTTCGTTGAGCGCGCGCAGCGCGTCCACACTCATGCGCGACACATCCATTGCCGCCACGTCGCCGGCTTTGAGCCGCAAATTCAGCGCGTCCATGGATTTATCAAACAGCGCGGCGGTTTCGCGCGTGATGCGCAGTTTGTCCTGCGCCTGAAGCAGATCGAAATAGGCGCCTTGCAGCACGGCGCGCTGCGTGCGTTCCACGTCGCGCCCGTCGCTGCGCACGGCGTTGGCGATGGCTTGCGCGGTGTCGATGCGCAGGCCCGCCTTATTGCCGCGCTCGAACGTCTGGCTCAGGCCAACGATGGTGTCGATGCGCTTATCGGCGGGCGACCCCCCGCCCAGCGTGCGCGAAATACTGGAGGTGCTGATCGACAGATTGGGATTAGGCCGCGCGCCCGCGGTCACCACGTCGGCCTCGGCCCCCTCAAGGGCGCGGCGCGCCGCCAGCAGCTCACGATTGCGTTCGAGGAAAAGTGTCTCGGCAGCGCGTAGGGTCAATGCTTCCAGCGCGGGGGCGGCAGTTGGTGTCTGGGCGCTCGCGGAGAGGGCTGTTACCGAGAGCAACAGAGCGGCCGCATTTCGCCACACGGGACCGGTGGGCGTGACGCAATCGAAAAAATTCATTAAAACAAACACTTATTGGGTATTCGCAGTATGACGGACGGCGCAGTCTATATACCACGTCTTACGCTAAACTGACGATTTACGCAGTACATAATGTACTTTTTTCCAGTGGTCGTGTCGTTGGTGTCGTCGGAATAAATAAGTAAATTTACTTATTTTGCCATCAGCGTAGCGCTGAGGACTGGGTGCGAGCGTGGTGTAGACTCGATGCCTGTTGCGTGACCGACAGCTCTGATGCACGGGGTATGGCACGGGGTATGTCTAGCCGCGAGTTTTGTGGGATCGTATAAGTATCTGTTTTTAAAGGAAGTTTATGAGTAACCCTAAAGTGGAAAAATCGCCGGTGTTGCCGCCCGGCCACAAGTGGACGTTCACCAAACGCGAAGGCATTTATGAATCTGACGCCACAGCGCTGATACGACGGATGCTCGAAGACGAGCAGATTCAGAAGGATCAGCGCGCGGCGTGGGAGCGCTGGCGTAATGATCCCACCAGTTTGAAATAGCCATGCCGGCTGTGCACGCACGGAAGTTGCCGCTACTCGCGGCCTTGTTTTGGTGGGCCGCGCCTGCGGGCGTATGGGCGCAACCTGCCGCGGGGTCCTCGCCGGCGTCTGCCAATTACCCCAGCCGCCCGATACGCTTTGTGGTGCCGTTTGCGCCCGGTGGCAACGCCGACACCATTGCACGCAATGCGGCGCAAAAGGCCGCTGACGCGCTGGGCCAGCAAATGGTGATCGACAACCGCTCCGGCGCCAACGGCAACATCGGCATGGAAATCGTCGCGCGCGCCGCGCCCGACGGTTACACGCTGGTGCTGGGCTACATTGCCAACGTGGCCATCGCGCCCAGTCTGGTGGCGAAGCTGCCGTACGATCCGGTGAAGGACTACGCGCCGGTGACGCTGCTCGCCACTGCGCCAAACATAATTGTGGTGCATCCGTCGGTGCAGGTGCGCACCATGAAGGAACTGATCGCGTTGTCGAAGGCGAAACCCAAATCGATCAATTTTTCCTCGGCGGGCGTGGCGAGTGTCGGCCATTTGACCGGTGAATTATTCAACACCGCGCTCGGCGCTGACCTGCAACACGTGCCCTATAAAGGCAGCGCGCAGGGCGTGATCGATCTGCTCGCCGGGCAAATACAAATGCTGATCGGCGGCATGTCCTCGGTGATGCCGCATATCAAAGCCGGTCGCCTGCGTGCGATTGCCGTCACCGGCGCGCAGCGTTCGACCGCAGTACCGGAGGTGCCTACGGTGGCCGAATCCTTGATGCCGGGGTTTGAGGCCACCGCGTGGTACGGCGCCCTCGCCCCTGCGGGCACGCCGCCGGCGATCACGGCGCGCCTGCAAGGCGAATTCGCCAAAGCACTGGCCGCGCCGGACGTGAAACAGCGCCTCGATAACCTCGGCTATGTCATCGTCGCCAATACGCCCGCCGAGTTTGCCGCCTACATCAAAACCGAAATCGCCAAGTGGGCGAAAGTGGTCAAGGCTTCTGGCGCAAAGGCGCAGTAACGCAGAGTTCAACAGCAATTGAAAATCGAAAGGCACGTTCCATGAGCGAAGCATCCCGCGCACATTTGTTCGAATATTTTCCCGGCAACTTCGTGTGGTCGCAGTCGATCAACGCCATGATCGACATGGCCAACTGGGGCGCGGCATCGATGGGCGAAATCGATCAGGTCGGCAAGCGTCTCAAGAACAAACAGGGCGATAACGAGGCGTGGTTTGTCGAATGGCAAACGATGGCCGAAGACCAGGAGCGCAAGGCCGAAGCCGCCGCTGCCGCGGGCCATCAACTGACCGCGGGCACGTATTATTTGCACGCGGCTACGTATCACCTGTACGCCGAGCGTTTTATTCCGCCGAGCGAACGCAAGTTCGAAAGCTACCGCAAGTGCATGCATTGCTTCGAGGAAGGCTACACGCGGCGCTACCCGAATATCGAGCGCGTCGAGGTGCCTTACGAAAATGGCCAAAGCCTGCCCGCGCTGTTCATGCGCGCGCCCGGTGCGGGGCCGAAGCCCACTATTGTGTGTTTCGATGGCCTCGATCTGTGCAAGGAAATGAGCATTCTTTTCATCGGCGTCGAATTGGCGAATCGCGGCTATCACACGCTTGCCATCGACGGGCCGGGGCAGGGCGAAGCGCTGCGGCTGCGCAATATTCCCAGCCGCTACGATTACGAAGTGCCAGGCGCGGCGGCGTTTGACTATGTGGCGGGCCGCTCGGATGTGGTCAAAAACCGCATCGGCGTGATGTCGTTCAGCCTCGGTGGCTACTACACGCCGCGCATGGCGGCTTTTGAAAAACGCTACGCCGCCGCCGTGGCGTGGGGTGCGCACTATGATTACCACGCGGTGTGGGTGAAGCGCCGCGCGCACATGGAAGCCGG
>OMIN01000142.1 GCA_900299145.1 Betaproteobacteria bacterium | reverse complement strand
CGCGTGGGCGGGCATAGTCTGAAGGGGAGCGGCGGCGGCTACGGGTTTCCGCTGTTGACCAAGATCGGATCCACCATCGAAGTGGCGGCCAAGGCGAAAGACACAGCGGCGATAGAGGCCGCGCTGACTGAATACGCCGACTACATCCAGCGGGTGGAAGTTGTATACATCTGACGCTTGAGTTGCGTTGGCCGCAGCGGCAGGTGCGAGGATTTTGGCGGCCCCCTGTGCCTGTGCCCGCGCCTACTCCTACGCTTGAGGTGCGGCGCCGGGCGCGCGGTATTCGAGCCGGTAACCCTTGTGATACACGGTAGACAGATCGAAACCGTTTTCCGGCGTGAGGCCGAGTTTGGCTCGTAGACGGCTGATGTGCGTATCGACTGTGCGTGTAATGATGCTGGCGCTGGTGCGCCAGACGTTTTCCAGCAGTTCCTGGCGTGTCAGTAGCCGGCCATGGTTGCGAAGCATGTATAGTGCCAGCTCCATTTCACGGTCTGTCAGATCGACAGAAACGCCTTGGCGCGTGATGCGATGCGCGGCGGGATCGATCACGATGCCGCCCAAACTCACGGCCCCAGCCGACGGCACTGCCGCTTGCGAGCCACGGCGCAACAGGGCATTGATGCGGGCTATCATTTCCGGCTGGCGTAACGGCTTGATCAGGTAGTCGTCGGCGCCCTTGTCGAGCGCGGTGACCAGCGAGGCTTCCTCGGCTCGGGTGGTAGCAAACATCACCGGCAGCGTGCTGTGCAGGGTTTCGCGCAGCCAAACAAGCACCGCCAGGCCGTCGTCGTCAGGCAGCATCCAGTCGATGATGATGAGATCGGGGTTGACTTTTGCGATACCCGCACGAAAAGCCGTGCCTGAATCAAACAAAATCACCTCCCAGCCAGACTGGATCAGCCAGCGTTCCACCAATTTGGCCTGGGTCAGGTCATCTTCAAGCAATACGATTCGCATGGGTGTCGCATGATTTCCGCAGGTGTCGTGCCGCTACCGGCCAAGCGTTGTTATTTTGAGACCAGAATACCGAAAGGTGTTTGTTTTTAATGGATTTTTTACTATCATACCGTGTTGCGGGATACCATACTGGAACAGAATGAAAACCGGGTTTGAATCCGGGCTTAGATCGCATTTCAGTGTGCCGGGCACCGTCTTTTCACGCACGGTAGATGTTACAGATTCGTGGCATGCTTGATTTTAGCGCTTTGCCGTTAAGGTATGTAGTCTGCGTGAATTCAGGTAAGCCGGTGTTGTTGCCTATCGGCAACAGTTCGAACGCAAAGAGAAATTCTATGAACTGCTTACGAACATGAGCGAAAAGTCCAATCTGGCGGGCGTCAAGGTCATGGTGATCGACGACAGCAACACCATACGCCGCAGTGCCGAAATCTTCCTCAAGCAGGCGGGTTGCGAGGTAATCCTCGCGGACGATGGATTTGATGCGTTGTCCAAGATCGTCGAGCATTCGCCCGAAATCATTTTCTGCGACATCATGATGCCACGTCTGGATGGTTACCAGACCTGCTCGCTGCTGCGGCAGAACGAAAATTGGCGGCACGTGCCATTCGTGATGCTGTCAAGCAAAGATGGCTTGTTTGACCGCGCGCGCGGCGCGATGGCTGGTTCCACCGAATACCTGACCAAGCCGTTCACGCGCGAAAGCCTGCTGCAGGCGGTGGAAGCGCACCGGTTGAACAAACCCGCCGCAAAGGCTTAATGCCGGCGTGCGACCCTCAGCATCCTTGGATCAACAAACGGATTAACGAACGGATTTTCAAGCCATGCCGATCAAACGCGTGCTGGTCGTGGATGATTCGCCAACCGAACGCCACCATCTGAATGAAATTTTGACCAAGGCGGGATTTAAGGTGGCTTTTGCCTTTAATGGCGAAGAAGGTGTCGCCAAGGCGAAGAGCGAAAAGCCCGAACTCATTGTGATGGATGTCGTGATGCCGGGTCTGAATGGCTTTCAGGCGTGCCGCAGTATTACGCAGGATGCCGAGACGAAAAACATTCCGGTTATTTTGTGCACAACCAAGAACCAGGAGACCGACAAGATCTGGGCCATGCGTCAGGGTGCCAAGGCTTACGTCACCAAGCCGGTGGACGGCGCCGACTTGTTGAAAAAAATCACGGCGCTGGGCTGAAATGGCTCGCAGTCTCGCACTACGCGAATTTCAGGAAAATCTCGCGCGGCGCCTCGCGAATGCCAGTGCGCAGGACACGTTGCGCTCCCGGCTGGCGTTCGAATCCGGCAACAGACTGTGGCTGGTGCGGCTGCCGGATGCAGGCGAAGTGATGCCGATGCCATGGTTGTGCAAGGTGCCGCTGACGCACCGCTGGTATAACGGCTTGGTCAACGTGCGCGGAAGTTTGCACGGCGTGGTCGATCTGGCGGATTTTTGCGGTTATGGCGTGACGCCGCGTACTTCCGAAAGCGCGTATCTCCTGTGCGGCCAGCGCCACGGCATTAACGTGGGTTTGCTGGTACGCAAGGTCGTGGGGTTGCGCAATGCCCAGGAATTCAGCCCGATGGCCGGCGTGGCCGTTGACAAACCCTGGATCAGCGCCATGCTGACTGACCACGAGGGCCGTGAATTTCGCGAAATCAACATGGCGGCGTTGCTGCGTGACGCCGACTTCATGGATATCGCCGGCAGTGGTGCGATGGGAGCCTTGCCGTCGGCGGCGCCACGCCAGGCAGCGGGGCAGGCGTCCTGAAGCGCAGCACGAACAGCTAAAAATGCGAGGACACACGATGAGTATGGAAACAAGGCGGTCGGCGCGCGGTGGGCAGGCAGCGATGCGGCAGCGGGGATTGGCCGACCTTAACGTGCTGATCTTGCTGGGTGTGATTTTTCTGGTGCCGGTGGCGATCAGCAGCTGGTTTCTGGTGCAAAAGCAACGTGACGAAATTGCTTTGGCAGAGCAGGAAGTCATGATTTCGGACTATGCCGGGGCCCTGCGCGGCGTGGTGCAGGCGCTGGGCCGCGAACGTGGTGGACAGGCCAAACCGGGCGAACTCAAAAGCGCCATCAATGCCGCCGACACGATGCAGGCCAAAGCAGGCGCAGCGCTCAACGGCGCGACCGGATGGGCAAGAGTGAAGAGCGCATGGTCCAAATTGCCGGGTGGTGTCGATAAAGTGGATGCCGATCAGGCGAGAGTTGTTTACGCGGAGCTGGATAACGCGTTGGCCGCACACGCTCTGGAGTTGGCCGTGCGCACACCCGCCGGGCTCGACGTGGCGGCGCACCGGCAGGCGCTGGATGCGCGCGTCGGCGAATTGAAGGAATTCCTGTGGCGCATGCTGGGCCTGACAGCCATGTGTGTCGTGGGTGCGCTGATCGGGTTCTTCCTGTTGGGCCGCAAGCTCATTAATACCACGCGCGAGCGCGAACTTGCGGCGCGCCGCGATGCTGATGAAAACAAGCGCAATCAGGACGCGATCCTGCGGTTGATGAACGAAATGGGTGCGCTCGCCGACGGCGACCTGACCACCAAGGCCACGGTGTCGGAAGACATCACCGGCGCGATTGCCGATTCGGTGAACCTGACGGTGGGTGAACTGCGCACGCTGGTTTCGGGAGTGAACAAGACGGCGGACGAGGTGACAGCCAGCGCCGCAGGCGCAAGCGTGGTGTCGCAACGCTTGCTGACCACCGCCAGCAGTCAGGGCGAAGAACTGCGCAAGGCGGGTGATTCGGTGGAACTGATGACGCAATCCATCGGCGAGGTGTCAAAGAGCGCGGGACAGTCGGCGGAAGTAGCGCGCCAATCGCTGGTGACTGCCGAGCGCGGCTCGCAGGCGGTGCAGAATTCGATCAAGTCGATGAACCAGATTCGCGACCAGATACAGGAGACCTCAAAACGCATCAAGCGCCTCGGCGAATCGTCGCAGGAGATCGGAGAGATCGTGGAACTGATTTCGGACATTACCGAGCAGACCAACGTTCTGGCATTGAACGCAGCGATTCAGGCGGCAACGGCCGGTGAGGCCGGGCGCGGCTTCGCGGTGGTGGCGGAGGAGGTGCAGCGTCTCGCGGAACGCTCCAGCGAGGCGACCAAGCAGATCGGCGCGATTGTGAAAGCGATTCAGGCCGACACGCAGGATGCGGTGGCCGCCATGGAAAAGAGCACTCAGAACGTGGTCGAGGGCGCGCAACTGTCGGACGCCGCAGGCACCTCGTTGGCTGAGATCGACACGGTGACGAAAGAACTCGCCGAACGGATTCAGAACATTGCGGTCAGTACCGAAATGCAGGTGGACATCGCGCGCGAAGTGGCGAAGAGCATGCACAACTCGCTCACGCTGACGAGCGAAGCCACCATGGGCACCAACGAAACGGCGGCGACGATCAAGGAACTGGCGGCGCGCGCGCGGCAGTTGAAGGCCTCCGTGTCGCGCTTCAAGGTGTAATCAAACGAATTAAAAATATTCAATAAAAACAAATACTTAAGAATATTCACATGGGTGTTGCGTCTCCAGTCATGATTCAATCGCTGGCTACCGTGCGCGATGCGGTGCGCGAGGCATTGCGTGCCGCCGGCGCTGCGTTGGCGGCGGGTGGCGCGGAGGCGGTGCCCAAGGCGCAGGGGCAGTGGCGTTCGGCCCATGCGGCAATGCAACTCGTGAATCATCGCGCGCTGGTGCAGTTCAGTACTGAGCTGGGCGCACTGATTCCATCCCCCGGCACCGCGGCTCAGTTTGCCGAGGGCAGTCGGGCGCTGGATGATGCGATCAAGGCTCTAGTCGCCGGCCAGCCCGATCAGCCGATGCGTTTGTGGCCGGCTTACGAAGCGATGCAGCGCGCGCGCGGCGTGGCTCAGTCCAATCAGGGTGATCTGTTTTTCCCCGACGTGACACTGGGGCCGGGTGACAACCCGGCGGCGAAGGCGCTGACCGCGGACGAACTGCGCGGCGCGCGACGCGTGCTTGAAGCTGGCTTGTTGCAGTGGCTGCGCAAGGGTGACATCGCCGGTCTCAAACAAGTGGCGGCGGCGGTGCGGCGCGTGGAAAGCTCGATAGCGGCGAGCGCCGATCGGCGGCTGTGGTGGATCGCGCGTGGCGTGTTCGAGGCCGTGCAGCAGGGCGCTCTGGAAGACGGGCAGCCATTGCGGCGGCTGGTCACGCAACTTAATCTGCAATTGGGCCGTCTGGTGCAGGGCGCGCAGGAAGTGCCGGAAACGCTATTGCGCGATGCGCTGCTGCTGGCGGCGCGCGCGCAAATCACGGACGCCACGCCACTGACACGCGAGGTGCAGCGCGTTTATCAATTGCAGGGCATGCTCGACGTGACGCCAGCACCCGCCGCGGGGGGCTTCAGTGCCGAGGCGCTGGCCGAAGCCCGCAAGCAGGCCGATGGCTTGCAGGCGATGTGGGCGCAGTGCACGTCGGGCGTGGGTGGATTTGCCGATTTTGAACAGCGCGCGCGCGGGCTTGCGCACGCTTGCGAGGCGCTGGGCGTGCCTGCGCTGACTGCGCTGGTTGCGCAATTGGTCGATACCGCGAAGGCGCTCACCGCGCCCGGCGCAAAAGCGCCGGATACTACGGCGCTGGAGGGCGCTTGCGCGTTGCTGATGATCGAGCCGGTGCTGACGGCGGATCACGCGCCCGGCGAGGAATTTACCGAACGCGCGCGCAACATGGCGGCGCGGCTTAAGGTTAGCGTGGAAACGCCGCAAGCGCTGGCCGCGATGCCGCCTGCGCAACTGCTGGATGCCGAGTCGCTGCGCACGCTGGCTGTTAAACATGCCGCGGTGGTTTATGCCGAAATCGGCCGCTTGCTGCGCGATATTGAATTGACACTCGACGGCTGGTTTCGCAAAGGTAGCGATCCGCTGGCGGTGTCCGGTCTGGAGAAGCCGTTCCGGCAGGCTGCCGGTGCGTTGGCGGTATTGGGGCACGCCGATGCGGCAGCGCTGACGCTAACCTGCCGCAGCGAAGTTGCGGGCTATACGCAGGGCGCTGCATGCGGCGAGGCGGAGCAAAAATCATTGGCCGCGCGGTTGGCAGCGCTGTCAGCCTTTGTGGATGCGGCCCAGCACGGGCCGGCGAAATTGGTGTTGCCGGGGCAGACTGCGATGGCGGAACCTGCCGCAGCGCCCGCGCCGCCGCCTGCGGCCGCGCCCATTGCAGAAACAGAGGCGGCCGCGCCCGCCATGCCTCGTCTGCCCACGCTGGATCGGTATGAGCCGCCGCCAGTTGCAGTAGCCGAGCCTGCCTCGCCCGTACCGCGGGCTGTTCCGGCGCCGGTTGCACAGGAAGCCGTGGCGCTGGATAGCGCGGGCGACACCGATCCGGAAATGCTGGACATCTTCCTCGAAGAAGCGGGCGAAGTGCTCAACACCATTGCCGGCACGCGCCCGCGCAGCGCGGCGCAGCCGCAGGACCAGGAACTGCTCACCGAGCTACGCCGAGCATTTCACACGTTGAAGGGCAGTGGGCGCATGGTCGGGCTGAAGAACATCGGCGAAGCCGCGTATGCAATGGAGCAGGTGTTTAATGAATTGTCGGCGGACAAGCGCCCCGGCACGCCGGATTTGTACCGCTTGGTCGACTTCGCGCATGGCGACTTCACGCGCTGGATCGGCGAATTGCGCGAGCACAAGCAGGCGCGCATAAACTCATCACAACTAATTGATTTCACTAAGAAATTGCGTGAGGGCGTGGCGTTGCCCGATGTGTTGGAGGCGGCACCTCAGGCTGACATCGTGGTGGCACCTGTGCCAATACCCGGTCCCGAACCGGTTCCTGGCTCCGAGGCGCCCGCTGCGCCAGTCTCGTCCGCAGCAGTGATTGTGGAACCCGCGCAGACGGAAACGCTGGTCGCACCGCCACTCCCAGATACCGTACAACTGGGTGACATCACTGTCGGCCGCACGCTCTACGACATCATGCTGCCCGAAGCGCAGGGCAACATCGCCATCATCGAGGCGCAAAACGAGCGCGTGCAAAACGGCGTCAAGGTCAGCGCCGATTTCCTGCGTGCGGTGCACACATTGCGTGGCATCAGTGGCACGGCAGGTATCGAGCCGGTGCGTGCATTGGCCGAGGCGCTCGAACGCGTGCTGCAAGATGCGGTGGATGTGGACACCGCGCCGCACGCCGAGGCGCGCAAACTGATTGCGCAAACGGTGAAGGTGCTCGCGGCGCAGGTCGCGAGCATTGCGGTGCCGCAGGCGCCCGCCGCGCATGAGGATTTGATTCAGGCGTTAAGTGGCGTATCTGTGGGTGCGACTGTGGCAGCTGTCTCACCAGTTGTAGCGCCTGCCATAGCGACACCCGTCGCAGAGCCGGCGGTGGCAGTGCCTGCGCCGGAACCCGAAGCACTGGGCCACACGCTGGATTTCATGGCGCAACCTGCGGCGCGTCAGCCGGAGCCGCCGCCAGTGGCTGCGGTGACGCCGCTTGCTGCAGTGGTTGCACCATTGCAAGGTACCTCCGCCGTATCCGCGACGGCCCCACCTGTTGCTGCCGAAGCCGCCAGCGGCATGACGCAGCTGATGGCGTCAACCCACGGCGGCATCGAGCGGCGCGCGTATCGACTGAAAGACGATATCGATCCGCAACTCTTGCAGATATTCCTCGAAGAAGCCGCCGAACTGGTGCCGCAAGTCGGACAGGATCTGCGCGACTGGCGCGCGCGTCCCGCTGACAAGCTGGTGCCGCAATCGCTAAAACGTCTGTTGCACACACTAAAGGGCAGCGCACGCATGGCTGGCGCGATGGCGCTGGGCCAGTTGACGCACAGCATGGAGTCGCGCGTGGAAAACGCCGAGCTGCTGCCGGCGATTCCGCCCAATCTGTTCGATGATCTGGAGACCTCGTTCGACCGTATAGGCGTGCTGATCGGCAAGTTGCAGGGCGAGGACACCGAAGCTCCGGCGGCCAAATCTGCGCCCGTGGCCGGTGCCGCGCCGGTTGTCGAGGCGGCGCATTTGTCGCCGGCGATGGATGAAATGTCGCGCACCATGCACATGGCCGCAGCCACCGGTCTCACGCAAATGATCCCGGTGCAATCCGCTGCGGCGGACGGTTCCCCCGTGGCGGGCCAGCCGGCGGCAGGTGTGCAGCGCCCGTTGATTCGCGTACGTGCCGATCTGATCGACCGGCTTGCAAACCAGGCCGGCGAGGTGAGTATTGCGCGCGCGCGCGTGTCGGCGGAATTGCGCAGTGCGCGCGGCTCCCTGCGTGATCTCACCGAAAACATCGGCCGCCTGCGTGCTCAATTGCGCGAGCTGGAAATCGCCGCCGAGACGCAAATGCAGTCTCGCTTTACACCGCAGCCCGGTGCGGGCGGCGAAAAATTCGACCCGCTGGAATTCGACCGTTTCACGCGCCTGCAGGAGCTCACGCGGCTGATGGCCGAAAGCGTGAACGACGTGGCGACGGTGCAGCACAACCTCGCGCGCGATCTGGATGAAGGCGAAAAGGCGCTCGCTTCACAGGCGCAGATTACGCGCGACGTACAGCAGGATTTGATGGCGATACGCATGGTGCCGTTTTCGAGCATTTCGGACCGGCTCTATCGCGTGGCGCGCCTGTCGGCAAAGGACAACGACAAGCGCGTGGCGCTGGATATCGCCGGCGGCCATGTCGAGGTTGACCGTGGCGTGATCGAGCGCATCGCCGCACCGCTGGAACATCTGCTGCGTAACGCCATCGTGCACGGCATCGAGCCGTCGCAAAAACGGCTTGATTCTGGCAAGCCCGAATCCGGCGCATTGCATCTGGAAGTGCGGCAGGAAGGCAACGAAGTCGTGCTGACACTTGCCGACGATGGCGCGGGCCTAAACATCGAACGCATCCGCGAAAAGGCGATCAGCGTCGGCCTCATGCGCGAGAACGAACGGCTGACCGATCAGCAGATTGGCAATTTCATATTCCGCTCCGGTTTCAGCACAGCGGGAGAAGTGACCACCGAAGCTGGTCGAGGTGTCGGCATGGATGTGGTGCTGAGCGAAATCACTGCCTTGAGCGGGCGCGTGGGCACGGCGTTCTAGCGCGGCAAGGGCACCACGTTCACCATCCATCTGCCGCTCACCCTGTCGGTGTTGCAGGCGGTGGTGCTGCGGGTGGGCAGCAATTATTACGGCGTGCCCACCATGATGGTGGAGCAGGTGCAGCGGCTGAAATCCGACGTGCTGGGCGCGGCGCTTGGCGCACAGGAAATCACGTGGCAGGGCGCGCGTTACCCGTTTCATCATCTGGCGAAGCTGCTGGATGCGGAAGATGGTGTGGACGACGCGCTGCCGCCCTACGGCTCGGTGGTGCTGTTGCGCAGCGGCCCGAACCGCGCGGCGATCCAGGTGGACGACATTCTCGGTGGGCAGGAAATTGTCATCAAGAACATCGGCCCACAGCTTGCGCGCGTGCCGGGTGTCACCGGTGCAGCGGTGCTCGGCTCTGGCGAAACCGTGCTGATCCTGAACCCGGTGGCGCTGTCGCTGCGGCATATGGAAGCGCTGGCCGAAGTCCGCGCAAAAGCAGCGGAATCTGTAGCGCCAGAGGCCGAACCTACGCCTGCCGAGCCGGAACGCCAGCGCAGCGTGCTGGTGGTCGACGATTCTCTCACCGTGCGCAAGATCACCGGCCGCCTGCTGTCGCGCGAGGGCTACATCGTGCTGGTGGCCAAAGATGGCGTCGAAGCGCTGGAGAAAATGCGCGAACAGGTGCCCGACGTGATGATCACCGACGTCGAAATGCCGCGCATGGACGGCTTTGATCTCACCCGCAGCGTGCGTGCCGAGGAAGCACTGAAAACGCTGCCGATCATCATGATCACCTCGCGCACGGCGGAGAAACACCGGCAGCATGCGAGCGAATTGGGCGTGGACGTGTTCCTGGGCAAGCCCTACGAGGAAAGTGAACTGTTAGGGCATATTGCCACGCTGGCGAGGCGCTGATGGGTTTGATGTAAGCCACGCGTGGTGTGTAAGTCTGTAAAAAAATAAATAAAAACAAATACTTATGGTTGAGTCGGCCAAGGCTTGGCCTCCCCGCGCTTATGCGATACGGGCAGCCACCTGGAAAGCCACCCATGGGAGGGCCAGCGCCGTTACGATGAGCAACGCGGAAACGACCTGAATCAACATGTCGCGCTTGCGGGCGCGGCTGCCTTCCAGAACTTCGGTGTCCTTGATGACGGCTGCGCCGGGCGGGGGGAAGCGCTCAAATCTTACGATCTTACGTCCGAAGGCAAACAGGTAAGCGCCAAACGCGACCACGAGGACTGACAGCCCGGCCGTCATCCAGCGCAGCGCGCTGGCCAGGGCGCCGCGAGTCTCAGCCGGTTCAAGGGCAAGGATGCTGCCCATCCAGCGGCTCGCGACCACGTAGACCAAGGCAGCGGCGGCAAGCCCGAGGAACAACGCCGCAACCGCCCGGCGGCGAGACTTGGGATCGGCAAGCTGAATGGCCAACTTGCGCCGCCCCGCGTCTGCGTCAGGCGCCATCGCGCAAAAGACTAACCAGCTGTGTTTGCCCGTGCGTCTGCGCGTATTGCAGCGGCGTGCACGCAAAGGCGCCAGCGCTCCCTTTCATTTCACGGTTGGCGCCCGCAGCCACCAAAATACGCACGACATCAACGTGATCGTTGATCACCGCCAGCATCAGCGCGGTGAGCCGGTACTTCGCCGTGTGATCGAGGTTTGCGCCTCGGGTGACAAGGAGGTCAACCATCGCGGCGTCTCCTCGGCGCGCGGCGTTCATGAGCGCGGTCTGGCCATGTTTGTCCAAGGCGTCAACATTTGTCCCCGCATCAAGTAATGCGCTGGTGCGAAGCGTATCGCCCGTGGCCGTTGCATCAAGCCACTCCGGGTTCATGATGGCGCCTATCGTTTGACTTAAGCCTCGCTCGCACCGGAATTGCTTGGCTCATGAATCTTCCCGACAACAACATAGTAGGGATGCATTCCGAACGATCCGAATAGATGCACTCTGACAACAAGCACACCCGCCACCACGAGATACGAGAGCCAATGTAGATAGTGAGAGGCCCCTACGTCTTCGTCGGGCGCTGATCCGACAAAGTTGAACACGTCTTGTCGTTCGTTGAGAAGAAGACACCGAATCTTTGTCGACTCAAAACGATCAATGCCGTACTGCGCAAACGCGAAGCAGTAGCCGATCTTGGCCAGAGTCATACAAAAGGAACCAAGATCGACTTTGGTTCGGAAGGTTACGTCTGGTATGAATGCCGGCTGTGGCATTTGAAGAGTTACGAATTGCAGTCGAAACGACGGAATTCCGGTCGATTGATCTTGACCAGACAAGAAGCCTGGCGGAGGGAGCCGAACCAACGAAAACCCTTTTGGGTACTGATTCTCCGCGATCGGGATATCGAAATTACCTCCTACTTGGTTGACTATGTTGCCTTCTGCAACACGAGGTAGCTCTTTCTTCTTGTTTAAGTGACGACGCTTCAGCTTTAACAGCAATCTCGGAAGAAGCAGATCTGCTTGGAGCGCTTGGTTTTCATAGCTCTCGTTGGATATCTTTCGGCAAGGCTCACAAGCCGCGAAACGGATGATTTCATCGCCATTGAGCGCGAGAGGAATGATGTGCTCGTCGGTGAGCTGCTCCTTTGGGTGGGGTGTTCTGCAATATATGCACAAACCATCACCTTCATATCGTCTTCTACGCATGGATGAGAGCGGCTTCATACAGCGAGGCCTAACGTTCATATTGAGGCGACGCGCTTTAAAGCGGTCGCCTCGGATAATGGGATGGACTCCCCCCGTTTTTGGGCGGCATCATGGTGCCAGTTGGTCATCATCATTTGGGGTGAGGGATCAACAAAACAATCACAGGGAGAGTCCGAAATGAATACTACGACTGTTGCGGTGGATTTGGCAAAGGACGTGTTTCAACTGGCGGTAGCCGATACGCAGTGGCGCGTCGTGCAGACGGCCCGGTTAAGCCGCAGCCAGTTCGCCGCGTGGTTCCAGAACCATGCGGTTAACCGCGTTATCATAGAAGCTTGTGGCTCCGCCCATCACTGGGCGCGCTGGCTGAGGGGCTCGGGTATGGAAGTCACCCTGCTGCCCGCCGCCTACGTCCGGGCCTACGTCAAACGCAACAAGACCGATGCCGCCGATGCGGCCGCCTTGCTCGAAGCGGCGCGCTGTGCCGACATCACCCCGGTGCAGATCAAAAGTGTCGAACAGCAGGCCTTGCAGAGCCTGCACCGCATGCGCAGCCTGTGGATGGGCACCCGCACCAGCCGTATCAACGCCTTGCGGGGCTTTTGCCGGGAGTTCGGCATTGCCATTGCCGCCGGCAGCCGCACCGGTGTGGAGAACATCGCTCGCGTGCTGGCTGATCCGAACTCGGCCATACCGGACATGATCCGTGAAACCTTGAAACTGTTGATCGAGGAAATCCGTTTGATGGAAGCACGCATCACCCAGATTGAGCGCGAATTGACCCAGGTGGCCAAGGACAGTGAACCGTGCAGGAATTGCTCGGCCACTCAGACGTGAAGACGACCATGATCTACACCCATGTCCTCAATCGCGGTGGCCGCGGTGTGGTTAGTTCGTTGGATGTGCGTCAGCCCGCGTAGCAGGATGCGGCGCCTAATCCTTTGACCCGGCGCTTCCCGCCCGTAAGCGGCGCGCCTTGCGAATGGCCCGGTGGGGATGTAACGTCAAAATCGACTTGGCCGCAGATGAAACCCCCCGGGTCTTGATGGATGCAAAAGCCCAACGCAGCTTAGGGTATGTTTCGTGTTCATCCGGGTCGAATTAAAAAATTGTTTAAAAACAAATACTTGGGGCAATTTTTGGTGACCGCTTGATTCCTCGTGCATGGCCCCCATCTTTCAAGGCATACAGACTTTTACAGGCGGCACGAGATGCGATTCGACAAATTCACTACGAAGTTTCAGCAGGCGTTTTCCGATGCGCAGAGCGCGGCAGTGCGCCATGACAATCCGTATATAGAGCCTCAGCACCTGCTGTTGGCGCTGGTGCAGCAGGCCGATGGCGGCACGGCGTCGCTGCTCGGGCGCGCGGGCGCCAACGTGCCGGCGCTTCGCGGCGCGCTGACGCAGGCGATTGAGCGGCTTCCCAAGGTGGAGGGCACTGGCGGCGAGGTCAATGTGTCGCGCGATTTGGCCAATCTGCTGAATGTCACCGACAAGGAAGCGCAAAAACGTGACGATCAGTTTGTCGCCTCGGAAATGTTTTTGCTGGCATTGACGCAGGACAAAGGCGAAACCGGGCGGCTGCTCAAGCAAAGCGGCGTGACGCGGCCGCCGCTGGAGCAGGCGATCAACGCGGTGCGCGGCGGCGAGGGCGTGCAAAGCCCCGAGGCCGAGGGCGCGCGCGAAGCGCTCAAAAAATACACGCTCGATCTCACCGAGCGCGCGGGTTCGGGCAAGCTCGATCCGGTGATTGGGCGCGACGATGAAATCCGCCGCGTGATTCAGATTCTGCAACGCCGCACCAAGAACAACCCGGTGCTGATCGGCGAGCCGGGCGTGGGCAAAACGGCGATCGTCGAGGGCCTCGCCCAGCGCATCGTCAATGGCGAAGTGCCTGAGACACTGAAGAACAAGCGCGTGCTGTCGCTCGACATGGCGGCGCTGCTGGCGGGCGCCAAGTATCGCGGTGAGTTCGAGGAACGGCTTAAATCCGTACTGAAAGAAATTGCGCAGGATGAAGGCCAGACCATTGTCTTCATCGACGAACTGCATACCATGGTCGGCGCGGGCAAGGCCGAAGGCGCGATTGACGCGGGCAACATGCTAAAGCCCGCGCTGGCGCGTGGCGAGCTGCATTGCGTGGGCGCCACCACGCTGGATGAGTATCGCAAGTACGTTGAAAAGGACGCCGCACTGGAGCGGCGCTTTCAGCAGGTGCTGGTGGACGAGCCGAGTGTGGAAAGCACCATTGCCATCCTGCGCGGCTTGCAGGAAAAATACGAGTTGCATCACGGCGTGGATATCACCGACCCGGCCATCGTCGCGGCGGCGGAGCTGTCGCACCGTTACATCACCTCGCGCTTTTTGCCGGACAAGGCCATCGATTTGATCGACGAAGCCGTGTCTCGCGTGAAAATGGAAATCGATTCCAAGCCGGAGTCGATGGACAAACTTGACCGGCGTTTGATTCAGTTGAAAATCGAGCGCGAGGCGGTGAAGAAGGAAAAAGATGAAGCGTCGCAGAAGCGTTTGGCGCTGATAGAGGAAGAAATCAAAACGCTGTCGCGCGAATACGCCGATCTGGATGAAATCTGGAAAGCCGAAAAAGCCCAGGTGCAGGGCAGCGCACATGTGAAGGAAGAAATCGATCGCATCCGCGCCGAGATCGTGAAGCTGCAACGCGAAGGCAAGCTCGACAAGGTGGCCGAGCTGCAATACGGCAAGCTGCCGCAATTGGAGGCGCAGTTGAAGCAAGCCGAAAAGACGGGCGGCGCCGAGGTGAAGCACAAGCTGTTGCGCACGCAGGTCGGCACCGAGGAAATCGCCGAGGTAGTGTCGCGCGCGACCGGCATTCCGGTGTCGCGCATGATGCAGGGCGAGCGCGAAAAACTGCTCAAGATGGAAGAGCGTTTGCATGGCCGTGTGGTGGGGCAGGATGAAGCCGTGCGGCTGGTCGCCGATGCCATACGCCGCTCGCGTGCGGGGCTGGGCGATCCGAAGCGGCCTTATGGTTCGTTCATGTTCCTCGGCCCCACCGGCGTGGGCAAGACGGAGTTGTGCAAGGCGCTGGCAGAATTTTTGTTCGACGCCGAGGATCACCTGATCCGCATCGACATGTCGGAATTCATGGAAAAGCATTCCGTGGCACGGCTGATCGGCGCGCCGCCGGGCTATGTGGGCTATGAAGAAGGCGGATACCTGACGGAAGCCGTGCGCAGGAAGCCGTACTCGGTGATTCTGCTCGACGAAATCGAAAAGGCGCACCCGGACGTGTTTAACGTGCTGTTGCAGGTGCTCGACGATGGCCGCATGACCGACGGGCAGGGCCGCACGGTGGATTTCAAGAACACGGTGATCGTGATGACCAGCAACATGGGCTCACAGATGATCCAGCAGATGCAGGGCGACGAGTATCAAGTGGTGAAGCTCGCGGTGCTGGGCGAGGTGAAGGCGAATTTCCGGCCGGAGTTCATCAACCGCATCGACGAGATCGTGGTGTTCCATGGCCTTGGCGAAAAGCATATCGCCGCGATTGCCAAGATACAGCTGGCGCAACTGGAAAAACGCCTGGCCGCGATGGATATGCAGATCGATATCGGCGAAGGCGCGCTGCGCGAGCTGGCTGCGGCAGGTTTCGATCCGGTGTATGGCGCGCGGCCACTGAAGCGCGCGATCCAGGCGCAGATCGAAAATCCGCTTGCAAAGGCGATACTCGAAGGCAAGTTCGCGGCGAAGGACAAGGTGCGGGTGGACGTGAACAAGGCGGGTGTGTTCACTTTCGAGAAGGCCGTGCTGCACTGAAAGCGTTTTGCGGTGTTTGACCATGGCGCGAGCAAGACGGTAAGCTCGCGCCATGAATATTCACCAGATACAAATGGCGTACAACGCGCAGGAAGATCGCATCCTGCTGCGCATACTGTCAGCCGAGCGCGCGGAGTTTCGCTTCTGGCTGACGCGCCGTTATGTGAAGCTCTTGTGGCAGGTGCTGCTGAAACTGATCGAGCGTGATCCGGCGGCGGCGGTGCACGCTGACGAAAATATTCGCCGCACGGTGGTGGGCTTTCAGCACGCGAACGTGGTGCGAGGCGGCGATTTCGCGAAACCCTTTGAAGATGGCATGAACAGTCTGCCGTTGGGCGCGGCCCCCATATTGCTGTCGCGCATTACCGGCACGCAGCCGAACGCGGCTCAACCGCGCCAGCAGCAACTGAGTCTGCACCCGGAACAGGGGCAGGGCATTGACTTGGGTGTGAACACAGAGTTGCTGCACATGATTTCTAAATTGTTGGTGGATGCCGTCAAACAATCCGATTGGGATTTGAAGCTGGTGATGGACCCCGATGTGTTGCAACACGCACAGGCGCAGGCCGTGCCGCCGCATAGGCTGAATTAATATGGACAAAAATGTCAATAAAAACAAATAGTTATGCGTCAATTGCCGGGATGGTTATAGCCAGCGTGCCGCTGCTTGTGCAGGCTCAAGCCTACCCTTCGCGCGCGGTGCGTGTGATCATTCCATTTTCGGCGGGTGGCGCGGCGGACGTGCCGCTGCGCATCCTCGGCCAACGCTTGTCGGATATTTTTAAGCAGCAAGTAGTGATCGAAAACCGGCCCGGTGCGGGCTCGACTATCGGCGCGGAAGCGGCGGCCAAGGCGGCGCCCGATGGTTACAACCTGTTCATGATCAGCAACACGCATTTCGTCAGTGCGGCGCTCTATAAGAGGCTCGCGTACGACGCGCTCAATGATTACACGCCGGTAACGCAGATTACCAACGCGCCCAACGTGCTGGTGGTGCATCCGTCGCTGCCGGTGAAATCGGTGAAGGAACTGATCACGCTGGCCAAGGCGAAACCGAACCAGATTGATTTTGTGTCGTCGGGCAACGGCAGCACGCAGCACCTTACCGGCGCGTTGTTCATCAAAATGGCCGGCATTCAGATGACGCATGTGCCGTATCGCGGCAGCGGGCCTGCCACCGCTGATTTGCTGGCAGGGCAGGTGACGGTGGGCTTTCCCGGTATCGCGGGTATGCTGCCGTTCATCAAAGCCGGAAAACTGCGTGCGTTGGGTGTGAGCAGCGGCAACCGGTCGCCGGAACTTGCCGATGTGCCCACCATCGCCGAAGCCGGCGTGCCGGGCTATGAAATGGTGAGCTGGTTTGGCGTAGCCGGCCCCAAGGGCATCGCGCGCGATGTCCAAACGCGTCTTCACGGAGATTTGCTGCGCGTGCTGAAGAACCCGGATTTCCAGAAAAGCATGCGTGCGGCGGGGCAGGAGGTAGCGTTTCAGGATTCGCCCGAAAAGTTCTACGACTTCATGAAGGTGGAAGCTACGAAGTGGGCGCGCGTGGTGGCGGATAGCGGGGCGCGGGTGGAATGACCGGGCAATGGCATATGCGGTTGGGTCTATACCCCGCGCAGCAATTCCATGATCGCTTCGCCATACCGCTCCAGCTTCTTCGCGCCGATGCCTGAAATCTGCGCCAGATCATCCAGCGATTTGGGCTTGTGCGATGCAATGCCCGCGAGCGTGCTGTCGTGGAAAATCACAAACGCCGGCACGGATTGCGACTACGCCTCGACAAAGCGCCATGATTTGAGTTTGTCCATCAATGCAGCGTCCGCGGGCGACAGTCCGCCGCTCGCACCCCGCCGCACCTTGGCGGATTTACCTTTGCGCGTGGGCGTCACGCGGCGCATTTCGACTTGAACTTCGCCCTTTAGCATGCCACGGCTGGCGTCGGTGAGTTGCAGCGCGCCGTAGGCCTCGTGATCGGGGCTGGCGTAGCCCAGCGCCATCAGTTGCCGGAATACGTTGCGCCAGGTGGATTCGTCGACGTCGGCGCCGATGCCAAATACAGTGAGTTTGTCGTGCCCCCACTGCGCGATGCGCTCGGTGCTTTTGCCGCGTAGCACGTCGATGAGATGGACCGCGCCAAAGCGTTGGCCGGTGCGGTAGATGGCGGAGAGCGCCTTGCGTGCGGCCTCGGTGGCGTCCCACGTTTGCGGCGGTTCGAGGCAGTTGTCGCAGTTGCCGCAGTTGTGACCGGCCCCGGTTGTTTCGCCGAAGTAACCGAGCAGCCGCGTGCGGCGGCAACCGGCGGTTTCGCACAGGCCGAGAAGCGCGTCGAGTTTGGTTCGCAAAACGCGCTTGAACACCTCGCCGCCTTCGGATAGATCGATCATGCGCTGCTGTTGCACGACATCGCCCAAGCCGTAAGCCATCCACGCATCGGCGGGCTGGCCGTCGCGGCCCGCGCGACCGGTTTCCTGATAGTAGCCTTCAATGCTTTTGGGCAGATCCAGATGCGCGACAAAGCGCACGTCGGGCTTGTCGATGCCCATGCCGAAAGCAATGGTCGCCACTACCACGATGCCGTCTTCCTGCTGAAAGCGTGCCTGATGCTTGGCGCGCGTGGCGGTTTCCATGCCCGCGTGGTACGGCAGCGCGCGCACGCCCCGGGTTTTGAGCCAAGCCGCGGTTTCATCGACCTTCTTGCGCGACAGGCAATACACAATCCCTGCCTCCCCCGCGTGCTCTTCCTGAATGAAGCGCAGCAGTTGCTCGCGCGCATCCACCTTGTCGACAATGGTGTAGCGGATGTTGGGCCGGTCGAAGCTGGAGACGAAGATGCGCGCGTCTTCGAGTTTCAAACGGGCGATGATTTCGTCGCGCGTTTGCGGGTCGGCGGTGGCAGTGAGCGCTATACGCGGCACCTCGGGAAACTGCTCGTGCAACACCGACAATTGCAGATATTCCGGGCGGAAATCGTGCCCCCATTGCGACACGCAATGCGCTTCATCGATGGCGAACAGTGCGAGCTGCGATTCATGCAGCAGATCGAGCATGCGCGGCATCATCAACCGTTCGGGGGCGACGTAGAGCAAATCGAGTTCGCCGTTGCGCAGTGCGCGCTCTACGGAATTTACTTGCTGCCCGTCGAGCGTGGAATTCAAAAACGCCGCACGTACACCGGCCTGCCTCAGTGCGGCAACCTGATCCTGCATCAGCGCGATCAGCGGCGACACCACCAGCGCTGTGCCGCTACGCAGCAAAGCGGGCAATTGATAACACAGGGATTTTCCGCCACCTGTAGGCATCAGCACCAGCGCGTCGCCGCCGTTGGTGATGTGACTGACGATGCCGGATTGAGCGCCGCGGAAGGCAGAGTGGCCGAAGACGGTGGCTAAAAGTTGGTCGGCGGTTGGAGGGGATGGCACAGGGTTACAGAGGAGAAGAAGGAGACGCGACCAAGCCACGCAAACGCTCGGTTGTCTGCCTACGGTCAAGATTGGAGGATGCAACATCCAGCACCAACGCTTCCCAATCAGTGCTATCAGGTTGCGGTTCCACGCCGTTCAGGCGCAGAAACACGATGCAGGCTGTCATGGCGACGCGCTTATTGCCGTCGTTAAACGGGTGATTGCGGCAGAGGTAAAAAAGATAGGCCGCCGCAACCTCAATCAGATCAGCAAACGGGGAGGCGCCGAACGCAGTGGCTTGCGGCGCGGCTACAGCCGACTCAAGCAGATGCTCATCGCGTACGCCGTGCAAGCCGCCAAATGCGCCGATAACCGCAGCGTGTATGTTGCGAATATCCGTGGTGGCAAGATGAATGCAGTCGTCTGGCGTAGCGCTCACGCTAATTTTCGCAAAGTGCTGGCGTAGTCTTTTACGGTTTGGCGAATCGTGTTATCGACAACTTCTGCTGCTGCGGATTTGCGGATGGGCGTGAGCGTAATAGCGCCGCCATCATGCACGGTGACATTCACCTGATCGCCGGTTTTAAGCCCGGTTAATTCGCACAACGCGGTGTCGAAAATCAGCCCCTGTGAGTTGCCAACCTTGGTGATGGATTTGAGCATGGTTCCCGCCTAGTTTCTGATTTGCGCCGAAAGTTAAACAATGTATTACGTTATTTTACGTGAGATTTCCCGCTGAGGCAATTTAAAGTAACTATTTGTTTTAATAGGATTATTCTGCAATCTCTTGCTATGCCGCCTTGCGTGGGTGATGCGGTGGCCGCATCTCTGAAACCCCATCGGCATCAGATGCCGCAATCGTGGTGCGTATCATGTAACGCACCTTATCCATCGGCCATGGCCGGCCCCGATGCATGGTGGCGCGGTTGTCCCACATCACAAAATCGCCATTGCGCCATACATGCTCGTAGCTGTGGCCGGGCGCGGTGGAAATCGCCATGAGTTCGTCGATCAACGTCAGCGCTTCCTTGTCTTCCATGCCTTCGATGCCGCCAGTGTGGGAGGCGATGTAGAGCGCGTCGCGCCCATTCACCGGGTTGCGCCAGCGCATGCGCCAGCAGGCGGGCGGTAGCGCATTTTGCTCACGCTGTGAGGCGAGCCCCGGATCAATTTTGCCCCTTGAGTGTGCGTAGCTGTGCCACGCATAGCAGTTTGACAATTTCGCGCGCAGCGACGCCGACAGGCGGTTCCACGAAGCGCGCTGCGACACGAATTCGGTCTCGCCACCCACGCCGGGAATGGTTCGCGCCGACAACACGGATGCCAGCGCCGGCGTTTCACGAAACGAGCTGTCGGTGTGCCACAGTTGGTTGGCCTTGGCGCGTAGAGCTTCCTTGTGCGTGGGCGGCACCAGTTCGCGCGTTACCGGGTCGACATTGGTGAGAATCGAAAACGGCGTGCCTTCGCCAAGGGATGCCACCTTGGCGGTTTCGAGCGGGCCGAATTTCGCTGAAAAACCGACCTGAATTTTGTCTTCCACCGGCTGGTTGCGGAACACCAGCACTGAATGTTCCTCGAATGCCGCGCGCACCGCGCGATAGGCATTGTCGTCATTGGCGACATCGGCCATGCTGACGCCGCGAATTTCAGCGCCGATTTCAGGATGGAGTTGAATGATTTCCATGGCGGTTTCCTCTCGAAGATGGTGCTACTTTACACCCAAATTTCCGCCAGCCGTTAGCCGCGAGCGGCTGTGTCCGGATTGACAGGCCACGCGGGTTGCCGCCTAATATTGGCAGTGGACACGATTTCCCGCTGAAAGGAATTTTCCATGACCGTTCTGATCAAGCCCACAGGTTTCGCACTGGGCGCCGAAGTCGTCGGAGCCGATCTTACCAAGCCACTGGACGACACCACGTTCGCCCAAATTCGCGCGGCGTTCTATAAACATGAGGTGCTTTACTTTCGCGGCCAAGCGCTGTCCGACGAAGATCATATCCGCTTTACCGCGCGCTTCGGTGAACTACGTCAATTGAAATTGGCCAGTCAATCGCACGTGCAACATGCGGAAATTTATGTCATCTCCAATATCATGAAAGATGGCAAGCACATCGGTAGCTACGACGCGGGCGTGTTGTGGCACACCGATGGCGCCTATCTTGCCAAGCCGCACGCGATCTCCGCGTTGCGGGCGCTTGAAGTTCCGGTGCAGAACGGCCGCACGCTGGGCGATACCCACTTTGCCAGCACCTCAGCCGCCTATGAGGCGCTGCCGCCAGCCATGCAGAAGCGTATCGATGGATTGCAGGCCGTGCAAAGCGCCGCGCATCATCTTGCAAAGACTGGGGGAGCCGGGGTAAAGAAAGACGTTTACGCAGCGGTAAAGGCCGATCCGGAAGCCATCCATAACCTGGTTCGGGTGCACCCGGTAAACGGCCGCAAATGCCTGTATGTCACTGAAGGCTACACATCGCGCATCGTTGGCCTGCCCGAAGACGAAAGCCGTGATCTCATCCGCGAACTGGCCAACCACTGCATCCAGCCCGAGTTTACCTATCGTCACAACTGGCAACAACACGATCTCGTGATGTGGGACGACTGCGCGACACAGCACAAGGCCACATTCGATTATCCGCCAACGTCACCGCGGCTGATGCACCGCACGACCGTGGTTGGGGGCGTGCCGCTGCACTGATCCGTGCCCCCGCGCCGGCGGGTGTGATTACTCCGCTTTCATATTCGTAGCCCTTACCACCTTCGCCCACTTTTCCGTCTCGCTGCGGATGAACGCGGCGAACTGTTCCGGCGTGGTGGGCGCGGGTTCAGCGGCCATGCTGTTCAATCGGTCGCTGACATCGGGCGAACGCAAGGCGCGCGTGAAATCTGCGTTGAGCTTGGCGACAATTTCCTTGGGTGTTGCCACGGGCGCGAGCAGGCCGTACCAGCCCGAAGCGCTAAAGCCGGGAAAGCCGCTTTCGGCTATTGTCGGCAACTCCGGCATCAGCTTTGAGCGGGTGTCGCCGGTAGCGGCGATCGGGCGCACGCGGCCCGCTTTTACGTGCGGCAGTACGATGAGCAGATTGTCAAACGTGAGATCCACCTCGCCCGACAGCAGCGCAGTCAGCGCAGGCCCGGTGCCTTTGTAAGGCACATGCACAATCTTCGCCCCGGACATCATGTTGAGCAGTTCCCCTGCCAGATGCGGCCCGGTGCCGGCGCCGCCCGTGCCGTAATCCAATTTGCCGGGGCGTGCCTTGGCGAGCGCGATCAATTCTTTCATCGACTTCGACGGCACCGAAGGATGCAGTGTGACAATATACGACACGTTCACCGTCTGCGAAATCGGCGCCAGATCACGCAAGGTGTTGTAACCGAGCCGCGGATTCATGGTGGGCGACACGGCCATTCCGCCACTGGAGCCATGCACCAGCGTATAGCCATCGGGTGCGGCTTTCGCCACCAGCTCCGTGCCCGTCGCCCCACCCGCGCCACCGCGATTTTCAATCACAATGGGTTGTCCTAGATATTCCGAAAAGCGCGGGCCGACGATGCGCGTGGCCGCGTCCGTGGGCCCGCCTGCGGCGAAGGGGACGACCACGCGGATGGGGCGGTTGGGATAAGGGGCTTGGGCGTGGGCGGCAGTGGCTGTGAGTGTGGCGAGCAGCGCGGCTGGAAAAATCAGGAACGAACGGGTCATGACAAACTTCCAGTGGTTTCCAGTAGAGTAGGCGGCCGCTATCTTAACGCGCGTTGCCGTGGTTCGCGTCGTCTCTGGGATTGCAGTCATCTCGTTCGCTGGAAGCGCCGATGGTGTAGCGAGCAAGATCTGATGAAAACGGTTAGTGCGGGCTATTTTGTACTCACGCGATCTACGCACCCACCGTCCACGATCTTTCCACCCTTCTCACCCGCCAGCGTGCCCAACGGGCCATCGGCAAATCCACCGGTCATGCAGCGCAATCCCGCGCCCGCATTGAGCTGCCCCGTCGCGGTTTGATTCGGCCCATCCTTGCGCGGCTCGCTGTCGAAATTCACGCCGCTGCCGAAACTGAAGTTGACTCCATCGCCGCCATTGGCACTGATGGTGTTGCCCATCACATCGGCGTGGGCGTTGCGGGTGAGCACGATGCCGCCGTGTTTGTTGCCGCTGATGGTGTTGCCGACGACCCATGCGCCGGACGAACGCTCAATCTGTATGCCCGGCCCGGCGTTGTTGCGTATGGTGTTGGGTGAAAGCGCCGGAATGCGCGGGATGAACACGCCGATGTAGGCATAAGACGTGCCGGTGACGCTGATGCCCATGACGCCATTGCCTTCGATGCGGTTGTTGAGGACGCGCGCGATGCTGCCCTTGTCTATGTGGATGCCGCGCCCCTTGTTGTCCACCACTACATTGCCATCGAGCACCGCCGATGCCGCGCCGGAGAGGTGGATGCCATCCAGCCCGCCGGTCACAGTGAAATTCTTGATGGTGATTTCCTTGCCGCGGTTGTAGAGCGCATGCGGTGAGGTCTGCTCGCCGCCGGGGTGCTTGAGGGTGGTTTTTTTCTGTCCGTCGAGCGTGATGCGCACTTGCTCTGGCGCGATGTTGACATGCTCGTTACACGTGCCGCTGGTCAGCACCGTGTCGCCGGGCCGCGCTTTGGACAGTGCCTCCATGATTTTGCCGCCGCTGTCGCAGTCGACAGTGAGTGTGGCGGCATGTGAAATAACGCTGTAAAAACAGATACTTATAGCAACTAGGCTGTGGCGCATGGGGTGCTCACTTTTAAAGGTAAATCCGTTTTATGCGACGGTGCAGACAAATTCTATTGAATATACGGCTTGGTGCCGCAAGTGGTGTGGGTAACTGGGGGCGCGTGGTCAATACCTACCGAAGAAATCTTATGCATTCAGGTTCCCATTTTGTAGGTTGGGGTGACGAAGGAAGCCCAACGTTCGTGGAGCATTACCGCCATCGTTGGGGTTCGCTGCGCTCACCGTCAACCTACGAACTTCAGTATCCGGATCGCGGATATCTCGTCCGCAGGGTGCGCCGGTGGTGCGGCGAGAAGATTGCGTGGAGAAATGGATGGCGCCCGCGCTCCCAGTAACCCCTATCGGTACCTATCGCGGTTTTTTCAGAAACTCCGCATTCACACAATTCACCAGTTTGTTGTCCTTCAAATACCAGCAAGCGGTTTGCGCGGCCTTGGTGCGCAGGTCGACGAGGCTGTCGGGGCTGTAGAAGCCGGAGTGCGGGCCCATCAGCACGCGGCCTCTGAGCCACGGTTCGTTGGCCTGCCACGCTTTCACCAGCGGGTCGTCGAGGGTGGCGGGTTCGCTGGGTAGCACGTCTAGGCCGACGGCCAGCAGGCGATTGCTTTTTAGCCCTTCGAGTAGTGCGCCGGTGTCGCAGATGGGGCCGCGTGCGGTACTGATCAGATACGCGCCCGGTTTGATTTTCGACACGGCATCGGCGTTGATCATTTTGTTGGTTTCGGGGGTGAGTGGGGCGTGGATGGTGATGACGTCTGCTACCTTCAACAGGTCGTCGAGTTTGTTGGCACGAGTGAAGCCGAAGGAGAGTTCCGCGCCGATGGATAGCGCCGGGTCGTAGAACACCACGTTCATGCCGAAAGCGCGCGCACGCAGGGCGGAGGCGGTGCCGATGCGGCCCATGCCGATGACGCCGTAGGTAGCGCCACGCAGGCGCCGCGCGGTGACGTTGTGGGTGTGTGTCCACAGCGCCGTGGGGTCTTGCCGCAGCGTGGCGTCGTAAATGGCGGTGCCGCGCGCGAAGGCGAGCATCATCGCCACGGCGGTGTCGGCGACTTCGGTGGTGCCGTAGTCGGGCACGTTGCACACGGCAATGCCGGCCGCGCCCAACAATTCCAGATCGCAGTTGTCGTAGCCCACGCCGTTGCGCACGATGATGCGGCATTTTTTCAGGTGCGGCGCCACGGTTTTGTCCATCTGGATGCGCGCGACTACGATCCCGTCGCAGTTTTCCCACGAGGCGAGGTCTATAGCGGCAAAGCTCGATTTGCGCGGATTGAGCAGGGTGGTGTCAGCGCCAAAAACCTTGGCTTCGATGTCGAGTAGTTCGGAGCGGCTGTCGGGGTAGAGAACGTTGAGTGACATGGGTTGCCTTGGTGAATATTAAAAATGTTCAATAAAAACAGATAGTTGCGAAATATTCCGTGCAGGTAGTTTGTAAGCTCGCCGGGCATTGTAACGGGCGCGGCATGTGTTGTGATGTTTCAGTTACGCTTCTACAATGCGTTCGAGTTTGGAATGGCAGACGGCGTTCACCAACTGGAGAGGCATTCTGATGGCACAAAAAATCACAGCGACGCTGACCATCAACGGCCAGCGTCAGACAATTACGGCGGCGGCCGATACGCCGCTGTTATGGGTGTTGCGTGAGCAACTCAAATTAACCGGTACCAAATTCGGTTGCGGTGCGGGGCAGTGCGGCGCTTGCACGGTGCATTTGAATGGCCAGCCGGTGCAATCGTGTCTGCAAACCTTGCAGGACGTGGCCGGCAAGACCATCACCACCATCGAAGGCTTGTCAAAGGATGGCAGCCATCCGCTGCAAAAAGCATGGCTCGCTGAGCAGGTGCCTCAGTGCGGTTACTGCCAGTCGGGGCAGATCATGCGCGCGGCGGGCCTGCTGAAAGAAACGCCGCGCCCGACGCGCGAGCAAATCGTCGAATACATGAGTCCGAACATTTGCCGCTGCGGCACTTATGCGCGAATTACGCGGGCGATTGAGCGTGCGGCCAAGGAGATGGCGGCATGAGCCACCCGGCGAGGGGCCCCATGCTGTGCATGTGGATCGACGGTCAGGCGAATGCAGCCGGCCGCCGACATGTAGAAATGAAGTTTTGCCAAAGCAATCTCGGAGGCGGCGAGTGATCATGGAAAAGGTTATCGATACTATTGATGTGCAACGCCGCCAATTCATGGTGGGTGCGGCAGGCTTTACCTTCGGCGTGGCCGTGGGCGCGCCTGCGTTGTTATCCGGCGAGGCACTGGCACAAAACTCCAGTGTGCGGCTGAATGACTGGGTGACGGTATTCACCGACGGCACGGTGGCGATCATGTCGCCCGCTGCGGAAATGGGGCAGGGTTCGCTAACTTCATTGCCGCGCATCGTGGCTGACGAAATGGATGCTGACTGGAGCAAGGTGAAAATCGTGCCGTCGCCGGCGAACGACAAGATTTACGGCAATCCCGGCCGCGGTTACACGCAATACACCGCGGGCAGCGCCACGGTAACAGGTTATTTCAATAGCCAGCGTGAGTTCGGCGCGCAGGTGCGCCAGGTGCTGATGGACAATGCGGCGCAGCGCTGGGGTGTGCCGGTGGCGGAAACGTCCACGCAACCCGGCGTGGTGTTGCACGAGAAAACCGGTCGGCGTTTGACTTACGGCGAAATTGCCGCCTTTGCGAAAATTCCCGCCGAGGCGCCAAAGGTTGCGGTGGAGCCGGTGGCGACCGCGAACTTCCGTTTGATCGGCACGGACACGCCACGCGTGGATGTCAACGGCAAACATAACGGCACGGCCAAATACAGCATTGATGTCCACGTGCCGGGCATGATTTACGGCGCGATTCTGCGCGAGCCGGTGGATGGCGCTGGCGTGGCGAAAGTGGACGATGCCGCTGCGCGCGCGGTGGACGGTGTGCTGAATGTCGTGCCGCTGAAATACGGCGTGGGCGTGCTGGCGGAAACGCCGTGGGCTGCGTTTCAGGGGCGCAAGGCGTTGAAGGTGACGTGGGGCAGCAAGGCACAAGGCGCGGGCTTTTCCACCGATGGCGGTTTTGCGAAGTTCTCCAATGCCGCGAAAGATCCGGCACACCCCGTAATCGATTGGGAGAAAAAAGGCGACGCGGCGGCGAAGCTGAAAACTGCCGCTTCGGTCGTTGATCAGGAGTACCGTTCCGATTACGCCTACCACGCGCAAATGGAGCCCCTCAATTCCATCGCCGCTGTTTCGCCCGCGGGTGACGCGGTGGAAATCTGGTGTGGCGTGCAAAGCCAGACCATCGCCGTGCAGCAGGTGGCGGCGGCATTGGGCATTGCCGAATCAAAAGTGAAGTTCAATCATTATTTGCTGGGTGGTGGCTTCGGCCGGCGCGGCAATCGCGATGCGGATTTCGTCATCGATTCCGTGCTGCTGTCGAAAGCCTCGGGCAAGCCGGTAAAGGTGATCTGGACGCGCGAGGATGACATTCACGCCGGGCGTTTCCGTCCGTTGTATGTGAACCGGCTGCGCGCCGGGCTCGATACCTCGGGCAACGTCGCGGGCTGGTATCACCGCGCCGTGTGCGATCACGTGATGGCGTTCATGGACCCGGTGCGCTACAAAATAGTCAAGGGGCGTGATCCAATTGCGTTGCTGGGCACTGAAGTGCCCGCGTATGACATACCCGACCGCACTATTGAAGGCGTGCTCGAACACACGGGCATGCGCACCAACCCGCTGCGCGGCATCGGCTTCACCGCGAACAGTTTCGCCACCGAAGTGTTCGTCGACGAACTGGCGGTAAAAGCCGGCGTTGACCCGGTGGAATTCCGGTTGCGTCTCTTGAAGCAAATGCCGCGAGCGCGTCACGTGATCGAAGAGACCGCGAAGATGGCGGACTGGAAGCGCAAGCGTCCGGGGCGTGGGTTGGGGGTGGCGTACGTGAGTTACTCCGGCACGCAGATTGCGGGCATTGCGGAGGTGTCGGTGGAAAAAAGCAGCGGCGCGATCAAGGTGCACAACTTCTGGTGCACAATTGATTGCGGCGTGGCGGTGCACCCGGATAACGTGATTGCGCAAACCGAAAGCTCAATTGTGTACGGCGTGGGCCTGGCGCTCACCGAGCGCATCAGCATCGCCAATGGCGCGGTGGAGCAGTCGAACTTTTTCGATTACCACGTGCCACGCATGCGCGACGTGCCGCAGATGCACGTGAAGCTGGTGCAGACCAAAAATCATCCGACCGGCGCGGGGCAGATGGCGGTGCCACTCGTGCCATCGGCGATATCCAATGCGGTGTTTGCGCTGACCGGCGTGCGGCTGCGGCAGCAGCCGATGCTTGCAGGACGGGTGAAAACCGCGTTGCTGGCGGGTGAGAAACGGTTTGCATAAAATTAACTAAAATCAAATACTTAGAAACAGGTTAACGCAGATTCGCGCAGATGGGAAACCCACGGGTTAGTCTGCGTTCATCTGCGTAAATCAGCGTCAAAAAAGGTTTTGTTTTTCATGTTGAAGATGCAGAAGTTCGCGCTGACGGTAAATGGGGCGCAGCGTGAAGTGACGGCGCATCCCGATACGCCCTTGCTGTGGGTGCTGCGCGAAAACCTGAAATTTACCGGCACCAAATACGGTTGTGGCGCGGGGCAATGCGGCGCCTGCACCGTGCATCTCGACGGCAAGCCCACGTTCTCGTGTCTGCATGCGATCAAGGATGTCGCGGGCAAGAGTGTGCTGACGATTGAAGGCCTGTCGCAGAACGGCAGCCATCCATTGCAGAAAGCGTGGGTCGAGGAGCAGGCGCCGCAGTGCGGCTATTGCCAGCCGGGGCAAATCATGCGCGCTGCGGGCTTGCTGAAGGAGACGCCGAAGCCCACGCGCTCGCAGATTGTTGAATACATGAAAACAAACATTTGCCGCTGTGGTGCGTACAGCCGAATTATTGCGGCCATTGAGCGCGTGGCGAGCGAGACGTAAATCGGAGACGTAGATCGCATGGAACGCCGCGATTTTCTGAAGCGAACGGGACTGACGCTGGGTTTTCTGGTGGCACCGGGCGGATTGTTGCGCGTGGTAGATGCCCATGCCTGCGGTGAAGAAGGTGATGTCGATCTGAACGCCTGGGTGCACATTTCCAACAGCGAGAACACCATCACCGTGAAATGCCCGACGGCGGAAATGGGGCAGGGCAATTACACCGCGATTCCCTTGTTGGTGGCGGAGGAACTGGACGCCGACTGGCGCACCATCCGTGTCGAACAGGCGCCGGCGGAAAAAGCCTACGCCAATCCCGATGACTTTAACGTGCAGGGCGTGGGCGGCACCCGCGCCACACAGGGCTACTGGCGCACGGTACGGCTGGCGGGTGCGCAGGCGCGCGCGATTCTGATCCTCAACGCGGCACGCGAATGGGGCGTTTCACCCGCCGAATGCAACACGGAGCCCAACAATGTGGTTCATGCCGCTGCTGGCCGCAAAATGAGTTACATGGAGGTGGCGAAGCTCGATAACGTGACGTTGGACGCGTCGCTAATCACCGAAAAGCATTTAAAGCCTTCATCACAGTGGCGGCTCATCGGAAGGGATGCGCGGCGCCTCGATGTGCCACTCAAGGTGACCGGGCAGGCACGTTATGGCATCGATGTGCAGATACCCGGCATGCTTTACGCCTCGATCCTGCGCCCGCCGGTTGCAGCGCTGCCGCAACCGCTGTACGGCGACGGCGCGGAAAACGGACCGATGAAAGTCGACAGCGCTGAAGCACTGAAAATCGAGGGTGTGGTGAAGGTGGTTGAATTGCCGCACGCCGTGGCGGTGGTCGGCACGGATTACTGGGCAACGGTGCTGGGCAAGCGGGCATTGAAAGTCGAGTGGAGAAATGGCTCACTGGCCTCGCAATACGACAGCGAAGCGAAAAAACGCGAATGGGCCACGCTGGCCGCTGATCGCGCGCTGAAAGGCCGCACCTTTGGCAACGCCGGAGATTTTGACGCTGCGTTCAAGACGGCGGCGCAGACGCTTTCAGCAGATTACGTGACGGATCATGCGCACCACGCTTGTATGGAGCCATTTAACGCCACCGCGTCGATGATGCACAACGACATGGAGTTGTGGTCTCCCACGCAGGGGCAAACCTGGGCGCAACAGGTCTGTGCAAAAGTCACGGGGCTTACCGAGGACAAGATTCGTGTGCACACGACCTTTCTCGGTGGCGGCTTCGGCGCCAAGACCGAACAATTGCCTAATGCCGAAACCGCGATGCTTAGCAAGATCATGGACAAGGCCGTGAAAGTGATCTGGAGCCGCGAGGACGATATCAAGCACGGCGCCTATCGTCCGCTGGCTGCGCAGCACCTTGACGCGGCGATTGCCGCGGACGGCAGGGTGCTGGGGTGGAGTCACCGTGTGGTGGCCGATTCGGTGTTGGCGCGCGTGCGTAAGACTGCCTGGGATCAAAACCCCGCCATCGACAGTGCGGTAGCAGTGGGTATGACGCAGCCGTACGGCATCCCCAACCGCCACCACGAATTCGTGCATCAAGCCAGCGGCGTCCCGGTGGGCTACTGGAACGCGGTCGGTAGCGGTTACACCATTTTCGCAGTCGAGTCATTCGTTGACGAAGTCGCGGCAAAGCTCGGCAAGGACCCGCTGCAATTGCGTATCGATTTGCTGACGGATACGCGCGGCAAGGCGGTGCTCGAGCGCGTGCGCAAGTTGTCGGATTGGTCCCGGCCTCACGATGGCATGGCCATGGGCGTCGCCTATAACCATGGTGGCCGCGGGCATGGGCAGATCGCACAGGTGGTGGAGGTGTCGGTGAATCGCTCATCGGGAGCGATCCGGGTGCACAACGTGTGGGCGGTGGCCGATTCCGGCGCGGTATTGCAGCCGCGACATCTACGCCAGCAACTTGAAACCGGTATCATCTGGGGGGTGTCAGCGGCGTTGCGCGAGCAGGTGACGATCAAGGATGGCGTGGTGCGACAATCTAGCTTCAATGATTACCCGGTGCCGCGCATGGACGAGATACCGGAAATCCATATCGAATTGCTGCAAGGCGGGCCAGAACTGTTATCTGGCGCGGGTCAATTAGGTGTGGCGCCCATGGCACCGGCGATTGCAAACGCGGTGTACCGGTTGACGGGGGCCAGACTGCGCGCCTTGCCGATGTTGCCGGAGCGGATGAAGTTGGCGTTAGGTGTGATGCAAGGTCTGGGAAAACAGAGAATAGACAGCGCGACATGATTCATTCGAATTGTGGCGAACAGAGGGATTTTTCGGGGGAATGACAGCATGAAGGCATCAGGTTTCAGGGGATGGATGTGTGCGGCGGCGGCACTGGTCGCTGGCGGTTTTCTTAGCAGTTGCACGATAGCACCGCGCACGTATCAGGAGTACAACGCCCGCCAGGCGGAATCGAACAACATGGCGCTGCTGGGGCACGTTGATCTGCACGCGCGCAGCGCGTATCACCCGGAAATCAAGCAGCAGGGTAATCGCTGGATTGCCTATGTCGGGCATCACGGTGGCCCGGCGAAGGTGAATCCGCTGAACGGCCGTACGGAATTTAATGGCACCTCAATTATTGACGTCACCGATCCGCGGGCGCCGAAAACGCTGTTTCACATTCCGGGGCAGGAGGGCGGCACGGAATCCGGCGGGGCGCAGATGGTGCGCATTTGTGCGGGTAAAGATCTGCCCAAGGGGGACAAGAGCAAATTCTATCTGCTGCGCTCGTTCGGCAATTCCGCACATGAAGTTTGGGACGTGACTAATCCTGAAAGTCCTTCGATTGTCAGCACGCCGGTGCGCGGCCTGCGCGATACGCATAAGAACTGGTGGGAATGCGATACGGGCATTGCCTATCTGGTTTCCGGCCCCAAGGGCTGGCGCTCGCGGCGTATCTTGCAGGTGTTTGATCTGTCTGATCCGGCAAAGCCCGTGCACATTCGCGATTACGGGCTGGTGGGGCAGGAGCCCGGCGCCAAGAAGCCGCTGCCAGACAATCAGTATCAGGTGCATGGTGCGATTTCCACCGGCGTAAAAGGCAACCGCATCTACGTCGGCTATGGTACGGTGAGCAATGGTGTGATGCAGATACTCGACCGCGACAAGCTGCTGAACGGCCCGAAAGAGCCCACCGAGCAGAACCTGCTTGCCGCGCAAGTGTCGATCATGTACACCTCGCCGCACATGGGCGCGCACACCACGCTGCCGATATTGGGCGTGGACGTGCCGGATCAATCGCCCAATAACAAAGTAGTGAAGCGAGATTTTATTGCACTCACCAATGAATCGACGTCCAACGAGTGCCTGGAGCCGCGGCAAATGACCTACTTCGTCGATATCACCGACGAGAAGAAGCCGTTTAATCTGTCGAACTATCAGGTGCCGGAGGCGGCGGGAGGTTACTGCAAGCGCGGCGGGCGTTTTGGCGCGCATGCCTCGCATGAAAATCAGCCGCCGATGTACGCCAAGCGCGTGATGTTCTACGCGTGGTTCAACGCGGGCTTACGCGCGGTGGACATGCGTGATCCATTCAACCCGAAAGAAATCGCCTATTACATCCCGGCCATCACCGATAACACCGACAAGCGGTGCATCACCACGCCGCAGGGCGCGCAGTGCAAGGTGGCGATCCAGACCAACAATGTCGATGTCGATGACCGCGGTTACATTTACATCGTCGACCGCGCTGATACCGGCATGCACATTCTTGAATTGACCGGCAGCGCGCGCGACGTGGCGAATTTCAAGTAAGTATATGATTTGTAAGAAGAAAAGGCGGAGCGATCCGCCTTTCTTTTTTGGCCCGCTAGTTTGTCCCAAGGCGATGTCGGGTAGCGTTCGAAAATGCTGATGCGAACCGGGATGGGATGTGACGTCGTACTGCTGGTGGATGCCGAGACCGGCACGCCCATAAGCAACGGCGGCTTTCGCGTCGATGCCGGTTCCGTTGAATCACAGGTGCTGAAAGCCCTGCGCCAGTGTGGCTACCGTGTTGCGGTGACGCCTTATGACGCCGATAAACGGCAGACGGTGAAAACCTTGCGGGCGCTCTCGCCGCGTGTGATTTTCAATCTGACCGAATGGATAGACGGCGACCGCACGCGCGATCATGAAATCACCAGCTTGCTCGACCGGCATGGTTTTTGTTACACCGGCACGGCGGGCGACGGACTGCGGTTGGCACGCGACAAGGCCCGCGCCAAGGCTCGCGTCAAAGCGGCGGTGCGTGCCGGCGTTGCAGTGCCGCGCGACTACTCGCCGCCATCAAGGCACAGTAGCGGTGATTTGCCCTACCCCGTGTTCGTCAAGCCGCGTCTTGCCGATGGCTCGGACGCCATCAGCGGCGCCGCGCTCGTGCACACTCATGGGGCTCTGCGCCAGCGAATAAAGTCGCTGCGGCAACGCAAACTCACACCGGCGATGTGCGAGGAATACATTGAGGGACGTGATCTGTTCGTGGCGCTATTGGGAAATAAGCCGAACGTGATGCTTCCGCTGAAACTCGTAGTCGGCCGGCAGGACGCGGGCGCACCGCAATTCGCCACGAGGTTGTTAAAGCACGACGATGCCTACAAGCGGCGTTGGCGCGTGAGCTACCGCGAAGCAAAACTGCCACGTGCGGTGCTTGCGAAAATCCGGAAAGTCAGCCAGAAAATCTTTCATACGCTGAAGCTGCGAGACTATGCGCGGCTGGATTTTCGTTTGACCGCCGACAACCGGCTCTATTTTATTGAAGCCAATCCCAACCCCGACCTGGGACGGCACACGTTTGGGCGCGAGCGCTGCTTTGCCGGGGTGGAGTATCCGGAATTGATACGCAGAATTGTCCAATCGGCGCTGCACCGCAGGCGCTCATAGTTTGCACGGGCTGCACAGGCAGCGCCTTATCGCCCTTTGAATACCGGTTTGCGTTTCTCACCAAACGCGCGCACGCCTTCCAGCCGGTCTTCAGTGACGACGGTGCGGTTGTAGGCCTCGATTTCAATCGCGAGCCCGGTGCGCAGATCAACATCCAGCCCGCGGCGAATCGCCGTCTTGGCCTGACGCAGCGACACCGGCGCGCTGCCGCACATTTGCCGCGCGGTGGCAAGCGCGGCGGGCATCAGCTCCTCCGGTTCGCACACGTGGTTGACCATGCCCCATTCGAAGCCTTCCTGTGCGGTGAAGGCGCGGCCGGTGAGAATCAACTCCTTGGCGCGGCGCTCGCCCACCGCGCGCGGCAGATTTTGCGTGCCGCCGCAGCCGGGCAATATGCCGAGCGTGGTTTCGGGGAGTGCAAAGCGTGCGGTGTTCGCGGCATAGATGAAATCACACGCCAGCGCAAGTTCGCAGCCGCCGCCAAAGGCGGAACCATTCACCGCCGCGATCACCGGCGTGGTGCAGTTCATCACGGCATAAAAGGCTTCCTCGAAAATTGCGTGCTGCACGCGCCACTGTTCATCGGTCATGCCGTTGCGTTCCTTGAGATCGCCGCCGGCGCAAAACGCCTTGTCGCCGCTGCCGGTGATCAGCACGCAACGCACGTCCTGCGGATGAAACGCCAGCGGCGCAAAAATCTCGCGCAGCTCGATGCCCATCTGCGTGTTGAGTGCGTTGCGCGTTTCGGGCCGGTGTAGCGTGACTTGCAGCAGACCGTCGGCGGATTTGTCGACTTGCAGTGTTTGAGCGGGCATAATATGTATGTCTCTAAAAATATTGTTTTAAAACAGATAGTTACTTGATAGTTTCGTGGCGCTTTAATCGATGCGCGCACCGGAAAATGCAATCACTTTTGCGTAGCGCGCCGTCTCCGACGCGATGTAGCGCGCGAACTCTTCCGGCGTGTTGAGCATGGGTTCAACACCGGCAGCGGCAAGCCTGTCGCGCAATTCCGGCTGAGTCATGATGGCAGAGAGTTCTGTGTGCAGTCGCGTGATGATGGATAGCGGCGTGCCCGCGCGTGAAAGTATGCCGTTCCAGGAGCTTGCTTCCACGCCGGGCGCGCCGCTCTCGGCGGTGGTGAGCAGTGCCGGCAACAGGGCAGAACGTTTGGCGTGCGCCACGGCCAGCGCTTTCAAACGGCTGGCTTTCACATGCGGCAGCACTGGCGGAATCGTGCTGAACATGAACTGCGTTTGCCCGGCGAGCAGATCGGTGACCGAAGGCCCCGCACCTTTGTAAGGCACGTGGGTGGTTCTGATCCTGGCCACGCTATTGAGCATTTCCGCACCCAAATGATTCGCGCTGCCGTTGCCTGTGGAGGCGAAGAGTATGTCCCCCGGGCGCTGACGCGCCAGCGTGATCAGATCTGGCAGCGTGTTGGCGGGCAAAGACGGATGTGCGACGATGATCTGCGGTAACACAGCTACCAGCGAAACCGGCGCGAAGTCCTTCACCGGATCGTAGGGCAGCTTTTTCACCAGACTGCTGTTGATGGCGTGTGTGGTGGCGGTGCCGAGCAGCAACGTGTAACCGTCTGGCGCAGACTTCGCGGCAAGATCGGCGCCGATCACCGTGCCGCCACCGGCGCGGTTGTCGACCAGAACCTGCTGATTGAGGTTTTTCGAGAGACGTTCCGCCACTACGCGGGCGACCAAGTCGGCGCCGCCGCCGGGGGGGAGCGGGCAAATCAGACGAATAGGGCGGGCGGGGTAGTCAGATTGTGACAGTGCGAGCGTGGAGGCAAACAGCAGAAGAAGCAGGGTGGGCAAAGCACAGCGTGCCCACGCGCGCGGTCGGTGGGCACGCTGTGCTTTGCCCGCCCAACCGGATCCTGAATTGGGCCGCTTCAAGGAAATACGATGTCTGCTGCTGTCGTAATTGTCGCAAACCGTGACACCATTTCCAGCGTCGCCTTGTGCTGCTCGTCAGTGGCGGCGGCGCTGCAATCGTCGAGGATGGTGATGTCGAAGTCGCGGTCGTGGCCGTCCTTCGCCGCCGACAGTACGGCGCCCGTAGTGGATACACCAAACAGCACCAGCCGGGTGATGTTGAGCGTGCTGAGGATGACTTCAAGCCGCGTGGCGTAGAACGGGCTCACGCGATGCTTGATGATGTCGTAGTCCTTCGGCTGCGGCGCGAGCCTGGGATGCACTTCGGTGCCCCAGGTGCCAAGCTTGAACAGGCCCGCCTTTTTCGCGCCGTTAAACAATGCGCTGTTGGCGGCAACTTCGCGGTAATCCGGTGAAAAACCCACGCGCACATAACCGACGGGCACGCCCACCGCGCGTGCCTTGCTGATCGCCAGCGCGGCGTTGTCGATCACCTTGCGCCGCTCGAGAATCGGGCCGTAGCCTTTCTTGCCGTTGGGGCCGTCCTCGTGAATCAGATCGTTGATCATGTCGAGGACGAGGAGCATCGTGTTGGCCATGATTGTCTCTTGATATCTTAATAAAACGCTGCCTTAGCAAAACAGAGAGCACTGCGGAAGTGTGATGGGACTGAACAACTTACGCGCCGAAGAAACGGTTGTAAGTGACTATGCAAATCCATATCAACAGCAGCGCGCCCACGCCAACAGAGCCAGTTCTGTTGGGGGTTGCAAGTACCCAATTGCGTAACTTAGAACCTTTGCGCGTGAAGATAAATACGAATGTAAAGCAAAGTGCCAAGGCCAACAATCCAGGAACGAAGAATTTGAGGATTGCGGAAATTGCATCCATGAATGCTGTTACTTCGGCTTAACGTACAATCGGCAATTCGAGATCGCACACCGCGCCATTCAGCGGAATCTTGGTCGTCGGATCCTTGGACGGCAGCATCACTGTGGCAAAACCGGGCGACGACAAATCGCCGCGCTGGTTGATGCCTTTCATGTCGATATCGACCAGCGCACAGCCGTCCTTGACGTATTTCTTCACCACTTTGCCGCTGATGAATGTGGTGTCGCCCTGACAGTTGAAGAGGCGCGCTTCCATGCGCAGGCGCTTCAACACTGCGTCGTCACCCATCCAGTTGGTGATGGCTGTGGCGAACCAGCACGCGCGCTGCGGCAAGTAGTCGTACATGCCGGGCACGCCGACATCGCGCGCGAAATCTTCGCGGTGGTGGCCAATGCCGGTGTATTCCACGCCGCCGCCGGTTTTTTTGTTGCGGATGTAGTGTTTCGGGTGCTTGGCCGCATGGCGCAGCAGAACGCCGTGTGCCGAGCCTCGGCCAGAGGCAATCACGAATGCCATGGTGTCAGAGGCCGAGAGCGGCCCGCGCGCGATTTCGTCAATGCTGTCGCCGACTTTGACGTCTTCCCAGTGGCGGGTTTTCTGCCCCTGAATGCGCTCGATTTCGGTGATAACCATTTCATCAATGCGGTCGCGCTCCTGCGGTGTGTAGACGTGGGTTTTGATTTCCTTGTATTTGCCCTTGTCGCGCGAAGCCTTGCGCTCGTGGCGCGCGGTGAGGCCCAGCGCCTTGCAAAGCACTTCGTCGCGTTGGTTGATGTAGGTTGATTCGAGATACTGCATGGCCATTTTGCCGGAGAACTTGGATTGCTTTTCCTGCACATCAATCACGCGGTTCCAGATGGAAATGCGGTCGCCGGGCCGCACGTTGCGGAAATATTCGCAATCGATGGCCACGCCGAAACCGTGCACGCCGGGCAGGCCCCAATACGAACGGCCCGGCCAATGATGCGTCCACGGAAAACACGGATGCGCGATCAAACCACCAAAGCGCGTCCAGCGCGCATATTCCTGATCACGGTAGAGCGGATTCAGATCGCCGATGCCGTTGGAGAAAATGGTGATGGCATCCACACTTGCGTCGCGCAAATACTGTTCCGGCCGCAGCTTGCTGCCGATCAACTCGCGCGCGGCCGACATCGATGCTTCGTTGATCAGGCCTTCTGGCGCTTCTTCGGTGATATTGAGTTCGGTAAGTTTGTTCATGGCAAATCCTTTACAGGCAGTAATTCAAAAAATCAATTAAAACAGATACTTATGAGATATTTTCAACTGGGAGTTCATGTTCGGTCGGCTGCTGCCAGGGCGACTTGAACTTGTTTGACCAAATCGGGCAAGCCGTTACTCACATAGACACCGCTGGTTCTCAACATCTTCGTTTTGGCGGCATGGCCGTCGGCTTTACTGCCGACGAGCGCTGCGGCGTGCCCCATTTTCTTGCCGGGCGGCGCGGTTTTGCCGACGATCAGTGCGGCCACCGGCTTCGCGCCCTGGGAACGGGCGTATTCGGCAACTGCAATTTCCTCGACGCCACCGATTTCACCCAGATACAGCACGGCTTTCGTTTCCGGATCGTCGTGAAACAGCGCAAGCGCTTCGCCGGCCGTCATGCCTTTCACAGGGTCGCCGCCGATGCCTACCACCGTGGTCTGGCCAATGCCGGCGACGGTAAGCCGTTTGCAGCCTTCGTACGACAATGACCCGCTGCGTGAAATCACACCCATTGGCCCGCGCATGAAGCAAAAGGACGGCATGAAACCCATCTTGGCCTTGCCCGGGGATATGAGTCCCGGCGAGTTGGGGCCAGTGGTGCGAGCGCCGTTGGCTAGCGCAGCGGCACGAATTTCAATCATGTCGCGCACCGGCATTTCATCGGCGGTAATAACTGCCAGTTTGCAGCCAGCCTCGATGGCTTCAATGGCGGCGGCACGCACGAGTACCGGTGGCACAAACACCATGGCCGTATCCGCGCGCGTGGCTACTACCGCGGCTTTCGCACTCTCGAACACCGGCACGCCATCCACATCCGTGCCGCCACGCCCGGGCGAGACGCCGGCGACAATGGTTGTTCCATAGCTGCCGGCGTCTTTCATGAAAAACTTGCCGTAGTTGCCGGTCGCGCCCATCACCAGCACGCGGTTGGATTGGTCGAGGAGGATGCTCATTTTGTGCGCTTCGCCAGCTTTACCGCTTCCCTGGCCGCTGTCTCCAATGTGGCATGATTGTGCGCGCCGAAGGTTTCAAAAATCGCTGGCACTTCTGCGACATAAGTACCGTCCAGGCGGAATACCACGGGCTTCTTGCTCTTGCGCGTCGCCATCGTTTCCTTGAGCGCCCGTGCAACGCGGTTCATTTGCGTGCCGCCGCCGAACACGCTGACGAGGATGACCTTCACATCCGGGTCACCATCGAGCAAGGCAAACGCCGGCTTGTAACCGCGGGGCGACGCCGGGCCGGGGCTGACATCTAGAAAGCAGCCTGGCTTGCCGCCGTAGCCGTGAATCATATCCATCGCGCCCATGGTCATGCCCGCGCCGCCGGAAATGAGGCCAATATCGCCGTCGAGCTTGACATACATATGACCCATTTCCATGCTCGCGCGCAACAACTTGTGCGCACGCTTTAACTCGCCCTGGCGTTGCGCTTCAATATCAGCGTTGCGGTAGTGCGCCCACTCGTCGTAGACCACTTTGCCGTCTAATGCCAGCAGTTCGGGGTTGTCAGCGTCTGCGAGCTTTGCCAGCGGATTGATTTCGATGGTGTGGCAATCGCGCGCGGCGGCGGTTTCCACCAGCCGCTGCGCCAGCGAAATCACGCGCTCACGGATACGGTAATCGGTCTCCACCGGTTCGAGGTGGGCGCGCAACTCATGCGCCCGGAACTTCCACGCGGGGCCGATGGCATAGCGCACGGGAGGCGGGCCGTCTTCGATGTTGACGCCGCCTCTGGGGGCATACAGCACCACATAGCCGCCTGCCGCACTGTCCACGGTGACCGACAGATACAGTTCGCGTTCGATGGCGAGCCACGGGTCAGCCAGCAGCACGGTGGGCTTCTCGCCATTGAACTCGGTGGCGAACAATTTTTTCGCCGCTGCGTGCAGCTCACGGGCATTGTTCGCACGAATTACGCCGCCCTGTTTGCCGCGCCCGCCGCTGCGCACCTGTGCCTTTACCGCGACCGGGTATTCGCGTACTTTTGGCGCGCGTAAGCCCGGTTTGATCAATGTCCCATCGGGCACAGCCACGCCCACGGTGCGTAACAGCGCCTTGGCTTCGTGTTCAAGAATCATCATGATCGGGGAAGTCGCGCGGCGGAAGTAAAGTGGAACGAGCTTGAGAACAAGTATGAAAGTGCAAACATGCGGTGATTGTTGTCGTGATCGTGTGATCGCGATTGCCAGTGTGAAACGCGCCAGCCGCACCGGTTCGCCGGGGCGAGTCCAGCATGCGTGCGCGGCATGCCGCGAAAGCAGAGATAATAACAAACGCGACCTCTGAATAAAACGCGCGATGCCCGCTGCGCCATGACATACCACAAGATTTTCTGGAGCCCTTGATGACCCGTCCCACCGTACTGTTGACCAACCCCATCGGCCGCGAAGGCGTGGAAATCCTTGAAACCATGGCAAACGTGGTGACCGCGCCCGACGTCAAGCCGCAAACGCTGCGCGATTGCGCGCGCGAGGCCGACGCCATTCTGGTGCGGGCGAATCTGCCGGAGGACATTTTCGAGGTGGCCACTCGCCTGCGTGGCGTGGTGCGTTATGCGGTGGGGCTCGACATGATTCCGATGCAAGCCGCCACGGCGCACGCAATACCCGTGGCCAACATGCCAGGAGTGAACGCGGAATCGGTTGCCGAGTACGTGATGAGCGCGCTGCTCCTGATGACACGCCGCATACATCTCATCAACCAGACACTGCGCAGCCAGGACTGGAACGCCGCGCGGGCGCTGGGCGAAACCTCCAGCGAACTGATGGGCCGCACTATTGGCGTGATCGGTGTGGGCAACATCGGCAGCCGCGTCGGCGAAATCTGCCACGCGGGCTTTCGCATTAAGGTGCTCGGGCATCAGCGGCGTCTCGATGCGTTGCCCGCGTTCATGCGTGGGGTGGACATCGACACGCTGTGCCGCGAGGCGGACTTCATTGCGATGTGCTGTCCGTTAACCGACGCCACGCGCAATCTCATCAACCCGGATCGCATCGCGTTGATGAAACGCGGCGCGTGTCTGGTTAACGTGTCGCGTGGGCCGGTGTGGGACGAAATGGCGATTGCCGCGGCGCTGGGGGATGGGCGCCTGGGCGGTGCGGTGTGCGACGTGTATGCCGAACAACCGCTGCGGCGCGATCACCCGTTTCTCAAGCTCGACAATATGGTGCTGACCGCGCACATGGGCGGCCTGACCACGGAAAGCATGAAGCGGCTATCCATCGGCTCGGCACAGGAAGTGGTGCGTCTGCTGCGCGACGAGAAGCCGGTGAATTTTGTCAATCGAGAAGTGTGGGACAAACACCTTGAACGGATACGCGGGTTTCCGGTTTATCGGTAATTGCGGTTAGCCGCGTGCCTTGAGCAAAGGGCCGGTGAGCGACGACAGCGCCATGCGCTGCTTACCGGCGGCATCGAAATTTTCCGGTGCAAGCCACTGACTAAACGCGGCGTCGATGGCGGGCCATTCACTGTCGATGATGGAATACCACGCGGTGTCGCGGTTGCGGCCTTTGTAGACCACGGCCTGCCGGAAAATGCCTTCGTAGGAAAAGCCGAAACGCTGTGCGGCCGCGCGCGACGGCGCGTTGTGTGTGTCGCACTTCCATTCGTAACGCCGGTAGCCGAGCGCGAACGCATTTTTCATCATGAGATACATGGACTCTGTCGATACCGGCGTGCGCTGCATCAGTGGAGAAAAGCGCAGGCTGCCGATTTCGATCACGCCGTTCGCCGGATCAATGCGCATGTAGGACGCCACGCCCACTGCTTTTTGCGTTTTAAGATCGACAATCGTGAAAAACAGCGGGTCGTTACCCGCAGCGGCTTTTTCCACCCACGCCTGATAAGCGATGAAATCTGCGAACGGCCCGGCGGTGAGATAAGTCCAGCCCGCGCCGCTCGCGTCCAGTGCATTCGCGGCGTAGAGATCGGCGGCGTGACGCGCCGCGTCGAGTGGCTCGATGCGGCAATAACGACCATTGAGCGTTTCGCGCGGAGGCACGGGCGGCGCTTTCCATTGCGGCAAGGGCTGGCCTATGGGCTGGCCAAGGGCATTGCGGTGCACAGATTCATTCATAAAAAGTTCTTAAAAACAGATAGTTACGTAATGTCTTGCAAGATCATCGGCCACGCCGCAATTCGCCGATGGAACCTTCATATTCCAGAATATTTTTCGGGCAGTCGCGCTGCATGCCTTCGAGCAGTCTTTGCGCGGTCGTGCGATCGCCTTTGATAAGGTGTGATTGTGCGATGTAAAAATCCGCTTCGCAGCGCAGTTCGCGCCGGCGCACCGGATCGCTGTCGGTGGCGCTGTTCACCACCGACGCAGGGTCGGTGCGCCCGAGATACAGAGCGATCACCGGCGCTGGCCAGCCGCTGCGAATGCGTCGCGTTTCGCGTTCCAGCAGGTCATCCGCGTCCATCAGGCCGCTGCGGCGGCGTGCGAGATACAGCCACAGCGCGGTGTAAATATTGGGCTGCGCCTTGAACGCCGTTTCGATGTCTGCCGCCGCGCGCGTGAATTCGGATTGATAAAACAGCGTGCGGCCCCGCGCGAAATACACGCCTTGTGCATCATTGCCCTTGGCGTGGCGCAAGGCTGCGTCAAAATCCGCCAGCGCGCGCGGGTAGTTGGCTTTTACCGCGTGCTCGATGCCGCGCGCGTGAAGAATCTGCGGATTATCCGGCGTCTGCGCCAGCGCCGCGTCGAAATCCGCGAGGGCGCGATCCGGCTCGCCCTTGTTCGACCACGCAGCGCCCCGGTGGTGATAGGCACGCGGCGTCTTCGGATCGATTTTCAGCGCCGTGGTCTGATCGGCAATCGCACGGTCGTAGTCGTCCTTGTTCGCCCATTGCGCGCCGCGCAGCACATACCACTGAGCGAGCATTTCGCTGTTGGCCTTGCTCGATTCAATTGCGGCGGTGCAGTGCTTGATCGCCAGATCGGGGTTGGTGCTGCTGCGGCACAGTTGCCCGTCGGTGGAGGGGGCGGTGGCGGGCGCCGGTTGCGCCAGTGCTCCCGTGCTGGCGAGCAGCAGTGCGAACAAAAACTGCCGCAATTTCATGCTTGAGGTCATGCTTGATTTTCCTGATGATGCTGCGCGGCCCACCATTGTTTGAGCCAGCCGCTGTTGCCGCCGAGCGCCACGATTTCCAGCAGGCCATCGGGCAGCGGGGGGTATTCGCGGCGGATGTCGCGCGTGTGGTTGATAAAAAATCCGTTGCGAAAATCCACTTCGAGTTCGTCGCCCATGTCGCAAATGTCGAGCACGCTGGCGCAATCGGTCATAACCTTGAGCCCGCAGCCGATGGCCGCGCGATAGCCGAGAAAAGGCATCGATTCACACACCAGCCCCAAGCCCAATGCCTGCATGGCGATATAGCCGTTCATCTTCGGCCCCATGCCGAAATTACGGCCGGCAACGATGATGTCGCCCGGCCGGCAACGCGTGTGAAAGCCCGGGTCGGTTTCTTCAAACAGACGCGGAATGATGTCTGCTGCGTCGAAATGGCGGCCGATGATGATGAGGTTGGGCACCACGCCGCCGGGGTGCGGCACGTCGTGGCCGAGTTTGTAGCAGCGGCCCTTGAGTACCCATTGCACCTGTTGCACCGGTTCGGTTTCTGGCGGCGAAGTTGGCGATTGCGGGGTCATGGGCGGGGGATGCTAACACGTGCGGGGAGCGGAATTCATATCGGTGTCCGGTCGCGCTTTGGCCAGCCCGCGCAATGGGCAATTCTGCAGCGATTTCGAAACCTTCCTGATATTGCTACTACACGGATTTTGGCCTTGCCGCCCAATGCGCCCATTTCGCAAGGTTGTGTCGTGGCGTGAGCCACGCGCACCGCCTAAACCGGCTAAAGCTTGCTTTTATTGCGCCGTAGATACTGAAAAATGAACCCGGAAACAAGATACAGGCTTCACGCGGGATGCCGCGGCGCGGCAATTAATCAATTCCCCCACGTTCGGAGTCGGGCATGAGCGCAATTGCTGCAAGCGTTAGGGCGCCAATGACTATTGGTCGCTTCGAAATCGAACGCACGCTGGGCAAAGGCGCCCAGGGCAGCGTCTACTTGGCCCGGGATCCGCACCTGGGCCGCGAGGTCGCCGTCAAGGCGATAGGCCGCGGCGCTTCCGCGGCGAAAATTCAGGCGTTGTTGCAGGAAGCGCGGGTGATCAGCCAGTTCAGCCACCCGAATATCGTGACGCTTTATGACGCGCTGGAACATGAAGGCAGCCACTACCTGGTGCTGGAATACGTACCCGGTGTCACACTGGCACAGCTGATACAAAAGGACGGCAGGCTGGACAAAATGCGCGCGCTTCGGATCGCCAGCCAGATCGCCGGCGGTCTGAGTTACGCGCACGCCAAGCAGGTGATCCATCGGGACATCAAGCCGGCGAACATCATGATAGACGCGCAAGACTGTGCGCGCATCATGGATTTCGGCATCGCGGCCACTGCTGGCGCCGCTCAAAGCGGCGCGCTCGCATTGCAGGGCACGCCGCGTTACATGGCGCCCGAACGCATGGGTGACAATGTCGCCAGCCAGGCCGGGGACATTTTTTCGCTCGGCATGGTGCTTTATGAAATGCTGACGGGTACGCCCGCCGTCACCGGCGCCAGCGTGTTTGAAGTCATGCACAAGATTGCCAACGAGCCGATTCATCCGCCGTCGCGATCCTTTCCTGAAATCGACGAGCGTCTGGATCATCTGGTGATGCGGGCGCTGCTGAAGGACGATGGCGAACGTTATGCCTCCGCAGCAGCAATGAAAACGGCGCTGGACGGCTATCTGGCGCCGGATGCGGATTCCGAAAAACCTGCGGAAGGTGTCACGGGCACGGTTGAGTTTCTGCTGCGCCGCATGAATCACAAGGGAAACTTTCCCGCGCTTTCGCGAACCATCGGCACTATCAACCGCGTCGCGGCCAACAGCGACGAAAGCGTTCAGACCCTGTCGGCCGCGCTGCTCAAGGACTTCGCGCTGACCAACAAACTGCTGCGCATCGTCAATTCGTCGACCTATGGGCAGTATGGCGGCAATATCAGCACCATCTCGCGAGCCGTCATGATTCTGGGCTTTAATGCTGTGCGCGATCTCGCGGTGACGCTCATCCTGTTTGAGCATCTGCAAAACAAGAGCCAGGCGGCGCAGCTCAAGGAAGACGTCATCTCCTCGTTTTTCGCGGGCGTCATGGCACGGCGCATTGCCGGAAGATGCGGTGTACCGGACAGCGAGGAAGGCTTTGTGTGCGGCGTGTTCCATAATCTGGGGAAGATGCTTGCTACATACTATTTTTTCGACGAATCCGCCGAAATTGCCAAACGCCAGGCGCGCGGCGAGACCGAAGACAAGGCGTCGCGTGCGGTGCTGGGTGTTTCGTACGAGGAACTGGGCATAGGCGTTGCGCGCAGCTGGCATTTGCCCGGGAAAATCATCAACAGCATGCAGCGTCTGGGTGCCGGCAGAGCTCCGAAAGCCACTACGCCCACCGACCGGCTGCGGGTGACGACCAATCTGGCGACCGCCCTGTGCCGGGTCGCCAGCGACACCGCGCGTTCTCGCAAAACCGCGGAACTCGACGAATTGAAGCGCCGGTTCGGCGCAACGCTCAATCTGGGCAAGGAGCAGCTGGCTGCGGTCGTGGATGATTCTGTCAAGGAGTTCCTGACGGAATCTGCAATTTTTGTCGCCGATTCCGGCAAAAGCCGTGTGCTGAAGGCCATTACCAGTTGGTCCGGAAACGGCGACGACACGCCTGCGAATGCGGGTGATGTCGTCGATGTCACGGCGGGTGCCGCCGACGCGTTGGACGCATTGACGCATACCGCGACCGGGTTGGCCGGGAGTGGCGCGCTTGACTCCAGTGCTGGCGCCAGTGCCGCGGCGACGCTCACGGCCGGCATACAGGACCTGACCAATACGCTGGTCGGCGAATATGATCTGAACGATATTCTGCGCATTATTCTTGAAACCATGTACCGCGGCATGGCGTTCTCGCATGTGCTGCTGTGCACGCGCGATGCACGCAGCAACAGCCTGCAAGCGCGCTTTGGATTCGGTGTGCGCTCTGACGAATATCTGAAGAAGTTCCGAGTGCCCCTCGGGCAGACGCAGGACGTGTTCCAGGTCGCGCTCGACAAGAACGTCGATCTTTTCATCGCCGATTCGCATGCTGCCAACATCGCGACCCGCATTCCACGGTGGTACCGGGATGTGGTAAACGCGCCGGCCTTTCTGCTGTTGCCCGTGGTGATGAACAAAAAGGTGATTGGCCTGTTTTATGCGGATCACGACAATGCCGGTGAACTTACGATAGACCCTGAACAGTTAAGGCTGCTGAAAACCTTGCGCAATCAGGCTGTGCTGGCGATACGGCAGAAGTGTTAGGCTCTCATAAAATATCAATAAAAACAGATAGTTACGTAATGCTTTCGGTGGCGTAGTTCAGGCGCTTCCGCTTGCAGCCGGTCACTGTGTTCAATGCGCAGCCGGGCGCCGCCGCGTGGTAACAGCGGGCCGCATGCAGAGTCCCGGCGCGGCATTTGCCCGCACGCAAGTGATTACAATAACGGTGTCGAAGTGCTGCAGCTTGATGGCACGCCACGCGTTGTCGTAACCGGGGAGTAGCTTGCGATGCTGACCTTTTCCATGCTCGTGCGCGGAGTTGCTGTAATTGGCGTGGCAATATCCACACCGTTGATGGCTCAGCAGGTCTATCCCAATAAGCCCATCCGCATCATCGTGCCGTTCCCGCCGGGCGGCAGCATCGATCCGGTGGCGCGCATGCTAGGGCCGAAAATGACTGAAAGCTGGGGGCAGCAAGTCATTGTTGACAACCGGCCTGGCGCAAACGGCGCGGTGGGAACGGAGCTGCTCGCCAAGTCGGCGCCGGATGGTTACACGTTGATACTGCTGGGCGGCAGCACGCACATCCTGAACGGACTGCTCGCGCGCAATTTACCCTACGACAGCGTCAAGGACTTTGCGCCGGTTGCCACGGTGCAACGCAGTGATTTCGTGCTGGTGGTCCACCCCACGCTGCCGGCGGGTAATCTGAACCAACTCATTGCATTGGCCAAGGCCAAGCCCGGTGAGTTGGCCTACGCGACATCCGGCAATGGCAATCTGAATCATATTGCGGCGGAATTGTTCAACATGCTGGCGGGCGTGAAGACCTTGCATGTGACCTATAAAGGCGGTGCACAAGCGCTGACGGATTCGGTGGGCGGGCAGGTGCAGATGCATTTCTCGGTAGTGTTGACAGCGCTGCCGCTCATTCACGCCAAACGGTTGAAACCGCTGGCGACCAGTGGCGAGGCGCGGTTTCCGGGGTTGCCGCAGGTGCCGACGTTTATTGAAGCCGGCATGCCGGGCTTTCGTTTCCAGCCGTGGCAGGGCATTTTTGCGCCGGCGCGCACCCCAGAGCCGGTGGTTGACAAACTGTCGGCGGAAATCGCGCGCATCGTGATGCTGCCCGACATCATGGCGCGCATCACTGGCTGGGGTTCGCAACCGCTGGTGACCACTCCGGACGAATTCGCGCGGCTGACGGCGGAAGATCACAAGCGCTTGAGCGAAATTATCAAAGTGGCGAACATACGGCTCGATTGAGTCCGTTTCCAGGGAAACTTAAATGACTCAGTCGAGTGTGCGTGTCAGTGACGTAGTGGCGGAATTTCTGGACCGGTGTGGCGTCAACACCGCGTTCGGCATTATCTCGGTGCACAACGCGCCGCTGATGGAGGCGATACACCGGCGTAACGCGCTGCGATTTATCATGGTGCGCGGCGAGATGGGCGGGGCGCACATGGCCGATGCCTATGCGCGTGTGACGGGTGGCCTTGGCGTACTCATCACCAGCACTGGCGGCGGTGCGGCGAGCGCGGCGAGCGGCCTGGTTGAAGCGCGCTTCGCCGGCAGCCCGCTGCTGCACATTACCGGGCAGACTTCGACGACGATGATCGATCGTGGCATGGCGCCCGTGCACGACGTGCCGGATCAGCTGGGCATGCTGCGCTCGGTGTCGAAGGCGGCTTATCGCGTCCCTTCGGCGGAAAGCGCACTCGGCATGCTGATGCACGCGGCAGCCGAAGCGCTGACGCCGCCGATGGGGCCGGTAAGCGTGGAAATTCCGATCGATATTCAGTCGATGACTATCGCGCGGCCAGCCGCGCTGGATCAATTCGCGTTGCCGATTCCACCCGCGTTGACGCCGGCAGCATCGGCCATGGATGCGCTGGCCGCCAGGGTGCAAAGCGCCAAACGCCCGCTGCTGTGGACGGGCGGCGGCGCACGGCATGCGGGAGATGCCGTGGCGCGGTTGGCGAAACTCGGCATTCCGGTGGCGACGAGCTGGAACGGGCGCGGCGTGCTGCCGGAGGATCACCCGCTGGTCATCGGCCCGCTGGCGACGCTGCCAGAGTTTGAACGCCTGTATGAAACGGTGGATTTGATGATCGCCGCTGGCACGCGCCTGCGCGCGCACGAGACGCGCGATTGTGCCATGCGTCTGCCCGCGCGCCGCGTGCGCATCGACGTTGACACGCTCGCCAACACACGCACTTATCCCGCTGCACTGCTGGTGAATGCCGACAGTGCTTTGACTTTAAACGCGCTTGCTGATCGACTGGAGGGCCGCTGGCGCGCCGATGCGGGCTTTGTGGCCGGAGTCGAACGCCTGAAGCCGCAGGCTATCGCCAGCTATCGCAACACGCTTGGCCTCTATCAGGATTTTCCCGAAATCATGCGTGCCGCCATGCCGCGCGAAGCGTTGTGGGTGCGCGACATCAGCTTTCACCAGACCACCTGGGCCAATCGCATATTCCCGGTGTACGGCCCCCGCGACAGCATTTATTCCGTGGGCGCTGCCATCGGTACCGGCATGCCGCTTGCGATTGGCGCGGCGCTCGGTGCGCCGGATCGCAAGGTGGTGGCGCTGTGCGGCGACGGTGGTTTTGCGCTGAACCTCGGCGAGCTGTGGACGGCGGTGCAGGAAAAACCGGACGTGTGCTTTGTGGTGATGAACGACAAGGGCTACGGCGTGATACGCCACATCCAGCAAGCCACCTATGGCGAGCGGCGCTTTTATGACGAACTTGCCGGCCCCGATCTAGAAGGCTTGGCCAAAGTCGCGAGGTTGCCTTATTGGCGCGTGCGCCACATCGGCAACGAACTGGGCGCGCATCTCAAAGCCGCTTTACAGCAACGCGGGCCGAGTCTGGTGGAAGTCGACATGGAGGCCATCGGGCCATTCACTCCGCAGCATTCGGTGCCGAAGTATGGCGACAAGAAATGAGGCGGGACACGGACAACAGTGACGCGTGCGGTTTTGGGGTATTGATATAATTAATTGATTTTATTGAATATTTATTGGCGATTCGCGTAGCAGCGCAGTGAGCTTGTCTGGAAAATTCACTGTCATGCCGTCGACGCCGGCGTTGACCATCCTCCGCATCAGCTCTTCGTTGGCGACACCCCACGCACGCACGTCGAAACCAGCTTCGCGCAAGCGCGCGACCAGTGCAGGTGTTACGGTTTCGGCCTTGGGGCACAGTTGCGTGAGGCCCAGCGCATGTGCCCGTGGGATCACCGTATCGTCAATGTCGCGCAGCAACCAGCCCGAGGGCAGTTCCGGCGCGTAAGCGCGCAAGGCTTCGATTTTGTCGAACTGGAATGAGGTCATGGTGACGTCCTTCGCCCAGCCGTGTTGCCGAATCATATCCACGGTGCGCTCGGAAAGTCTGGCGGTTTTACCCTTGATTTCCACGTGCAGGTGCGCGCGGCCGCGATAGCGGTCGAGCAGTGCTTTAAACGTGGGAATGCGCTCGCCGGCAAATTTCGCGTTGAACCACGCACCGGCATCCAGCGATTGCAGTTCGCCCAAGGTGAGCGCCGCGACTTCGCCATCACCATTGGTTGTACGGTTTACTTTATCGTCGTGGATCACGACGAGATGGCCGTCGCAGGATTGTTGTACGTCGAGTTCAATATGCAGTACACCCATGTTGAGTGCGAGATCGAACGCGGCAAACGTATTCTCCGGTGCGTAAGTGGATGCGCCACGGTGGGCGATAACCAGGCAGCGGCGGGCGTTCATTGCCGCATTTCAGTCAAAAAAAACTCGCGTGCATCAGTAATCCTGCCAGTCACGGCAGATGCCGCTACCGTCGCCGGGCTGCCCAAATAAAGTTTTCCATCGCGCGCGCCGAAGCGCCCCGGTGGATTGTTGGTGGCGGTGGAAATCGACACTTCGCCGGCATGTATGGGGCCGATGACCGCATCGTTGCACGGGCCGCAGCCGGCGGGGAGCAGGATTGCCCCGGCTTCGATGAAGGTTTGCATCCAGCCCTCGCGCGCAAGGCGTTTTGTCGAGGCTTCAGTGCCGGGCGCGATGAAGAGCCGCACGCCATCGGCAATGCGGCGGCCCTTTAACACGGCGGCAGCCTGCATCAGATCGTCCCACATGCCGGAGCCGCACGAGCCGATAAAGGCGTGGCTGACCGGCGTGCCGGCAACTTCGGACAGATTTACCGCGTTGTGCACACCGCCGGGCCGCGCGATTTGCGGTTCCAGCCGGGAAATGTCGAGCGTGAATTCGGCTTCGTAGTGTGCGTCAGCATCGGCGTAGACCGGTGTGAACGGGCGCGTGGCCTGTTCGCGTGCGTGGGCGAGGATGGTTTCCGAGGGCGGCAGGAACACGCCATAGGCCTGAATCTCGGTGGGGCTGGAGCATAGGGCTGTGCGCGCAGCGAGGCTGAATTGATCGAGATCACCGGCGTATTCGAGCACTTTGTAATCGATGTCGACGTCGAAAATTTTCTGCTTGATCAACATCGCGAGATGAAAGCCGATGTCACGCGCGTAAACGCCGGGCTTTAATTTTCCTTTAAGCGTCACCTTGACCGATTTCGGCACCTGCACCCAGTTGGTGCCGGTAGCGAGCACGCGGCTGATTTCGCTGCCGATGCGAAAGCCGAAAGCACCGATCGCACCGGCATTGGTGGCGTGGCGGTCGTTGTCGAAATAAAACATGCCGGGTAGCAAGAGGCCCGATTCCATCGGGAAAATGTGCCCGTGGCCGCCGCGGCCAACGTCGTAAAACTGCTTGACGCCCCACGCCTTTGCCGCCGCGCGGTTGAACACCCCACGCTCGGCAGCGCGCGCGCTGCCGTAGATGACGTCGTGGTCGCTCACCATCATCACCTTGCCGGGTGCTGCGAGCCGGTGGATGCCGAGCGCGTCGAGCTCACGCTTGGCGCCCATCACCACGCCGTCGTGAATCATCACGTAATCGGGGTCAGGAAACACCACGTCACCCGGGCGCACGGCTGACTTGCCGCTTTTCGCGGCGAGCACCTTTTCGACGGCAGTCATCGCCATGCAGTCACATCCCGAAGCTGTTTAAAAATACCAATTAAAACAAATGCTTACAGTAAAACTTACGGGCAATTCAACGCCATGTGATTCCTGACGAGGCGCTTAGTGCGATAGCCTGCAGCCAGCGACCTTTACCCTACATCGGGCCACAAACCCGCAGTTGCGGACGCCTACTTGCTGGAGCTACTCGCACCGAACTTCGCGCCGCTTTCCTTCAACACTTTGGTCCAGTGATCGGTGTCCTTTTTCAGGAACGCCGCGAACTCCGCCGGGGTGGAACCTACAGCTTCCGCGCCCACCGTGAGCATGCGCTCGGCGAGATCGGGATTTTTCAAGGCTTTTACCAGCTCGGCATTAATTTTTGCGATGATGTCCGGCGGCGTTTTCAGCGGCACGTTCATGCCATACCAGCCGAGCATTTCAAAACCCGGCAGCGTGTCCGACACCGGCACAAGGCCCGGGGCGAGCTTGGTCGGCTTTTGGTAGGTGACGCCAATGGCGCGCACTTTGCCGCTGGCCATGAACGCCGGCAGCGATGGCACCGCCGGGCAGTACACGTGAATCGCGCCGCCGATAAGATCCGACAGCGTGGTTGCCGTGTTAGCATACGGCACGTGCGTCATTTTCAAACCCACCATCGCATTCATTTTTTCGATGCACAGATGCGATGAACCCCAATTGCCGCCAGAGCCGTAGAGCAATTGCCCTTGGCGCCCCTTGGCGTAGGCGACCCACTCGGCAATGGTTTTTACCGGTATCGACGCGGGGACCACAATGGCGAACGGCGTGGTGCCGACCAGCGTGACAGGTGCGAGTTCCGTGGCGAGCTGGTATTTCTGGAACATGATCATGGCGATCAGCTGCGTCATGGTGCTCAGAAACATGGTGTGCCCGTCTGGCGCGGATTTGGCGAGCAGTTCTACGGCAATGAGGCCAGTGGCGCCGGGCCGGTTGTCGATGACCAATGGTTGACCCCATGATTCGGCGAGTTTGGTACCGAGCAGCCGCGCGATGACGTCGGGCGCAGAGCCGGGGCCGTTGGCGACAATCATGCGCACCGGGCGCACGGGGTAATTTTGTGCGGCGGCTTGCGGGGTGGACAAGGTGCTTAAGGCCATTAATGCGCTGGCGGCTACAATACTCGCGCTCGTGGCGTGGCTGCGCCGGAACGGTTCATGCATGGTGATGCTCCTCCATCGATCGTGTGTTGGTGTTATTTGCGTTGTCGTTTGCGTTATTTGCGGGCGGCGACGCCCGGATTCAGCAATTTTACCGGCTGCCCCGCTGCGTAGGCTGCGGCCTGCTCGAAGGCTTCGCCGAAATACATTTCATAGGTGTGCGGCTCGAGCCATGCGGTGTGTGGCGTGCAAATGGCATTAGGCAGCTTGAGCAGCGGATGATCACCGTTTTGCACAGGCTCGTTTTCGTAAACGTCGACAGCCGCAAAACCGGGGCGGCCTTTCCTGAGCGCCTCGACCAGCGCGCCAGGCGCGAAGAGTTCCGCGCGCGAAGTGTTGACGATGAGCGCGGAAGGCTTCATCAAGGCAAGATCAGTCGCGGTGATGATGCCGCGCGTGGCCGGGAGCATGCGCAGGTTGACACTCAGCACATCCGCTTGCGAGAAGAATTCCGCGCGTGATGTGGCAGCTTCATAACCCAATTCACGCGCGCGTCGAGCGGTCGCCTCGCGGGAGTAACACACCACGCGCATGCCGAAAGCGGCGCCCGCCGCGGCCACCGGTTCGCCGATCTTGCCCAAGCCATACACGCCCAGCGTTTTGCCACGCAGGCTGACGCTGAACCAGTCACGCCACAGTCCCGCTTTGAAGGTGGCGGCGTCCTCACTGATGCGCCGCGCCCACGCGAAAATCATCGCCCACGTGTGCTCGGCCACGGTAAAGGGCGACGCCTGCGAACCGGCACAAACGGCAATGCCATGATCGGTGCAGGCTTGCAGATCAATGCTATGTGCACTACGGCCCGTTTGCGCGATGAGTTTCAGATTCGGCAATTGCTCGATCAGCGCGCGCGTGAAATCAGTGCGTTCGCGGTTGGCGATGATGATGTCGGCTTCGCGCAGCTTCGCCGCCAGGGTTTCAAACGACGGTGCGACATCACGCAGCACCGTGACATCATGGCCGGCCAGTTTGGTGAAGCTCGGCAGCTTCGAGACCAGCCCGTGGTAATCGTCGGGAATGATTATTTTCATGGTGGGCGCAGTTTAGCATGCACCCATCACGCCACGCCGCAGCGCTAATAGCGGTAATAGCCGCCGTGATGATGATGGCCGCGGTAGCCGCCGCCGACGGGAACAACGATGCAGCCGGCCAGCAGCGCTGCGATGGTGACCGCAATAACGAGTTTGACGGCTTTCATGGTTTGATCTCCTCTATTTCGTGATTGCGGATGCCCGCGCTTGCAATAACGGGCGGGGGATGCGCGTGCCGACGCTGTTTGCGTAACAGAGTGCGCAGGTGTGTAAGCAAATGTTTCCGTCAGCCTGGCGCGGGCGCGCGGGCCGGCTTGTGTCACAATGTGCAGTCCAAAACATAATAATGGAGTAGCAAACTATGGAACTCGGACTCAAGGGCAAAGTGGTGGCGGTTACGGGTGGCAGCGAAGGCATCGGCCGCGCCACCGTGCAACGATTCGTGGCCGAAGGCGCGAAAGTGGCGTTTTGCGCGCGGCGTAAGGATGTGCTCGACAAACTCGCCGACGACATGCGCAAACAGGGTGGCGACGTGCTGGCGTTGGCCGCAGACGCCAGCAAAAAGGGCGAGATGGAAAACTTTATCGACGCCGTTGCCAAACACTTTGGCCGGCTTGATGTGGTGGTCAACAATGCCGGTGGATCAGGGCAGGTGGCGTTCGAGAAAGTCGACGAAGCCGTATGGGACAACGACATCGCGATCAAGGTTTATGCGCAAATTCGCACCACGCGCGCCGCCGTGCCACACATGAAAAAAGTCGGTGGCGGTCGCATTATCAATCTCAACATGGTCGGCGCCAAACAGCCGGGCGCGGCAATGTTTCCGACAACAGTCAGCCGCGCGGCGGGTCTCGCGCTGACCAAGGGGCTGTCGAAGGAATACGCGGCGGACAACATACTCGTCAACGCCGTGGCCGTGGGCAAAATCAAATCTGCGGGGCAGGAGCGCGGCGCCAAGCGTAACAATTTGACCGTCGATGAACACTACGCGCGCAACAGCAAATCCATCCCGATGGGCCGCATGGGCGAGTCCGAAGAAGTCGCTAACGTGATTGCGTTTCTGGCTTCGGATGCGGCGAGTTATGTCACCGGCTGCTGCATCAATGTGGATGGTGGTGTGTCAGGGGTGCTGTAAGTATTTGTTTTATTTAAATTTTTTGGCGTGACGTGATGTGAGGGGGCATCTTCACAGAACAGCACCGGGATCGCGGGCGTCTCGCCCGCTGTGCCTGGCAGGCACGGCGCTTCCTTGCGGACGAGACGTCCTGCGATCCCTGTTTCGGGGTGTGTGGTTTGCAGCAGTTGTAGGCCCAGTCTTTAGCCCGTATGGAGCGCAGCGTAATGCGGGAACACTTGGGTTGCCAACACTGTCCCATATTGCGCTTTGCTCCATACGGGCTACGGCTACTGTAACAAGCGCAACGGAATACGGGAATGCAGTAGTAGCTGGAGTGTGTTGCCTGTATTGTGCTGCGCTACAAGGGGGCTACACTCGGTTACAGACGACCTCAGGCGGCGTGTTTAACTCACCCAAAAAGAGAAATCATGAAATTCCTCTCAGGGGCAATATTTCTTTCTGTCACTCTGCTGTTTCACAGTGGCACAAGTTTGGCGGTCGATCCTTCTGATGTACGACAACCCATAACCCTGAACCCGCAAGAGTACAGTTTCTTGCTCAGCGAAATACGTGGGCATCTGGATGCCATTGGAGCCGCCCAGCAGGCGATTTCGACTGGTGATCTAGAGACCGCCCGCAAAGCGATGCTTGATCGCGGTACGGGACGTGTGAAATTTCCACTTCCGGGGCGGCCGCCAAGTTTCGGGCATAAAACAACGGACGCTTGGCGGGCCATGGCTGGGGCTATGCATAAGTCATTCGACGAGGTGGCGGAAGGTATAGCGAACAAGGAGTCGGCTGCGCAAATCATGGGACGCACGGCAAAGTTAATGTCGTACTGCGCCGGCTGTCATGCTTCATATCGTCTTGTCGCTGCGCCCTGATTTTCCATTGGAGTGCCGATAGCGCGTGGCTGAGCGGCTATCCCGCGCTCGCATGGTCAACCCGCCATGCTCTGGTGGGAAAGCGGCCACACTCATTCCCCACACTGCCGCTGATTCGCCGTAACCGTGGCAATATGCCTCGCATACGGCTTTCCACCGACATGCGGCAGCGGCATCCACCACAGCAGCAGGTTGTCGCGGCGGGGGTACAGCGTCACCGGTGCATCGGGAATGGTGCAGCCGTCGAGCCTGACGTTGGCGCGGCGCGCATGTTCAATCCACTGTGGGATCCATTCCGAATGGGCGCGGAAGCAATCGAGGTAGGCGCCGCGCGTGAGATCGGGGCCGCACTGGCCGCGTTCGGGGTGGGCGAGCCACACCACGCCACGGCGGCTGTCGATCGTGGCGCGGGCCAGTACTTTGCTATCGCCATCTAGAAATTCCAGCTGGCCATTGCGCAGGCGGTTGGCCGCGCCGCCGCGGGCGTTAAACACCAGTTGCACTTCGAGCGTAGCGTGGGTCGAGCGGTGCCACCAGCCATAGGCCATCGCGCCCGCGAACGCCGTCAGCGCCAGCAGCAGCACGGCTGGCAGCACGCGCTGTTTCAGGCGCACAGTGGCGGGAGCGCCGATCGTCCTCAGTGGTTGCTCTCCATGCGCACGTCGTCCAGATCGGGCGAGTGACCACGCCTGATGTAGGCGTACACGTCGGTGAGTTGCTCGTCCTTGAGTTGCCCGGCGAACGACGGCATGGCGCCGCGCCGCGTTTTTGCGCCGCGCAGGAATTGCTCTTCGCTCATGTCGGCAATAACGGCACGTAGATCGTACGCGGCGTCCTGCTTCAACAGCCGTACGCCGTGGCAAACGGAGCAATGCTCGCCGAACACCGTCGCGCCGGCGCGTTCGCGCGCGGAGGCCTTGCCGGATTGCGCTTGTGACAGCGGTACGGCAACGCAGGCAAGCGTTAGCGCCAGCAGCGAGGCGCGTGCGGCGTTGCTGTGGGGGATATTTCGTAAGTATCTGTTTTTATTCATATTTTATTAAACGATCAAGGCGCGGATCTTTTCAGGTGTGAAAGGCAAATCACGAGGGCGCTTGCCGGTGGCGTTGGCAATGGCATTGGCGATGGCCGCCACAGTTGGGCCTTGCGAACCTTCGCCAGCGCCAAGCGGGCGCTCGTCGGGTCGGTTAATGAGGTGCACTTCCACTTGCGGCACATCGTTAAAGGTGAAGATCGGATAGTCGGCCCATGACCGCGTGGTGATGCGCTGGCGGTCGAATTTCACCTGCTCTTTCAACGTCCAGCTTGCCGACTGAATTATGCCGCCTTCGATCTGATTGATCACGCCATCGGGGTTGATGATCAACCCGGCATCGACGGCGGCGACAGCCCGCGTAACTTTTGCCATGCCGTTGCGATCTACAGTGACATCGGCGACGACCGCGCAGTAACACGCAAGATTCTTGTATTGCGCGAAGGCAATGCCTCTACCGATGTTGGGGGCTGCGCCGTAGTTTTTGGCGTTGGGTTTCCATCCCGCTTTTTCCGCGGCCATTTCGATCACCGCGCGTGCGCGCGGATTTTTCATGTGCTTCAGGCGAAACGCCACCGGGTCTTCACCGGCGGCCAGCGCGATCTCGTCCATGAACGATTCCAGCGCGAATACGTTCGCGTAAGCGCCCAGCCCGCGCAGTGCCGAAACACGTACCGGCATGTCGGTGATGAAATGCAACAGCACATTCTGGCGGGGAAAGTCATAGAGCGGCACCGCGTTGCGGTCAGCGGCGCCGTTGGGTTGCGGTCCGTTCACGGGTGTGGGGCGGCGTGCCGGGTCGGTCAGATGCCAGCTGCCGAGAAAGGCGATGCCATCGGGGTTGCTGGTCGGGCGCATATTGTGCGAGTGGCTCCAGATTTCGTGCTGCCAACTGACAATCTGCTTTGATTCGTCAAGCAATGCGTGCATTTTGAGTAGCATGGCTGAGCCGTACGGTTCCCATGCGAATTCGTCTTCGCGCATCCATTGCAATTTCACGGGGCGGCCATTGAGTGAGCGCGCTACCAATGCCGCGTCAAACGCAACATCATCCGCGCCATTGTGCCCGTAACAACCCGAACCCTCGGCGTGTGTGCAGACAATGTCGGCGGGCTTCATGCGCAATGCCCTGGAAAGCTCGGCCCTTAGCGGGAACACGCCTTGCGAGTGTGTCCAGACCTGCAGCTTGCCGTCTTTCATCTGCGCCACGGCACACGAAGGGCCGATGGAGCCGTGCGACTGGTAGGGGCGCGTGTATTCCGCTTCCACCGAAGTGACTTTGCCACCGCTTGCGGTGGCGGGCGACGTGGCTTTAATCACCATGTCGCGCGCGGGCATTTTCCGCATGTGATCGAAGAACGCGCCACCGCTTGGCGGCAGATCCGGGGCTTCCGTCCACCTCGCCGACGCACGCAGCGCCTGGGCCGCCTTGATGGCCTGTTCCTCGCGCTCGGCGGCCACTGCCAGAAAATTGCCGTCACGCGCCACGGTGATCACGCCGGGGAGGGCTTTCACCGCCGCTTCGTCGACGCTTTGCAACGTGGCGCGATACGACGGGGGGCGTACGACGCGGCCGAACACCATGCCGGGCAGGCGCAAGTCCTGCACGAACGCCGCGCCGCCAGAGACCTTGGCTGGAAAATCGCGGCGCGGCACCGGTTTGCCGATGATTTTGTGCTGTGCGGCGGGCTTGGGTTTAAAGGTGGCGGTGGCTTCCCGTTTGAAATTGACCTCTTTCGCGATGTCCCAGTAGGTCATGCGCGCCGGCGATGCGCTGATGGTGCCATCGTTCACGGAAAGTTTTTCCATCGCCACATTGAGCTTTTTCGATGCGGCGGCCAACAGCATCGCGCGCGCTTCGGCGCAGGCAAAGCGCAGTGCCGCACCACTTTGTTCCACCGAGAAGCTGCCGACCGTCATGCCCTCATTGGGCGTGCGCGCGGTATCGGCGGAAATGATCTCAACGCGCTCGTAAGTGACATCCAGTTCATCGGCGGCAATTTGCGTCAGCGCCGTCAAAATGCCCTGGCCGATTTCGCATTTGCCGGTGAAGACGGTGACGGTATTGTTGCTGTTGATGCGTACCCAGCCGTCGAGCATGCGGTTGGCGTTGAGGCCGCCGGGCAGTGGCGCCACGGTTTGCGGAACCACAGCCGCGGGGCCGGCGAGCGTAAAGGTTGATACGATAACGCCAGTGCGTTTGAGGAACTGGCGGCGGTTGGTGTTGAGTGTGGTTTGCATCGTGATCTTCCTACGCTTTCACGCCGGCCGCGCGTTGCACCGCGCGCACGATGCGGTTGTGCGAGCCACAGCGGCACAGGTTGCCATTGAGTGCGTTCTTGATGTCGGCCACCGCGGGATTCGGTTTGCTGTCGAGAAGCGCCTTGGCCGCCATGATCATGCCGTTGGTGCAATAGCCGCATTGCGCCGCCTGCTCATCGAGAAACGCTTTTTGCAGCGGGTGCGGCTTGTCCGGCGTGCCGATGCCTTCGAGTGTGGTGACGGCCTTGCCCGCAAGCGACGATACCGGCGTGACGCACGAGCGTGCCGCGCGTCCATCAATGTGCACCGTGCAGGCGCCGCATTGCGCCATGCCGCAGCCGTATTTGGGGCCGTTCAGTTCAAAGTCGTTGCGCAGCACGTAAAGCAGCGGCGTATCGGCGTCGGTGCGTACGGTGCGCTGCGCGCCGTTCACGCGCAGGGTGTAGTCGGGCATGGGGATATCCGGTTTGTGGTTGGGTGGATTTCGAACGCGCGTAATATAGTCGAAGTGATAGTCGAAGTCGCCAGCCCTGGCATGCCTTTTAAGAAAAACCAAAAAACCATGAAAATACAAACACTTACGCCTTATGCGGTGAATGTTTCGGAGAAAACCAACTGGTTCTTTCTGAAAATCCAGACCGATGACGGGCTGACTGGCTGGGGCGAGGCGTCGCTCTCCGGCGGCTGGGAGGAAAATCAAATCCTCAACGTAAAGCGCCTCGCGGCGAACATCACCGGCCTTGCCATCGATGCGGCGTTGCCGCAGTTGACGGTGTATCCGCACGCGGTCGGCGGGCTGGTGTGGAATTCGATATTGAGCGCGGCGGAAATGGCGCTGATGGACATCAAGGCGCGCGAGGCAGGTGTGCCGTTGCATCGCCTCTTCGGTGCGCCGCTGCGCGACCGGATACGCGTCTACGGCAACATCAACCGTGCGGCGACGGACCGTTCTCCAGCGGGTTTCGCTGCCCTGGCACGCGATCGCCAGGCGCAGGGCTACACCGCGTTCAAGCTCGCGCCATTTGATGGGGTGTTCTGGGCCGACATGAACGACCCCGAGGTCAGAAAAAAATATCGTCACGCGCTCGACTGCATACTGGCGGTGCGCGACGCCGTGGGGCCGGACGCTGGCGTACTGGTGGATTGCCACTGGCGCTTTGATGAGCCGACGGCTCTGCAACTCCTGCGCGACCTCGCACCCGCGAAACTGTTCTGGGGGGAGTGTCTGACTTCGGAGCGTGCCGAGCATCATGCGGTGCTGGATCGCGTGCGCCGTGCCGCTGCCGATATGGGCGTGCTGATTGCCGGCGGTGAGCGCCAGATCGGCGTGCTGGGCTTTGAGCCACTGCTGCGCGCGAAGTTGCTCGACGTGGTGATGCCGGACATCAAATACACCGGTGGCTACACCGGCATGCTGGCGGTGGCGAATCGCGCGCACGAATTTGGCGTGAAGTTCTCGCCGCATAACCCCACCGGCCCGGTGTGCAACATGGGCAGTCTGCACGTATGTTCGCTGGTGCCGAACTTCCTGATTCTGGAACGGCAAAGCGAAGGCAGTTTTTACGATGAAATCATGACCGGCGCTCATCCCAAGCTGGTGGACGGTTGCTACGCCGTGCCGCAGGCGCCGGGGCTGGGAATTACACTGAACGAAGACGTGCTGAAGGCGCATCCGCCGGTGAAGCCCAAGGGGGAATCTACAGCGGATCCGCGGTTGGGGTGACAGGTTGGTCGAGATTGCGTGGCTTCCGGTGAGCATGAACTGGCGCACACGTTTTCTGGCGTTGGCAGGCCTTCTCGGCCTGTGGGTCATGTCGATGGGGGCATTTGCACAAACGCCGCCACTGGCCGCGATGCTCAATGAGCAGATCATCATGCTGCCAGTGGGCGGGGGTTTTGGCGCGACCCAACTGGAAACCACGATTTTCAAGCCTAACGGCGATGGCCCGTTTCCGCTGGCGCTTATCAATCACGGCAAATCACCCGGGAATCCACTTTTTCAGGAGCGTGCACGCTTTCTGATGGCGGCTAATGCGCTGGTGGCACGCGGGTATCTTGTAGCAATTCCCATGCGCCGCGGGTTTTCCAAATCCGGCGGCGCCTATATCAACCCGGGCTGCAACATTACCAGCAACGGATTGGTACAGGCCGAAGGCATACGCGAAGCGCTCGTGTCATTGGTCAAACGTCCGGACGTGGATGCGCAACGTATTGTTGTCATCGGCCAATCGCATGGCGGGTTGACGACCATGGCGCTGGGCGCCACGCCGTTTCCGGGCGTGCGTGGGCTGATCAACTTTGCTGGCGGCTTGCGCATCGAGGACAGGAATACCCACTGCAACTGGGAACGAAGCCTCGTTGACGCGTTTGAAGCCTACGGGCGACAAACCGCTCTGCCAAGCCTGTGGTTTTACGGGGACAACGACAGTTTTTGGGGACCGGACTTGCCCAAGGAAATGTTTGCGCGCTACAACGCAGGCGGCGGTAAGGCGCGGCTGATTTCGTACGGCAAATTTGAGGAAGGCGACGCGCATGGGATGTTCGCCCACCGCGCGGGGTTGGTGATCTGGCTTAAGCCGGTGGAGGAGTTTCTGCGCGGCATTGGCCTGCCTACTGCAGTGGTGCCACGCACGATGTCGCCCGCGCAAAAGGCGGTACTCGGCCCACAGCTGAATGCGGCGCTTCGCGAAGCTCATCCGCCGAGCGGCTTTGCGGCGCTGACGGATGTCGACGCCGTGCCGCTGTTGAGCAGCAATTGCCGCGAAATTTACCGACGTTGGGCAACCTATGAATTACCGCGAGGCTTTGCCATCGGTCCTGCAGGTCAGTGCGGATCAGCCACCAGCGTGATGCCGCCCAAGCCCGATATGCCCTCCGATCCTGTGCAACGGGCGTTGGCGACGTGCGAGCAAATTGCCAAGAGCGCGTGCAAACTTTACGCGATTGATGATGACGTGGTGTGGAAGCCCTAGCGGAGGTTCCTCAACACAGGCAGCCAAGGTAGCGCGCAATCCCATTGCACCAACTATGTTGCATGCGGCATCCATAACTGGCGTAGTGAGATTGCCCCCTACCGTGGGTGGAAGGTTACAAGTGCTCCTCAACCCAATCCGCGATGTAATCGATTCCCACCTGCCGGTTATCCGCCTGCGCATGGTAATGCCCGCCGTCGTCCGCGTTGAGAATTTTCAGATGTTTGTCTTTGGACGCAATGGCTTCAAACAGTTTGGGCGCGTTGGCGACCGGCACTACGGTGTCTTCGCCCGCGTGGACGATGATGAAAGGGCAGGTGATTTTTTCGGCGACGCCCACAAGTGAGAATTTTTTTGCTTTTTCGAGAGCGGCTCCGGCATCGTCAATGCAGCCCATTATCCAGCGAAAGTGAAACGCGGACTGCGGCGTGCCCTTGGGGTCGGCGTCCTGCCGGCGTTTGATGTCTTGCTGCCACGCGTGCAAGTCCCAGTGCAGCGCGCTCATGGCGATGCCGCCCCGGTAGCGTTTCTCGAACGCTGCAACGCGAGCGGCGTAGTAGCCGCCGAAGCTGTAACCCATGACGAAAACCCTGCCGGCATCGACATCCGCGCGTGCGGCGACGTAATCGTACGCCGCCGTACCCGCGACTTCATAGTCATGGCGCGCGTAGAGTTCGCGCAAACGCAGCGATTCACCTTGCCCCGGCCCGTCGATGGCGAGCGTGTTCCAGCCGCGCGCGGCGAATTCGAGGCCCGCGAACAGTACGCTCATTTCCTTGCAATTGTCCATGCCGTTAAAAACGACGATGGTGGGTGCGCGCTCGGCGTTCGTATTCAGCGCTTTCATGAAAAATGCCGGCAGCGACTTACTTGTGTGCGCACCCTCGAACGGTACTTCCACGCGCTCCACGTTCGGATGGCGGCGCAGGATGCCTTTCGTCTGACAGTCGATGGCGATGCGGCCCATTTCGCGTTTGTCGGGGCCGGGGTAAATAAAGCGCTCGGCGGTGAAGTAATACATGCCCGCGCGCAAATAGTAGTTACCCGCGCTCATGCGATGACCGGCGGCTTCCAGGGCATCGGCGCGTGCGTGCAGACGCCTGCCCATGGCGCTCCATTCCTCCCACCAGGCGTGTGGTTCGCTTTGCCGAGCGCGCAGCTTTTCACAAACCTGATCGATTTCGCCCAGTGCCACCGCGCCGTACGGCGCCATGCCCTTGGTGACGAGGATGGCGTTGGACCACAAGCCGTTGCCGGGAATGTGATCAATCCACGGGCCGTTGGCAGATTTTCCGATAGACATTTTTAAGTATTTGTTTTTATTAATTAATTTATGCCGTGACGGTCGCTATTGTGGCTCAACCTTCACCAGATAGTTCGTGCCACGCACGCCGATTTCACCCGTGGGTGTTTTTAGCGACACCGCGTCTGGTTTCAATTTGGCGATGACGCCCGATACCACATTCAACGTGCCCTTGTTCATGCGCGCGGCAAATTTCAAATCGCCCTTGGCGGGTGCGTAAAGATATTCATCCACTGTCACTTCAGTATCGGGGCCAAACGACATCACCTGGTTGTCCTTGAAGGTGATGCCCATGCTGCCCTTGGCGCCGGTTTTCAGCACGCTGTTGACGTGCACCGGCGTGCCCGGCACGGCTTTCACCACCTTGCCCGCGCTGGTGACGCTGGCGTCGCCCGCGACGGTTTTGACAAAGCCGATGGCCTCCTGCGCCCATGCCGGGCCAACCAACAGCATTGCAAATCCCAGTGCGGCGGCGCGTATTGCTGTTTTCATTGCAGACTCCTTCCCATTGAATTTTGCGCCGTAACGCGGCGCGCGCGAATCAGTATAGCTGGCGCTTTAACGCAATCTGCGCAGTATTTGTGACGAACTTGAAAATTCTGCGCGTGGCGCATTAGCGTATGGAAATCTCAACCCGGCGGTTTTTGGGTTCTGCCGTGTTGTCCGGCGTGGGTACCAGCAGATTGCGCTCGCCGTGCGATGTCACGGTCATTTCGGCCACGCTCAGGCCCGCGTCAGTGATCAGTTTGGCGATGGCCTGCGCACGTTCGAGGCCGAGTTTTTCGTTGTAATTGTTGTCACCCTCGGTATCGGTATGACCGATCACCGAGACATCGGCAGCGGGGCGATTTTTCGCAGTGTCGAGTATCTGCTTGATCAACGCCTGCGAGGCCGGCGTCAACTGTGTGCCGCCCGTTTCAAAGTAAAGCAGAAACGATACTGGCGCCTGTGGCCGCGCCGCCATCGCCGCGGCGAAATCCGCGCGGATGCGACTTTCTTCCACGGCGAACGCGCTGCTGCCATCGAGCCGCGCGCCGTGCGCGAGGCGGTCGATCTGTACCGTGCCCTTGGCGCCAGTGACGGTGATTGCGCCGACACTACCGTCATCGTTATTGAGCAATACCACGTAGGATCCCGGCGCGGGTGCCGGGCTGGGCGGCGGTGGCGGTGTCGCACAGCCCGCCACGCACAGCAGGGCCGCGTAGCGCCAGCGCGCCAACTGCAAGAGAGCGAAGGGCATATCAAATTCCTTTTAAAAACAGAGAGTTAAATTACTTCTCGTCCAGCCGGATCTGATCGTCCGTGGCGCCCGCCGTAAGCCTTGCGAGATGAAACGCCACCAGTGTATCGCCGGGCCGCTCGCGCGCCAATTGTTCGAACGCGGCGAGTGCTTGCGGCGAACCTTGCCGCAGCAATTCAAACGCCGCGTCGTAGGTGCTATCGCGCACTGTTGTCGAGGGCTGCACCGCCGCCAGCGGCTCGTGCACAACCAGCGCCTGCGTTTTGCCTTTCACCACCAGACGCCCGATCGGGCGCGTCAGCGCGTTGGCAACGCCCGCGAGTGTTGCCTCCGACACGCACACCGTGGTGCCGAGATATTTGTTTGCGCCTTCCAGCCGCGCGGCGGTATTTACCGGATCGCCGAGCGCGCGGTAGTCGAACATGGTGGTGCCGCCGAAGTTGCCGACAATGACTTCGCCGGTGTGTACGCCGATGCGCGTTTTACCGAAGGCGATACCCCTGGCGGCAAGATCGGCGCTGTACTGGCTGGCGAAGGCGTGCATATCGAGCGCGCACTGGTAGGCGCGCGCCTGATGGTCGGGCTGCGCTACCGGCGCGGAAAACATGATCGCCACCGCGTCGCCGACAATGCGGTCGAGCGTTCCGCCGCTGGCAAAAGCGATGGCAACCATGCGGTCAAGATACGCATTGAGAAGCGCGACCGCATCGCCCGGATCCATTTTCTCCATCAGGCCGGTGAAATCCTCCAGATCGGTGAACACAAAACTGCACGTTTGTCGCCGCCCGCCGAGCTCAAGCTGGCCGGGATTATTGACCAGATGTTCCACGCGGTTCGGCGACACATAACGCGAGAACGCGTCGCGCACCCAGCGCTGCTCGCGTTCGCTGTTCATGTGCCGTACCACGCTACCCACCAGAAACGTAATTAGCAGCGCGAGGCCCGGCGTGAGCGGATCAAGCAGCAACCCTTCGCGCGTGAAGGCCAGCCAGGCGGCGAGCGCTATGCCAGCGAGCACAATAGCGGTGAGCGATGCTGACACCAGCGCGCGGGTTGTTAGCGCCACCACGCCAATGATGAGGCCGCCAATGATGATAACGAGCGCTTCGAGGGTGTGCGCATTCGCCGCGCGGGCGAGATACTGGCCGGCGCGCATTTGTTCCAGCACCTGCGCATGCGCTTCGACGCCGGGCATGATCGCGCCCAGCGGGTTGGAGCGCAAATCGCGCAGGCCCAGCGCCGACGTGCCAATCAACACGATGTGATCGTTAAGACTGCCCGGCGGGTACTGGCCGCCGAGCACGCGCCACGCAGGGATGTAACGTTCCGCCACCGGGCGCGTGTAATGCACCCACACTTCGCCATGCGGCGTAACCGGCACCGTGACATTGGCCACGCGCACGTTTTCCAGCCCCAAGCCCGGCTGCGCCGAGGTGGTGACGTGAAAATTGCGCTGTCTGCGGCTGACGCGCAGGAGTTCCGCGGACAGCGATGGCGCTACCACGCCGAGCGGTTCGGCTTCACACGCGGCAATGCGCGCCTGCGGTGATGTGCCGCCCAAGGCCGGATCACACAGCCGCATCAGCATTGGCACCCGCCGCACCACGCTGTCGCCGTCATTCTGGGCGAAAAAGGTGAACGCGCCGACACCGGCGGCGGCTTGCTCCAGCAGCGCCAGCGGCACGTCCGCGCCGGTAAATGCGTTGAGGTACGGCAGTGCGGGCGGTCCGGAATAGACTTCACGTGACGGCTTGGCTGGCTGCCGGGTTTTTTCGCCGTCACGCTTGCCGGCAAAGCCCAGCACCACGCGTCCGCCGCGTATTGCCTCGGCCATTACCTGATCGTGGTCGGGCAGGCGCAGCACGTTGTGGAGCGTGTCGCCTGAGAGTTTCCACTGCGTTGCCATGGCTTGAGGTGACGTGCGGTCTGGCTCCGCAAACATCATGTCAAAGCCGATGGCGGCCGCCCCAGCGTCCTGCAGCTTGCGGATAAGATCGGCCACCTGTGTGCGCGGCCACGGCCACTGGCCAATGCGCTTCAGACTTTCGTCGTCGATATCGACGATGCGAACACCCATGTCTTCGTAGGCGCGCGGCTGCCAGCGCTGATACTGGTCGAACACGGCATTGCGCATCACCTGCACCGGCAGCGGCTCGAAGCGGTAGAGCAAAAAGCCGGCGATCACCGCCGCCAGCGTGGCAAGGCGGCCCAGTGTGATAAATCCCGGCCAGCGCATCGCGTCAGTTGGCGTCGCAGTGCCCGGTTGCGCGGCGGCTAGGCGCGCGGGAGCAGTTCGAGCAGCGCGTCCCTGCGCGAAATGGCCAGATGGGCGCAGGCGTCGATCAGCCTGCGCACCATGGTCGCGTCGAGGCCGGCCAGAAATGCACGCGGCGCGAGTTCTCCGGCGAACATGCGCTTGGCTTCCGGCAGCGCGTGCGCAGCGCCGTCGTTGCCCAGACTGCGGTAAACCCACGCCGTGAGCGGCGAGGCGGTGAGGTCGCTCGCCGATTCCTTCGAGCGCCCCTTGTCGAGCACGTCCAGCAGTTGCGCGTCGAGCAGCGCATCGTCGATCTCAGGCGGCGGCAGAAAGTCCTCGACGCGATCGGGCCGGCCGTAATTGCTTCGGATGTCGCCGAGCATCATTGATACCGGGCAGTCGCCGCCAGTGGCCTGCGCCAGCGCCTCGACCACGGAAATGCTGACAATTTTCATGCGCAGATACTTGGTGGCGAATTCCAGGTTTTTACGGGCGGCGTTGCGCAGTGCCGTAAATGTGGCTGCATCGGGCGTGCCGTTGTAATCGCGAAACACGCTGTCGGGATTGAGCGAGCCAAGAAAACCCTCCATGCGCGACAGCGCAACGCGGTAGTCGCGCACGGAATAAATGCCCACGGCGGCGAGCGGGGCGTTCGATTCTTCGATCAAAAGCCACGTAGTTGACAAAAACACAGCCGGGTCGGCCTCGGAAAAACTCGACACGTCCTTGTTCGACAGCAGCGTGGCGTCTTTTACCACGCGCTCGACTTCGGCTGAGTCCGGCGTCAATCCCATGGCGGCGCTGACTTCGCGTACTCGCTCGGCCAGCACCGCCGAGGGGCTGCGGCCTGCCGCGTTATTCACGCGAAACGGAATGGTCGATTCGATGCAGGCGACAATGGCGATGAGGTCCTTCATCGGCAGGTACGGTTCCAGCGTGCGAACGGCCACCACTGCGCTCAGAAACTCATTCATGCCGCCATAAAGCGCCAAGGGCTGCCCCGCCTTGACGCCGAAAATGCCGGTGCAAACGGCGTAGCCGTCGTCTCGTGTATCCAGCGCGCGGATTTCCACGCGGTCACGTTCGGCGCGCACCACGCGCCGCAGCAACGTATCGGCCCCTTTGGGAAAGCCACCGTCGAGCTGGTAATACACAATGTCGTGGAACAGCGTGGCCAGCACTTGTCTCGCGTTCATACCCTCGCACATTTCAAAAATATGCGCGGAGGTGTGGTAGGAACGGCGGCCGTGGTCCATGGAGTGCTGCACCAGCATGGCCATGCGTTCGACGTCGGACACAGGCACGTTGACGGACAGTGCCGTGAACGCGTCGGCGAAAAGGCTGATAAAGCGGTTTACGGTTGCGATGACCATCTGGGGCGGCCCTGTTTTTTATGCGCACCTGCTTTTTACACCAAATGGGGCGTGGCCGTCACCACCCGGCACGTGAAATTTGCGTGCTTTTGCACCGCGCACTGTCTGAATCCCGGGACGTCAGCCCACCAGAGGCGGCGGCAGGAATTGCCGGCGCCGGGGCTAAGGTAGCTATGATAGATTGGCGACGCCGTGCTGCCAGCCGGTATTGGATATCAATTCTCATGACTTTTGGCCGCCGCCGCGCAAACCTTGGCGCGCGTTTTTCAATCAACCGCCGCCAGGCGCTCTATGCGCTCGGCGGTTCTGCTCTTGCCATGACCATGCCAGCCACGAACACCCAATCGCAATCCGCAACCCCGCCCGGACCGCTCATCCGCCGTCCCATCCCGAAGGCGAAGGGCGCTGATGCGCTGCCGGTGATCGGCATCGGCACCTATCAAACCTTTGACGTTGGCCCGCAAGCCACCCATGCCGCCGAGCGCACCGAATTGAAGCAGGTGCTGCTGGATTTCGCGGCGGCCGGCGGCATGGTGCTGGATTCCTCACCGATGTACGGCGAGGCCGAACGCGTGGTCGGTGACCTTACGCATGAGCTTGGAAATCGCGAAAAGTATTTTTTCGCCACCAAGGTCTGGACCAGTGGCCAGCAGGCGGGCATGCGGCAGATGGAACAGTCGCTGCGGCTCATGCGCACCGCTCGCATGGATTTGATGCAGATTCATAACCTGCTCGATCTGGACGTGCACACACGCACGCTGCGCGACTGGAAAGCCAGTGGCAAGATTCGCTATATGGGCATCACGCACTACCACGAAGGCGCACATGCCGAACTGGAAAAATTAATAAAAACAAATACTTACGATACCGTGCAGTTCAACTATTCGATGGTGGAGCGCGAGGCTGAGGCGCGCCTGCTGCCAGCGTGCGCGGATGCCGGTGTGGCCGTCATCATCAACCGGCCGTTTGCGCAGGCGAATCTGTTTGGCCGCGTCAAGGGCAAGCCGCTGCCGCCGTGGTGCGCCGATTTCGATTGTGATTCGTGGGCGCAGTTTTTCCTGAAATACCTGCTGGGCCATCCAGCGGTGACTTGCGTGATTCCCGGCACGCGGCGCGTCACGCATTTGGCGGATAACTTGCAGGCGGGCCGGGGGCGGCTGCCTGACGCGGCGCAGCGCCGGCGTATGGTGGAATATTTCAAGACATTGTAATGTTCGCCCGTGCGCTTCGGCGCGCCCCGTGTGCCAACCAGCGCGCGGCTCGCTCATACATCAACCTATCAATCGTTACAACAGGAGAATAACATGAAAAAATTGCTTTCAATGACCATCGCAGCGGGCGCACTGGCGCTGGGCAACGGTTTTGCGCAGGCGCAATCTTACGGCGCGGACGTCACTGCCGCCACGGCGGCCAAAGTGGCCGCGGCCACCATCGCCGAATGCAAAAAGAACAACTGGAAAATGGCAGTGGCTGTCGTCGACACTCACGGTGCGCTGATTCATTTTGAACGCATCGACGACACGCAGTATGCGAGCAACGACATTGCCATCGCCAAGGCGCGCGGTTCCGCCACGTTCCGCCGCCCGACGCGTGTGTTTATGGATGTGGTAAACCTGTCTCTTATACACATCTCCGAGCCCACGAGACGTAGAGGAATCTCGTATG
>OMIN01000141.1 GCA_900299145.1 Betaproteobacteria bacterium | reverse complement strand
ACTGGGCTACCGACCACCGGCACCTGCGGCGATCAACCCGCAACCACCCGTCTTGGAACAGGCAGAAGCTATGCAGTAAACTGCGTCAATGAACCTGGCACAAAAAACCAGTCAGGCCACTCGTTCAGCGTGAACGCGGGACGCGCGCTGCTCTTGCGCCCCTCATTGACTAGTTTAGGCAACTGATGCAAGGACACCCACCCACGCTCCATCGCGTGCTTGAACACAGCATTGAGCGCGCTGTTGTGGTTGGTGATAGTGCTGGCCACAGGCTTTTTGCCCATGCGTTGCTCACGCCACTGCCCAAACTTGTTGAGCAAAACAGGCGTGATGCTGTCTACGTTGTGCTTGCCGAAGAAGGGCTTGAGGTAGTTGGTTATGGCACCCACGTAGCTGTGATACACGACCTTGCCAGTGCCAGCCTCGAGTTGAGCTTTGAGGTCAGTGACCACCGCATCAGCCACTGCACTAAATCTGCGCGTGTTCTGCGGCAGCTTGTGCTCACGCTTGAATTCTGCGTCGTAGTAGAGCTTCATTGCTGCCTTGCCAGCCAGCAAGGGGTCGTACTCTTTGGTGCTCACACGCCGCCATGTCTTGTCTGCAAGCTTGAGGCGTGCTTGCCAACGGCCGCTATGGCTGCGTCTGTACAGCACCACTGCACGCGGCATTACGTGGATGGTTTCTGCCATAGCTGTGTGGGGCGCAAGGACGCGCGAAAAAGCACAGCTTTGAGTGTAGCAGTGGGGTAAAAAGTGTGCGACCTATGTGCGATGGTTTTTATCGCACACTTTTTACGCTAAGTGCTTGTTTTTTGGTGGGCCCTGTTGGACTCGAACCAACGACCAAGGGATTATGAGCGAAAAGAGCACAGCATGGGGTTACGCCTCACGCCTAACCCCGCACGCCGCACGAAGCATCAAGTATTCTGCACCACGATCTTCGGAAACACCGACGAGTGATCCTGCTGTTTCTCGGCGATTTTCACCGCCACGCGGCGCGCGATTTGCCGGTAGATTTCCGCAGCGCGGCTGGCCGGGTCAGCCACTACGGTGGGCGTCCCGGAATCCGCCTGCTCCCGGATGTGGATGTCCAGCGGCAACGAGCCGAGCAACTCCATGTCGTAATCCTTGCCCATCTTGGCGCCGCCGCCTTCGCCGAATATGCGCTCTTCGTGGCCGCAGTTCGAGCAGATATGCATCGACATGTTTTCAACAATACCCAGAATCGGAATGTTGACCTTCTCGAACATTTTCAGGCCCTTGCGCGCGTCTATCAGCGCGATGTCCTGCGGCGTGGTGACAATCACCGCGCCCGTTACCGGCACGCGCTGTGACAGCGTGAGCTGAATATCGCCGGTGCCCGGCGGCAAATCGACAATCAGGTAATCGACGTCGCGCCAGCGGGTTTCATTCAGCAATTGCTCCAGCGCCTGCGTCACCATGGGCCCGCGCCAAACCATCGGCGTGTCGTTATCGATCAGAAAACCGATCGACATCGCCTGAATACCGTGGCCTTCCATCGGCTCCAGCGATTTATTGTCCTTGGAAACCGGCTTACCCTTGATGCCCAGCATCATCGGCTGCGACGGGCCATAGATGTCGGCATCCAGCATCCCGACTGTCGCGCCTTCGGCCGCCAGCGCCAGCGCCAGATTTACCGCCGTGGTGCTCTTACCCACGCCCCCCTTGCCGGAAGCTACCGCGATAATGTTTTTGATGCCCGGCACCAGCTTCACCCCACGCTGCACCGCGTGCTTGATGATGTTCATGGTGACGCTCACCGACACATTGCCCACGCCGGGCAGCGTTTTCAGTTTGGCGATGATCTGATCGCGGATCGGCTCAAGCTGGCTTTTCGCCGGGTAGCCCAATTGCACATCCAGCGTCACGTCGTTGCCGTTGACCTTGATGTTGCGCGCGGACTTCGTGGTGATGAAATCCTTTTGCGTGTTGGGATCGACGAGCGTTTGCAGCGCGTCCTTGACTTGCTGTTCGGTGATGGCCATGGCGGTCCTTCGTTCCTGCGTGAATACGTCCTTCGTGAAGAGGGCGCATTGTAAAGAGTATCGCTACATTTGTGGGATTTTCTCGCGGCGAAATCGGGGTACTTTTTGTTACAATTCAAGCCTTTAGCCGCACTCTGATCAGGGCTTTTTCATGTCCAAGCGCCGCATTTTCGTCACGACTGCACTGCCGTATGCAAACGGCTCGTTTCACATCGGGCACATCATGGAATACATCCAGGCCGACATCTGGGTGCGTTTCCAGCGCATGCAGGGGCATGAGGTGCACTTTTGTGGTGCGGACGATGCGCACGGCGCGCCCATCATGATAGCGGCGGAAAAAGCCGGAAAGACGCCGCAACAATTCGTCGGCGAAATCGCCGCAGGCCGCAAGCAATATCTCGATGGCTTTCACATCCAGTTCGACAACTGGCATTCCACGGATTCGCCGGAAAATACCGAGCTGTCGCAGGATATTTACAAGCGCCTGAAAAGTGCCGGGCTGGTCTACAGCAAGCCGGTCGAGCAGTTCTACGACCCGGTCAAGGGCATGTTTCTCGCCGACCGTTACACCAAGGGCGAATGCCCGAAATGCGGCGCGAAAGATCAGTACGGCGATGCCTGCGAATCGTGCAGCTCAGTCTACTCTCCGACCGAGCTGAAGAACCCGTACTCGACGCTGTCCGGCGCCAAACCGGAATTGCGCACGTCGGATCACTTTTTCTTCAAACTATCTGATCCGAAGTGCGTGGCGTTCCTCAAGCAGTGGCTCGATACGCCTGGCCGCCTGCAGCCGCAGGTCGCCAACAAGGCGCGCGAGTGGCTCGACGGCAAAGGCGACCGTGAACTGGGCGATTGGGACATATCGCGAGATGCACCCTACTTCGGCATCCCGATTCCCGATGCGCCGGGGAAATATTTTTATGTGTGGCTGGATGCTCCGGTGGGTTACCTCGCCAGCTTCAAACATTACTGCAAACGCCAAGGCATTGATTTTGAAGGTTTTTTATCCGGCCCGCAGACAGAGCAGATTCACTTCATCGGCAAAGACATTATTTATTTTCACACACTGTTCTGGCCGGCGATGCTGGCGTTTGCAGGCACGCCCTACAAAGTGCCCAACCACGTGTATGTGCATGGCTTCCTGCAGTTGGGCGGCGACAAAATGTCGAAGTCGCGTGGTACGGGGCTAAATCCGCTCCGCTACCTCGAACTGGGCATGAACCCGGAATGGCTGCGTTATTACATCGCGGCCAAGCTCAACGGCAACGTAGAGGATATCGACTTCAATCCCGAGGATTTTGTGGCGCGGGTGAACAGCGATTTAATTGGCAAGTATGTGAATATTGCGAGTCGGTGTGCAAAGTTCATCGAGGATCGATTTGAATCCAAAATAGCAGACCTTTCGAAACCTGTGCCATTTAAGACTTCAGACGGCAACGATGCGGTTCTTGATCCAAATTCGATTCGACCATTCTTCGTCGTTATTGCTCCGCCAGCATCGTCAGTTGAAAAGCAAATTGTAGGATTTGAATCCTCAAGGACTGCTGTTACACACTATTACGACACTCGAGAGTACAGCAAAGCAATTCGCTCTGTCATGATAATGGCTGACTTGGCTAATTCGTTTATCGCAGATTGGAAACCTTGGGAATTAGCGAAAAATCGTTCGAACGATGCGCTCCTTCATGCAGTTTGCAGCTCTTTCCTCGAAGTATTCCGCATATTAACTATCTACCTAAAGCCCATACTTCCCAGACTAAGTAAGGATGTAGAGGAGTTCCTCAATCTTGGGAAGCCACTAGAGTGGGCGGACCTGGATAATCCACTGCCTCCCCATCATAAAATTCGTTCGTATAAACATCTGATGACCCGTGTCGACGAAAAACAAGTCGACGCACTTTTCGAAATTCCTAAGGAAACAAAACCTGTGACCGCCCCCGCGCCACATCCGGCCCCCCCTGCAAAAGCGGAAACCACTACAACCTCGGCGGGTCCTGCGCATATCTCCATCGAAGACTTCGCCAAGGTAGATCTGCGCATAGCCAAAATCCAAAACGCCGAGCACGTCGAAGGCGCGGACAAGCTGCTGAAACTCACGCTCGATGTCGGCTCACTCGGCACTCGCCAGGTCTTCGCCGGCATCAAGTCCGCCTACGATCCGGCCGCACTCATCGGCAAGCTCACGGTTGTCGTCGCCAACCTCGCGCCGCGCAAGATGAAATTCGGGATGTCGGAAGGCATGGTGCTCGCAGCGAGCGGAGAAACGCCGGGGATTTTCCTGCTCTCGCCCGACAGCGGAGCACAACCGGGCATGAAAGTGAAGTAATCATAAGTATTTGTTTTTATTGATATTTTTATCAAGGCGTCGCCATGAAACTGCAGAGCATCGAAACCATTGCCATCGACATTCCGCTCAAGCAAAACTTTGGCGGCGCGACTTACAGCGTGTTAAAGCGCAGCACGGTGATTACGCGGCTGCGCGCGGCGGATGGCCTTGTGAGCAATGTTTACAATGGCGACAACCGCGCGCACGCGGGCGAGATTGCGCGCATGGTGCGCGAGGATCTGTTTCCGCTCATCAAGGGCATGAGCATTTTCGAGTATGAGCGCATTTGGGAAAAGCTCTTCGCGCTCACCGTGATGCAGGGCGACCGCAAGACGCTGATGGAAGCGATTTCGTGCATGGACTGCGCGATCTGGGATTTAATCGGCAAGGCGCTCGGCAAATCCGTGCGCGAGCTGCTCGGCGGTTATCGCGACACGTTGCCGATCATTTCCATCGGCGGTTACTACATGCCGGGCAAAAAGCTCGCCGATTTCGGCAAGGAAGTCGAGTCCTATCGCAAAGCCGGCATGGCGGGCTGCAAATTCAAGGTGGGAGGGCTGTCGCCGGCGGAAGACGCAAAACGCGTGGCTGTTGCGCGCAAGGCAGTGGGCAATGATTTCATGATTTGTGTTGACGCCAATCGCGGCTGGAACGCGCAGGACGCCATCGAGTTCGCGCGCCTGATCGAACCGTTAAACATCGCGTGGTTCGAGGAACCGTGCCACTGGTACGACGAAGCCGCGATAATGGCGCGCGTCAGGAAGTCGATCCGCATGCCGGTGACCGCCGGCCAGAGCGAAATTTCATGCCAGGGCGTGCGGCGCCTCATCGACGCCGGCGCGGTGGATTACGTGAATTACGATGTGTCCGAAGGCGGCGGTGTCACCGACTGGCGGCGCGTGGCAGCGCTATGTGCGGCCAGCGGCATTCGCATGGCGCATCACGAAGAAGCGCAAATCGCCTCGCAACTGCTGTCCGCCGTGCCGCACGGCACGTACGCGGAATGTTTTGCGCATCCGGACCGTGATCCTATCTGGCAGCGCATGTGGTTGAATCGCCCGCAGGCGAAAAACGGCGTGATCAAGGTGGTGAACCTGCCGGGCTTCGGCATTGAGCTGGATGAGAAAATGGTGAAGCAGTACCGTGTGAATTAGCCCTGGTTCGCAGCGGCCCACCGACCACGGATTCGCATTAGCCCGGATTCTTCAACTACCCATCGGCGAACTCCATGCAGTCCGGCACAATTACCCGCCATCTGATCATCGCCGGCCGCGTGCAGGGCGTGGGCTACCGCTACTACTTGTCGTACAAGGCCCGGCAATTTCATGTTACAGGCTGGGTGCGCAACCGGGCCGATGGCAGCGTCGAGGCAGTGATTCAGGGCTCGCCGGACAATGTCGAGGCTGTCATCGTACGGGCGAATCGCGGGCCGCCCAAGGCCGCCGTCAGTAGCGTAACTGTAACCGAGACGGCTGGTGAGTTCGCCGATTTCGCGACCCTGCCAACGTTGTAAGCCCCCAGTCGACCAGCAAGCGCCCAAGTCAAGCACCCTCAGGTATCCCGGTAAACATGTAGCGCATATCCAGTACGCCACACAATTGACCCGCAGGCGTTCCGAATCTATAGTTCGAGTCTGAGAAAACAAGGCGTTGCGACATATCGTTAAGAGGGAACTTTATGTCTCTTTTCCACCCACACAGTAGGTGGTGGCCCCGTTAGGCTCTATAGTTTCAAAAGTTTCAAAACAAGGACAACCTCGATTGAGAGGATGCGAAACAGTCCGTGGTATCGCCAGCGTGTTCGAGGAGGCGCACGTCGGCGATTGCGCCACGGGCGCGAACAGATGGCGAATACCGACACAGTTCAAGCACCGGCAGCACGTACTGCCGGTGGGACTCATTGCGGCTATTTGCTGCCCAAGCGCGCTGCCTTGGCGTACTGACCACGAGTACGGCAGGTCGGCGCTGTTACGCCCGGATTTAGTGCATAACTCGGTTAAGCGGCAGCTTCCGCCGGAGTGCAGCCATGCGGCTTAGCTTGGGTACAAAATTCACCGCCACCGTGCTAATCATTTTGGTGATTACCATGGCTGCAAATACGGCTTATTTCCTGGGTACCTCAGCCCGTTTCCACGAGCAGCAATTGAAGGAACGAGGTCAGGCGCTCGGGCGTCTGGTTGCGCTGATCAGCCCTTAAGCCATGCTGGCGCTGGATTTTCTGCGGTTAAATGATTACACCAGGGAAGTGGCATCGCAGCCGGATGTTGTGTATGGGGTAATCGTCAATCCAGCGGGCATGGCAATCAGTTCGTACGTCGATGACACGGATGCCTTGATCAAGCAGCTGTTTCGCCCCGCGGAGTCGAAAGACATACCGAAAGTCCTGAAAACACTGGAAAACCGGGACGAGGTGATTCATTTGCAGTTCCCAATCACGCACAACACGGAAACGCTGGGACGCTTTCTCGTGGGAATCAGCCGACAATCGCTGCAGAGTGAATTTTACCGGCAATTGATCGTGCAGCTGGCCGTGCTGGCGGCCATCGTTCTGTTTTTGAGTGTCGCAATTCACTTCGTATTCCGCCACAACGTTTTATTTCCCATCCGAAAACTGATTTCCGCGGCCGATGACGTCGGCCACGGCCAATTCACTCGCGTGGAAACGAAGTCGCAGGATGAACTGGGGTTCCTCGCACGGGCCTTTAATACCATGATCGAAGCTATCCAGCGCGAACGCGCTGCGTTGCATCGCCAGGCCAATTTCGATGCATTAACCAGTCTTCCCAATCGCATGATGGCGCTGGATCGAATCAAACTGGAAATCAGCCGCGCCAAGCGCTCTAGTCAACGATTCGCCGTGTTTTTCATCGATCTTGACAACTTCAAGACCGTAAACGATTCACTGGGCCATGCGGTCGGTGATGAATTGCTTGTGGCCATCGGCAACCGCGTACAAACAGTCATTCGGGAATCCGATATCGTGGCGCGGCTGGGCGGCGACGAATTTGTCGTGCTGGCGCCCGATATCGGCAACGAAATCAAGGCGGAAGAACTGGCAGAGCGGCTCATCAAGGCCGTGTCCACGCCGCAAGAACTTGCGGGACGCAAGGTCGTAGCCAGCGGCAGTGTCGGAATCGCGCTTTACCCCGACAATGGGGAAACGGTTGAAGATCTCATGGCCAATGCCGACAACGCAATGTATCAGGCAAAGTCCACGCGGGATGGTTCGGCCATTTTCTTTACCGCCGAAATGAACGTGCGGCTGCGTGAACGCATGCAAATGGAGCAGGACCTGAACCTTGCGGCAGGATTGGGGCAACTGACCATAAATTTTCAGCCACTTTTCGACACTGCTGGCGGTCGTCACCATGGTGCTGAAGTGTTGCTACGCTGGAATCATCCTGAGAAGGGCTCCATCAGCCCGGCAACTTTCATTCCGCTGGCCGAGGCCACCGGGCAAATCGTGGCGATTGGTGACTGGGTGCTGGAGCAAGCTTGCCGCAGCTGGTCTGCCTGGCACAACGCGGGAATCGATCCGGGTTTTCTGGCGATCAACGTCTCCCGTGTTCAGTTCAGGAAACGGCTATCCGCCAGGATTGCCGAACTGATGTCGAACTACCGCATTCCCAGCCAGGCGCTGGAACTCGAAATTACCGAAAGCGTTCTTCTCGATGATCACAGCCAGGTTGCCGAGGAGCTTGGCAGTCTACGGGCTGCCGGCCTGATATTGTCGCTGGATGATTTCGGCACCGGCTACTCGTCCTTGAGCTACCTGAAACGCTTTCGTTTTGACGTACTCAAGATCGACCGCAGTTTTGTCAACGGTTTGCCCGACGATCGCGACGATGTTCTGCTGGTCAAGGCGATATTGGCCATGGCCAAGGGGTTTGATCTGAAAGTGGTCGCAGAAGGCGTGGAGAATCAGCAGCAGCTAAGCTTTCTGGAAAATCAGGGTTGCGACCGCGCCCAGGGTTTTCTGCTCGCAAAACCCATGAGTGAAGCTTCGTATACGGATTTCCTGGAAGAACGCCAGATCGCCCTCATTCCACCGAGGCTGTCCGCCCCGCTCGTCCAGCGAACGAGCAGCGGTTCTTTTACGTGACGCGAGCTCAGCCATGAAATATCTTTTCATACGCGAGCGCCTCGCGGCCCTAACGGCTCAGCTAACCGGTCTGCTCCGATATCAATGGCCGGCAACATTGCTGTGGCTGACACTTGCGATCATGGCCACCCCGATCACCCATGCGGCGGATACCCCATTGATCATGGGAGTTTTTCCAAGAAACAAGGCTGTGGAAACGACAGCCATGTATACGCCATTGGCGAATTATCTGAGTGAGCGGCTCGGCCGCAAAGTCATTCTGGCCACCTCCAGGGATTTCGAGTCATTCTGGAAGGAAGTGATGGAACGGCGCTACGACATCGTTCACTATAACCAGTATCACTATGTTAATTCTGCACAAGCGTACAAGGTCGTTGGCTACAATCAGGAATTTGGAAAAAGCGCTGTTGCGGGCGCGATCTACGTGCGCAAGGACAGCGGAATCACCAGCGTCTCGCAACTGCGCGGGCGCACGATCGTATTTGGCGGCGGCAAAGATGCAATGCTGAGCTACATTGCGCCCCGTTTCCTGTTGATGCAGGCTGGTTTACGCGAGGGCGAGTTCAGTGCGAAGTTTGCGGTTAGTCCGCCCAATGCACTGCTTGCACTCTATCATCGTCAGGCGGATGCTGCAGGTGGCGGCGATATTTTGATCGATTTACCGGCAGTGAAAAACGCCATTAACACGCAGGAATTGACACGGCTGGCCGCCACTGAACCGTTGCTCTTTCTGCCTTGGGCGGTCAAACGGTCTATGGCCCCTAAGCTGGCAGAATCCATCCAGTCGATCCTGCTTGAGTTGGGAGACAACGAGACAGGAAAAAATGTTCTCAAAGCGGCCATGACCACCGGCATAGGAAAGGCTTCGGACAAAGACTACGATCCTCATCGCCGCATGACGACGGCGGTGTTCGGCGTGCAAGATACGGCCAAATGACCGAACAAGGCAAAGAGCCGGCTTCGACTCCTTCTGCTGTGGGCAGCCAGCCAGTCGGGCAGGCTTTTCGACCATGGCAAACGCCAGCGCTCATCGGCTTGATCACCGCATTCGTGTTATGGGCACACACATTGTCGGGAGTACCCGTATTTCGCTCGGAGGTGGTATCGGAACCAGGATGGGAAAAGTTTCGCGAAAACTATCGCATCACCCACTTTGGGGAGGACGGCCATTTCGTGCGTGCCGTGCAAAATGGCTACAACCTGGTTTTTCACACTCACCGCTATGCCCCACGCTTCACGCGCAGATTGGCTACTGACAAGAATAATGCCTGTGCCACATGCCATACCCCCGACGACCTTGCGTACGCCTTCGTGAATTCGGATCGCGTGGACGCAAAGCTCGGCAAGCGAATTTCGTTTGAAGATCGCGTGCGGCGATGTTACGCCGGTGCGATGGATGGGTTTGTGCCTACAATCTATGATCCGGCCGTTCGCGACATACGGTTATTTGCCCGCGCAGTTGCGCATCATCTTGAGCTGAGCGAAGGCGCAATCCAGCGCAGAGACTAATCCATGTCTACCTGGATAGCCAAAATCGCAAAGATTGTCGTTTTGTCGCTTGTGCTCGGCAGCCTCTATCTTCTGGCCGCCCATAAGCACCAGCAGCGCAACGATGCCAGGCAGCGTCCGGTAGCCCTGACGGCAGCTTGCACGGAAAAGCTGGCGCGCTATGGTCTCGCAGTAGCGGAACACTATAGCTCGCCATATGCCCTGAAATTGTCCAACAAAGCCATAAAGTCGCGGGGGTACGGCGAAGACGATGTTCGCGCCATTCAGCGTGGTTGCAACATTATTGACGATACCCAGGGTCAATTTGCGAAGGATATTGCGCGCGAGCGCTGGAGTGCAACCCGCTTTATCCGTGGCACACACGTAAGTTGTGACCATTGCCATCAGAGTATCGGCGACAAGCAGGATGCCGCCGGCAACCGGCTAAAGGGCTCGCTGAGCCTGGGAGCATCGTGGGTAATGGCCGACATGTACGACCGTTTTACCGGGCTGCTGCTGCCGTTTGAACTGCGCCAGATGCAGTGCTACATCAACTCCTCCAACGGCTACAAGCCCAACATCGCCGACGATTTGATACGAGACGTCACCGCTTATAGCCGGTTCCTGTCGGCGGCGCTGGAACTGAAAATCGGACAACACTACGATGAGCAGGGTATCGACGAAATCGCCGCTTCAGCCACGCCCAAACAGGGTGACGACTATGTCCGCGGCGAAGCCCTATACAAACAGAAATGCCAGAGTTGCCACGGCCGTCAGGCAGTGGGTACGGTGACCAATGGACAGGTGGTTGCCCCAGCCCTTGCCGGCCCGAATGCATGGAATATGCAGTCCCGCAATTATTTTCATTACGTATCGACGATTTTGCCCGGCTTTATCTGCCGCAACATGCCGCTCGGCGCCGAAAACACCCTCAGCAATCAGGAATGCCGGGATATTGCTTACTACATCAGCAACCTGCCGCGGCCGGCAGGCGACCGGCAGGGACCGCTGGCCGCCCTGCAGCAACAGGCGCTGATGACAGTCATGCCACCACTGATGCGGATGACTGAATCGACACGCAAGCAGGGCGATGCAAGCCGCACGGAACGCGCCGAATGAAATCTCTGACGACAACCGTAAGATCGCTTTACGAACAGCATCGTCCGAATATCCACAGTCACCTTATCGTGGGCCTGACACTGGCCCTGGTCACATTGCCGCAGGCTGTCGCCTTCTCGGTAACCCTGGCCGGCGTGCCGCCGCATTTTGGTATTTATGCTGCCATATGGGGCGTGCTATTTTGCTCAATGCTCAATCCGTCGCGCGTCTTTCACGGCGGCCCCAACACGGCGATGTCCGCCACCGTAGGCGTGACCCTGCTGCCACTGGCGCCGCCATTTGGTGCCGAGTACATGGGCTATGCATTGACACTGTGTCTGTTGGCCGGGCTGATTCAGATGCTTTTCTTTGTCATCCGTCCGCTGGGCCGGGCGCTGGACCTCGTGAGCGAGCCAGTAATCAACGGCATGATCTGCGGCATAGGCCTGTTTTTGATTTTCAAATCGCTGACCACGTTCGGCGGGCTTCCTGTCAATACCGAGGTGGAATGGCCCCTTTGGATCGCATGGCAATCGCTCCTCGCCGTGCTGGAAATCGGCAATATGTACGCCATCCAGATCGGCCTGATTACGCTTATCACTTGCGTAATCGCGCAGCAATTCGAGTCGCTTCGCAGCTGGGCCATCCTGCTGGGCATTGCAGCCGGCACCCTGTATTCACAACACCTGAACGACTCCGTGGGTTTACAGAACACCATGGTTGAACAGATCGGCAATTTGTCGTCGATTGGGTTTGTCCTGCCGTCATTACTGCAATTCAATCAGGAATCCATGCCGGACATTATTGCCCTCGTGCCCGGCTCATTTACGCTGGCGCTGCTGGGGCTGTTCCAGACGGTCGCGGCCATGCGCCGCATGAGCCGCCAAGTGGGCGGTTTTACCGACAGTCGCAAGGCCATATTTTCCGACGCAGTTTCCAACTGTGTACTGCCATTTCTTTCTTCACTGCCCACTTGCGCCTCGTTCAACCGTATGTGGCTGGTGCACCGGCTCGGCATGCACAGCCGGGTCGCCATTGCCAGCTCCGCGCTTTGGTTGCTTTTGTTGGTGCTGTTTCTCGCCAAAATCATTGCCATCATTCCGATGCCGGCCATGGCCGCCGTCATCATGCTGCTTGGCGCCAACATGATCAATTGGGAAGACATCAAGCCGCACTTCAAGGATCGTGGCGACACGGTGGTCTTTATGGCGTCCTTCCTGTCGGTGCTGCTACTCGACCTGTTCGGCGCGGTGGTGGTCGGCTCCATACTCGCCATTGCCTATTCAAAGTGGCAGCAAGCACATCCCAACATCAGCGTGCGCGGTAACGTGATGAAGATCCGCGGCAATATCTACTATGGATCTCTGCCAGTCATAGAGGCGACCTATCACGCCGCGCTTGCGCGTGACCGCAGCGTGGTTATCGACTTTTCGGAGTGCTACTACATTGACGCCGAAGGCATACGCTGGCTGGCTGCGGCGAAAGCCGCCGCAAATGCCTCATTTACCGACCGGCGCAAGACGGAAAATCGCCGTACCGAACGGCGCGGCGGGGGTGACGCGGGGCGCACGTCAGACGGGCGCCGCCGCAGGGTAGACCGGCGACAACGATCGGAACTGTAATGGCCGTCCAATCCGCAGTAACTTGAAAAACCAATAAAAACAAATACTTAAGTATTTCCGACAAGCTCTGGGCTATTAACTCTAGGCTTTGGCTGACGCCAGCTTCTGAATCTCAAGCACTCGCGCCCGATACTTCGCAGCCTCATCCTTGCGCCCCAGCGCGTCGCAAACCTCGGCGAGGTTCGTCAATGTGTTGGCCACGCTCTGACTCATCGAGCCCAGCGTTTTTTCTTTCATTGCCAGCGAACGCCGCAATATCGGCTCGGCCTCCTTGTAACGCTCCTGCATGCGCAGATTTGCCCCAAGATTGTTCAGGGCAGTGGCAGTCTTGGGGTCTTCACCGTGCGCCTTCTCGAATATTGGCAAGACCCTGCGCTGCAGTTTCTCGGCTTCAGCGTATTTTTTCTGCGCCTGCACCACGTCGGCCAGATTGAGCATCAACAGCGCGGTAGAAGGGTGATCCGCGCCGTACAGCTTCTCGCGTAACAACAGTGCGCGACGGTAGTACTTTTCCGCCTCCTCGTAACGTTTGAGAAACCGCAGCACCAGCGCCAGATTACTCACGCTCGTTTCGGTATTGCGATGCGCGGGCCCAAATGTCTTTTCCGCCTCGGCCATCGCCTGCCGCGCCAGTTGTTCCGCCTTGTCGAGATTGCCGGCAGTCATCAGCGGCACCACCTGATCGTTGAGCGCTTTCCACTCCGCCTCGCCCGCTCCGGCCACGGCGGCGGTTGCGATCGCTGCGGTCACGGCGTTACATACCGCCGCCAGAATTAACGTCGCAAACCACAACTTCGAATTACACATCCGCCAGCAACGCCTCCATCGTGCGCAAATACCCGGCTGCTTCCTCCGAGCCTTCGGCCGGCGCGAACGGCGCAAGTTCATCCGGCCCATGCGGCAGGTACGGCCCGCCCTTGGCCTCGAAAATCACCGTCGGCGCCAACGCCACCGCCGTGTGGTACACGCCCGTGGCGATGCTCACCGCGCGCACCGGGCCGTGTTCCGTGAGCTTCATCTTGCCGGTAACCGCGCCTTGCGCGTCGTACCAAATCACCCCCAGGCATCCCTTGATAACCATCATGAATTCTTCTTTGTTTTCAAGAAGATGGCGATGGGGCCTGACGTACGACCCCGGCAAAATTGCATTCAGCCAACGCTGGCAGGGATGCGTTTCACGCTCGTGGAAATTCAGATTCTTGCGCTGGCGCGGAGCAGCCTGGGCCTGCGCCAACAGGCCCTCGATCATGGCGGTATCAACCGCCTGCACGTTGTTCATGTGAATAAATCAGCTTGACGTTTTCCGGTTGCAGCCATTCACCCAACGACGCGATCAATTCATCACGCGGGTGTACTTTCCACTCCTCGCCGAGGTTCAATTCGCAGACAGCACTGCGGTTGTGATATTCAACCGCCACAGGACACGGCCCCTTCAGATGCGGGGTAAGCAAGGCGCGCAGTTTCTCGCCCGACGACTGGCCGTTGCAAGTAATTTTCAACGCGCGCGCGAATTGCTCCCGCGCTTTTTGCAAATCGAACAGTTTCTCCGCCGAGATACGCAGACTTTCTGAATCGTCAAACATGGATTTGCTGACCTTGCCCTCGACCACCACCAGCGTGTCTTCCTTCAGCCAATGGCGATGTTGCTCATACAACTCATTGAATACCGTCAGCTCGAGCCGCGCATAGCTGTCGTCGAGCACCAGCACGCCCATGCGGCCACGCCGCGTCATTTGTACCCGTTGGCTGACCACAATACCAGCCAGCATCACCGTGCCATTCTGCGCACTCACCTGATCCAGCCGCGTCGGCGCAAAGCCGCGCAGTTCCGCTTCATAGGCGCGAAACGGATGTCCCGACAGGTAGTAGCCCACCGCGGCTTTCTCCTGCTTTAATCGCTCCAGATCGTTCCAGCGCGGCACCTTGCTCAATTGCGCGGTGGGCCGGTGATCCTCGACGTCGCCGAACAGATTGGTCTGATTGGCACTGCGGCTTGCCTGCTCCGCGCTTTCAAGCGCCAGTCCCACCGAAGCCAGCAACGCCGCGCGATTGTCATCCACGCTGTCGAAAGCGCCGGCGCGCACCAGCGATTCAACGACGCGCCGGTTGACCAAACGGTTGTCGACGCGATGGCAGAAATCGAACAGATCCTTGTAGGGCCCGCTTTTCTCGCGCACCTCGATGATGTGATTGATCGCGCCTTCGCCCGTGCCCTTGATCGCGCCCAGGCCATAGCGGATGCGTTTTTTGTCCACCGGCGCGAACCGGTAGCCGCCGCTATTCACATCAGGCGCCAGCACTTCAAGCCCGTTGTCACGCGAGTCTTCAAACAACTGTTGCACCTTGTCGGTGTCGTTCATCACGGCCGACATGTTGGCCGCCATGAACGCTGTGGCGTGGTGTGCCTTCATGTAGGCGGTTTGGTACGCCACCAGCGCATAGGCTGCCGCGTGCGACTTGTTAAAACCGTAGCCGGCAAATTTCTCCATTAAATCAAAGAGTTCGTCGGCCTTGCGCTGGGTGAGCCCATTCTTGGCGGCGCCCGCGGCGAAGATGCCGCGATGCTCGGCCATCTCCTCGGGCTTTTTCTTGCCCATCGCGCGGCGCAGCAGGTCGGCGCCACCGAGGCTGTAGCCGCCGATGATCTGCGCCATCTGCATCACCTGCTCCTGATAAATCATGATGCCGTAGGATTCGGAGAGGATGTCCTTCACGCGCGGATCGGGATACTCGAAACGCTTGCCGTGCTTGCGTTCGCAAAAATCGGGAATCAGATCCATCGGGCCGGGCCGGTACAGTGCCACCAGCGCGATGATGTCGCCGAAGCGGTCGGGCTTCGCGCGCCGCAGCAGATCGCGCATACCGCGCGATTCAAACTGGAATATCGCCGCGGTATTGGCGGTGGCGAACATCTTGTACGACGCCGCGTCATCCAGCGGTAATTCGTGCAGCGCCAGTGTTGATTCGGGATCAAGCTGCTTGACGTAGCGCACGGCCCAATCCAGTATCGTCAGCGTGGTCAGCCCCAGAAAGTCGAACTTCACCAAGCCGATGGCCTCGACATCATCCTTGTCGAACTGGCTCACCGCCGAATCCGAAGCATCCGCCACGTACAGCGGACAAAAATCCGTCAATTTGCCCGGCGCGATCAGTACGCCGCCCGCATGCATGCCAACGTTGCGCGTCATGCCTTCGATTTTTTCGGCAAGCGCCAGCAGGCCGGAAACCTCTTCCTCGTTTTTCTCGCGCTCCTTCAACTGCGGTTCCATCTCGCGCGCCAGCGCCAGCGTAATATGTTTGCCGGGCTGAAACGGAATCAGTTTCGCCAGCTGATCACAAAACGTATACGACATCTCCAGCACGCGCCCAACGTCACGCACCACCGCCTTCGCTGCCATGGTGCCGAAGGTGGCGATCTGCGACACGCTGTCAGCGCCGTAGCGCTGCTTGACATATTCAATGACGCGGTCGCGGCCGTCCTGACAGAAATCGATGTCGAAGTCGGGCATCGACACCCGCTCCGGATTCAGAAAACGCTCGAACAGCAGGTTGTAGCGCAGCGGATCCAGATCGGTGATACCGAGGCTGTAGGCCACCAATGAACCGGCCCCCGAACCGCGCCCCGGCCCCACCGGCACGCCGTTGTTCTTGGCCCAGTTGATAAAGTCAGCCACGATCAGAAAGTAACCGGGAAACCCCATCTGCAGAATGACCTTGATCTCAAATTCAAGGCGATCTATATAGCGCGGCATTTCCTTTTCACGCGCTTGCGCATCGGCGTAGAGCATCTGCATGCGTGCCTTCAGGCCTTCGTGCGCGCGCAGCCTGAGATACTCGTCCAGACTCTCGTTGTTGGGCGTCGGGAAATTCGGCAGCTTGCTCTTCCCCAACTCGAGCTTCAAATTACAGCGCTTGGCGATTTCAATGCTGTTAACCAGCGCATCCGGTAAGTCTTTGAATTTATTAACTATTTCTTCTTGCCTCAGGAAGTACTGCTGTTCTGTAAAGAGCTTGGGGCGGCGCTGATCCGACAGCATCTGGCCTTCGGAAATGCACACACGCGCCTCATGCGCGCGAAAATCGTCAGCATGCAAGAACTGCACCGGGTGCGTCGCCACCACGGGCAGTTTCACCTTTGCAGCAAGCTGCGCTGAACGCTGCACGCAGGTTTCAACCGGCACCACTGCCGCACCAGACGTCATGGCTTCCGGCCCGGGGCGCTGGATTTCGATATAAAAACGCTGCGGGAAAACCTTTGCCCAATCACGTGCAATGTTGGTGGCCGCGTCACGGTTATCGGCAATCAACGCCTGCCCCACATCGCCATGGTGCGCGCCGCTCAACGCGATCAATCCTTCAGTGCCCGCCTCAAACCACTCACGCCGGATTTCCGCACGCCCGCGATACTGATTCGAGCGATACGCGCGCGTCAGCAAATCGCACAAACGCAGATAACCCGCATGGTTCTGCACCAGCAACAGCAGACGAAACGGCTTGTCGCGATCGGCTTCGTTGGTGAGCCAGATGTCGCAGCCGACGATGGGCTTCACGCCTGCGCCGCGCGCCGCCTTGTAAAACTTGACCATGCCAAAGAGATTCGACAAGTCGGTCAGTGCCAGTGCCGGCATGCCGTCTGCCGCCGCTGCGGCCACCGCGTCGTCGACGCGCACAATGCCGTCAACGACGGAGTACTCGCTGTGTAATCGCAGATGTACGAAAGATGGCGCTGTGCCCGGCTGCATGGCGCTATTTTAGCGGCTCACGCCGCGCCCTGCGCGATGTTGCCGCATAATCGCGGCCACCGGATTTACCGCCAGGAAAAAGTCACATGAAAACAAGCCGTTCCGAATTTCACGCCATCCGCGGCATCGACTATCACGTGCGCTTGTGGGGCAATTCTACGTGCCCAAAACTCTTTTTGCTGCACGGCTGGATGGATGTTTCCGCGTCATTTCAGTTTCTGGTGGACGCCTTTGCGCGCGACTGGCTGGTTATCGCGCCCGACTGGCGCGGCTTTGGCCTGTCCAGTTGGTCGAAGGAAGGTTACTGGTTTCAGGACTACTATGCCGATCTGGATACGCTGATCGACATTTATTCGCCGGGCGAACCGGTTAATCTCGTCGGGCACAGCATGGGCGGCAACGTCGCCTGCACCTACACCGGCATACGCCCCGCGCGCGTGCGCAAGCTCATCTCGCTGGAAGGTTTCGGCGCTGCACGTAACTCGCCGGACATGGCGCCGGCACGCTACGAACGCTGGCTCGACCAACTGAAAGAGCAACCGTCGTTCAGGCCCTACACATCGTTCGACGCCGTGGCGGAACGGCTGCGCAAAAACAATCCCCGGCTGACGCCAGACAAGGCGCGGTTTCTCGCGCTTCACTGGGCACGGCAAACCTTGAAAGGCGAAATCGTCCTGAGCTTTGACCCGCGCCACAAGACAGTGAATCCGGTAATGAGCCAGCTCGATCAGTTAATCGAGTGCTGGAAACGCGTTACCTGTCCCACCCTGTGGGTGGTGTCCAGCGATGGCGCGGCAATGGACGGCCGCGCATGGCGCAAGGACACGCCCGCCGAATTGATTGAACGCAAGTCGGCCTTCCGCGACTTCCGCGAAACGCTGCTGGAAGACTGCGGTCACATGATGCATCACGACCAGCCGCAAAAGCTGGCCACGATCATCGAGGATTTTCTGCTGCGGGACTGAACCCGGATCACGCGCCGCGCGGATTCACACGGCGCGTGAAGCGACTCACTCGACGAAAATGTTCGGGAACACAAAACCTCCGGTCAACAACATGACAAAAGCCTTGCCGATGAACGTGAGCTTTTCCGAACCGGACATTTCGCCGAAAGATTTTCCGGTGAGCTTTTCTGGCGCCGCGCTCCCCTGCGCAGTCGATTGCTGGTCAGACATGTCGATCTCCTGTAAACATGGATTGTCGAATCGACGCACGCCAGCACGGAAACGGAACGCCGTAGCGCCCGTTTCGGCCGCGGGAGCAAGCCGCGCGACGATTCGGCGCGCAGTATTGTCCCGTCCACTTACCGGAACCTTACCTGTTGGCGAGTGATGGGCCTGAACGCACTGCATCGAGCCGCGCACAAATGGCACGCAGGCCTTCAAGAATACGCGGCGATTGTCGCTGGATGCTGTCAGGCGCAATGTAGTGTGCCGCGATCGAGCGCAATGCTGGCAAAGGCATCCGCGCCCAGCGCGATCGAAACGCGGCCTCACCGTTGGCGGAGCCTCCACCCAATACGACATCGGGATGCACCGCCAACACGGCTTCCAGCGACACCGATGGTGTGAGCACGGGCAGTGCATCAAAGACATTGACGCCACCGCACAGCCTGATTGCATCGCTGATCATGTGCGCACCGCTCACCGTGAGCAGCGGCTGGTGCCAGATTTCGTAAAACACACGCACCGGCTGGCGCACCTGCGCTGGCGAATCACCACGCTCGCGCAATTGCGACAGTTCACGCTCAAAACTCCCGGCTGCTCGCTCACCGGCAATTGAGTCACCGGCAAGCCGCGCGGTGTCGCGCATGAGGCGCGCAATGTCTGCCAGCCGGGAAGGCTCACTTACCCACACGGCAATGCCGAGGCGCTCCAGCCGTTCGATGTCGCCCGCCTGATTGCCACTTTTCCATGCCAGCACCAGATCCGGCTTTAACAGAAGGATGCGCTCCAGATCCACGCGTGCGCCGTCGCCCACTCGCGGCAGGCGCATGGCTTCGGGCGGGTAGTCGCTGTACTCGCTGACCGCGATCAATCTGGCGCCCACGCCCGCCGCGAACGCGATTTCGGTCAAATGCGGCGAGATCGAAACCATGCGAACGGCGGGCGCCGCGAGCCGCAACGTCTTGCCGCGATCATCGCGCACCTCAATCGGCGCGGCGGACGCTGAAAGGCAGGCGCGAACAAAAAAGCCGCACAGAACAATCTGTGCGGCCTTGCGCCTCATGGCACGACCAACTGCGATCAATCCGCCGTTTCCGCCTTCAGGCGCCGCGCGCGCACACCCGCCGCCAGCCCATCGAGCATGGCGCGGGTTTCATCCCAACTCACGCAGCCGTCGGTGATGCTCACCCCGTAGGCCAGCGGCTTGCCGGGCGCCAGGTCTTGCCGTCCGGCCTTGAGATGGCTTTCAGCCATGATGCCAAAAATGCGGCTGTCGCCGGCCTCGATCTGCTTCGCAACATCCTGCCCCACATCAATCTGTTTGGCAGGCACCTTGCTGCTGTTGCCATGGCTGAAATCGATCATGATGCGCGCCGGTATGCCCGCTTCCGCCAGCCCCTTGCCCGCCGCGTCAACGTCCGCCGCACTGTAGTTGGGCACCTTCCCGCCACGCAGAATCAGATGACAGTCCTCATTGCCCGACGTGGAAACAATCGCCGAGCGGCCTTCCTTGGTCACCGACAAAAAGTGATGCGGTGCCTGCGCCGCGCGAATGGCGTCGATGGCGATGCGCACACTGCCGTCGGTGCCATTCTTGAAACCCACCGGACAAGACAGGCCGGAAGCCAGCTCACGGTGAATCTGCGATTCAGTGGTACGGGCGCCAATCGCACCCCATGCCACCAGGTCGGCGATGTACTGCGGCGTAATCATGTCGAGAAACTCGCAGCCCACCGGCATACCCATGGTGTTCACATCCAGCAACAACTGGCGCGCCACGCGCAAGCCTTCGTTGATGTTGAAGCTGCCGTCGAGCTTTGGGTCGTTTATCAGCCCCTTCCAACCCACCGTGGTGCGCGGCTTTTCAAAATAGACACGCATCACCACCAGCAGATCCGCGCGGGCTTTATCGGCATACTCCTTGAGTTTTCCGGCGTATTCCTTGGCTGCCTTCACGTCGTGAATTGAGCACGGCCCAACGATCGCGAGCAGCCGGTCATCCGCGCCATGAATGATGCGATGAATCGCCACCCGTGTTTCGGCCACGGTTTTGGCGGCAGCATCGGTAATGGCGAACTCTTTCAGCACTCCCGCCGGCGGCGTGAGTTCCTTGATTTCCTTGATGCGCAGATCGTCGGTCTGGTACGGCATGGCAATCTCAATATCGTGTAAAAACAATAGATTATAGCGGATATCGCGGTGCAGCAATGGCGCTGTCGCTACTGCGCCGTACCGCCCACCGTCAACCCGTCAATCCGCAGCGTCGGCTGACCCACGCCCACCGGAACGCTTTGACCTTCCTTGCCGCAGGTGCCTACGCCAGTGTCGAGCGCCATGTCGTTGCCAATGAGACTGACACGCGTCAACGCATCGGGGCCATTGCCGATCAGCGTTGCGCCGCGCACCGGCGTGGTGACTTTGCCGTTTTCAATCAGGTAAGCCTCGCTTGCCGAGAACACGAACTTGCCACTGGTGATATCGACCTGCCCGCCACCGAAATTCGCGGCATACAAACCGTTTTTCACGGAGGCTATGATTTCCTGCGGGTCTTTGTCACCGTTCAGCATGTAGGTGTTGGTCATGCGTGGCATCGGAATATGCGCAAAAGATTCACGGCGGCCATTGCCGGTTGGCGCGACCTTCATCAAACGCGCGTTGAGACTGTCCTGCAAATAGCCCTTAAGCACGCCGTCTTCGATCAGCACGTTATGCTGCGTCGGATTGCCTTCGTCGTCGATGTTGAGCGAGCCGCGCCGCCGTTCAAGCGTGCCATCGTCGACCACGGTAACGCCGCGCGAGGCCACTCGCTCGCCAATGCGCCCGCTGAAAGCCGAGGTGCCCTTGCGGTTGAAATCACCTTCAAGCCCATGGCCTACGGCCTCATGCAATAACACACCGGGCCAACCGTTACCCAACACCACGGTCATGGTACCCGCCGGCGCGGGCTGTGCTCGCAGATTTACGAGCGCCTGATCGACGGCTTTTTTGGCGTAGTCCTGCAATACGGCGTCAGTAAAATAATCGTAACTGAAACGGCCACCGCCACCCGCGCTGCCCTGCTCGCGCCTGCCGTTTTGCTCCACGATGACTTGCAATGACACCCGAACCAATGGGCGCACGTCGGCTGCTTGCGCGCCATCGCTGCGCGCCACCATTACCACTTCGTATTCACCGGCGAGCGAAGCCATGACCTGTGTCACGCGCGGGTCGAGACTGCGCGCATGGCGTTCCAGCTTTTCCAGCAGCGCCACTTTCTTCGGATCTTCCAGACTCGCCAGCGGATCGTGCGGCAGATACAGTTGCCGCGCTTCGCCACGACGCGCGACTTGGGTGGCATTGCTGCCGCCCTGCCGGCCGATGGCGCGCGTGGCCTGTGCGGCGGCGGCGAGCGCATCAAAGCCGATATCGTCGGAATACGCGAATGCGGTTTTCTCGCCACTCACCGCACGCACACCCACGCCCTGATCGATTGCAAAGCTGCCCGATTTGACGATGCCTTCTTCGAGGCTCCAAGATTCGCTGCGGCTGTACTGAAAATACAGATCAGCGTAATCCACCTGATGCTGCATGATCTGGCCGAAAACGGTGTCGAGCTTGCTGTCGTTCAGCGCGTAGGGCGTAAGCAGCGTGTCGTAGGCGGTGTTGAAATTCAGCGCCGGATCGATGGCTGCCTGCATCGGGGATTGCGTAAACTGTTGCACAAAAAATCCTTATAAAACAAACACTTAATGTATTTTCAATTCGCCGATAGCTACATCGTACGATGACTTAGCGCAGGCAGGTTACGCCGCAGCCCGCGCATGCGCTCCAGATTCACTTCTGCCATCACCACCCCGGGGCCATGCGGCAAACGATCCAGCACCATGCCCCACGGATCGACAATCATCGAATCACCGTGCGTATCGCGCCCGTTGGCATGCCGCCCGCCCTGCGCTGGCGCCAGCACATAGGCCAGATTCTCAATCGCCCGCGCGCGCAGCAGCGTTTCCCAGTGCGCACGCCCGGTGGTTTCGGTAAAGGCCGACGGGACGAGGATGATATCCACATCCTTCATCGCACGATACAGTTCCGGAAAGCGCAGGTCATAGCAGATTGACAAACCCAGCCGCCCGAATGGCGTATCAACCGTCACTGGAACAGCGCCCGGCTCGATGGTGCGAGCTTCATGGTACTGTTCTTCACCCATCTGAAAACCGAAAAGATGAATCTTGTCGTAGCGCGCCACCTGATTGCCATTCGCATCGTAAACCAGACTGCTGTTACGCACCTTACCCGCGTCACTTGACACCAGCGGCGCAGAACCGCCGACGATCCACATGCCGTGCATTTTTGCAGCGTCTGATAAAAACCGCTGGATCGGACCATCGCCTTCCGCTTCACGCACAGCCACCTTGTCGGTGTCTTTCATGCCCAAAATGCCGAAGTATTCCGGCAGCGCCGCCAATTGCGCGCCACGCGCTGCCGCCTCGGCCAGCAAACGACCGGCAATTTCAAGATTACCCTCGACGGCAGGGCCGGAAACCATCTGTATCGCAGCAATGCGCGAGCTTGTTTGAGCGTTCATGCAGCTATCCTCATATCATCATTTCCGGCCTTAGTCCGGATTGCGTGCCGCAGCTTGTGGTGGCGTGACCTTGGTCACCACCGGATCGGCCCAGCCCCCGGTCACGGCATAACGGAACGATACCAGTTCATCCAGCGGATCCTTGAACAGCTTTTGCGCGACAAACGCCGCCAGTGCAGCAATCGGACCACCCAGTGCGGCAGTAGCGATCGACACCCCATCCGATACGCGCGGGCTTACCTTCACCTGCAAATTCTGCGTCTCGCGATTCAGATCAACACTACCGTTCATCAACACTCCGGCCGACGGGCCACTGATGAAAAAGCGGTCAGATGCGGCTACGCCCTGATCGATCTTCACTTCCCCCAGAATTTCGTCGAAAGCAAAGCCGTCGCTGAACACATCGCGAAAATCCAATGTCAGCCGCCGCGGTAGCGACTGCAAACTTAGAATGCCGAGCAGCTTGCCGATACCCGGTTCCATTTTGGCGAACTGGCCCTTCACCGCGCGCAATGCCAGCTTGCCGGACAGCGACGCATAATCAATCTGCTGCGGACTGCCGTTCCATGACACCGTGCCACCGATTTCGGCAACGCCGCGACGCACACCGTCAGGATACCCCAGCCGCGCCAGCGTCTTGCCAATATCGAGCATGCCCCAGTGCACATTTAACTGCGTGCGCGGACTCGACAGCCACGATTGCCACACACCGTCCACCGACAAAACGCCATCGGAATTGGTAACACGCAACTGTTCGATGCGCCAGTCACGCTCCTGCTGCGTAGCGCGTAACTCCAGTTTACCCAGCGGCATACTGCCGTACTGAAAATTGTCCACCAGAATATCCAGGGCCGGCAGCTGTGCATTTTGAACGGCATCACGCGCGGGCGCCGTAGCGGCAGTCGCGGCAGTAGCCGTGGCTGTGGTCGTACCCGTAACCACCACAGGCGCGGCGGGCAGAGTGAACTTTTGCAGGCGCGCGAGAACTTTGCCACGGCCTTGCGGCGTCCAGTCCACCGTGCCTTCGATGTCGCGGCCCGCGAGTTTGTAGCGAGTGGTGTCGGCGCTCATCGGCGAAGAAGCGACAGCAACATCGCCAAACTTGCGGCCGTGAACCTCCAGTTCACCGATTTTCACATCGACGCCCGCAACGTTGTAACTCACGTCGCTGGTGTCCGGGCCGCCGAGTTTCAGCCAACCATCGGCGTTCAGCGACTTGATGCCACCGCTGACATACACGCCCATGCGATTGGCCTCCAGATCCGGCACGGTGCCGCTACCGAGCCGCACAGAACCCGCGTCGATGATCGTGCGCTTGCCCTCGCTACGCCGGGACAAGCGCGCACTGACAACATCACCGATGCTTAATGCCAGCTGATCGCGTTCGTTGCTCACAAAACGCCGCTCGATGCGTACCGGCACGCTTTCAGCGGCAGTCTTGGCCAGCGGCGCGGGCATCGCAGATGCCAATCCCTGCAGACTGGATTCAACTACCATATCCACGGTTTTCTTGCGCACGGTAATCGTGCCGTTCCAGTCGGCTGCGCCACGCACATGGGCCAACCACGGCGGCCCTCCCGCACGGCGCACCGTATCCGGATTGATGCGCCCCTGCAGTGCCATGCGGATGGTGCCGTCGCGCAGCGTATTGCCAGTGACCGTGAGCGGCCCGCCAAAAAACACGGCGTTGGCCGACGGCACGCTGACCCCGGTTTCGGTAAATTCCAATCGGCCCGTCACCTGCTCCAGCGGCGGCACAGACGCATCCACCAGCAGGCGGTTGCCGGTCATCTGATAACTCCCGGCCACCCGCGTACGTTCCAGCGTGCGTAGCGGCATTTCCAGCCGTAAATTGAGCTTGCCCGCGCCCTCGCCCTGCATGCCATCGGTAAAGTGATCGATGTAGCCCGACACAGGACTTGCCGCAATAAACTTCAGGAAATCGGGCGTTTGGCCGTCGGCCTCACCGATGACGGTCAACACGCGGGCGCCTTCCAGATCTGGGATTTCCGCGCGCACATTGGCCAGGCGCGTGTTCTGCACCTGCCCCTGCTTAGCCAGTACTTCCATGCGCTTGCCGCGAAACGCGAGATCGCCTTCAATGCGATCGATGTTCGGCCAGCCATCACCGTAATGCAGCGCACCACCGCTCACCCGCGCGGTAACCAAAAACGTGCCCTTGCGTTCATCCTCAAAAGGAAAATCCTTCAGATCACCCTTCAAGCGGAATTTCACGTCATTTGACGTGCCCGCCAGAAAGGCCCCCTCCAGCCAGTCTCGCGCGCCACGCGCTACGGGCACGGGCAAATAGTGCACCACTCGCCGCGCCTCGGCACGCGTAAGGGCGCCTGTGAAATCCGCAATGCCCGGCTGCCCAGGCACGCTCTGATACGTACCTTGCAGATTGCCCGCGAGGTCGGCGTTGGCGTAGGCAATATTGGTTAGCTTGAGGTTAAATCCGTTTGGCGCCTTGTCCGAGCGGCTCCAGTTTGCCTGGCCGGTCACGGTCTCGAACTCCAACGGGGCCTTGAAGAGCTGCGGCATATCGAATTTCATCGCGCGTGAGGTCATTTGCATCACGCCGCCCTTTTCGCTGGCGTCGATGTTGCCGCTGATGCCTTTCAACCCCGGCAGCGCGCCATAACGGTTCACCGCCAGATTTTCAAAGCGCCCGCGCGCACTGTATTTTGCCGGCTCTGGCAGGGCGCCTTCCCACGCTGCCGTGACTTCGAACAATCGGCCCTTGGGTGACAGTTCCTCCAACCGCACGCGCGTTTCCTGCCCTATCGGCAAATGATCCGCCAGTTCTGCGATCGTCGCGATATCAACGGCATTGACTTTGGCTTCGCTCGACAGCATCACGCCCTGCGCATTTGTCGCGGACTTGAAACTGAAATCCATTGGCGGCAATTCCAGCACGCCTGTCTTACCGGCAGCCGTCAAACTCAATTGCCGGGTGGAAAACTCGACGCTCTTTGGGGTTTTTTTCCACGCCACGCGTCCGCTTAACGCCTGCATGTCGAGTTCCGGCAAATCCCTGCCCAGCCGCGTGCGTACATTTGCCAGCCGAACGTCGGCGATCAATTCCTGCAAGGCCTGATTTCGCAGCATGGCCCACGCGCGCACCGCGCCCGCTCCACTCTGCATTTCGAAGGGAAACGGCACCCAGGTTCGCCAAGCGGCGATATCCGCGTGGTCAAGGTGCGCGAAGACACGGCCCGTCCAGCTTGCGGGTTGCTTGAGCGAGGCTCCGGTAAGGTCGCCGCGCAGATCAAGCGGCCCGGCTACCGCACTCGGCGGCACGGCACGCAAACCGAAACGGTGACGCTCGCCCCGATTGACCAGATGCAGCCGCACATCGCGCAATTGCAGTACGGGTGCGCCACGCATTTCATCCGTCCAGTCGATTGCGGCATTGTGAATTTCAATATCGCGCTGCGACAGCACCCAGTCGGAAAAGCCGCCTTCGCTGCTGTCGCCACCCATTTCGATGCCGCCGACGGATATGCGTCCGCTTTTGTCGCGGCGGATATTCAGCCGGGGTTCGTAAAAGTCGAGCGCCACGAAGCGCGGGCTCCACAACGGCACCGACAGCCACGACAACGTACTGTCGACACGCTGCAGCGTCAACGCCGCGCGCCCGGCCTTGTCATACACCACCACGTCGCCCAAATTGAGGCGCGGGTGCAGTCCTTCCCACCCCGCAGTCATCGCGCCGATGGTGACGCGCTGGCCGGCAGCTTCACTGACCGATTGGGCCACGCGTTCGCGGTAGTCACCCACGTTGGGCAGTACCCAATACCGCAGTGCCAGCACGCATGCAGCCGCGAGCAGCACACTGGCCACAGCAATCCACACGGCTTTGTGCCAAAGCCATGCCATCACACGTCCGCAAGCGCTAAAGACCGCCTTAATTTTTGAGCCTTTTCACGAAAAGTGGCTGGCGTGGCAAGATGGCCGGGGTAGCTGGCTGGGCACCGCCCCGTAACCACACTGTTCTGCGCACTGTTACCCGCATTGCGGTTCGCAAAATATCAATATTAACAATCACTTAGAGATTCTACCGCTTTTTGCCATGCCGGAGAGTAACGCACCTGACCATAGCGCGGTGGACGATGCCATCGCGCGAGCGAAGCAGTTCAGCCTGTATCTCGCGCGGCTGCTGACCGCCACACCCCAACTGCTCAATGACATAGACCTGCGTTCCCCATGCAAGGTTGCATTCCCGGCGCAAAGTCCTGCTACCAAAGACGCGCTTTGCCGCCAACTGCGCCAACTGCGCCAGCGAACGCTGGCGACCCTGATGGTGCGCGATCTCGCGGGCTGGGCAACGCTCGCTGAAGTCACGCACGCCATGACACGTTTGGCCGAAGTCAGTCTACAAGCGGCCCTTGCCTGGATCACTCACGATCTAAAAGACAGTGCCGGAACGCCGCGCAATGCTCAAGGTGAAGTCCAGCAACTGATCGTGGTCGGCATGGGCAAACTCGGGGGCGGCGAACTGAACGTTTCGTCCGACATCGATCTGGTTTTCATTTACCCCGAAGAAGGTGAAACCGACGGCCTTCGGCCGCTTGCCAATCACGAATATTTCTCACGCGTTGGCAGACAACTGATTGCTGTGCTGGCCGACATTACCGAAGACGGCTTTGTGTTCCGGGTCGACATGCGGCTGCGGCCCTACGGCGACAGCGGGCCGCTGGCAATGAGCTTCGACATGCTGGAAAACTATCTGGTCACGCAAGGCCGCGAGTGGGAGCGTTACGCCTGGATCAAGGCGCGCGCACTTACCGGCGCGCAAGGTGACGGGGATGCCTTGATGGCGCTGGTGCGGCCTTTCATCTATCGCCGCCACCTCGATTACAGCGTGTTTGCCTCGCTGCGCGACTTGCACGGCCAGATTCGCCGCGAAGTTGAACGGCGCGAACGCAGTGGCAACATCAAACTCGGCCGCGGCGGTATCCGGGAAGTCGAATTCATCGCACAGTTGTTCCAGTTGATACGCGGCGGCCACGAGGCCGCACTACGCCGCCAGCCGACACTGGAAGTCCTGGCATTGCTGGCACGCCAGGGCGTGCTCCCCGAAACCGCCGTCGAAGAACTCTCGCAAGACTATGATTTTCTTAGAAATCTTGAACATCGCCTGCAATACCGAGACGATCAGCAAACGCACGAATTACCCACCGAAGACGCATCGCGCACAGCCATTGCGCTAGCTATGGGCTACGACGGCTACGCGGCACTGGCCGCAGAATTGGAGCGCCGCCGCGCGCGCGTTTCACGACAGTTTGATACGCTGTTTGCCGATACGCGATCCGAAGCGCATCCGCTCGCCGCTCTGTGGACGCAGAGTGAAGGCGCCGATGCCGTCACCAGCCAGCTTGAAGCCCTTGGCTTCGAGCGGCCACAGGAGATGCAGGCGCGGCTTGCGCACATGCACGATTCAGCGCGTTACCGGCAAATGCCCGCGGCCAGCCAGTCGCGGCTGGATCGCCTTGCACCACTGGCCGTTGAAACCGCTGCGGCAGCCGGCAACCGTGACGTTACACTGGAACGACTCCTAACTTTTCTGGACAACATCAGCCGCCGCGAATCGTATCTCGCGCTGCTGGAAGAATACCCCCAGGCGCGTACCCATCTCGCCGAACTCATGCGCGCCAGCCCCTGGGTGGCCCAGTATCTGACGCAACATCCCATATTGCTGGACGAGCTGCTGGACGCGCGTACGCTGCAGGCGCCGCCCGATTGGCAAGTACTCGCGCGGGGCTTGCGTGCAACCCTGGACAGCGCCAGCGGCGACACCGAACGGCAAATGGATGCCCTGCGCCACTTCAAGCACGCGCAGACGCTGCGCCTGATTGCGCAGGATATGTCCGGCAGTCTGCCACTCGAAACCCTGAGCGATCACTTGTCCGACCTCGCGTGCACGGTACTCAGCGAAGTCCTGCGGCTGGCGTGGCAGGGTGTACGCCAGCGTACGCGCGCTGAACCGGCGTTTGCCGTCATCGGATACGGCAAGCTCGGCGGCAAGGAGCTGGGCTATGCCTCCGATCTGGATCTGGTATTTCTGCACGAGGAAAGCGCCGATGAAGCGCCGGAAAACTACGCGCGCCTTGCGCAACGCATCAACACCTGGCTCACCAGCACCACCGCCGCCGGCCAGCTTTACGAAACCGATCTGCGGCTGCGGCCCGATGGCGATAGCGGCCTGCTCGTCAGCACGCTGACGGGGTTTCGCGATTATCAGGAGCGTCACGCCTGGGTGTGGGAACACCAGGCATTGACGCGTGCGCGCTTTGTGGCGGGTGACACAGTTATTGGCGCCCGATTTGAAGGATTGCGAAAAGAAATACTGTGCCGCCCGCGTGACCTCGCATCGTTGCGCAGCGACATCGCTGGCATGCGTGAAAAGATCCACGCCTCACATCCCAATACCAGCAAACTCTTCGATGTGAAGCACGGCCACGGCGGCATTGTCGATGTTGAGTTCGTGGTGCAATTTCTGGTGCTGGGCCACGCGCATCAACACGCGGCGCTGACCGGCAATATCGGCAATCTGGCATTGCTTAAACTGGCGGCGCAATTGGGATTGATTAACGAAGTCGATGCCGAAGGCGCGCACGCGGCCTATCGCACGTTCCGTGGCTTGCAACACGCGCTACGCTTGCAGGAAGCGCGCTACGCGCGTGTGCCGCACGACTCCGTCGCAACGCATACGGCCGCGGTGCGGCGCCTATGGGATCATGTCATGGGAGCGGCGCCGCAAAAGGCGGCGTAACGTTACCGCCGCCCCTTCAATTCAGCGCGCGCGCCAAGCCGACTCCCGGCACGCATTCGCGCGAACGCAACAGCCGGTATGCTGTTACCAACCCCTTGCCGCGCACGTCCAGCGTTTCCGGCGTGGCAAATTCATACAACGTCTTTGCCCGCTCGTAGGTTGTCACATCCACCAGAATTGAATCCGCCTGCGCCTTGTCGGTAACACGGCTTGCGAGATTTACGGTGTCCCCCCACAGGTCGTAGATGAATTTTTTCCTGCCAATCACGCCAGCGACCACCGGACCGGTACTCATCCCGATGTGGAGCTGAAGTTTCGTGCCTCCCACCGGCGGCAAAGTTTTCATGTAGTCCAACATCTCCATTGCCATCCCCAGCATGGCATGAGTGTGATGCAGCCCTTCGGACGTATGCGCGCCGCCAGCGGCCGGGATCAAGCCTCCGGCGACCATGTAGGCGTCACCAATGGTTTTAATTTTCTCAAGATCGTATTTCTCCACCAGCGCGTCGAAGTACGAAAATACCCGGTTCAACGATTCAACAATGACTATCGGTGGCTGGTCACCGGATAAGCGCGTGAAATCCTTGATGTCGACAAACATCACCGACACATCCGCAAAGCCATCGGCGATTGTGGCGTTACTTTTCTGCAGGCGTTTGGCGATCGGTGCAGGCAAAATATTCAACAATAACCTTTCAATTTGCGCCTGGTCTTCCTGCAGCAGAAAGTGTTTCTCACGCAATTCGGCCTGCAATTTCTCGCGTTGGCGCATGAAGTAGGTGACCAGCATGTAAATGATGGTCGACATCGCCACGAAGTTGAGCGCAAAAAATACCGCGACTGACTGCATACTGACATTCTTGGGCAACTCGCCTGCAAGGAAATAATCAAACACCCCGGACACCGCAGCCATCACCACATAGGCCACGAACCAGGGGATCGATTCGCGCGCGCCGTACACCAGAATCGCGCCGATAGGCGCAAGCAACGCCCACAGCATCACGCCCGACGAACTAACGTAACTGCCGATACTCCACTGCATCACAAACGGCACGAACAGAAACAGGCTGACCTGAATCAGCCGGAAAACATCGAAGTTCAGCGTCCACAGGTAAATCGCCAGCGAGATGGCCGTCGCCAGAATGTACAGAAATGGCACCGTCGCTGAAAACTTGATGCCCATGGCCCAGTAAATGACGAGCCAAAGCATGGAGCCCAAGCCCATCATGGCGCTGGCGAATATCAACAGCGATTTACGCAGACGGTCTTCGTCGGTATCCGTCTCCGAAATGACGCGGGCGCCGAGGTCCGCCAGCCGCTGGCGCAATGTTTGAATCAACCGCGTTCCTTGTTCCGGATT
>OMIN01000140.1 GCA_900299145.1 Betaproteobacteria bacterium | reverse complement strand
TTGAAGGAAACCGAGTTTCGTTTCAACCACCGGCACGACAATCTCTATACCGTCCTGTTAAAGTTACTCAGAATGCAACCTCTTTAACCCAGTTTGCTTCCTAAGACCCTTGTTTTTATTGGATATTAACCAAAACTAGAAGCGATAATGCGAGAACGCTTTGTTCGCTTCCGCCATACGATGCACTTCTTCGCGCTTTTTCATTGCGCCGCCACGGCCTTCGGCGGCTTCCGTCAACTCGGTTGCCAAGCGACCTTGCATGGATTTCTCGCTACGACCGCGTGCCGCGTCACGTATCCAGCGCATGGCCAGCGCCATGCGGCGGATGGGGCGCACTTCCACGGGCACCTGATAATTCGCGCCACCAACGCGGCGGCTTTTAACCTCAACCACCGGCTTGACGTTATTCATCGCCAGATTGAACACTTCCAGCGGATCCTTGTTCGCCTTTTTCTTGATCTGATCCAGTGCCCCATAAATAATGCGCTCGGCCACCGACTTCTTGCCGCCGAACATCACCACGTTCATGAACTTGGCGATATCTTCACTGCCGTACTTCGGATCCGGCAGGATTACGCGCTTGGGTATTTCTCTACGACGGGGCATCTCTACTATCCTCTACGCTGAACTTGTTCTTACGCAGCTTTGGGCTCTAAAGCAGCTTCGTTTTCACGCGGCCTTGGGTTCTGTAGGCCGATGGCTTTTAGGCCGCCTTCGGCTTCTTGGCGCCGTACTTCGAACGGCTTTGCTTACGATCCTTGACGCCAGCCGTATCCAGACTGCCGCGCACCACGTGATAACGCACACCAGGCAGGTCTTTTACGCGGCCACCGCGGATAAGTACTACCGAGTGCTCCTGCAAGTTATGACCCTCACCGCCGATGTAGCCGATAACTTCAAAACCATTGGTCAGACGCGCTTTGGCAACCTTACGCAACGCCGAGTTCGGCTTCTTCGGCGTCGTGGTGTAAACGCGGGTGCACACACCACGGCGCTGCGGCGAGCCGGCCAACGCAGGCACCTTGCTCTTGGTGACTGGCTCCTGACGCCCCTTCCTGACCAACTGGTTAATTGTAGGCATAACCTTTTGTTTCCATTAACTATTTTATACAACACACCTTAAACCTACTGCCCACAGCCACGTAAATTTGGCGTTTAAGGGTGATTATTGGCGACTCAAAAAAAGCGGGGACGGCGTGTTTCCCGCACCGTCCCGGCCTTGATCCCTGCTACGCGCTGCACTCCACAACCCCCAATTCCCGCCAACTAACAACTGTAACTATTGCCAAAACCGGAAAATTGGAACTTTGCAGGCCGTCCGCGACTATTAAAGACTATCGATTTTATGGGGTTTTTAACCCCTTGTCAATACCATCTCTATTCAACCTAATGCATTTTTGCCTCGCGGGGACGTCAGCATAACGCCCCGCCACCCGTGCACGCTAAGCAACCTGCTCCTGCTGATCCTGATCTTCGTCCTCCTGCACCGCTGTGGTAGCCGCAATGGCCGCTTCGGCCGCTGCCTGCTCCGCCGCAATAGCCTGAGCGCGGCGCACCTTGTGATACGCCAAGCCCGTGCCCGCCGGAATCAGCCGGCCAACGATGACGTTTTCCTTCAGACCACGCAATTCGTCGCGCTTGCCCATGATCGCCGCTTCGGTCAGCACACGGGTGGTTTCCTGGAACGACGCCGCCGAAATGAACGAATCGGTCGACAGCGAAGCCTTGGTAATACCCAGCAGCATGAAATCGTACTGCGCCGGGGACTTACCTTCGCGCTCGACTTTCTCGTTTTCTTCCAGCACCTCGGCGCGCTCCAATTGCTCACCGGTGATAAAGCGGGTGTCTCCCTGATCGGTAATCACCACGCGGCGCAGCATCTGGCGCACGATCACTTCGATGTGCTTGTCGTTGATCTTCACGCCCTGCAAACGGTAAACATCTTGCACTTCGTTACAGATATAACGCGCCAGCGCTTCCACGCCCAGCAGGCGCAGAATGTCGTGCGGATCGGCCGGACCATCGACAATAACCTCGCCGCGATTGACGACTTGGCCATCGTGCGCCATCACGTGATTGTCCTTGGTAATCAGGAACTCGTGCGCAATGCCTTCGAGATCGGTAATCACCAGACGTTGCTTGCCCTTGGTGTCCTTGCCGAACGATACGGTTCCGGTAACCTCCGCCAGCAAGCCCGCGTCTTTCGGCGAACGCGCTTCAAACAGCTCTGCCACGCGCGGCAGACCGCCGGTGATATCGCGCGTCTTCGACGTCTCTTGCGGAATACGCGCGAGCACCTCACCCACACCCACTTCCTGCCCGGCGCGCACGGTGATGATCGAACCCAACTGGAAGGTGATCGCCACCGCAGTTTCCGTCCCTGCGATTTTAATCTCATTATCCGACGCATCCAGCAGCTTCACCTGCGGACGCAAGCCCTTGGACTGCGAACCGCTCTTGCGTTTCGGGTCAACCACCACCAACGTTGACAACCCCGTCACCTCGTCAACCTGCCGCGCCACGGTCACACCTTCTTCGACGTTTTCGAAGCGCACTCGTCCCGCGTATTCGGTAATGATCGGGCGCGTATGCGGATCCCACGTCGCGATCACGCTGCCCGCCCTGAGCGCTTCACCCTCGCGCACCATGAGAATCGCGCCGTACGGTACCTTGTGACGCTCGCGCTCACGGTTGTTGTCGTCGTGCACAGCCACTTCGCCGTTGCGCGAAATCACCACCAGCTCGCCCTTGGAGTTAGTCACGTAACGAATGCCACCCGCAAAGCGCAGCGTGCCCGCAGATTTGCTTTCGACCTGGCTAACCACCGCCTGCCGCGAAGCTGCGCCACCGATGTGAAAGGTGCGCATGGTCAACTGCGTGCCCGGCTCGCCAATCGATTGCGCGGCAATCACGCCGACGGCCTCGCCCACGTTCACCAGCGAACCGCGGCCCAAGTCTCGACCATAACATTTGACACAAAGCCCGTGACGCGTTTCGCAGGTCAGCGGCGTGCGTACCTTGACTTCGTCTATGCCCATGGCTTCAATGGTATCCACCGCGTCTTCATCGAGCAGCGTGCCGGCTTCGTACGCCGTGGCGCCCGATTCCGGGTTCACCACGTCAGCAGCAGCCACGCGGCCGAGAATGCGCTCGCGCAGCGGCTCAACTACTTCGCCGCCTTCCACCAGCGCCTTCATCGCCACGCCGTTTTCAGTTTCGCAATCGTCCTCGGTGACGACGAGATCTTGTGTCACGTCCACCAGCCGGCGCGTGAGATAGCCTGAGTTCGCGGTCTTCAACGCAGTGTCGGCGAGACCCTTACGCGCGCCGTGTGTCGAAATGAAGTACTGCAACACGTTCAAGCCTTCGCGGAAATTCGCTGTAATCGGCGTCTCGATGATCGAGCCGTCAGGTTTGGCCATAAGGCCACGCATGCCGGCGAGCTGACGAATCTGCGCCGCCGAACCGCGCGCGCCGGAGTCTGCCATCATGTAAATCGAGTTCAGCGATTCCTGCATTACCGGCACGCCTTTTTTGTCGACGCGCGGCGCCCAACTGTTGGTGCGGCCATTCCAGTCCTGCACCTGCTCGACCGACAACTGCTCCATCATGGCCTTCGCCACCTGATCGCCTGCACGGCCCCAGATATCGACCACTTTGTTGTAGCGCTCGCCCTGCGTCACCAGACCGGAGGTGTATTGCTTCTCAATTTCCTGAACTTCTTTTTCAGCTTCGCCGATGATCTTGTCTTTTTCCGGCGGTACCAGCATGTCGTTCACCGCAATCGAAAGACCCGCGCGCGTCGCCATGGTGAAACCGTTGTACATCAGCTTGTCGGCAAAAATCACCGTTTCGCGCAGACCGCAACGGCGGAAGCTGGCATTAATCAGACGCGAAATTTCCTTCTTTTTCAATGACTTGTTAATAAACTCGAACGGCAGCCCGACCGGCAGAATTTCCGACAACATGGCACGGCCGATGGTCGTTTCCACACGCGTGATTTTCTCAACCTTTTCGCCGTGTTCGTTCAGCGAATATTCCTTGATGCGCACTTTCACCAGCGCACCAATTTCGGCGTGCCCGGTGTTATACGCACGCAGCGCCTCGGCCACGTTGATAAAGCTGGAGCCTTCGCCTCGCGCACCAATTTTCTGACGTGTGGTGTAGTAAAGCCCCAGCACGATGTCCTGCGACGGCACGATGATCGGCTCGCCGTTGGCGGGCGATAGCACGTTGTTCGACGACAGCATCAGCGTGCGCGCTTCCATCTGGGCTTCCAGCGACAGCGGCACGTGCACGGCCATCTGGTCACCGTCGAAGTCGGCGTTGAACGCTGCACACACCAGCGGGTGCAGCTGAATCGCCTTGCCCTCGATCAGCACCGGCTCAAACGCCTGGATACCCAGGCGGTGCAGGGTCGGCGCGCGGTTCAACATGATCGGGTGCTCGCGGATCACCTCTTCAAGGATGTCCCACACGATGGCTTCTTCCGATTCGACCATGCGCTTGGCAGCCTTGATGGTTATCGCCAGTCCCATCACTTCGAGGCGGTTGAAGATGAACGGCTTGAACAGTTCGAGCGCCATTTTCTTCGGCAGGCCGCACTGATGCAACCGCAACTGCGGGCCCACCACAATCACCGAACGGCCGGAGTAATCGACGCGCTTGCCGAGCAGGTTCTGGCGGAAACGGCCACCCTTGCCCTTGATCATGTCGGCGAGTGACTTCAACGGACGCTTGTTGGCGCCGGTCATCGCCTTGCCGCGGCGGCCGTTGTCGAGCAGTGAATCGACGGCTTCCTGCAGCATGCGCTTTTCGTTACGCACAATGATTTCCGGCGCTTTCAACTCCAGCAGCCGCTTCAGGCGGTTGTTGCGGTTAATCACGCGGCGATACAGATCGTTCAGATCACTGGTGGCAAAGCGGCCGCCATCCAGCGGCACCAACGGACGCAGTTCCGGCGGCAGCACCGGCAGCACTTCCATCACCATCCAGTCGGGCTTGATGCCGGACTTGTTGAACGCGTCGAGCACTTTCAGCCGCTTGGCGATTTTCTTGATCTTGGTGTCGGAACTGGTCGCTGCCAGATCGGTACGCAGCGTTTCAATTTCGCGCTTCAACTCGATGCTGCGCAACAAATCACGCACGCCCTCCGCGCCCATCAGCGCGGTGAAGTCGTCACCGAATTCCTCGACCTTGGCGAGGTAATCGTCTTCGGTCAACAATTGGCAGCGCTTTAGCGGCGTCATGCCGGGGTCGGTCACCACGTACGCTTCGAAATACAACACGCGCTCGATGTCGCGCAGCGTCATGTCGAGCACCATGCCCAGACGTGAAGGCAGCGATTTCAGGAACCAGATGTGCGCAACGGGGCTAGCCAGTTCAATGTGCCCCATGCGCTCGCGCCGCACTTTGGACAGCGTAACTTCCACGCCGCACTTCTCGCAAATCACGCCGCGGTGCTTCAATCGCTTGTATTTGCCGCACAGGCATTCGTAATCTTTCACCGGCCCGAAGATCTTGGCGCAGAACAACCCGTCACGCTCCGGCTTGAAGGTGCGGTAGTTTATGGTCTCCGGCTTTTTAACCTCGCCGTAAGACCACGAGCGGATTTTCTCCGGTGACGCGAGACCAATCTTGATCGCGTCGAATTCCTCTTCCTGTGTTACCTGTTTGAACAGATCCAGTAAGGCTTTCATCCGTGGCTCCAGGTGAAAAATTTCAATAAAAACAATTACTTACAATAAAACACACTTCGGTACGGCTTAGTAACGCTTGTGATCCAGATCGATGTCGATGGCCAGCGAGCGAATTTCCTTCACCAGCACGTTGAACGATTCGGGCATGCCCGCTTCGATCTTGTGCTCGCCTTTCACAATCGATTCGTAGACTTTGCGGCGGCCTTCAGTGTCGTCCGACTTCACCGTCAGCATTTCCTGCAGCACATAGGCCGCGCCGTACGCTTCAAGCGCCCACACTTCCATCTCGCCAAAGCGCTGACCACCGAACTGCGCCTTGCCGCCAAGAGGCTGCTGCGTCACCAGCGAGTACGGGCCAGTGGAGCGCGCATGCATCTTGTCGTCGACCAGGTGGTGCAACTTCAGCATGTGCATGTAACCCACCGTAACCGGGCGCTCAAACGGCTCACCCGAACGGCCGTCATGCAGCGTGACCTGCGTCTTCGCCGGCGTAAAGCCCACGCGCTTGGTGTTGGTGTCGTCGGTCGGATACGCGAGATCCAGCATCTGCCGGATTTCCGTTTCCGTCGCGCCGTCAAACACCGGCGTTGCAAATGGCACACCGGCGCGCAGGTTATTCGCGAGTTCGGTGACTTCGCCGTCATTCAGGCTGTCAATGTTCTCGGCGCGGCCGCTGCCGTTGTAAATCTTGCCCAGCAACGCGCGCACATCCGCAACCGCCGCCTGCTGCCGCAGCATGTTGTTGATGCGATGCCCCAGCCCTTTGGCGGCCCAACCCAGATGCGTCTCCAGAATCTGCCCAACGTTCATCCGTGAAGGCACACCCAGCGGATTCAGCACGATATCCACCGTGGTGCCATCGGCCATGTACGGCATGTCTTCCACCGGCGTAATCTTGGAGACCACGCCTTTGTTGCCGTGACGGCCGGCCATTTTGTCGCCCGGCTGCAGTCGGCGTTTCACGGCCAGATATACCTTGACCATCTTTTGCACGCCCGGCGGCAGCTCATCGCCGCTGGTGAGCTTTTTCTTTTTCTCTTCATACGCCTTGTCGAACAGCACCGTGGTCTGCTTGATGCTTTCCTGCAATTGCTCGACCTGCTGCGCGGCCTCTTCGTTCGACAAGCGGATGTCGAACCAGTGATGGCGATCCACTTCCTGCAGATATGCCTTGGTGACCTTGGCGCCTTTGGCGAGCTTTTTCGGCCCGCCGTTCACGGTCTTGCCGATCAGCAAACGCTCCAGGCGCTCGAACGCATCGTTCTCGACGATACGGAACTGATCTGCCAGATCCTGCTTGTAGCGTTTCAGTTCGTCGTCAATGATTTGTTGGGCACGCTTGTCCCTTTCAATACCCTCGCGCGTGAACACCTGCACGTCGATTACCGTGCCAGCCATACCCGACGGCACGCGCAACGATGTGTCTTTAACGTCGGAGGCTTTTTCACCGAAGATCGCGCGCAGCAGTTTTTCTTCGGGCGTCAGTTGCGTTTCGCCCTTGGGCGTCACTTTACCGACCAGCACCGCACCCGCCTCAACTTCCGCGCCGATGTAAATAATGCCCGACTCGTCCAGACTACCGAGCTGACCTTCCGAAAGATTGGAAATGTCGCGCGTGATTTCTTCCGGCCCGAGCTTGGTATCGCGTGCCACCACCGACAATTCTTCAATGTGAATCGAGGTGAAGCGGTCGTCCGCCACCACGCGCTCCGAGATCAGAATCGAGTCCTCGAAGTTGTAACCGTTCCACGGCATGAAGGCGACAAGCATGTTTTGCCCCAGCGCGAGTTCGCCCTTGTCGGTAGACGCGCCATCCGCCACCACGTCGCCCTTGGCGATTTTGTCGCCCACATGCACCAGCGGACGCTGGTTGATATTAGTGTTCTGGTTGGAACGCTGATATTTCACCAGATTGTAAATATCCACGCCGACTTCACCGGCCGAGGTTTCGTCGTCGTTTACGCGCACCACGATACGGCCAGCATCGACATAATCGACGACGCCGCCGCGGCGCGCCTGCACCGCCGTGCCGGAATCCACCGCCACCGTTCGCTCCAGCCCTGTGCCCACCAGCGGCTTTTCCGCACGCAGGCAAGGCACTGCCTGACGCTGCATGTTTGAACCCATCAACGCGCGGTTGGCGTCGTCGTGCTCCAGGAACGGGATCAGCGAAGCGGCCACCGACACGGCTTGCGCCGGCGCCACGTCCATGTACTCGATGCGGTCGGGGGTTGCCAACGTGAATTCGTTGCGGTTACGCGCAGACACCAATTCGTCAGTGAAGCGGCCTTCCTTGTCGAGCGTGGCGTTGGCCTGCGCGATCATGAACTTGCCTTCTTCGATGGCCGACAGGTAGTCGATCTGATTGGTCACCTTGCCGTCGGTCACCTTGCGATACGGCGTTTCCAGGAAGCCATATTCGTTGGTGCGTGCATACAATGCCAGCGAATTAATGAGGCCGATGTTCGGGCCTTCCGGCGTCTCGATCGGGCACACGCGGCCATAATGCGTCGTATGCACGTCGCGCACCTCGAAGCCTGCACGCTCGCGCGTGAGGCCGCCAGGTCCCAGCGCCGAGACGCGGCGCTTGTGGGTGATTTCCGACAGCGGATTGGTTTGATCCATGAACTGCGACAGCTGGCTGGAGCCAAAAAACTCGCGCACCGCCGCCGACACCGGCTTGGCGTTGATCAGATCATGCGGCATCAGGTTGTCGGATTCCGCCTGCGACAAACGCTCCTTCACGGCGCGCTCGACGCGAACGAGGCCGGCGCGAAACTGGTTCTCCGCGAGTTCGCCCACCGAACGCACACGGCGATTGCCGAGGTGGTCGATGTCATCAATCTCACCCTTTCCGTTTCGCAGTTCCCCCAGAATCTTGATGGCGGCGACGATGTCTTCCGGCGACAGCGTGGTGGCGCCAGTCAGTTCAGAGCGGCCCATGCGCCGGTTGAACTTCATGCGGCCCACTGCCGACAAGTCGTAGCGATCTTCGGAGAAAAAGAGGCTATTAAACAAAGACTTAACTGCTTCTTCCGTGGGCGGCTCGCCGGGGCGCATCATGCGGTAAATCGCCACCTGCGCAGCCACCTGATCGTTGGTTTCGTCGATGCGCAACGTGGTCGAAATATACGGGCCCTGATCCAGATCGTTGGTGTAAATCGTCTGCACGTTGGCGACGTTGGCCTCGCGCAATTTCGCCAGCACCGCATCCGTGATTTCATCGTTGGCATTGGCCACGATTTCGCCGGTGCCGGTATCGATGACATTGGTTGCCAGCGCGCGGCCGATAAAGAAATCTTCCGGCACGATGATCTGTTTGAGACCGGCCTGCTCCATTTCGCGCACATGGCGCACGGTGATGCGCTTATCCTTGGCGACAATGGTTTTGCCCGCCTTGGTGGTGATGTCAAAGCGCGCGGTTTCACCGCGCATGCGCTCTGGCACCAGCTCGAACTCGATGGTGTCGCGGGTCAGATGGAACGTATCAAAGAGGAAGAACTCTTTGAGAATCTGTTCGTTGTTGTAGCCCAGCGCCTTCAGCAGTATCGTCACGGGCATCTTGCGGCGGCGGTCGACGCGGAAATACAGGTAATCTTTCGCGTCGTACTCGAAGTCGAGCCACGAACCGCGGTAGGGAATCACGCGCGCGGAGAACAGCAGCTTGCCGGAAGAATGCGTCTTGCCGCGGTCGTGCTCGAAAAACACGCCGGGAGAACGGTGCAGCTGCGACACGATCACGCGTTCGGTGCCATTAATCACAAACGAACCGGTGTTGGTCATGAGCGGGATTTCGCCCATGTAGACTTCCTGCTCTTTGACCTCTTTGATGGCGGGCTTGGGCGCGTCCTTATCCATGATAACAAGCTTCACCTTGGCGCGCAGGGGCGCGGCAAACGTCAGCCCGCGCTGCTGGCATTCCTTCACGTCGAACGGCGGCGTGCCGAGGACGTAGCTCACGTATTCCAGACGCGCATTTCTGGAGTGGCTCTCGATCGGGAAAATCGACTTGAACGCGGCCTGCAGGCCCTCGTTCTTGCGCGCTTCAGGCGCGGTAAATTCCTGCAAAAATGCCGCGAAGGACGCAATTTGCGTTGCCAGCAAATACGGCACCGGCAACACGTTGTCGCGCTTGGCGAAGCTCTTGCGGATACGTTTTTTCTCGGTAAAGGAGTAGGCCATTTGAACTCCGGAGAGGTTAGCGAGCTGATTTCAGAACAAATTCACCACAAAACCGCATAAAACCACTAAACCATCAAGCGCAGACAACCCTGCTTGCCAGAAATTCCGGCATGCAAGGCATTTTATTGCGAGACCTTCAAATTGTTATGCAATAGCGTCGGGCGCCGTAAAACAAGTGCTACAAGTGCAAGGGGTGAAACGAGTAAAACAGTAAAACCGGTGAAACCAATGAAACATCAGTGGTAAACCGGCTGAAAGTCGTCTTCCAGCCGGTTCGCCAGCCGCATTACTTCATTTCGGCTTTCGCGCCAGCGGCGAGCAAATCCTTGAGGATTTTCTCGGCGTCGGCCTTGGGGATGCCTTCCTTCACGGGCTTCGGTGCGCCATCCACCAAATCCTTGGCTTCTTTCAGGCCCAAGCCGGTTGCCGCACGCACAACCTTAATGACTTCGACTTTCTTCTCGCCGGCCGCTTGCAGCAGCACCGAGAATTCGGTCTTTTCTTCCGCTGGTGCGGCAGCCGCACCGCCACCCGCCGCCGGGGCCGCAACCGCTACCGCGGCAGCAGCCGACACGCCGAATTTTTCTTCCATTTTCTTGATGCATTCGGCCAGTTCCAGCACGGTCAGGCCGGACACCTTCTCAATGATTTCATCAACTGCGCTCATGTCTATCTCCTGAATGTGTTACGTAAGTATTTGATTTAAAATATAAATTAAGCAGATTGTTTTGACTTTGCATCGTGTACGGCGGCCATGGTGCGCACAAACTTGCCCGGCACTTCGTTGAGCGTTTGCACCAGCTTGACCATCGGCGCCTGCATGGTGCCAACCAGTTTCGCGAGCAGCTCTTCGCGGCTGGGCATGGATGCGAGCGCCGCGACCTGCTGCGGCGTCATCATCGCGCCCGGCATCGCACCGGCGGTAATCACGAATTTCTCGTTGGCCTTGGCAAACTCATGCAGCACCTTTGCCGCCGCCACCGGATCGGCCGAAATGCCGTAGGCAAGCGGCCCGCTCATTTTTTCAGCGAGATTCTTGTACGGCGTATCGGCAACGGCCCGGCGCACCAGTGTGTTTTTCAACACGCGGAAATAAACGCCCGCTTCGCGCGCTTTTTTGCGCAAGGCGGTCATTTCTCCGACTGGCAGGCTGCGATACTCAGCCAGCACGATAGCCTGGGCCTTCGCCACTTGGGCGCCGATCTCGGCTACGGCTGCTTTTTTCTGCTCCAGATTAAGACTCAAGGTCGTTCTCCTTTTGTTGAAACCGGCAGCGGACACTTGCGCTTCCGCCACCACCCACGGCGACCGTTGATTCAGGAGTCAGATATAGCGCGTTCGAAAATTTCGACATATGCGACATAGTTGACCTGTTTCGGGCACACCGTCTGCGTTGGGCATTTCCGTGTAATGTGAATAGTGAAACGTGAATCGTCTCCACATTTCTCATCCCGCATTACATTTCCATGATTAAGGTTCGGGCTCCGGTTGAATCGAAAACATGAACAACTGCAAACACGCTTCACATTTCACGATTCACGTTTCGCGCAAAACCCCCTACGGTCTTTGACATCCCGCCGGCACTTCACACCACAGAATCGTGTGTTGCACCAGCGGCCCAAAGTACTGCTCCGCGCGAGCGCGCTTACCTGAAGCGCACGCGCGAAGGCTTGATTCGATTTACGCCTGCGGTTGCGTGAAGCTCGTTTGATCGACGCGCACGCCGGCGCCCATGGTGCTCGACACGGAAATCTTTTTCAGGAACACGCCCTTGGCAGTAGCCGGGCGCGAGCGGTTCACCGCGTCGACCAGTGCCTTGATGTTTTCCTCAAGCGCTTCAACCGTGAACGAGGCACGGCCTATCGTGCATTGCACGATGCCAGCCTTGTCCGTGCGATATTGCACCTGGCCCGCCTTGGCGTTTTTGACTGCGCCGGCGACATCCATGGTCACGGTACCGACTTTCGGGTTCGGCATCAGCCCACGGGGGCCGAGCACCTGGCCGAGCGCGCCGACCACGCGCATGGCATCCGGCGTGGCAATCACCACATCGAAATCCATTTTGCCCGCCTTGATTTCCGCAGCGAGATCGTCAAAGCCAACGATATCGGCGCCAGCCTCTTTCGCCTTGGCAGCGTTGTCGCCCTGCGCGAACACAGCAACGCGCTTGTCTTTGCCGGTGCCTTTGGGCAGCACAATGGCGCCGCGCACGGTTTGATCCGACTTCTTGGCGTCGATACCGAGATTGATCGACACGTCGATGGACTCATTAAATTTCGCCGTCGCGTTTTCCTTAACCACTTTCAGCGCGTCGGCCACCGGGTAGAGCTTTTCGCGATCCACCTTGGCGCGCAATGCCTTGTAACGCTTGGTATTCTTAGCCATGTTAGCCCTCCACCACGTCTACGCCCATGCTACGGGCACTGCCGGCAATCGTGCGCACGGCCGCTTCGAGATCGGCTGCGGTGAGATCGGGCATTTTCAATTTGGCGATTTCCTCGGCCTGCTTGCGGGTGATTTTACCCACCTTGTCCGAGTGCGGCGTCTTGCTGCCGGATTCGATTTTCGCCGCCTTTTTGATCAGGATGGACGCCGGCGGCGTCTTCATCACGAAGGTAAAGCTCTTGTCCTGATACGCGGTAATCACGCATGGCACCGGCAGGCCCGGCTCCATTTTCTGCGTCGCGGCATTGAACGCCTTGCAGAATTCCATGATATTCAAACCACGCTGACCGAGCGCGGGACCGATGGGTGGCGACGGATTCGCCTTTCCTGCCGGCACTTGCAGCTTGATAAAGCCGACTACCTTTTTTGCCATGATGGCTCTCCTGTTGGGTGCTGACGAACGCTCCTGCGTTCTCCCCGGTTACACTACAAATAATTCAATTAAAACAAATACTTAAAAACACACTACTATCGCACCACGATACCTGCCCTTCACATTTCACATTTCACATTTCACGTATCAAGCCTTTTCAACCTGACTGAACTCCAGCTCCACCGGCGTCGTGCGGCCAAAAATGGTGACCGACACACGCCGCTTGCTCTTGTCGTAGTTGACGTCTTCGACATTGCCGATAAATTCCACGAACGGGCCATCTTTTACACGCACCGACTCGCCCACCTCAAACAGCACCTTGGGCCGTGGCTTCTCGACACCATCCTGAATCTGCTGCAGGATGTTTTGCACTTCACGTTCCGATATCGGCGTTGGCTTGGTAGCCGTGCCGCCGACAAAACCTGTGACCTTGGGCGTGTTTTTCACCAAGTGCCAGGACTGCTCGTCCATGTCCATTTCGACCAGCACATAACCAGGGAAAAACTTGCGCTCGCTGGTATTTTTCTGGCCTGATTTCATCTCGACGACTTCTTCAACCGGCACCAGAATCTGACCGAACTTTTCCTGCATGTTTTGCCGCGCAATGCGATCGGCAAGCGCGCGCTGAACGCTTTTTTCAAAGCCGGAATAGGCGTGCACCACATACCATTTCTTGCTCATGCTTCACCCCGCCCGATCAGCTTTTTCATGGTCCACAGCAAGCTGCCATCTACCAGCCACAGGAACAACGCCATGATCACCACAAAGGCAAAAACAACCGCTGTTGTCTGCAGAGTTTCCTTGCGTGTGGGCCACACCACCTTGCGTGTTTCATCAACCGAATCCTGCGCATAGGCCTTGAACTGGCGGCCTAGCTCCGTGGTGAGGAACAGCAGACCCGCCGCAACCAGCCCGCCCAGCACTGCCCCCACGCGAAGAATCAGCGCCTTCTCCGCCATATAGTAGAAGCCAGCCAATCCTGCGGCAACGAGCAATGCAGCAACAACGATTTTGATCTTGTCAGCCATCGTGTCGGGCCGCTTTGGCAACAAGCCGCGGCCCAGCCTCTCATCAGTCACATCCAACAGCATTCACGCACCCGATATTTGCTGCGTGTTCCTGCACGTAATACGCACCGTCCTACACTACTCCACTACACCCACTCTGCAATTCTGGCAGGCCAGGAGGGTCTCGAACCCCCAACCCTCGGTTTTGGAGACCGATACTCTACCAATTGAGCTACTGGCCTGTTGTTCGTGAGACGTTCAACGAAAGGCGCGAGTCGCGTTTGCGCTTCACGCCTTAAACGTTACTCAATAATCTTTGCAACGACACCGGCGCCGACGGTTCTGCCACCCTCACGAATGGCAAAGCGCAAGCCCTCTTCCATCGCGATCGGCTGAATCAGCGTCACCGTGATCGAGATGTTG
>OMIN01000139.1 GCA_900299145.1 Betaproteobacteria bacterium | reverse complement strand
GTTGTTTCGCCGACTCAAGGGCTTTCGCCGTATCTTCTCTCGATTCGAGAAGCTCGACGTGATGTTCATGGCGTTTATTCATTTCGCTTTGGTCATCGAAGCGCTTCGTTTGTGTTAACAGACCCTAGTTATGTTACAACACATAACGCGCAAGGTCTTCGCTCTGCGCCAGATCTTTCAGCCGTGCATCGACATACGCGCGGTCGATACTTACCGTTTGCCCGCTTTGCTTCGCCGCGTTGAAGGAAATGTCTTCGAGCAGCTTTTCCATCACTGTATATAACCGCCGCGCGCCGATATTTTCCGTTTTCTCGTTCACCTGAAACGCAATTTCGGCAAGCCGCTGAATCGCATCGGCGCCGAATTCCAGTTTCACTTCCTCTGTGGCTAGCAGCGCTTCGTATTGTTTGACGAGGCTTGCGTGCGTGTTGGTAAGTATCTGCTCAAAATCCGCCACCGACAGGCTTTTCAATTCCACTCGGATCGGGAAGCGCCCCTGCAACTCCGGAATCAAATCCGACGGCTTCGCCAGATGAAACGCGCCGCTGGCGATGAACAAAATATGATCGGTCTTGATCATGCCGTATTTGGTGGACACTGTCGTGCCCTCGACCAGCGGCAGCAAGTCGCGCTGCACGCCCTGCCGCGACACATCGGCGCCGGACATCTCCTGCCGCGCGGCGATTTTGTCGATTTCATCCAGAAACACGATGCCGTTCTGCTCGACGTTGTTCACCGCCTGCTGCTTTAATTCGTCGTCGTTGACGAGCTTGGCGGCTTCTTCATCGGTCAGCAGTTTCATCGCCTCGCGCACCTTGAGCTTGCGCGTGCGCTTCTTGCCGCCGCCGAGATTCTGAAACATGCCCTGAATCTGCGACGTCAAATCCTCCATGCCCGGCGGCGCGAGTATCTCCATGTGCGCGGGCGCGGCGGTGACTTCGATTTCGATTTCCTTGTCGTCAAGTGCGCCCTCTCGCAGCCGCTTGCGGAATTTCTGCCGCGTGGCGTTTTCCGTGTCGTCCGCCGCTGCTGGTGCGCCGAAATCTCCCGCGGGCGGCGGCAGCAACACGTCCAGCACGCGCTCCTCGGCGCGATCTTCAGCCTGTCTGCGCACTTTCTTCGTTGCCTGCCCGCGCATGTCCTTTATCGCGGTTTCGGTGAGATCGCGGATGATGGTATCCACATCGCGTCCGACGTAACCCACCTCGGTAAACTTCGTCGCTTCAACCTTGATGAACGGCGCATCGGCCAGCCGCGCCAGCCGCCGCGCAATTTCAGTCTTGCCGACCCCCGTCGGTCCGATCATCAGAATATTCTTCGGCGTGATTTCCTGCCGCAGCGGCTCGGCCACCTGCTGCCGCCGCCACCGGTTACGCAGTGCAATCGCCACCGCGCGCTTGGCGTCATCCTGACCAATGATATGGCGGTCGAGTTCGTGGACGATTTCCTGGGGGGTCATGGTTGTCATGGCGTGGGGGGTGAGGCGTTAGGCGTGAGGCGCATAGCGTCCGTGGCAAGGCCAGTGTTGCGCCTCACCCCTCACGCCTCACGCTTTATTCCAGCACCTCGATCAGGTGCTGCTGATTCGTATAGATACAAAGATCGCCGGCGATCTCGAGTGATTTCTTCACAATGTCTCGCGGCGCGAGATCGGTATTTTCCAGCAGCGCGCGCGCCGCCGCCTGCGCGAACGAACCGCCGCTGCCGATGGCGACAATGCCCAGTTCGGGCTCCAGCACGTCGCCCACGCCGGTGATAATGAGCGAATGTTCGCGGTCGGCCACGGCGAGCATGGCTTCGAGCCGCCGCAGAATGCGGTCCGTGCGCCAATCCTTGGCAAGCTCCACCGCCGAGCGCATCAAGTTACCCTGATGTTTTTCCAATTTGGCCTCAAAGCGCTCGAACAGGGTGAACGCGTCCGCGGTGCCGCCGGCGAATCCAGCAAGGATTTTCTCGTGATAAAGCCGGCGGATTTTACGCGCGCTGGATTTCACCACCACGTTGCCGAGAGTGACTTGGCCATCGCCGCCCAACGCGACGACATTACCGCGCCGCACCGAGAGGATGGTGGTGCCGTGAAAAACTTCGGGATTCATGGAAAGATTTTTAAGGCGGGGAAACGCTTCCCCGGTAGATGGGGCGGAACTGCCGCTTTTCAAGGGCGGATTATAGCCCCGGCGGCAACGCTGCTATTCCGGCGGTTTAAACACGATCGATTGTGTGTACGGCCAGTCTATGGCCTGCCCACCTTGCCGCGCGGGCACGAAGCGCCAGTTTCGCGCCGCCGTTACAGCGGAATCGTCCAGCGCGCGGTAGCCGCTGGACTTTTCCACCTCGACGTTTTTGGCAAGGCCGTCCGCGGTGACGATCAGCCGTAGCAACACCGTGCCGCGATCCCCGCGGCGCTGTGCCGCCATCGGATACACCGGCGGCGGATTGCTCAAATGCGCAGCGTCCGAGCGCGGCGGCGTGACGGGTGCAGGCGGTGCGGGTGGCGAGGGTTTGACTTCTGCCTGCTGCTGCGGCGCGGGCTTTTGCTCCGGCACTGGCGGCGCAACGGGAATCACCGGCGCGGCAGCAGGCACATCCGGCGGCGCGGTGAGTATCGGGCGCGGCGTTTCCACTGGACGATCTTCGCGCGGCGCGGGCTTTTGCGGCTCCGGCTTGGCCTTCACGGGTTCGGGTGGCGGCGGCTTTTTCTCCACCGGCAACGGCTTCGGCAGCTCGACGTCCGGCGGTTTCACCAATTCTACAACCAGCGGCGCTGGCGGTTCGACAGTTTTTTGCAGCCCCGGCAACACTGTCAGCAACAGCACATGCGCAGCAATGCTGCCCACGACACACCACGCAAGCAGCGTGGTATCGCGCGGGGACATCGTCAGCATCATCGGGGCTTGCATAAAAATCAATTAAAACAAATACTTATGATATGTCTAGCCGCTGACATGCGCGGAGCGAGGCGAGATTATCGTTCGCATTGCACGGCACGACAAACTCGCCTGCGCTACACATGCCGATGGGGCCTTCCGCGCTAAAACTGCAAGCGCGCGCCCACCTGCGCACTGCGTTTGCCGAGCGGCGCAATGTCTTTGAGGAACGACACGTGGTTGCGCGCGTCCTGATTGAGCAGATTCACGCCGCGCGCGAACAGTTCCAGATTGCTCGCCTGCAAGCCCGGCATTTTCACGCGGTAGCTCATGCCGGCGTTAAGCATCGTGTGGCCGTCAGTTGGCAATTCGCCCGTGGCCACGCGGTTTTGCGCGGCCACGCGCGTGATGTCCAGCCGTGCGCCGAACGCATTGCGCCGGTAGTCGAGCCCCACGCCGAAACGCCACGGCGCGATGCGCGGCAGCGGCTGCCCGGTGCTCAAATCATCAGCACGTACGCTGTCGAATTTGAGATTCACATCGAGCATGCTCGCCCCCTGCTCCAGCACACGGAACTTGCCTTCGGCCTCCAGCCCGCGAAAGCGCGCCGGCACCGCGCGATACTGCAATTCGCGCAGGATTTCCTCCCCGGAGCCGTCGGCGCGGCCATCGCCGTCGGCATCCACCGGATTCAGTTCGCCATCGGCGCCACGCTGGTTGCCCGCGTTGAACAGCGTCAGAAAATTCTGAAAGCGATTCTGAAACACGCCAACGCTCGCACTGTGTTTGGCGGTTTTCCAGCGCAGCGCCACGTCTACACCCGTGGATTTTTCCTTGCCAAATGCCGCGTTGCCCACTTCATACGCATTGGTCGCCACGTGCGGGCCATTGGCAAACAATTCGTAGAACGTCGGCGCCCGTTCGGTGCGCGTGCCGTTCACCGCCAGCGCCACGTCCGGCGTAAAACGCCACAGCGCGCCGAGCGATCCGCTGTTGGCATTGAAGTCACGCTGCTGCGCCGGGTCAAAGCGCGGATTGCCCGTCGCGGGGTCCGCCGGCCCGCCGCCATCGGAACGCACGCCGGTGCGCTCGTGGCGCGCGCCGAACGATAACGTGAGCTGGCCAAACTTCGCATCTTCAAACAAAAACATAGCGCGATTGCGCGTGTTGGTCGAAGGAATGAACGCCTCCGCGCCCTGCGCCGAAAAATCCACATCGCCGAATTGCGCACCGATGGCCCCGTGCAGCGGCCCCAACTTCGCGTGCGTGAGTTCCACGCGTGAGTCGTAGCCGGTGCTGCGAAACGTGGTGCCAACGATACCGAGATCGACTTCGCGATGTTCGTAATGCGTGCGGCCGAATTTAAACTTGGCGCCGGTGATAAAGCTGCCGATGTCGCGCAGCTCGCCGGCGAAATCGAGCCGGCTGCTTTGCATGTCAATTACCACGTTCGGTTCGGCGACGGTGCCGTAGTACGTATCGGTTCCCGCATACGACACGCCGGCGTAGCCGCGATCCCACGTCATAGACGCGCCGAGTGCGCCGCCCTTGGCGCGCGCCGCGCTATTGGGCAGCGTGCCAAAGGTCACCGCGCGCGCGGGGTCGGCCTGCTGCAACCGTGGCGAAATATTCGGCCCCTTGATTCTGAGATCGTCGGTGTCGCGTGTGTACGCATCCGCGTGCAGCGCCACGCGCCCATCACCCTTTTCCAGCACCACGCTGCCGGCGGTTTCGCGCTCCGCGCCACCTGCGCGCGCTTCACCGCGCCCGGTGAAACCTTGTACCGGCGATTGCGGAATGCGGTTGTCGATGACGTTCACCACGCCGCCCACGGCGTTGCCGCCGTAGAGCAGCGCGGCCGGCCCGCGCACGACTTCGGCGCGCTCAATCACCAGCGGATCCACCGCCACCGCATGATCGAAACTGAGCGACGAAGCATCCAGCACGCCGGCGCCGTTTTGCAGGATGCGGATGCGGTCGCTATCCAGGCCGCGAATCACCGGGCGGCTGGCGTTGGGACCGAAGTTGGTGGACGCCACGCCGGGCAACCCATCCAGGGTTTCGCCCAGCGTGGAGCGGCGTTGTAGAAACAATTCCTGCCCGCCGAGCACGGAAACGGGCTGCACCAGATCAAACAGTTCGCTGCCCAACGGATTGCCGGTGACGACCACCGGCGGCAATGTTGCCGGAGGCTTGCCCTGCGCTTGAGTCTGCGCCAGCGCGGTGGTTGACGCAGAAGCCAAGGCAGCCATTACCGCCCATGCGATTTTACCGTACATGAAATTCTCCTCTGAAAAAAAACACGGTGCGGCGGCACGGGTGTGCTCGCCGCGAATTCGGGATTGCTGTGTTTTATGAACCGGCGCAAAGCGCCGGTTTTCAGAGGCCTATAGGCGGGCCGCGCGAGCGCGCGGGAACGGATTCAGTACTGCCGCGAGAGTGAACCACCTCGGCAACCGGTGCGGCAGCCGACACCAGCGCCGGCAGCGGCGCGCACGCACCGCGTACGCCACCCAGTACCTGACCAAATGCAAGATCGAAAGCGCAGAGATTGGCCTGACCGGCAGGGACGTCATGATCGTGATCGTATTCGTGCGCGTGGCTGTCGTCACCACGGTAACCATCGTGGCTATTATGGCCGTCGTGATTGTCGTTCGCATCCAGCGCGTGGGCAGCATGCTCGTGCCCGCGGTGCGCATGCCAGGCGGCATGCACCAGAGCGCCCTGCTGAGCCAGCAGCAGCAGCGCAATCAGTACATAGTGAAAATACCGGCGAGGCACGATCAATGAATGGTCGATAGTGGCGCCAAATCAGCGCCGCTGCTCAACAGGCGTGGAACCTGTGCGACTTAGCGACTGAGCGGTTGAGCGGTTGAGCGGTTGATCGGTTGATCGGTTGAGCGGTTGAGAAAGTCTGGCTGAGTGGAATTCCGCGATGGCTTATTTGGCCGCTGTCACCACCGCATCGGTAAGGCGATAGTACAGCCCCATCGGATCATCCTTCAGCACCGCGAGCTTGCCGGTGAGCAGGATTGGCTCGAAGCCATATTTGACCGGCGACTTGGCCTGCACTTCAACCATTTGCTCCGGCCCGCCGGGCAGACAGAACGAGCACGACGGCGGCAGCGCAGTAAGAATAAATCGCTGCTGCTTCTCACCCATGTCGAGCGGCATCATGAAGCCTTGCAGCTTCACTTCCTTCTTGTCCATGGCGGCGATCGACTTGGCAAACTCCGGCACAAACTTGTCTTTTTGCTTTACCGGTTTGACTTCGCCGAGCGTCTTCCACGACAGCACGCCTTTCATTTCCGGCAGCGGCTTGTCCATCCACTGCGCCTGCGCGGCCTGCGCCTCGGCACCCAGCGGATCCACTTTATTGAGTGTGGCGTTGCCGGCTGCCGGGCCTTTTTGCTGCGCCCACGCCGCGCCGGACAGGCCGATCAGCGCCGCCATCAGCATCGGCGCGAAAGTTTTCACGGATAGCGATCTGTTCATGTTCATGACCTCCAAAAATGCATTGTCCCGGCGGAATCGAATAAGTAGAACTACGCAGCCATTATATGTATCAACTGCTTGGCAGGGAAACTATACTACTCCAATTGCCACCATGTCGATAACTATTTGATTTTATTGTATTTTTAGTGATGGTGCTTCATGCCGCAGAGCTTGCCGATGCCCAGCCCCTTGCAATCCTTGGCGAGTTGGTCATGGCAAACCTTCTCGCCCTTGCCGCTTTGCAGGCATTTCGCGGCGGCGGTGTGCGCTTCAGCCATTGCCCGATGATCCTGTATGTCTTTTTGTTCTTCGGCTGCGGTATGCGGCTTTTCGCCCTTTTTGCTCTTGTCTTGCGATAGGGCCGGCGTGGCAGCGAACAACGCGGCGGCCAGCAGTGTAATCATGCAATTGCGCATTTGCGCCTCCTTAAATATTTTCAGTTTTGCGCAGCCGGTTGGACATCACCCGCGCGCCAAAGTGCCCGCGATGTCGGTGCGATAGGCGCGCCACGCCGGGATTAGTGCGGCGATCACACCCACGCCCGCCGCCAGCGCCAGCACGTACCATTCTTCCTTGACCCAGATCCAGCCGGTCACCGACACCTGTTGCGCCATGCGTAACGCGTGCCCTAGCAATTCGGCCAGGCCATGGCCCAGCGCCACGCCAAGCACGCCGCCAATCAGCGCCAGCAGTAACCCCTCAAACAATAACAGCAACATCAGCGTGCCAGGCCGCGCACCCAGCGTCCGCATGATCGCCAGATCGTAGCGCCGCTCGTTCAGCGCGTTATAAAGCGCGATGAACACGCTCAACCCGGCGCTGAACACCAGCACCAGCGCAAAACCACGCAACACGTCCACGCCGACGCCAATGATGCTGAAGAGGCGCGCCGTTTCGTACGCGGGCGAAGCCGCCTGCATCGACGAATTGTTGTTGATATACCGCGGCAAGATCGCCGCCGCAATGGGCGAGGCATATTGCAGCAGCAGCGCGGTGTATTCCTTGTCCTCTTCCTTCATCGCGTTGGCAATATCGCTGATGTCCTTGATTTCCAGATGCGAAGCGTGCATCGCCCATACGCTTTCCACGCTCGCCATCACGATACGGTCAAGCACTGTGCCCGCGCGCTCGAGCACGCCAACTACCACGTACGGATGCTCCTCGTGCGCGTCGCCCTTGTCGCCCAGGCCATGCGAGCCGTTAAATTTGTCACCGAGCTTGAGGCCCGTGCGTTGTGCGACTTCCGCGCCGATTACGGCTTCCAGCGTTTTTTCCCAACGTTTGCCCTGCGCGAATTTGGCGTCGTAATGCTCAAGATACGCGGGCGTAGTACCGACGATGCGCGCGCCCTTGTAGCTGTCGCCCAGCGCCAGCGGAATCGCCTTTTTCACCGCGCGGTGCTTGCTGATTTCCAGCGCCTGCTTGTAGGGAATATTACCGGTCGGCACATCCAGATGGTAAATGCTCGACAGAATCACCTGCATAGGGCTGCCCTTGGCGCCCACCACCAGATCGATGCCTTGCGCGTCGCGCCGCATGCGTTGATCGAGCTGCGTGGTGGCCAGCAGTAACAGCACGATGGTCGCCACGCCCAGCGCCAGCAGCAGGATGTTGAGCAGCGTGTTCAGGCTGCGTGCTTTCAGGTAGGCGAGGCTGATGGTGGCGAGGTTCATGCTACCGCTCGCGGTTCGTTAACAGCTGTCAGCTCGTAATGATTCGCCACCCGCGACTTGATGCGCTGATCGTGCGTGGCAATTACCAGTGTCGCGCCGCAGCCCTTGGCCTGATCCAGCAGCAGATCCAGCACCTGCACGCAGCGCACGTCATCCAGGTTCGAGGTCGGCTCATCCGCCAGTAATAACCTCGGTTTGTTCACTACCGCGCGCGCCACCGCCACTCGCTGCGCCTGCCCGTGCGACAGTTCATGCGGCCGGGCGTTGGCTTTACCCGCCAAATCCAGACTTGCCAGCACTTCGCGCGCGCGCGCCGGGTTTTGCGGCTCGCCCGCCATGTATTGCGCGAGCAGCAAATTATCCAGCACGGTGAGGCTGTCGATCAGATGCAACCGCTGCAGCACAATGCCGATATGTCTGCCGCGAAACCGGTCCAGCGCCGAGGGCGACAACGCGCCCAAATCCTGATCCGCCACCGTTACCTGCCCGGCGGTGGGCCGCAGGATGCCCGCCAACACATGCAGCATAGTGGTCTTGCCGCTGCCCGATGGGCCGAGCATCAACCAGTGCGCGCCCTGTGCCGCCTGCCACGACGCAGCATTCAGCACGGTTGCGCCGTTGTAGGCGTGGGTGACGTTTTGCAAGGAGAACATTGCTTTTGCGCGCGTGGTTGGCTTGTGAGGCGGGGATCGCGTTGTTTAGTGCATTCTAGCGCTGCAACTAGCACCAACGGCATCGGCTTGGTGCACGAGCGGCACTAGCACGAAAACGCATAACCATTTATTTTTATTAACTTTTAGAAGGCCCGCTTCCTCTGCGATCAATGCCCGTGCTTGGCGTTATTATTCTCCGCCCAGCCGGTGGTTTTGGCACCCTCGGTGGCGATCAGTACATAGGCCATCACGCACGGCTCGTTGCCCTGAACGACCCAGTTGTGGTTGGTGCCGCGCTGGATCACCACGTCGCCGGGGTTCAGTATCACGGCGGGGCTTTCTTCCAGTTCCATGCGCATCTGGCCGGAAATGCAGATCGCGTAGTCGACCGAATCGGTGGCATGCCAGCGCGCGACGTTCCCTGGCTTGTAAACGCCAAAGCGAAACACGGAGCCACCGGCGAGGCTGGTACCCAGCTCCCACGTGTTCGGATCGTCCTCGGTGGTCTCCACCGGGAGCTTTTTGGTGGCCCACATCGGCACATTGTCAAAGCCGGGACGCAGGTTTTTGGGCTCGATATTGGTGTCCCATTTAACGCAGCTTTTGCCGTCCTTGTTGAATCCGGTTACGACGCGTCGAAATGCCATTGCGGTGTTCTCCCTGTACGTAAATTAGTACCTAAATGAGTCGTGATATGCGTGATTGAATATTGCCGCGATGGTGCAGGCGGGCGCGGCGATTTTACCGCACCAGCCCAAGCCGCCTGAAACACTGATACAGCTCGCGACCGATCCAGGCGTCCGTCGCGGCGTAGGAAACCTGTGCAGGCGTCAGCATGGTGGCCGCCCAGTTTGACGTGCGCGCGCCCTTGGTGATGCGGCAACCCAGAAAAATGCCCGCAAGATTGCGTACGCCGCTTTGCTCCAGGCCGTACTTGCGTCCGATCACGCCCAGGTCGATTACGTTTTTTTCGGCGAAGGCGAAAACCTCCTTCAGATCCGCCAGATCACGCGCGACCGCCACGCCCGCCTTGACGATGCGCGCATCGGCCAGCATGTCCGCCAGCCCCGGTATCACGTCCACGCGCCGCAACTGGAACAGATACACCGCTCGCGCGGTGGCCACCTGCACCAGCGCCGGGTGATAGCGCTCGCCCTTGCGAAACGCCGGGCGCGTCTCGGTATCGAATCCCACCACCGTTTCCTGCCGGATGTCCGCCAGGGCATTATCAAGTTCCGTACACGTGGCAACCACGCACACCGGCCCTTCGTAACGGCGCAGCGGCAACGCGGCCATCGCCTCGCGCGATATCGCGGGGCGTATGCCTTCGGGTAACACGAATGGCGCGGCAGTGTGCATTGACATTGTTTGGACAGATTACCCTTTCGAGCAGTGCGACACCAGCGTGTTAACAAGACACTTGATTGTAATTTCTTTGTAAACACATGCCAGAGCGGAGAAATTGGTTTGGTAGGCGTGTAACATGATTTGTTTTTGCATTTTTGTCTTCATTGCATGAACGCGCTGTTGCTCCCCGCCGCACGTTTGATCGGTGCGACTTTCACCTTGTGTGCGCTGTTACTTTCCACAGCCGCCCTGGCGGCCCCCGACGAAATCGTCGTGTTTACCGACGAATTCGAAAAAAAGGGCGAGGTCGGTTATGAACTACATTTGAACTACGCCGCGCGCGCGCGCAAAACGCCGGACTATCCCGGCGAACAACCGCCGCACCGCGTGTTTCGCGTGATGCCGGAAGTGGCATGGGGCATCGCCGATAAATGGAATCTCGGCGTGCACGTGCCATTTTCCTACAGCCTCAATGCGCGCTCGTTTTCGCTCGACGGCCTGAAGATCCGCCCGCACAACCTCAACGTCATTGAACACAGCCCTGACAGCAGCACCTACTACGGCGCCAATTACGAAATCGCCATTTACGACAAGCGCATCACCGAGTCGCGTTACAACGGCGAGCTACGCGGCATTCTCGGCCACAAGCACGGCGACTGGAAGTTCACACTCAACCCTATCATCAATCAGGCGCTCTTCAAAAACCCGAATGGCCGCCCGCTGGAGCTGGAAGTTTTCGGCCAGGTGATACGTGAATTCGGCGACGATTTCGCGCTCGGCGTGGAACATTATTCTTCGCTGGGCCGGCTGTCACGACCCACGTTCGGGCCTGGGTCCGAACAGATCAGCTATCTGGTGGCCGAATTCAAGACCAAAAAACACTACGAGTTTCATCTCGGTGTCGGCCACGGCTGGACCGCACCCGCCGACAAGCGCGCGTTCAAGGCGCTGATTGGCTTTCCCTTCTAGGCACGGACTATTGCATCATGAAACGCATCAATATTCGCACCCAGCTCCTTTTGTTGGCCAGCACCAGCATTCTGCTGGTGCTGATCACCGGCACGCTGAGCGTTTACTCCAAGCACATGGTGGATGCCGCGCTGGACGCCAGCACTCTGCTTACCGTGGTGCTGCGCAATCACAGCGAAGCGGACATGATGCACGATTCGCTGCGCGGCGACGTCTACGAGGCCGTATTGTCAGGGACACGCAACGACGCCGAACACATACGGGAAGTACAGAAGGAGTTTGCGGAACACGCCAAGAACTTCAGGGAACGCATCGCCGCCAACGCCAAGTTTGAACTGGACAACGACTTGCGAGACGGCCTCAAGGTGCTGCAAGGACCACTGGAGGCATACATACGCAGTGCTGAGGAAATAATCGCTTCAGCAGGCGATACCGAAAAAGTCACGCCCAGACTCAAAGGGTTTCAGGATGCCTTTGAGGCACTGGAAAGGCCTATGAGCGCAATGAGCGATAAACTTGAGGAACAGGTGAAACGGCGCAAGCTCGCCGTGGACGAAGCCACGCGCTTTTCAGAACTGATGGTGGCGGGTGTAACGATTGCGGGCGTGTTATTGATGCTGGCGCTGGGCGCGACGGTTTACCGCAGCACTTCGGCTTCGATCCGCAGCGTGCAGCGTGCGGTGGACGATTTGCGCGCTGGCTCCGGCGACCTGACTTACCGGCTCCCCGCAATGCAGGGCGAATTCAACGATCTTAGTGCGTCGCTTAACCAATTCATCGGCGACCTGCATGATATCGTGGAGCGCGTACGCGACAGTGCCTCACTCATCAGCGAAAGTTCGCAGCAAGTGGCGCAGGGAAACCAGAACCTGTCTGCGCGCACCGAGCAGCAGGCTGCCGGCCTTGAAGATACAGCCGCCAGCATGGATCAATTGACCGCCACCGTCAAACGCAACGCCGAGAGCGCTGAACGCGCCAACACTGTGGCGCAGGGTGCCTCCGAGGTGGCATCGCGCGGCGGCGAGACCGTGCGCGGGGTAGTCGACACCATGGAAGGCATCGCGGAATCGTCACGACAGATCGCCGATATCATCAGCGTCATCGACAGCATCGCATTTCAGACCAACATTCTTGCGCTCAATGCCGCCGTGGAGGCCGCGCGAGCGGGAGAACAGGGCCGCGGCTTCGCGGTGGTGGCGTCCGAAGTACGTGCGCTGGCGCAGCGCTCGGCGCAGGCCGCCAAGGAAATCAAATCGCTGATTCAGGCTTCGGTGGAAAAAGTCGACAACGGCGCACGTTTTGTGGGGGACGCCGGCAAGACCATGGACGACATCGTGACGTCGGTCAATGAGGTCACAAAAATCATTTCCGACATTTCAGTTTCCAGCCGCGAGCAACTGGCAGGCATTGAACAAGTGAATCACGCCATTATCGACATGGACACCTCGACCCAGCAAAATGCCGCGATGGTCGAACAAAGCGCGGCGGCAGCCGAAGCCATGGCGGGCCAGGCGCAGAGTCTGGTGACAACGATGGCACGTTTCAAACTTAACGCCTCGGCGCTGCCGCACGCAACGCCACAGCCCGGAGTAGCACACCGCGTGATGCGCGGCGCGCAAGTGTTACGGCATGCGCAAGCGCGTCCGACCTTACCGCGACACTCCACGAACCACGCCAACGGTGATACGGATTGGAAAGAATTCTAGACCGTTGTTTGATTGTGCGTTGTAAGTATCTGTTTTAATTGAATATTTTACATTGCCGGAACTGACGTTATTCAATAGCACGGTTGTGCTGCCGATGCTGCCGGTGCTGCGGTAGTCTTGCGCCATGCAACGCCTTATCCAGCGCTTTTTTATTTTCCTGATCGACGGCTACAAGCTGCTGCTAAGCCCGTTTTTCGGCCAGCAGTGCCGCTTCTATCCAACCTGTTCCAGCTACGCCAGGGAAGCCATCGAACGCCACGGCGCCTGGCGCGGCGGCTGGCTGGGTGTAAAACGCATCGCGCGCTGCAACCCGTGGTGCGCGGGCGGGGTGGATGAGGTGCCACTGGTGCCGCGAAAATAATCGCCGACGAGCAATCTTACTCGCGCCGCTTGCGGCCAGTGATCATTGCCCAGATGAGATTTTCGCGATGCCGTACGCTGGTGTAAACCACCCCCAGCACGTGCATACAGGCCGCCAGCATCAATAGGTGCGCGACGAGTATGTGCACATCTTCCAGCAGCCGCCAGTCACGCCACGCCGGTTGGCTGATCATCCAGCCAGTGACACCCAACACCAACATCAGTGCGAGCAGCAGCAGAATCATCACGGCGCCCGCCGGATTATGGCCCGCCATGCGCGGTTCGCGCCGCCGTGCCAGCGCGTGCAGGTAGGCAATCAGCGCCCTCATGCCCGGCACAAAGTTCGTAAAGCGTGCGTACTCGCTGCCCACAAAGCCCCATGCGATACGAATCGCTACGGCGGTCAATGCTGCGTAACCCAAAAATGCATGCGCATTCAATGGAACAGCGGGTACGAAGTATGCGCCCAGCGCCGTTGCCGCCAGCACCCAGTGCGTGACTCGCACCGGCATGTCCCAAACACGATCATTGAAGCCCGGCGGCGGCATGCTCAATACATCGCGCGCGGATCCATGCCCGCGTATAAATGCGCCACCTGCTGCGCGTATCCGTTGAACATCAGCGTCGGCCGTGCGCCGCTTTCACCCACGCGCCGTTCGGTAGCGCGGCTGCGGAACAATCGCGGCGACACCTCCGGGTTTACGTTCGACCAGAAGCTGTGCGACGACGGATAGTGTTTCGTCCACACGGTTTGCGGCTGCTGTTCGGTGAAGCGAATGCGTACCACTGCCTTCGGGCTTTTGATGCCGTACTTCCACGGCACGCGTATCGCCACCGGCGCACCGTTCGCCTTGGGCAGCGACGCACCGTAAATACCCAGCGCCACCAGTGTCAGCGGATGCATTGCCTCGTCGATACGCAGCCCTTCGACGTAGGGCCAAGAGATGTATTTCACCTCGCGCTGCCCGCGAAGATTTTTCGGATCGAGTATCGAAGTGAACTCGACAAATTTGGCGTTGCCCGTGGGCTCAACGCGCCGCGCGATTTCCGCGAACGGATAGCCCGCATACGGAATCACCAGCGACCAGCCTTCGGTGCAGCGCATGCGGTAAATGCGCTCCTCCATCGGGGCGAGGCGCATCAACTCGTCGATGTCAAATGTGCGCGGCTTCAGCACTTCGCCATCGACAACCACCGTCCAGGGCCGCGTCAACAGCCCGGCGCTGTTGGCGGCGATGTCTTCCTCCAGTTCACGAAAACGCGTGGTGGCAATCACATCTTTCAACGGCGTTAACGCTTCGCCGGTGGCACTGAGCGGGCTTTTTATCAGCGATGCGAACGGGTCTGCGGCCTGCGCCCGCGCGTGCGCGCCATGCAAGCCAAACACGCTGCCTACGCCCGCCGCGCCCGCTGCGGCAAGCCAGCGGCGGCGGTTCTCGTAGACGTGTTGCGGCGTGATTTCCGGGGGAGGAATATCGGTTGGGCGGCGTATCAGCATGGCAAGCTCACCGACCCGTGCCATGTGGCCCTCAGCGGCGCATGATTTGCGCCTGCATGGGTTTCTGCGCCCGCTTCATCATCCGTATCTCCGCTCATGGTCACACCCTTTCGTGGTTTTGCCCGTAGCGTAAGACGCCTCACGGACAAACATTATTCCACGGCAGGCTTTCGGCGCGACGGGAATAAAATCGCTGGCCAGCACGTCTTACCCGCCATTGCCGAAATTTCCCGTCATTGCCCGCCAGACATGTTCTTTCACCGTGACCTCCGAAGGAGAATCGAGGCAGCCCGCCCGAGGCTGTTTCGCCTCGCCTGTTCGTGGACGCACAATACCGCACAGGCCGACGACCTGACGCAGGAAGCGCTGCTGCGGGCGATGGAGCGGCTGAATCAGTTGCGCGATCACGCGAGACTGGAGGCGTGGCTGGCGCAGATTTTGCTGAACTGCTGGCACGACCAGTTGCGCGCCGCGCGGCCAATGACGGATATCGACGCCATCGCGGATTTCGTCGCCGCGCCTTCGATACCACTGGAGGATAGCGTAACCGCGGCGCAGGAAGCCCGCGCGGTACGCGCGGCGGTGGCGCAATTGCCTATCGCCCAGCGTGAAGTTTTGACGCTGATTGACTTGGGCGAATGCCGCTACGCCGAAGTCGCGGCGATGCTCAACGTGCCCATCGGCACGGTGATGAGCCGGCTGGCACGTGCACGCGCCGCGCTGGCGGCGGCGCTGATCGGGGTCTCGGGCGCTCAGAGCCATCGCGCTCCGCTGCGCCGGGTGAAATAACCATGGAACCGGTCACCGACGAATTGCTTAATGCCTGCCTCGATGGCGAACTGCGGCCTGATGAACAATCGCGCCTCCTTGCACAAGTCGCGTGCGATCCGGTGTTGCAACAACGCCTCGCCCATCTGCGCCGCGTGAAAGCGCTGGTAAGCCGGGCCTACGAAGATGCTGCTCCTACTGCTTCTGCATTGGCACCGGAATCGCACATACAAGCGCCGCACCGGCGTACCGGCCTCGTCGCGGGCGCGGCACTGCTGGCCGCGGGGTTTTTCGCCGGACGTTGGCTGCCTGCGGGCACTGCGCACAAAACAGCACCCGGTCTGGTGCTGCAAATCAGCGGCGCCGACCCCGCCCAATGGCGTCTGGCGCTGGAACAACTGCGCTCGGCACGCGAAGGGGGTAGTGGCGGTACATCGGTGGACACCGTCCTCATCGCCTATGGCGACGGACTGGGCATGCTGCTCACGCAATCACCGGTTATCGAGGCATTGCGGCAAGCCCGGTCGTCCGGCGTGCGCCTGCTCGCTTGCGGCAATACCTTGCGCCAGTCTGGCTTAACGCGCGAGGCGCTCGCGCGCGAAGTGGAAGTCGCGGAAACCGGCGGGCCGGCGGAAATCCTGCGGCTGCAACGGCTGGGCTACAACTACCTGCACTTGTGATGCCGTGGTGAAGTGGCATTACGCGGCCACGTGACACACCAGCCCCTTAAGATATTCCCCTTCAGGAAAATTCAGCGCCACCGGATGATCGGCCGCCGCGTGTTGCCACGCCGCAATGCGCGCGCTGACACCGGCATCGAGCGCCGCGCCCGCAACGATTTTCTGGAACAAGTCGGGTGATACGCCGCCGGAACATGAATAAGTCATCAACACGCCGCCGGGGTTGAGCAGTTTGAACGCGAGCAGGTTGGCGTCCTTGTAGGCGCGGGCAGCCTTTTCCGCGTGCGCGGCGGTGGGCGCGAGTTTGGGCGGATCGAGTACGATGATGTCGAACCGCCGCGCCTGATCGCGAAATTTGCGTAGTTGCTGGAATACATCTGCTTCGATCCATTCGGCCTTACTTGCGTATTCAGGGAGATTGTTGAGTTCCGCGTTCGCGCGCGCGGCAGCCAACGCCGGGCCGCTGCTGTCGATGGCGGTGACACTGCGTGCCCCGCCCGCGAGTGCGTGCAAGGCAAAGCCGCCGCTGTAGCAAAAGCAGTCGAGCACGCTTTTGTCAGCAGAAATATCCTTTAAAAACAGATGGTTATCGCGCTGATCGAGATAGTAGCCGGTTTTGTGGCCGGATTCGATTTCGGCTTTGAACTGCAAGCCGTGTTCCCGCACGATCAGCGGCCTGGTCAGTGGCGGGCCGCGCAGCCAGCCGCTCTTGGGGGGCAAACCTTCGAGCGCTCGCACGTCGGCATCCGAGCGTTCATACACGCGCGCGACTTTGAACGGTGCAGGCAACCCGCCGAGCGCATCCGCGATGGCATCACGCCAGCGTTCTGCGCCCGCCGCGAGTAACTGCACCACCACGGTGTCGTCGAATAAATCGGCGATCACGCCGGGTAGACCGTCGGATTCGCCGTGGATCAGGCGCGCGCTGTTGGTGACGTTGCCGCACAACAGTCGTTCGCGTGCACGCGCGGCCTGCGCGATGCGCTGGCCAAAAAACGCTGCGTCAATATCGCGCGGCTTCCAATCCCACACGCGGGCGCGAATCTGCGACTCAGGGCTGAACGCCGCTACGGCAAGAAATTCGCCATCGGACGAACGCAGTTCCACCGTGTCGCCGGATGCCGGATTGCCCTCGACACGAGCGATGGCGCCCGCGAATACCCATGGGTGGCGGCGCTTGAGGGACTTTTCGCGGCCGGGCTTTAGCGTGAGAAAAGCACCTGCCGCGCCACTGTTACGCCTCACCCCTCACTCCTCGCGCCTCACGCTTTTAGCCTGGCGCGCCCGCCGCGCTCGCGGATGCGCCGCATCATAAACTTTCGCCAGGTGCTGAAAGTCGAGCGACGTATACACCTGCGTGGTCGAAATGCTCGCGTGGCCGAGCATTTCCTGCACTGCACGCAAATCACCGGACGATTGCAGCACGTGCGAGGCAAACGAGTGGCGCAGCGCGTGCGGATGCAGTGATTTGTCGAGCCCCTGTTTCACCGCCCAGTGTTTCAGACGCAGTTGCACGGCGCGCACGCCAAGGCGGCTGCCGTTTTTGCCGACAAAGAGCGCACCTTCGCCATGGCTGGCCAGCGCAGCGCGCGCCACAAGCCAATTCTCTATGGCCGCAAGCGCGTGGCGGCCCACTGGCACCACTCGTGTTTTGCCACCCTTGCCGGTGACGCGCACCACGCCTTCAGTGGCGTCGATGTCGCCGGGGGCAAGCGACACCAGCTCCGACAGGCGCAGGCCCGACGAATAAAACAGTTCGCAGATGGCCTTGTCGCGCAACGGCAGTGGGTCATCTTCTTCAATATTCAACAGCCGCGCGGTTTCATCCGGCGACAGCGCGTGCGGCAGGCGCCTGGCGGCTTTCGGCGCGCGCACGCCGACGCAGGGGTTGTTTTTGAAACCATGATCACGCGCCAGGTAATGAAAAAAGCCGCGCCACGCCGACAGCATGCGCGCGATGGAGCGGCCACTAAGCCCACGCGCGTGCAACTGCCCGGCAAAGCGTCGGATCTGATGCGGTTGCAAGGCGGCGAGCGCGGCATCGCCGGCGAGCGCAAGCAGTTCGTCGATATCGCGCCGGTAGTTGGCCGTGGTGTGGGCGGCGAGCCGCCGTTCGTGGGCGAGGTACGAGAGGTAACCTTGTTGCAGCGCCCGCGCTTCAGTCATCTTGAGTATCTATCGCAGCCCGTGTGCAAACTACGCAGGCGACAAATGCCGCGCCAGCGCGCATGCGACAAGATCGCCAAGCCGTGACAAATACACTGTGCCCATTTCCGCGTGATAGCGTTGGGGCTCTTCGCTCGCCAGCATCAGCAAGCCAAATACACTGCCGTCGCCGCTGCCGCTGCCGCTGTCGCGCAGCGGAATGTAGGCAAAGGATTTCAGTGCGGCAGCGGCGTCGCCAAAAAGCGTGCTGGTATCGGCGGCGGGTTCCGCGCTGCAACTGGGCGCGGCGAGCGCCGCGGCGAAACCGCGCGTCGCCTCGCTCGCCGGTGTAAACGCAGCATGCGTTCCCGCGCCGCGCCACACGCGCATCGCCAGATGCGGCACGGTGAAATCCTCGCGCAGGTATTGCGTGGCGTTGGCGAGCACGGTGTCGGCATCGCGCGCGCGCAACAGCGCCAGTGTGATTTTGTGAATTTTTTCGCCGAGCAGATCGTTCTCCTCGCCGAACTGGATGATCTCGCGCAGCTTGCCTTCGAGCTGTTTGCTCTTTTCGCGCAGGGTGAGAATCTGCCGCTCGCTGATGGGGATGGTGCGCCCGCCGTGCGGATGCGGAATGTTGATGCCCGCGATCATCTCCGCGTGCTCCTCGAAAAATTCGGGATGCTCCTGCAGATAAGCCGCAACGTCCGATGAATTCATTATGCTTCCTGTAATGTAACTTCGCCTTCAAACACAGTGACCGCCGGGCCCGTCATCAGCACTGGCTGGCCAGCGCCCGCCCCCGCGATGATGAGATCGCCGCCGCGCGTGGTGACACGCACGCGGCTGTCCAGCAACCCGCGTTGTACGCCTGCCACCACCGCCGCGCAAGCGCCGGTGCCGCAGGCCAGTGTTTCGCCCGCGCCGCGTTCGTACACGCGCAGCCGGATGTGCGTGCGGTTGATGATTTGCATAAAGCCCGCGTTGACGCGTTTGGGAAACCGTGGATGCGCCTCGATCATCGGGCCTTCCTGCGCCACTGGCGCCATGTCGGCATCCGCCACCACTTGCACGGCGTGCGGATTTCCCATGGATAAGCTATTGATTTTTATGCATTTTTTATCGACAAGCAAGTCGTAGGTGAGCGCCTGCTCTGGCACGTCAAACGGGATCTTCGCCAGCTCAAACACCGGCGCGCCCATATCCACGGTAACTTGGCCGTCGGTCTCCAGTTGCGGCTCGATCACGCCACCCAAAGTGCCGACGCGAATACGCGTTTTGGCCGTCAACTTTTTGTCGTGCACAAAGCGCACAAAACAGCGTGCACCGTTGCCGCACTGTTCGACCTCGCCGCCGTCAGCATTAAAGATGCGGTAGTAGAAATCCGTGTCTGCCGAGCGTGACTTTTCCACCATCAGAATCTGATCGCAGCCTACGCCAAAATGCCGGTCGGCCAGCGCGCGCAGTTGGGCCTGCGTCAATTGCAAAGGCGTGGTCGTGGCATCGAACACCACGAAGTCATTGCCCAGCCCGTGCATTTTGGTGAACTTAAGCCGCACGCCCTGCCTCTCTCACCATAATATAGTCATCCATCCAGAACCCGCCAGCAATTTTCTTGAGTGAAGTATTGGTAATCACAAACCCGTGTTTGCGATACGCGGCGATGGCAGTTCTGTTGCGCCGGTTCACCGCCAGCATCAACCGTTGGCAGCCTTGAGCCGCCATGCGCCGTGCCACATGATCCATCAGAAGGCCGCCATACCCCTTACGGTGCGCGCGCGGATGCAAATACAGCTTGTCGATTTTGACCGTGCCGGGCACGCTGGTGATGAAGTACGAGGTGTAGCCGGTCATTTGTCCATTCAGCAGCAGCACGTCCCACCAGATATCGCGCCGCCGCAGTTCTTCACGAATCACGGCTTCATTGTACCGTTCCGCCAGCATGGATTCTATCTGCGCCACGCTGATTATCCCCGGATAGTGCGCGCGCCAGATTTCAGCCGACAGCGCGTTCAACGCAGTCACTTCATCGTCACGCAAAGCACGGATTTCCACAGTGTCATTCGGCGGGCTCATACGGGCTCCTTTCCCCCGGCGGGCGGGTCTTGAAACGCTTGTGCACCCAATAATACTGTTCGGGCATTTCGCGCACGCGTTCCTCGATAAAAGCGTTCATGCGGAGGGTGTCGGCTGCGACATCCTCTGTCGGGTAATTCTCCCACGCCGGATAAAAGCGCAGCTCATACCCTTGCGCTCCAGGCAGTTGGCGCGTCACCGCCGGCACTACCGCCGCACGCGCGAGCCGCGCCATGCGCGAAAGCCCCGTAATCGTCGCCGCCGGCACACCGAAGAACGGCACGAACAGCGCATCGCGCGCACCAAAATCCATGTCCGGCAAATAATACAGCGGCAGCCCGCTGCGCATGGCCTTTACCACCGGGCGGATGCCATCCTGCCGCGAAAACAGCACCGGCGCGACAAAGCGCGTGCGGCCATGCAGCAACACACGGTCAAACGCGGCATTTTTCTGTTTGCTGTAAACCGAAATGCCTTGCCATTCGGTAATGATGCGCGAACCGCCCATATCAAGTCCGGCGAAATGGGGGGCCAGCCAGATTACCGACTTGTCTTTGACAGCCTCCCAGTGCTCGAGGCCCTCAATACGCACCATGCGCTGAATGCGTTCTTTTGGCGCCCACCACAAAATACCATGCTCCAGGAGACAGCGTGCGACGATCTGAAAGTGTTCGCGGGCGATGCGGCGGCGTTCACTGTCACTCCATTCGGGAAAACACAGCTTCAGATTGGTCAATGTGACATTGCGACGCTCTCGCGCCACAGCAAATAGCAGCCGGCCGATGGCGCGGCCCAGTGGCGCCAGCAGGCTGAGTGGCAGCCAGTGCAGCAGCCAAACCAGCGCGAGTCCGAGACGCATCAGGTCCCCGCCTCCGGCGGCGGCGCACCGGCGGGCACTTTGTAGCGGTTGTAACCCCACAAATACTGCGCCGGGCAACGACGCACTGCCGCCTCCACCGCGCGATTCAACGCCGCTTCATCAAACCCTTCGGCAGGCAGAACTTCAAAATGAAAACGGTATCCCGTGCCGCGCGGCAACCGTTCTGCCGACGCCATCACCAGCAGCGCACCAGTGGCTTTTTGCAGGCGGCTCACCAGCGTCATGGTGTATGCGGGACGGCCAAAAAAATCTGCCCACGCACCCTCGCCCACGCCTGGGGTCTGGTCGGGCAGCAAGCCTACCGCCTCGCCGCGTTGCAACGCTTTGTAAAAGCGGCGCACGCCGTGCAGATTGGCGGGGGCCACTTTCATCCCGCGGCGGCTGCGCCCCTCTATCATCAGCGGTTCCAGCCAGCGCAATTTTGGCGGGCGGTAAAGGACGGTAAGCGGTGTGCGCTGTGCGGCATACTGCGCTGAAAATTCAAACCCGCCCAGATGCGGCGTCAGAAAAATCACACCCTGCCCCGGCTTGCGCGCCTGTTCGACCGCTTGCCAGGTATCGCTGTGCGACCAGCGTTGCAGTGACGCCTGGGGCGCAAACCAGACCGCCGCCAGCTCCAGCACGCCCTTGCCGGTTTCCGCGACGTTCTGTTTGATGAGCGCCTCGCAATGTGCGTCCGCGCAAACCCCGCTTGCTCGCAGGTTTTCGCGCAGCCGCCGGGCGTAGGTTGGCGAGGCCACGTACGTGACCCAGCCCGCCGCCGCGCCCAGCGCGTGCAACACGTGTAAAGGTAGCCGGCCCAGGCAAATCAGCAACAGGCGCATCATGGGATGTTTGGAAGATTACCTCAAGAAATCAAGCACTTCATGGTATTCTATGTGTTTTCCCACAACCGCCGAAGCTCACCAGCTCGCAAAACCGACGACCATCATGAGTGATTTCCTGTTTACCTCCGAATCCGTTTCCGAAGGCCATCCCGATAAAGTGGCAGACGCCATTTCCGATGCCGTGCTTGACGCGCTGCTGGCGCAGGACCCGCGTTCGCGTGTCGGCGCCGAAACGCTGGTCAAAGACAACCTTGTGGTTCTCGCCGGTGAAATCACCACGGGCGCCAAAGTGGATTACGCGCAAATCGCGCGCAATACCATTCGCCGCATTGGCTATACCGATCCTTCGATCGGCTTTGACGCCGACGGCTGCACGGTACTCGTGCAATTCGGCCAGCAATCGCAAGACATCGCGCAGGGTGTGAACGAAGGCACCGGCATTGATCTCGAACAGGGTGCCGGCGATCAGGGCATGATGTTCGGCTTTGCCTGCGACCAAACGCCGCAACTGATGCCGCTGCCGATTTATCTCTCGCACCGTCTGGTCGAGCGCCAGTCGGAACTGCGCCGCGACGGCCGCCTGCCCTGGCTGCGTCCGGATGCCAAATCACAGGTCACTGTGCGCTACGTCAATGGCAAGGCGGACAGCATCGACGCGGTGGTGATCTCCACCCAGCACAAACCCGGCATTTCGCACGAGGAAATCCGCGTCGCCGTGACCGAGCACATTATCAACCCCATCCTGCCGAAGAATCTGGTCAAGTCCAGGATTGCGTTGCATATCAACCCGACCGGCAACTTTGAAATCGGCGGGCCCAAGGGCGACTGCGGTCTGACCGGCCGCAAGATCATCGTTGACACCTACGGCGGCTATTCGCGCCACGGTGGCGGTGCGTTCTCCGGCAAGGACCCGTCCAAAGTGGATCGATCAGCCGCGTATGCCGGCCGCTACGTAGCGAAGAACATCGTCGCTGCAGGCCTCGCCAGCAAATGCGAAATCCAGATCGCCTACGCCATCGGTATCGCCAAGCCTGTCAGCGTGCTGGTTGAAACCTTCGGTACCGGCAAAATTGCAGACGATAAAATCGGCAAGCTCGTCGAAAAACATTTCGACCTGCGTCCGAAAGGCATTATCCAGTCCCTCAACCTGCTGCGGCCAATCTACGAGAAGACTGCGGCTTACGGGCACTTCGGGCGCGAAGAGCCGGAGTTTACGTGGGAGAAGACCGACAAGGCTGCCGCATTGAAGGCGGATGCTGGAATCAAATAGATCACCCCTGATGCTGCCGACAATAACGCCGGAGAATAGTCCGGCGTTTTGTTTTGCGTAGGCGAAATAGCTCCGATTGACTGGCAATCCCGCTCACAGCACTATTACGAAACAACGCTTTCCACGGAACCGCGCCATGAACATTCGCCCTCTTCAACTAATTCGCCATCTTGCTGCAGCCTTGTTGTTTGCCCTGTCGGCAGGCCTTGCAACTGCCGCCGCTACTGATTACCCCACCCGCCCCATCCGCTATATCGTCGGCTTTGCCCCCGGTGGCATTAACGACATTCTGGCGCGCATCGTCGCGCAAAAGCTCAACGACGCTTGGGGCCAGCCGGTGATTGTCGATAACCGTCCCGGAGCGGGCGGCAACCTGGCGGCGGGGCTGGTGGCAAAATCGACGCCCGACGGCTACACCTTCATGAACATCAGCACCGCGCACACCATATCGCAGACGCTCTACAGCAAGCTTGACTACAGTCTTGAGCGAGACCTCACGCCGGTGGTAGTGCTGGGAACCGCGTCGTTGATCATGGTGATCCACGCCGGGCTGCCGGCGAAGAACGTCGCCGAACTGGTCACGTGGGCGAAGGGCAATCGGCTGGTTTACGCCTCTGGCGGCGTGGGTGTGATCAGCCATCTGGCGATGGAAATGTTCAAGGTCGCGGCAAAGATCGAGTCGACACACGTGCCATACAAAGGCGTTGGCCCGGCGGTGCCCGATCTTATATCAGGTCAATCACACTTGATGGTGAACGCCATCCCGGAACTGCTGCCGCACACCAAGGGCGGGCGCCTGCGCGTAGTGGGCGCAATGACTGAAAAGCGCCATTCGTTCATTCCCGATGTGCCGACATTTATCGAACAGGGCTACAAGGATTTCGTCATGGGCAACTGGACGGGCATTGTGGCGCCCGCCAAGACTCCGCGCGCGACCGTCGACAAAATCGCCGGTGAAGCAACGCGCATCATCCGCTCCCCCGAAATCAGCAAGCGGCTAACCGAACAGGCGGTCGATCCGTTGGGTGGCACGGCAGATGAGTTCGGTAAACTGATCCGCAGTGAAACCGCACGTTTTGGTGCGGCGGTAAAAGCCTCGGGCGCGCGGGCGGATTGATCTTTATAACTATCTGATTTTAAACAAATTTTTATAACCACGTCGCAATCCCTCGCCTAGTCGCCACCCGCACACCGCAAAGGCCCCGCCGCAGGCACCCTTTTATTCGTGACAGCCGATATACTGTTGGCATCCACGCAAGGGAGAACACCATGCATCGTTTTCTGAGCTTGTTGGCGGTGGGGTTGAGTCTTGTTTTCGCACACGCGCCGGCCCGGGCGCAAGCACCAGAAGTCACGCTCACGCGCATGGATTGCGGCACCGGCGGGCCGCCGGGGGATATGAACCTGCGCTTCTCCGACACCTTTTCACTCGTCGGGCTGAAAATGTCGCTGGTTTACAGCTGCTATCTCATCAAGCACGGCAACGACTACATGGTGTGGGATTCCGGGCATTCGATGCAGGCCGGTGCGCGCGCGCCAAAAGTCAGTCTGGTCGATCAACTGGCGCAGCTCAACCTCAAACCGGAACAAATCAAGTACATCGCCATCAGCCACTACCACGGCGACCACATCGGACAAGTCAATTCATTTCCGAATTCGACGCTGCTGATCGGCAAAGCCGATTGGGAAGCGATTAACAGCCCAAAGCCGGCGGCGATGGTCGATCCGAAGCCTTTCGCGCCATGGATGAGTGGCGGCGGCAAAGTCGAACCGGTACTGCTCGACAAGGACATTTTCGAGGACGGCAGCGTGGTAATGCTCGGAATGCCCGGCCATACCCCCGGCCACTCGGTGCTGCTGGTGCGGCTGCCGCAAATGGGCCCGGTGCTGCTCACCGGCGACCTGTGGCACTTCCGCGAGAATATGGAAACCAACGGCCTGCCAATATTCAACACCAATCGCGCGGAAACGCTGGCTTCATTCGACCGGTTCAAAATCATCGCAAAAAATCTCAACGCCACCGTGGTCATCCAGCACGACGCGCGTGACATCAACAAGCTGCCCGCCTTTCCCGCCGCGGCGCGATAGCGGGTGGCGAATGCCCCACAAGCGCGGCTGCCCGCTGCGCACTTTTTTCGGGAGGCACGATCATGTTTGACGTTCAGCGATTTACCGAGCAATGCCAGGCGGCATTGAAAGAAAGCGACCCCGCAAAAGCGATACGTGAAACTGTCGAACGCACGGTATCAGCGCCCAGCGAGGTGCTCAAAGGGCTGGGCGAACCACAACGCGCCACCGTGCAGCGGCTGCACGTTGCCGATGACTTGACGATCATCAACGTCATCTGGGGACCGCACATGACCATCATGCCGCACAACCACAAAATACCGGCGATCATCGGCGTTTATACCGGCGCGGAAGACAATATTTTCTGGCGGCGTACTGGTGATTCATCCGGCCTGATCAAGGCTGCGGGCGCGCGTTCGCTGCGCGAGAAGGATGTGGAAGCGCTGGGCGCTGATGCCATTCACTCTGTAACAAATCCCATCCTGCGCTTGACCGGCGCGATACACGTCTACTTAGGGCCGTTTTTCACCGTGCATCGCAGTGAGTGGGATCCCGAATCGTTGACTGAAGGCGTCTACGACATCGAGAAAAACATGAGGCTGTTTGAAGAGTCGAACGCCCGTTTGGTCAAAAGCTAACGTTTGCCGCGCGCGCTCACTCCAGCGTCACGCCGACCGCTTTGACCACCGCACCCCATTTGTCGAACTCGCGCTTGTGCACGGTGGCGAGTTGCTCTGGCGTGCTGCCCACGGCTTCGGCGCCGACGCTTTGCGCGAAAGTTCTCATTTCCGCGTTATTCATCGCCTTGACCGTTTCGGCGTTCAGTCGCCCGATGATGTCCTTGGGGGTTGCCGCCGGCGCGAACAGTCCGTACCAGTTGTAGGCTTCGACTTTGGGATATCCGGCCTCGGCCATCGTCGGCGTGTCAGGCAAACTCGTCGAGCGTTTGGTGGCTCCAACCGCCATGGCGCGCAGCTTGCCGCCCTTGACCTGCCCCAGCAGCACCGGCATGTCGGCAAACGTGAGTTGCAACTGGCCGCCCATCAAATCCATGGTGGCCGGCCCCATGCCTTTGTACGGGACGTGGGTCAGTTTGATATCCGCCGTGCGCATCAAAAGCTCCATCGCCAGATGCGGCGTGCTACCGTACCCGGAAGAACCGAACGACAACTGATTGGGCCGCGCCTTGGCGAGCGCGGCAAGTTCCTTCACCGTTTTCACCGGCAGTTGCGGATGCACCACCAATAGCTGCGGCAGCGTGATAAACAGACTAACCGGCGCGAAATCGCGGAACACGTCAAACGGCAATTTCTTGTAAAGATGCGGCCCGATGGCGAATCCGCCGCCCGCACCGACCACCATCGAGTAACCATCCGCCGGGGACTTGGCGACATTCTCCGCGCCGATGTTGCCGTTGGCGCCACCGCGATTGTCGACCACCACCGGGACGCCGAGGCCCTCGCTCATTTTTTGCGCCAGCGGGCGCGTGGTCATGTCGATGGGGCCACCGGCTGGGAAGGGCACGACGATGCGTACCGGCTTGGCGGGAAAATTCTGCGCGAAGGCGACGGACGCTGCGGCACTGGCGGCGATCAACACGCCCAGGTAAATCGGCTGGATCACAAAAACTCCTTTGAATTAAAAGGCAAAAATGGTGAAGTCGTGATTTTGTCACAAGTTACTGTTTTTAAATAATATTTTGCTTGCGCGATGGGAGCATTCACGTATAATCCGGCGCGCCGAGGAGCGTTGCGACAGGCTTCCCCGCCTGCCAGGCTCGGCACCGGATGCTTCGGGCTACAGGTCCCTTCCGATTCCGCAACGGCGCTCACGAACTTTTTTCTTCATGAAAGGAGGGCGTGATGAGCGCCGCTGTGGATTACAAAGTCAAAGATATTAAAGAGGCCGACTTCGGCCGCAAAGAAATTGCCATTGCCGAGACCGAAATGCCGGGTCTCATGGCCGTGCGCGAGGAATACAAGGGCAAGCAGCCGCTGAAAGGCGCACGCATCGCCGGCTCGCTGCACATGACGATCCAGACCGCCGTGCTGATTGAAACGCTGGCGGCGCTGGGTGCGGACATCCGCTGGGCTTCGTGCAATATCTTTTCGACGCAGGATCACGCGGCTGCCGCCATTGCCGCGCGCGGCATCCCTGTGTTTGCCTACAAGGGCGAGACACTTGAGGACTACTGGGAATACACCCACAAAATTCTTGAATGGAGCGATGGCGGCACGCCCAACATGATTCTCGATGACGGCGGCGACGCGACACTGCTGGTCACGCTCGGCGCACAGCACGAGCGCAACAAGACACAGCCGCCCGAAGGCACGAACGAGGAAGAGCGCGTGCTGTTCGCCGCGATGCGCAAGCGTCTGAAAGAAAAACCCGGCTACTACTCGAACATCGAAAAGAACATCAAGGGCGTCACCGAAGAGACCACCACCGGCGTGCATCGGCTCTATCAGATGCAGAAGGAAGGCCGGCTGCCGTTCCCCGCGATCAACGTCAACGACTCGGTAACGAAATCCAAGTTCGACAACCTTTACGGCTGCCGTGAATCGCTGGTGGACGCGATCAAGCGCGCCACCGACGTGATGGTCGCCGGCAAGGTCGCGCTGGTGTGCGGCTTTGGCGACGTGGGCAAAGGCAGTGCGCAGGCGCTGCGTGCGTTGTCTGCGCAGGTGTGGGTGACGGAAATCGACCCGATCTGCGCGCTGCAGGCGGCGATGGAAGGCTTTCGCGTGGTGACCATGGATTACGCGGCCGACAAGGCGGATATTTTTGTCACCTGCACCGGTAATCTCTCGGTGATCACGCACGATCACATGAAGAAAATGAAGCACAACGCGATCGTCTGCAACATCGGCCACTTCGATTCAGAAATCGATATCGCGGCGCTGAAGCAATACAAGTGGGAGAACATCAAGCCGCAGGTCGATCACGTGATCTTCCCCGACGGCAAGCGCCTGATCGTGCTGGCCGAAGGGCGCCTGGTGAACCTCGGTTGCGGCACCGGGCACCCGTCGTTTGTGATGTCAAATTCCTTTACAAATCAGACACTTGCGCAACTGGAGTTGTTTACGCAAGGCAGCAAATACAAGAACGAAGTCTATGTGCTGCCCAAGCATCTCGACGAAAAGGTCGCTCGGCTGCACTTGAAGAAACTCGGCGTCGAACTGACCGTGCTGAATGAGCGGCAGGCCGCATACTTGCACATGGCAGTGGACGGGCCGTACAAGGCTGACCACTATCGCTACTAGTCAGGCGGAGGGATCATGCTATCCCAGCAAAAGCACCCTCGCACCGAACTGACGATCAGCTTCGAGTTTTTCCCGCCCAATACCGACGAGGGCGCGGAAAAACTCGCCGCCACCGCGCGCGAACTCGCTCTGCTGAAACCGAAATATTTTTCGGTAACCTACGGCGCGGGTGGTTCGACGCAGGCGCGCACCTTGAAAGCCGTGCTCGATTTGCGCGCGGCCGGGCACGCCGCCGCACCGCATATTTCGTGCATCGGTTCCACGCGCGCGAGCCTGCGTGAGACCCTGCAGCAGTACAAAGATAGCGGCATCCGCCACGTGGTGGCGCTGCGCGGCGATCTGCCCTCGGGCACGGCTTCCGCCGGGGAGTTTCACTACGCCAACGAACTGGTGGCGTTTATCCGCGCGGAATTCGGCAGCCACTTTCACATTGAAATCGCGGCCTACCCGGAATACCACCCGCAGGCAAGAAGCGCGCTGGATGACTTGAAAAACTTCAAGCGCAAGGCGGATGCTGGCGCGGATTCGGCGATCACGCAGTATTTCTACAATGCCGATTGCTATTACCACTTTATCGAGCAGTGCGAAAAAATGGGCGTCACCATTCCCATAGTGCCGGGCATCATGCCCATCGGCCGCTTTTCGCAACTGGCGCGGTTTTCCGATGCCTGCGGCGCGGAAATTCCCCGCTGGATCCGCAAGAAACTCGAAGGCTATGGCGACGATACCGACGCCATTCGCGCGTTTGGTCTCGATGTAGTCACGCGATTGTGCGAAGACCTGCTCAAGGCCGGCGCGCCGGGCCTGCATTTTTACACCATGAATCAGTCGGCGCTGACCACGGAGATCTGGAAACGGCTGGGTTTGTAGAAATTCCACCGCATAAATTATTTAATAAAAACAAATACTTATGCAACTGGCGGGCAGGCCCCGCAAACTGGTACCATGCGCGCGTAACTTCTTCGGGAGCGCCGCATGACCGACAGCAACAACGAAGCCCCGCACAGCAATACGGCATCCTCCGGCCAAGGGCTGATGCCGTTGGTGAAGTCGATGTCTGCGGCAGAAGCGGCCGCCCTGCTGACTCAGCATCCGGCGTCCACCATCGCCGGCGTGCTGGTTGAGTTGAATCCCGCGCTGACGCAGGACATCCTTGCCGCGCTGCCGAGCGCGCTCGCCGACGAAGTTTTTGGCGCGGTACCATCCCGAACGGCAAGCCAGTGGCGCTTCAATCAAAAATTTGCTGAAGGCACCATCGGACGCATGATGGAGCCGGTGGTGGCGGTGTTCGCGCCTGAAATGACGGTAGCGCAAACCGTGGAGGAATTGCGCACGCTGGTAAAAACCGCGTTTATCACCTACGGCTACGTCGTCGACTTTACCGGCAAATTGCTCGGCGTGATTACCATGCGCGACCTGCTGTTTTCTGCCGACGACGCGCGGCTCAACACGCTGATGTTGCGCAACGCCTTTGCGCTGACGCCGGACTTGCCGCTCGCCGATGCCATGAAACTGGTACTCGACCGTCACTACCCGGCCTACCCGGTGTGCGACGCGCAGGGCGTGCTGATCGGTCTGGTGCGCGGGCAATCGATGTTTCAGGAGCAGGCGTTCGAGATCACCGCGCAGGCGGGCGCCATGGTGGGCGTGGAAAAAGAGGAACGGCTTGCCACGCGCTGGTCGCAAAGTTTCAAATTCCGTCATCCGTGGCTGCAACTGAATCTGCTCACCGCGTTTGCAGCAGGTGCGGTGGTCGGCATTTTCGAAGGCACGGTGGAAAAACTCGTGGTGCTGGCTGCGTTTTTGCCGGTGCTCGCCGGACAATCGGGCAACACCGGTTGTCAGGCGCTGGCAGTCACCCTGAGGGGCCTGACGTTGGGCGAACTCAAACCCGGCGCCGAACGCATGCTGGTCATGAAAGAAGCCGCGCTCGGCTTCATGAACGGCGCTTTCACCGGGCTTATCGCCGCGCTCGGCATGTTTGCCTACGCCACCATGCAAAAATCGCCACACGCACTGATGCTGGCCGGCGTGGTGTGGCTCGCGCTGGTGGGCGCGTGCGTGGTCAGCGGCATCTGCGGCGCGATGATTCCGCTCACACTGAAACGCTTCGGCGCCGATCCGGCCACGGCCTCCAGCATATTCCTTACCACCGCCACCGACGTGGTGAGCATGGGGTTGTTGCTGGGGCTGGCGACGATACTCATCAAACTTTGAAGGCAGGCTGACGTGGCCAACAGCGAAGATTTCGTGCGCCACGCGTGCGAACTGCTCGCGCCCGCCGGCCGCGTCACGACACGCCGCATGTTCGGCGGCCACGGCGTGTATATCGACGGCGTCTTCGCCGCCCTTATCGACGATGACGAGCTGTATCTAAAGGTGGATGACGCCACGCGCGCGGCTTTCGAGCGCGAAGGCTCAACCCCCTTCACCTACGGCAAAGAAGGCCAGATGATGACCATGGCCTATTATCACGCACCGGAAGACGCGATGGATGCGCCGCACCTGATGCTGCCTTGGGCGCGGCTGGCGCTGGCAGCCGCCGTGCGTGCGCAGGCAAAAAAATCACCTACCAAAACCAAAACGGCCGCGAAGAAAAAGTCTTCGCGGCCGTTGGCGAAAAAACGAAAGCCATAGAAACGTTACGCTGTTGCGCCGCCCGGTTATATCGACCCCTTATGTCGCGCGCCTATGTCGTACGCTTACGCTGCCTTGGCAGTCTTGCGCCGTTTCGCGGCAGCTTCGGTGGTGTGCATCGAGGCATAAGCCGCATGCGCCGCCGATTCGGCGTCGCCCACGTGCACGGGGTAGCCCATGTCTTCGAGCACGGAACCCAGCGCGGACAAACACAGCATCACGTTGTCCGGCCGGCACGAATAGCCCATCAAACCGAAGCGCCAGATTTTGCCGGCCAGGGGGCCCAGACCCGCGCCGATTTCAAGGCCGAATTCATTGAGCAAACGCTTGCGCACTTCGACTTCATTGACTTTTTCCGGGCACAGCACCGCGTTCATTTGCGGTACCTGATATTTCGGATCGACGAGGAATTTCAGGCCCATGGCTTCGAGGCCCGCCTTCAGCGCGGTGTGGTGGCGCTTGTGGCGCGCCCAGCAGTTTTCGATGCCTTCCTCGCGGATCAGCAGCAGCGCTTCGTGCAAACCGAACAGCGAGTTTGTCGGCGCAGTATGGTGATAGGTGCGCGTGGTGGCGCCCCAGTAGCCGAGCAGCAGGTTCATGTCCATGAACCACGACTTGATTTTGTCCTTGCGCTCTTTTACGAAATCAATCACGCGCTCGCTGATCGACACCGGCGACAGGCCCGGCGTGCACGACAGGCATTTCTGGCTGGCGGAATACACCGCGTCGAATTTCCAGTCGTCGACGCGCACTTCGCAGCCGCCGAGCGAGGTCACGCAATCAACGATGGTAAGCGCGTTATGCTTGTGGGCAATATCCACCAGCGTTTTCGCATCCGACAGCACGCCCGTGGAAGTCTCGGCATGCACGAAGGCAACGAGGCGCGCGTCCGGATTGGCCTTTAACGCATCTTCCAGCTTTTGCGGATCGGCCGGCTCGCCCCATTTGTCTTCGACGATGATCGGCGTGGCGCCACAGCGCTCGACGTTTTCGATCATGCGGCCGCCGAATACGCCATTGCGGCACACGATGACTTTGTCGCCAGGGGCGACCATGTTCACAAAGCAAAACTCCATGCCCACCGAGCCGGGGCCGGACACCGGGAACGTCAGCGGGTTTTTGGTTTGATACGTGTAACGCAGCAGCGCTTTCAGCTCCTCCATCATGTCGACGAAAACCGGGTCGAGGTAGCCAATCGCCGGCTGGCTCATGGTGGTCAGCACGCGCGGGTGGATTTCCGTCGGGCCGGGGCCGAGCAGCGTGCGCTGCGGCGGGGGGAATGAACTGATGCGCTTGGCGGGTGCAAATTCGTTGCTCATGGTGTCGCTCCCAGTGGGGGGTATGTAAAGATTTTCGCCGTCCGGGCGGGATTTCAACCGGATCGGCTTGCGCGCGGTGGCGTCGTTCAGAATGTCAGCAGCGGAAATTTCACCGTTGGTCACCTGCTCCACTTCCATCGCCCAGCGCGCGGGCACGTAACCGGACTTGACCCAGTTATTGACCACCGCACGGTCGAGGCTGAAGCGGCGCGCCACTTCGGCCTGGCTGCCGAAAAGTTCTACAAGACGTTCTGCGCAATTCATGGCTGCGAAGACTAACATGACAAAATTATTTTGACAAGTTGAATTTTTCACAGGTAATTCATAAGTATTTGTTTTTATTCAATTATTTTTTGCCGATCCTGTCGGATCACCGAAAATCGGCTTTTTCCGCACGCGGGTACGGGGTAAACTGCAACATCACCCATCCCGGAGAAGTCGATGTCCCGCGTTCCCGCCCGCGTTTTTGCTCACGCTGTTACGTTTTGCCAAGCCGTCCTGACCGCTGCCATTGCATGCCCGGCACTCGCCGCCGACAAGGGGGGCGCTTCCACCGCGAACTACCCGAACAAGCCAATCCGCCTGATCGTGCCGTTTCCGCCCGGGGGCGGCACCGATTTGGTGTCACGCATCATCCAGCCCGCGTTTACCGCAGCCGTCGGCCAGCAGTTGCTGATTGACAACCGCGGCGGCGCGCAGGGCACCAGCGGCACCGCCATCGGCGCCAAGGCCAACCCGGACGGCTATACGCTCATCATTTCCGAAATCGGCGCCACCGCCGTGGCGCCCTGGATGTACGATCAGGTGCCGTTCAGCGTCGAGCGCGATTTCGCGCCGATCACGCAACTCATCGAGCAGCCCTACATCGTTTCAGTGCACCCGACGGTGCCGGCAAAAACGCTGAATGATTTTCTGAAACTCGCCGCCGCCAAACCCAACGGCTACAACTTCGGCTCCGGCAACGTGACCGCGCATCTGGCGCAGGAAGTGTTCTACCAGACCGCAAAATTGAAGCTCACGCACATTCCGTATCGCGGCAGCGGCCCGGCGATGACCGCGGCACTCGCGGGCGAAGTGCAGACACTGTTCTCCGGGCCGGGCGCGGCGATCCCGCAAATCCGCGCCGGTAAAATCCGCGCGCTCGCCGTCACCACCGCCAAGCGCACGCGCGAGCTGCCGGAACTGCCGACACTGGATGAGTCCGGCTTCAAGGGCTTTGCGATTTCCGGCTGGTACGGCCTGATGGCGCCGGCCAACACGCCACAGCCGATTATCACAAAACTCAACAGCGTGTTCGTGAAAATCCTCTCCGGCAGCGACACGGCCAAGCAGCTCAGCGACCGCGGCTACGACCCCACGCCCACCACGCCGGAAGCCTTCGGTAAATTCATAGTGGCCGAGTACCAACGTTGGGGCAAGGCGGTGAAGGCTGCCGGCGTCAAGGCCACCGACTAAGCCGTTGCCGTGCCCGTGAACGAACACACGTTCGACATTGCTCTGCGGCTTGCGCTGGCACTGGCGGCGGGCGGCATCATTGGCCTTGAGCGCAGCTATCACGGCCGGCCGGCGGGCTTTCGCACACATGCGCTGGTGTGTGTCGCCTCCGCCCTGCTGATGCTGGTAACCGCCTATGAAAGCCTGTGGTTCAACGCGGGCCCATCACAACGCGCGGTGATCGATCCCACGCGCATGGCGCAGGGCATCATGACCGGCATCGGCTTTCTCGGCGCGGGCGTGATCATGAAAGACGGCCTGTCAGTGCGCGGCCTCACCACCGCCGCATCGATCTGGATCACCGCCGCTATCGGCATTCTGATGGGTATCGGCTTTTATCTGCCCGCCGCTTTGGCGACGCTGCTGACGCTGGGCACGCTGTCAGTGTTCCGCTGGATCGAATCGATGATGCCATCGCAGTTTCACGCCCACCACTCGGTACGCTTTCGTCTGGCAGCAACCATGCCCGAGGCGGATTACCGCGCGCTTATTCGCGCACAGGGATTTTCCGTCGCCAACCTGAGCTACGCAATGAACCGCGAGGCGAATTACTTTGAGTATCAAATGAACGTGCGCACCACGCAGCACGGCAACGTCAACCGGCTGACGGACACGCTGTCGAAACTCGATAGCGTGATCGACTTCCGTATTTCGCCTTCCGGTGATTGAAATTCGCAATGGCTGGCGACAGGCAATCCGAAGAAATATTCAATAAAAACAAATACTTATATCAATTCCGGATATCCTGCAAAAACCACTCGGTCGGCAGCTCATGCCCCAGCCCGGCGGCCTTGGCCTTACGGTAGACCAGCGAGCCGACTGACGAAAACTGCACGCCCCAATTGCCGATGGTGCGGTAGTGCGTAATTTGTTCGCGCGAGGTGCGGCCCGGCGCTTTGCCTGAAATGATGTCGGTGTAGACTGGCCAGTCGCCGAGTTTAAGGTTTTTGGTGGCGCGCGGAATGCGCTGTTGTTGCACTTCGGTGCCCATCACAAACGCGCCGTGGCTGCCGCCCACGCCTTTGCGGTACATCGTGCTTTCAGGGATATCCAACACTTCGTTGCCCTGCTGCACTTTGACATCAAAGCGCGCGGCGGTGTCGGCCGATATTTCGCGCGGGCCGAGGTTCACAACATGCATGCCCGGCTCCAGCCAGTCCGGTTTAATTGTTGGCGTGATACTGTCGGTGCAAGTAGACAAAATATCCACGCCGCGTACCGCTTCACGCGCGCTATCGACCGGCGTTACCTCAATGCCGAGCGCCTGGGTCATTTCAGCGGCGTAGCGTTTGCGGTTGGTAGGGTTTCGGCTAAACACCTTGACCTTTTTGATCGGCCGCACCGCGCAATACGCTTCGAGAAACGTGCGCGCCATGCCGCCGGATCCGAGCATGCCGACGACACTCGCGTCCTCGCGCGCCAACAGCCGCGTGCCGATGCCCGCCGCCCCGCCCACGCGCATATGCTGCAAGTGACCATCGTTCATGATCGCCAGCGGCTCGCCATTGCCCGCGCTATACAGAATCACCAGCCCGCAAAACGTGCCCGGCTGCAAGCAGTATTTATTCTCCGACGTGCTACCGTCCTCGCCCCGGGGCCAATGCACGATGTCCGACTTTAGCCGCACCGCGTAATAGCCGCCGCTGGAACCCTCCACCGTGCCGAAGCGGTAATAGCCATCCTCGCGGTCGCACGGCACATAGGTATCGATGCGCGGGCGGTAGATGGCCTTGCCTTCCAGCAGTGCGGAGAAGGCGGCTTCCTGCACTTCGATGCATTCGCGCATCGTCAGGACTTGGGCGACTACTTCGTTGTTGATTAGGAGCATCGCAATTCCTTTGTACGGGAATTTACAAAGGAATGGTCATACCACAGGCGTCGTTCCAGCGAAAGCTGGAACCCAGAATGTAGCGTGCGCCGCAGGCGCTGAAATTAGACGCTGCGTGTGGAAAAAAACTGGATTCTGGCTTTCGCCAGAAAGACGATCTTGGTTATGCCGCCTTGCGAGCCTTGGCGGGCGCCTTTTTCTTTGCCGCAGGCTTTACCGCGGCTTTATCCTCATCAGCCGGCTTGGCTGCTGCCTTCGCACCCGCCTTCGGTTCGCGCGGCGCAAACTCAAACGACACCTTGCCATCGTTCCCGCGCACCAGAAACGCCGAGAACGGCCGGCCTTTTTTGCTGATGAATTTGTGCAGCAAATCCGTCTTGCCGTCTTTCAGCAATTTGGTGACCTGCTCGGGCTCGATGTTGCGCTGAAGAATGATCTTGCCAGTGCGGAAATCGCAGGTGCGCGGCAGCGCGGCGGATTTCTCGCAAATGTAAGCCATGCCGTGAGCGTAGACATTGCCGCCGCACTTGGGGCACGGGCCAATCACTTCTTGACCGCTGAAATCGACCGGTTCAGCATCTTCATTGGCCTGACCAAAATCGAATTCGAGTTTATGTTCGGCGTTGAGCTTGATGTTCGCGGCGAATGGACGGCCCAGGCGCGAGCGAAAGCCCTGCAATGGCCCGATGGATTTTTTGATGAGCAGCTCTTCGATTTCGGCGGGTTCAAATTGCCGCCCGGCCAGTATTCGCCAAAGCGAAAACTCGCATTTTTCGCACTGGAATTTCTTGTAGTTCTCTTTAATTGTGCCGCCGCAGGCGGGGCATTTGGATTGCAGCATCGCGTAATCGCCGGGCACGGTTTCAGATTCGTGCATCTTTGCCTGATCGACGATGTGTTTCGTCATCTTGGCGATTTCTTTCATGAACGCGGCGCGCTTTAATTTGCCGTGTTCCATTTCCTTCAACTTGTATTCCCACTCACCGGTCATTTCCGGTGACGCGAGTTCCGGAATATCCAGCCCGCGCAAAAGAGTCAGCAGTGAAAATGCTTTCGGCGTGGCCTGCAGCTCGCGGCCGTTGCGCACGACGTATTCCTCGGCCAGCAGTTTTTCGATAATCACTGCGCGCGTGGCGGGCGTGCCGAGGCCGCGTTCCTTCATCGCATCGCGCAGTTCTTCGTCTTCCACCAGCTTGCCCGCGCCTTCCATGGCGGAGAGCAGCGTGGCTTCGGTAAAGCGCGCGGGCGGCCGGGTCTGCGTGGCGAGGATGGTGATTTCTTCCGTCTTCGCTTTCTCGCCCTTTTTCACGGCAACGAGGTTTGGCGTATCACCGTCTTCGGCGGCAGCCCTGCCGTGCACTTCCAGCCAGCCCGCGTTGACCAGCACCTTGCCTTCACTCTTGAAGGCTTCTGCTTCAACGCGGGTGATGCGCGTGGTCACCATGTATTCCGCGCTGGGGTAAAACACCGCGAGGAACTGGCGCACCACCAGGTCATACAACTTCGCTTCGATTTCATTCAGCGCCTTGGGCGCTTGTCCGGTAGGGATGATCGCAAAGTGGTCGGAAATTTTTGCGTTATTGAATATGCGTTTGGTCGGCTTGACCCAGCCTTGCTTCAAAATCTTTTTCGCGAACGGCGCGTACGGCGTGTCGTCCATCGCTTCCAGCGTGGATTTCACCGTGGCCAGATAATCTTCAGGCAGCGCGCGCGAATCCGTCCTCGGATACGTCAACACTTTGTGTTTTTCGTAAAGCGACTGCGCCAGCGACAGCGTGGTGCGCGCACTGAAGCCGAAACGCCCGTTGGCCGCGCGCTGCAAACTGGTCAAATCAAACAGCAGCGGTGACGCCTGCGTTGTGGGTTTGCTTTCTTCCTCGATCTCGCCGGGCTTGCCGTCACACTTGGCCTTGATCGCTTCGGCGCGCTGGGCATCCCATATTCGCTCGGCGCGCAGGTGCGCGTCATCTGCATCGTCATTCTTGGGTTTGGCGAATTTCTCGTCAATCCATCGCCCGGCGTACTGGCCCTCGGCCACGCCGAACGTGGCGTGCACTTCCCAATAATCCTTCGGCACGAAGCGTTTGATTTTCTCCTCGCGCTCGACCAGGATCGCCAGCGTTGGCGTTTGCACGCGGCCCACCGGCGTTTTGTGAAAACCGCCGCTTTTGGAATTGAACGCGGTCATCGCGCGCGTGCCGTTGATGCCCACCAGCCAGTCCGCCTCCGAGCGGCACACGGCGGCATCGGCCAGCGGCAACATTTCCTCGTCGCTGCGCAGGTTCTTGAAGCCTTCCTTGATTGAACCCGCCGTCATGGATTGCAGCCACAGCCGTTTCACCGGCTTTTTACTGCCGGCGTGGCTGGCGATGTAGCGGAAAATCAATTCGCCTTCGCGGCCCGCGTCGCAGGCATTGATGACGCCGGTAACGTCCTTGCGTTTGAGGAGCTTGGTCAGCAGTTTCAGCCGCGCTTCGGATTTTTCGATCGGCAGCAAATCAAAATGTGGCGGAATTACCGGCAGGTTGGCGAACGACCATTTGCCGCGCTTGACCTCGAATTCGTCGGGCACGGCGATCTGCACCAAGTGGCCGACCGCCGACGACAGCACGAAATCATCGCTTTCAAAATAGTCGTCATGGCGCTTGAAGCCGCCCAGCACGCGCGCTATATCGCTGGCCACGGAAGGCTTCTCGGCGATAATCAGTTGTTTTGACATGTTTTTTCGGCTGCGCCCTTACGGGAAAATGCGGGTAAATATGCGACAGAAATCCGGCTAAAACGCCGCTCATCGCATGTTGCACTGCACATTGCGGTGCAAAAAGAGGCGCAGATGATAAGAACAAATCAGGCGCGAACGCAAGCCAGTTTGTCACAGGCAGGCAAAATTCGTCCGCCGATATTTACAAAAATATAAATAAAAACAAATACTTATATTTTTCTAAGCCACCCGCTGCCAAAGCCCGCCGGGCAGGCCGGCGACCGCGCCTTCCAGTTCGAGCTGAATCAAGGCAGCACTAACCTCGTGCACCGGCAGGCCCGCGCGGCCCGCCAACGTGTCGATGTCGCACGGATCGAACGCCATGTGGGCAAGCAGCGGGTGGCTTGAAGGCGCCGGATCGGCTTTGGTGGCCCCTGCATGTCCCGCAGAGAGCGGGGGCAGCCGCAGCTCGCTCAAGATATCCGCGGCGTCGTCCACCAGCTTGGCGCCCTGTTTAATCAGTACGTGACAGCCTTTGGACAAGGTGGAATGGATTGAGCCGGGAATGGCGAAAACATCCTTTCCCAGTTCGTTGGACAGGCGGGCAGTGATCAGCGAGCCGCTGGAGAGCGCCGCTTCCACCACCAGACAACCGCGTGTCATGCCGCTGATGAGGCGGTTGCGGCGCGGGAAGTTGGCGGCGACTGGCGGCGTACCGAGCGCAAATTCGGAAACGATCGCGCCCCTGCCGGCAATGGCATGCGCAAGATCGCGGTTACGCGCGGGATAGACTTTGTCCAAACCGGTGCCGACTATCGCGACAGTCGATGAAAGACCGGCCAGCCCGCCCTGATGCGCGGCGGCGTCGATGCCGAGCGCCATGCCGCTGACGATGGCGAGCCCCGCGTTGGATAGCGCTGTGGAAAACGATTCGGCGGTGAGCTTGCCTTGTGCCGTGGCGTTGCGGCTGCCGACCACGGCCAGCGACGGCGCGTTCAGCAGATCGAGCCGGCCTTTGACATAAATCAGCGGCGGCGGATCAGGTGTTTGCAGCAACGCCTGCGGGTATTCGCCGTCCGCGAGCGTGACTACATGATTATTGCTGTCAGCAAGCCACGCTTCGACCGCCGCCAGATCGCCATAAAGATCGCCATCCAATATCGCATCGGCGAGTTTGCCGCTGACAACAGCGGTAAGTGCGGTGCGGCTCGCGCCAAGAATTTGCTCCGGCCCGCCGAAAGTCACCAGCAGCTTGCGAAATGCCTCACCGTTAAGGCCGTTGGTCAGCGACAGGCGCAGCCATGCGGCAAGGTCAGGAGCCAGTGGTGCAACGGGCACGGCAGGCAGGGGAGTAGCCGCCGCATATTGAAAATGCGGCGGCGCGAAACGTCAGGGCGTGGTAACGATATCGTCGATGGCGACCGGCAGATTCGACTGCATCACCAGCCCGAATGCGGCGCGCTCGAAAGTGCGGAAGATCATCACCAGGCCGTAGCGTTCTTCCGGCAGCTTGGCGATATCGGCATCGTTGATCGGTTTTTGCACGCTGAATATCGGGCTGTCACGCACGTTGAGTTGTTCTTCATAATACGGGCGGCGCCCATCGCTGCCGGTGGGGCCGGTGCGGCCCAGCATGGCGCTGGTGCGCAGCGCGTAGCGTGAACTGGCCGGACTGCGATACAGCGCCAGAATGTGACCGGCTTCGAGACCATCCTTGGCGCCCTTGGACAAGCCCACCACCGAGTAACGGCCGGTCTCGTACAAGTTGTCATTCAACGACATCACGCGGCCCTGCACCTTGCCCGCCGGCGCGCGCGGCGCATAGGCAAACACCGGCGCTTCCTTGGTAATCGGCACGAGACTGTCGCCGGTGTAAATTTCCTGCGTGGATTTGATGATCTCAATGCGGCTGATGTCGCCATATTGGCGAACGCGCGCTTCGCCCAGATACAGCCCGAGATAGCCAAGGATTGCGCCGGTGTCGGGATCCACCAGTTTGTCGCCGCGGCGATAGATATGCCAGTTGTCACCTTTGTCTTTGGGCAAGCCGCGTACGTAGGCAATGTTGCCGGCGCCCACCGCCACGCGCGATTCTTCAGTCGCCATGATTTTCGGCGTGCCGTCCAGTTCGTTTTCGCTGATGACCATCGGCCGAGAAATAAACGGTTCAATTACGCCCGGCGCGATGGTAGGCACTGCGTCGGCAATATTTTCGGCACGCACGCGCGGCGTTAGCGCCACGGTTTCCACGCGCAAGCGGCCCGTGGCGCGATCCAGCACCAGCACGTCGCCAGGGTAAATGCGGTGCGGGTTACGAATCTGCTGGCGGTTGAGATTCCACAGCTGCGGCCAGTCCCAAGGCTTGTCGAGATAGCGCCCTGAGATGCCCCACAGCGTGTCTCCACGTTCGACGGTATAGCGTTCGGGGGCATCGGGCTTTAACCCTTGCAGCGCCTGCGCACTGACGGAACCGGCGAGTGCACCCGCAGCGGCGGCCAGCAGCAGCGATATAATGCGGTTTTTCATGGACATAGCGGCACCTCGATGAGTTTTTGGCCGTGCGGACGAACGTTCGGCCGCGCTGACGGCTTCAGCCGGAACACCGCCCAGCCACCAAATTCAGGCGGGATTGTTGGGTTGTGTTTGATTGAGATTGATTGTGTTTGCTTGCACCGGCACAACATAAGACTTTGGATTAAATTCTGCATCTAGTGACTTCTATTAGCAAGACTTTTTGTGTCCAAACTCACCATTTTGCTGTACCCTGACCCGCGCCTGCACACGGTGGCCCAGCCCGTGACCGAGGTAAATGACGAAATTCGTCAATTAATCAAGGACATGGGCGAAACCATGTATGCTGCACCGGGCGTTGGCCTTGCCGCAACACAGGTGGATGTCCATCAGCGCATTATCGTGATCGACACCTCGCCCGCGCGCGACAGTCTGCGTGCCTATATCAACCCGGAAATTCTCGAAGCCACCGGCATCGCTGACTGCGACGAAGGCTGCCTGTCGGTTCCCGGCATTTACGAAAAAACCCAGCGTGCGCAACACGTGCGGGTAAGGGCGCTGGGCGCCGACGGCGAGCCGTTCGAGCACGAAGCTGAAGGTTTGGAAGCGGTGTGCATCCAGCACGAAATGGATCATTTAGACGGCAAAGTGTTCGTCGAACGCTTGTCGCGGCTCAAGCAGCAGCGCATCTTGGCCAAAATTAAAAAGCGCCAGCGCGAAGCCGCTTGATTGCAGGCAAATGCGCGAACAATAGTTTCATAACTATTTGTTTTATAAGGATTTATTTTGCGGCTACTATTCGCCGGCACACCCGCCTTTGCCGCCACCGCGCTACAAGCACTGATCGATGCTGGTCACGAAGTCGTGTTAGTGCTTACTCAGCCCGACCGGCCCGCCGGACGCGGTTTGAAGCTGGTGGCGTCCGATGTAAAAATTCTCGCACAAAAACATATACTTACGGTTGAGCAACCACTCACACTCAAGACCGATGCCGCGCGTGACCTGATTGCCGCCGCTGTTAACAACGGCGCCGAAGCCATGATTGTCGCCGCCTACGGGCTGATTTTGCCGCCGGCGATTCTGGCACTGCCGCGGCTGGGCTGCCTCAATATTCATGCCTCCCTGCTGCCGCGGTGGCGCGGCGCGGCCCCGATCCAGCGCGCGATTCTGGCTGGCGACGCTGAAACCGGCATCACCATTATGCAAATGGACGCAGGGCTCGACACCGGCGCGATGTTAGCCCGGCGCGCCATTCCCATCGGCGAAACTGAAACCGCTGGCGAACTGCACGACCGGCTGGCGGCGCTGGGTGGCGAAATGATCGTCGAAACCCTGCGCAGCCTGCCCTCGCCCGTGGCACAAGACGCCGTGCGCGCCACCTATGCCGCCAAGCTCACCAAAGAGGAAGCGCTGATCGATTGGGAAGAATCCGCCATCGAAATCAGCCGCCGCGTGCGCGCCTACAACCCGTTTCCCGGCGCCGCAGCCACGCTCAACGGCGAACGCATCAAGCTGTGGCGCGCGGCAGTTACCGACCATCAGCCGCTGGAACCGGGCACAGTATGCAATTCCGCACCGGGCGAACTCATCATCGCCTGCGGCCAGGGCGCGCTCAAGGTGCTGGAACTGCAACGCGCGGGCGGCAAGCGGCTGCCCACGGCCACGCTGTTGAAGGGCTTCCCGATCCCGCGCGGCGCGTGTTTCAGCACACCCGGCGGCGAGCCGCCCGCCTGATGCACGAAGCGCAATGCGTGGCCGCTGGCGTGCTCGAACGCGTGGCCGCCGGACGCAATCTCGATAACGAGCTCACCGTCGCGTGGCAGCAGTTGCCGCGCGAGGCCGCAGACCAGCCCGCCAACCAGCGCGCGTTGGTGCAGGACCTGTGCTATGGCGTGTTGCGTCACCGTGGCACCATCGACGCCGTGCTCACGCCACTGCTCGCGCGGCCGCTGCGCGATGAAAATGTGCGCCAGTTGCTGCGCGTCGCGCTGTATCAACTGCTGCACACCAAGGCCGCGCCGCACGCCGTGGTGGATCACGCCGTGCGCGCCTGCGTGGCGCTACCCGCTGTGGCCGCCAAGGGGCTGGTCAACGGCGTGCTTCGCAATTTCTTGAGGCGCAAGGCCGAAATGCAGGCGCTGGCCGCATCGCCCGTCGCGGGCGACGAAGCGCGCTACTCGTTTCCAGCGTGGTGGATCAACAAAATCCGGGCACAATACCCGGCGTGCTTTGATGAGCTGTTGCTGGCGGGCAACCGCCACGCGCCGCTCACCCTGCGCATTAATAAGCGGCGCGTTACGCGCGAAATGTATCTTGCCCGCCTCGCCGCCGAAGGCATTGCCGCCACCGCGCTGGAAAGCCACGCCATCGTGCTCGACAAGCCCGTTCCAGTGCAACGTCTGCCGGGTTTTGACGAAGGGTTGGTGTCGGTACAGGATGCCTCGGCCCAGCGAGCGGCGCTGTTGCTTGATGCGCAAGACGGCATGCGCGTGCTCGATGCCTGCGCCGCGCCGGGCGGCAAGACAGCGCATGTCCTGGAACTTGCAGACGTTGCGCTCACCGCGCTCGATCACGATGCCGCCCGGCTTGCGCGCGTCAACGCCAATCTCGTGCGGCTGGGCCTTGCGGCCCACGTCCTATGCGGCGACGCAGCCGATCCGCGCGCATGGTGGGATGGCCAACCATTTGATCGAATACTCGCCGACGTGCCGTGCAGCGCTTCGGGCGTCACGCGCCGTCATCCCGATATCAAGTGGACGCGGCGCGCATCCGATATCGCACGATTCGCCGCGCGCCAGCAGTCGATCATCGATGCGCTGTGGCGGCTGCTCGCCGCTGGTGGTAAATTCCTGTACGTAACGTGTTCGGTGTTCCGGGAAGAAAATCAAGAGCAGGTCGAGCGCTTCTTGGCGCGCCATGCCGATGCCCGGTTGCAGACACCAGCCGTCGCCACGCCTGCAGGCACAACCGCGGAACAGGAACAGGTGGAACGGGCGGAACGGGTGGGACAACTGGAACAACTCGCAGGACAAATACTGCCAGATGCTGTTCACGATGGGTTTTACTACGCGCTGCTGCAAAAAGCTTGACGCCGTTTTTGCGGCGGCCCGGCGGTTTGGCTTGCTGCTGACACTGTGGCTGGCGGCCTGTCTGTTGGCCGCCGCAGGCCCGGTGCGCGCCGAAGGCATCGACGTACGCAAGGCCTCCGTCAGCGCCGCCGAAGAAGGCTACGTACTGGAAGCCGACATCGACATCAAGCTCACGCCCGCACTCGACGACGCGTTACACAAGGGCGTGCCGCTCTACTTTGTGCTTGAATTCGAGTTGGTCCGCGCGCGCTGGTACTGGCTCAACGAAAAAATCGTCACGCTGAGCCAGCAGCAACGTCTGTCATACAACACACTCACTCGCCAGTACCGGGTCGGGTCGGGCGCGCTCTACCAGAATTTTTCCAGTCTGAACGAAGCGCTTGCCTACATGAGCCGCGTGCGGCGCCGGCAGGATATCGAGCCTGGCACGCTGCGCAAGGACAGCGCCTACGCGGCCATGTTGCGCCTGCGCTTTGACGCCACACAGTTGCCCAAGCCGTTTCAACTGCATACCGGTCGCGACTGGAATGTAAGCTCCGACTGGTTCAAATGGACGGTCAACCCGTGACGCCGGCCTCAGCCACCCCGCTGGGGAACGCTACACCATCCACGCGGCGACGATACGCCATCGTACTACTGGTGGGCTTGAGCGCAGTAGGCTTATTCCTGCTCGCGACCGCCAGTGCCAATACTGCACTCTTCGCGAGGCATTTTCAGGCGCTGCTAATCGTCAACGGCGTGATCGCCGTGCTGCTCGCCGTGCTGGTCGTGCGCCAGTTGCTGATGTTGCGGCGGCGTCTTAAAACCGGCGTGTTCGGCGCCCGGCTTACACTCAGGCTTGTACTGCTGCTGTCAATGATGGCCGTGGTGCCAGGCGTGTTGCTTTACGGCATGTCGATGCAGTATTTGGGGCGCAGCATTGAATCATGGTTCGACGTGAAAGTGGACAAGGCGCTGGAAGGCGGCCTGAAACTGAGTCAGGACGTGCTCGACAACATGCTCAAGGACCTCAAGAGCAAGGCGGGTGCGATGGCCCTGCAACTTGCCAGCCGCCCCGCCGCCGAGCATGGCGTGGCGCTTAACACGCTTCGCGAACAAGCAGGCGCGCACGAGGCTACGCTCTACACGGCTCGCGGGCGCGTAATCGCCACGGCGGGCAGCGAGCGCGTGAGCGTGGTGCCCGAGGCGCCGCCCGCCGAGGCGTTGCGGCTGCTGCGTTCGCAACAAACCTATGCCGTGGCGGACGCCACCCCCGAACGCGGCTTGCTGTTGCGCGTGGTGACGCCGGTCAACCTGCTGTCGCTCGCGGAAGAGTCGCGTGCCTTACAAGTGATTTATTACGTGCCGGCGCGTCTGGCGCAAAACGCCGAGACCGTCCAATCAGGCTATCGCGAGTATCAGGAGCTGGTGGTGGGCCGGCTTGGGCTCAAGCGGCTCTACGGCATCACGCTGACGCTGACGCTGCTGCTGTCGCTGCTGGCGGCGCTTGCCGCGGCCATTTATCTGTCGGAGGAATTTTCCGCCCCGCTGAATGCGCTGGTGGAAGGCACGCGCGCGGTGGCACAAGGCGACTTTAGCCGCCGTGCGGCAGTGGCGAGCAGCGACGAACTGGGCCAGCTTTCGCAGTCCTTCAACAGCATGACGCATCAGCTCGAAGACGCGCGCCGCGAGGCCGAACGCAATCAGGCCGAAGTCAACAAGTCCAAGGCGTATCTCGAAAGCATTCTCGCGCACCTGTCGGCGGGCGTACTGGTATTCGACGAGGCGTTGACATTGCAAAGCGCCAACCCCAGTGCGTCGGCAATACTGGCGCTGGATGAAAAGGCGCTCTTAAATCGCAAGACGGCGGAATGGGGCGCCTTGGAACAGTCGCTGCATGTGCTTGGGGTAGAAATTCAGGCGGGCTTTGCCGAAGCTGCCGGCTCGGAGTGGGAGCGACAAGTGGTGCGTACGGTCGCCACAGGCGAGCAGCATCTGTTATTGCGCGGCAAGCCGCTGCCGGCGAGCACCGAGCGCTCGGGCGGATTTGTGGTGGTGTTCGACGACGTTACCGACGTGTTACAGGCACAACGCGACGCGGCATGGGCCGAAGTCGCGCGGCGTCTGGCGCATGAAATCAAAAACCCGCTGACGCCGATACAGCTCTCCGCTGAACGGCTGCAAATGAAGCTTGCGCCCAAGCTCGACGAAACGGACGGCGCCATGCTGGGCCGATCCACGTAAACCATAGTCAATCAGGTGGCCTCACTCAAACGCATGGTCGATGCCTTCAGCCAGTACGCGCGCGCGCCCGATCCGGCGATGCGCGAACTGGATCTGAATTCGCTGGTGCATGAGGTGCTGACGCTTTACGAATCGCTGGGGGGCAGCATCAAGCTGGACCTCGCCGAGACCCTGCCGCACATTGTCGGCGACGCGGCACAATTGCGGCAGGTCATACATAATCTGCTGCAAAACGCGCAGGATGCCTTGGGTGATACGCCCGCGCCGCGCATTACTGTAACGAGCGAAGCGGGCGGTGGGGTGATTCGCTTTAGCGTCACCGACAACGGCAGCGGCTTTCCGGAACACCTGATGAAACGCGCGTTCGAGCCCTACGTCACCACCAAGAAGAAAGGCACGGGGCTGGGGCTGGTGATTGTGAAAAAAATTATCGAGGAACACGGCGGCAGCGTCGCCATCGGCAACGTCGAGCCGCACGGCGCGTGCGTGTCGATTACGTTGCCGGTGCCGGCGTCGAACTTGCGCCATGTCCGCGCGAGGTCGGCGGCGTGAATTCTCGGACAATTGTAAGTATCTGTTTTATTAACTATTTTTAGCCCAAAGCCACGGAAGGCAGCCAGCCATGCAACATATCCTGGTGGTAGACGACGAAGTCGGTATCCGCGAGTTGCTGTCGGAGATTCTTGCCGACGAGGGCTACAAGGTCGAGCTCGCGCAAAACGCCACTGAGGCGCGAGCGCGGCGGCAGGAGGCGCGGCCTGATCTCGTGCTACTGGACATCTGGATGCCCGACACCGACGGCATCACGCTACTTAAGGAATGGGCGAGCAGCGGCGTGCTCACCATGCCAGTGGTCATGATGTCGGGCCACGGCACCATCGACACCGCAGTCGAAGCCACGCGCATCGGCGCCTATGATTTTTTGGAAAAGCCTATTGCGCTGCAAAAGCTGCTGTCTACCGTGGGCCGCGCGTTAAAGCATGGCGCCGCACAGCCGCAGCCCGGCGCCTCGCTGGCGGCACTGGGCCGCTCACCGTTGATTACGGACCTGAAACAACGGCTTGAGCGCATTGCCGCGATGCGCACGCCGGTGGTACTGGTGGGCGAGCCCGGCTGTGGCATCGAAGCCTGTGCGCGCGTGCTGCACACCCGCAATACGCCCTGGGTGGCGCCCGAGTCCAGCGCGCTGCTTGCCTCGCAGCCCATCGAACTGCTCAACCAGGCGCGCGACGGCACGCTGTTCGTGCACGATGTCGCCGAACTTAACCGCGCCGAGCAAAAGGGCCTGCTGTTGCTGCTCGCCAAGGTGGCGCGCTACAACACGCGTGTCGTGTGCGGTGCGTCGCGCGCGTTATCCGAAGTGGCCGCCGGCGGGGAATTCGACGCGCAACTCTACGAACTGCTGTCGGCGATTACCCTCAATGTGCCCAGCCTGCGCCAGCACCGGGAGGACATTCCCGAACTCGCCGGACTGATGCTTGGCCGCATGATCGAAGCGAAGGAAATCCCGCTGCGCCAGTTCTCCACCGCCGCGCTGAATCTATTGCGCAACTTTGATTGGCCTGGAAACGTCACGCAACTGGAAAGCGTGGTACGCACGTTGGCCCAAACCGCGCACACCGAAGAAATTTCCGCCGAAGACGTGGCGCGCGCACTGCCCGAACCGGCCAGCGAGCCGGCGCCGCAGGTGCTGGCGTTCGACCAGCCGCTGCGCGAGGCACGCGACGAATTCGAACGAGCCTATTTTGAATATCACCTCGGCAAGGAGGGTGGCAACATCAGCCGCGTGGCAGAGGTGGTGGGACTGGAACGCACGCATCTTTATCGCAAGCTGAAGCAGTTGGGGGTGAAGCTCGCGCGGCGGGAAGAATAATCTTCCGGCGCGCCGGGGAAGGCCCGGCGCCGGGACAACCATGGCCTTTTCACCTATACTGGCCCGCAAAAAGGGAGCCGTCCATCAATGAAGTTCCGTCTGGCCAGGAAGCTGCGGCTGCGGCCGAGCATGCTGACGATGTTCGTGTTGCTGACACTGCCGGTGTTCGCGGCCATGGTCATCGTGAATTATGTGTCGAACGAACGCATCGCGCGTGCCAACGCGTATGAGCTGGCCGAACGCTTTCGCGTCGAAGCCATCGCCAATATCCAGAACGTATTCGCGCCGATCAAATCGATGGTGGCAAGCGCGGCGGCGGTCGGCCGGGAACAGCCTGAGTTCTATTCAGATAATCGCGCCATGCGGTACCTGTTCGGCATCACCAGCCACAGCGATACCATTACCAGCGCCTACGTCGGGCTGGAGGATGCGTCGTTTCGCCAGGTGCGGCGCATCGATCCCGCAGTCAAAATTCAGGACAAGCCGCCGCCGCCGGGCAGCCGCTTTGCCTACCGCTGGATCGAAGCGGCGAAAAAGCCGCCCGTGATCGATCGCTACCGCTTTCTTGATACCGGCGAAAAGGAACTCGGTCAGTCTGAGGAGGCAACGCGCTACGACCCCCGGCAACGCCCGTGGTATCGCGCGGCGGTGGCGGAAGGACGGCCGATGGTGTCAGATCCCGATGTGTTCGCGGCACTGGGGCTGGTTGGCTTTACCATTGCCGCGCCGATTTACCGCAACGGTAACTTGATCGGCGTGGCTGCCGCTGATATTACGCTGGACGTGCTGTCCGAATATTTGTCAAAACGCAAGATCAGCCCCGGTTCCCTCAGTTATGTGCTCGATCATCAGGGCCGCGTCATCGCCAATTCGGAACGTTCCAAGACCTACACAGACGTCAACGGCAAAGTTGAATTGCAGCACATCACTTCCGTCGGAGGCAAGCTGACGACGATAGCCTTCGGCTCGCATGAAACCCAAGGCGAAAAACTTTACACTTTCGAGCATGCCGACAAACAGTACGTCGCCGGGCTCTCCACCCTGCCGCCGGAATTCGGCAAGAAATGGCAGCTTTTCGTGATCACGCCGCTGGAGGATTTCACCCAGGCATTCGACCAGCAGAATCGCATGTTGCTGCTGTTCGGCCTTATCGCGATCAGCCTGCAATTGCTGGTGATTTACATATTGTCAAAAGTGATTTCTTCGCCGCTGGAACAGCTCGCCACGCGCGTCACCCGCATTCAGGAATTGGGCGCCGGCAAATCCATGCCCATGCTGGATTCGCCAATCCGCGAAGTATCGGTGCTATCCAACGCCATACACACACTGGATTCGCTGGTGCGCTCGTTCGCGGCGTTCGTGCCGGTGGGGCTGGTGCGCCAGTTGCTTGACACCAACGAGGCACTTGCCATCGGCGGACACAGCCGCTTTCTGACCATCTTTTTTTCGGATCTGGAATCATTTTCGACGCTGTCCGAAGAGCTGCCGTCGCAGGAGTTGCTGGTGCGTGTTTCGGCCTATCTGGAATTGGTCACAAGATCCATTAACCAGGAACGTGGCACCGTCGACAAATTCATCGGCGATGGGGTGATGGCGTTCTGGGGTGCGCCGGCACAAATGGAGGATCATGCCTGGCGCGCTTGCGTCGCCGCATTGCGCATCCAGCACGGCATGAAGGCGCTCAACGCGAAATGGGTGGCACAGGAATTAAAGCCGCTCAACGTGCGCATCGGCATCCACAGCGACGCCGTGCTGGTGGGCAACATCGGATCCGAGGAGCGCATCAGCTACACCGCCATGGGCGACGGCGTCAACGTCGCCGCGCGGCTCGAGGGCACCAACAAGGAATATGGCACGCTGATTTGCGTGAGCCATGCCGTGTACAAGGAAGCCGGAGAAAGACTGTGTATGCGGCCCATAGACGACGCCGCAGTCAAGGGGCGCCGCCGCAGAATCGCCATCTATGAATTGTTGGGCGCAGTGGGCGCCGGGCCTGAACTGGAGCCAAGCCCTGCCGCAGTGCGTTTGGCCAAACTTACGCGCGAGGCCTACATGGCGCTCAACACCGGTAATCCGGTGTTGGCGTTGCAACGCTATCGGGACATTCTCACGGAATATCCCGACGACCCGGTGGCGCAAGCCATGGTCGCAAAACTTTCCGCGCCGCGAGTCGCCGCTCCTGCAACTAATTGATTTTATTGATATTTTGAATTCCTCCTTGCCAGCATCCGCCGTTGCCATCGCGGCCTCGACGCACCAACCGCGCGTATCGCTGCGTCCCAGCGAATACACCTGTGCGCTGATCCAGGTGCTGCACGCGAAAGCGGCGCAATGGCGTGGCGCTCACGTCATGGAAATTGGTTCGGGCAGCGGCGTGGTACTGGCTGCGCTTGGCGCGATGGGTGCGGCATCGCTTTTCGGCGTCGACATCGAAGCCGAGGCGGTCGATGAAGGCCGCACGCTGTTAAGTGAACTCGGTTATACAGCCATCTCGCAATTCGAGCAAGGCGACATGTGGTTGCCCGCCGCCGGCCGCCGTTTTGATTTGGTTGTCGCCAACCTGCCGCATTTTCCGATGCCGCCGGCGCCGGTCAAGGGCCGCTTGTCGAGCTGGAGTTACGGCGGCGGCAACGGACGGCAGGTGCTGGATCCGTTTCTCAACGGGTTGGCCCAGCATCTTGCGCCCGGCGGCCGCGCAATCATTACTCACAACGCGTTTGTCGGGGTCGAGCAATCGCGCGCGATGCTCAAACGTCATGGGCTTGGGTTGCGCATCGAGCAGACTTTCCTTATCAATATTCCGGAAGTCAAACTGGAACTCGTAACGCCCGCCGTGCTGGCCGCGGAAACCGGACGCACCATTTTCCGTTACGGGCCGCACGCCTTCGCCGATATGCATATCGTCGAAATCAGTACACCGCAAGTTTCGGACTGACGCATCGTGGGATTCCTTCGCGTGCTTTGCCGGGTTTTGTTGCCGTTGTTGCTGATGGTCGGTTTGTGTCAGGTGGTGCGCGCGCAGCCCGCCGTACCGGATGCCACCCGGGATGCTTCCCCTGACGCCGCACTGGCCCGCCTGCTGGCCGAAGCGCGAGCGGCCGCCACCCCCTCGGCCTGCGCCAAGCCAGACGTTGACCGGCTGATCCGAATTTTCTGTAACAAGCAGATCCGCGTCGGCGTACGCGAAAACTATCCACTGTTCGGCACGCGCAAGGACGACGTGCGCGCGGGTTACGACATCGACGTCGCGCGCGCCATCGCCAAAGCCCTGAAAATAGACGTCGCATTCAGCCGCGTAACGCCCGCCAACCGCATTGCCCTGCTGGCCGAGGATCGTATCGATCTCACCATTGCCACCATGGGCCACAACACGCAGCGTGACGGGCAGGCGCGCTTTATCCGCCCGCATTATTATCAGTCGGAATCCATACTGCTGGGCCCGCGCGCAACCGAAGTGAAGGATTGGCGCGATATCGCGGGCCGCACCATATGCGTCACCATCGGCAATGGTTCGAACGCGCAGATCGTGTCGCAGGGCGCGCGCCTGATGCTGTTCGAGGACGCCGCCGCGCTGCCTGACCGTTTGCGCGACGCCACCTGCGGCCTTGCCGCGCAGGACGACAGCTTTTTCGCTTTTCATTTCACCGACGCGGCATTCAGCGAACGCTTCGAGCGCAAGTTTGGTTTTGCGCAGGTGCCATGGGGCATGGCGGTGGCGAAAACTGGCAGCGACAAACTGGCCAGCGCGCTGGATTTGATAAGCCAGATGTTCCACCGTGACGGCGTGTTTATCGACATCGCGCGCGCCAACCGCGTGGCTGATGCCTTTCTTGCGGCGCAACGCGAAGTGTGGAATCGCGCTGCCTGCAACACGGCTGGCGGCAGCAAGGATTCGTCCTGTGTGCTGCCGCCGCTGTCAGCAGCCTTGCAGGCGACGCCGTTCGCCGCCAGCATCACGGCGTTCGAAGCATGGGTTAAGCAAAACGCCGGGGTCGAACTGCAATTGCCGATGCTGAAAACCGTGCCGGCGTGGACGCTGTTCAAAGCGGGCATCATCAATTCGCTGATCATGATAGCCGGCGCACTTGCCGCGACGCTTGGCTTCGCTCTGGTGTTGGGGGCCGCCCTCGGCTCGCACCATCGGGTGGCGCGCGGCGCGGCGCGCGCACTCACCCTCGTCATGCAATCATCGCCGGTGGTATTGACGCTGGTAATGGCGGCGGCCATTGCGCAGGCGTTTTTCAGTTATTCAGCGTTGGTAGCGTTGTGTGCGGCGATACTCGCGCTGGGGTTGATGAACGGCAGCAACGCCGCGCAGGCCGTGGCCGAGGCCATCGCGACAGTGCGCGCCGAGCACGGTGCAGCGCCCATCGGCCATAGTGCAGTTTATATGGCGGCGGTTGACCGCTCGGCGACACAGATTCTGTCGTTTCTGATCAACCCCGCCAAGGGCACGCCCGTGGCGAGTTTCATCGGCGCGCCCGAACTGTTAAGCGCGCTCACCGACATCACCGCGTTTGCCAGCGGGCGCGCCACCACCTATACGCTACTGCTGGTTTTCTACATTATCGTGGTCGCGATCGTGGTGTATTTTTGCGGCAAGTTGCAGCGTTATCTCGAACAGCGGCGGGCGGCGGCATGACGGTGGATCATTTACTGTTCACGTTCGTGCCGCACTTGGCCACGGGCATGGTGATGAACTTCAAAATTGCTGCCATCGCCATCGTGCTCGGGCTCGCGCTGGGTGTGCCGCTCACCTACGCGCGGCTGGGCGCGCGCGCTGCAGCGGGCGCGGCAGGCGCGCTGATCGGCCTGATGCGTGCGGCGCCGACGTTCGTAGTGATGTTTTTTCTGTTTAACGTGATCGCTCGCGACGCCACGCTTTTCGGCCATTCCATTGCGCTTTCGGGCATGATGACAGTGGCACTGTCCCTTGTGCCTTACGCGGCAGCCTATGTCGCAGATAACGGCGTCGAGGCACTTCGTCATTTGCGCCGAGGCGCGCCGCTCGCAGCGTTGCTGTTCCTGCCTAACGTCACGCGCGCATTTTTCGTGTTGGTAATGTCGTCTAGCGCGGGTGCGGCAATCGGCGTCAGCGAAGGCATCGCGGTCATCCTGCGCGAAGCGGACAGCCTGCAGTCGCTGGGTGGAAAATTTCTCATATTTGCCATCGGCATTACCTGTTTCGGGATTGCCCTGCAAGCCGGTTTCGCCCTGATAAATTGGGTGAAACATCGCTTGGGCACCCTGATGACCTTGCGCGGACAGGGCGCCGCCTAGCCCGCCGAGGTAAGTCGCAAAATGCACCTGCGTATGGGCAGAGGGCGCACGAAAGTCGCCCGTGCCCCGGCGGGGCGGTATAATCGCGCTTCCCCGTAGCCCCGTAGTCCCTTTACCGACCAGTCTTCCATGTCTTCCGCAGCCGAATTGGCCAACGCGATCCGAGCGCTCGCGATGGATGCCGTGCAGCAGGCCAATTCCGGCCATCCGGGCATGCCCATGGGCATGGCGGAGATCGCACAAGCCTTATGGATCAAGCACTTACGGCATAACCCTGCCAATCCGGCGTGGGCCAATCGTGACCGCTTTGTGCTGTCGAATGGTCACGGCTCGATGCTGCTCTATGCGCTGCTGCATCTGACCGGCTACGACCTGCCGATGGCGGAACTGAAAAAATTCCGTCAGTTGCATTCCCGAACGCCGGGTCATCCGGAACACGGTATCACGCCAGGCGTGGAGACCACCAGCGGCCCGCTGGGACAGGGCTTAGCCAATGCCGTGGGTATGGCACTCGCCGAGCGCATGCTGGCGGCGGAATTCAATCGCGATGGCCACGCCATCATCGACCATCGCACCTATGTTTTCACCGGTGACGGCTGCCTGATGGAAGGCGTTTCGCACGAAGCCTGCTCTCTCGCCGGCACGCTGGGGCTGAACAAGCTGATCGTGTTGTACGACGATAACGGCATTTCGATAGACTCCGAAAAACATCAAATAAAACAATGGTTTACGGAAAACATTCCGCAGCGGTTTGAAGCCTATGGCTGGCGCGTGATCGGCGGCGTGGACGGGCACAGTGTCGAGTCGGTCGATGCGGCCATCCGGCAGGCGCAGGCTGAAACCGCGAAGCCGGTGTTGATTTGCTGCAAAACCATTATCGGCAAGGGCGCGCCTAAGAAAGCCAACACCGGCGCCGTGCACGGCGC
>OMIN01000138.1 GCA_900299145.1 Betaproteobacteria bacterium | reverse complement strand
GCCTTGCACTTGAAGGAAACCGAGTTTCGTTTCAACCACCGGCACGACAATCTCTATACCGTCCTGTTAAAGTTACTCAGAATGCAACCTCTTTAACCCAGTTTGCTTCCTAAGACCCTTGCAAAATATCAGACTTTGCGCTGGCGGCGGGAAAAACCGCCCACCAACCCCAATCCCGCCAACATCAATGCATAAGTGCCGGGCTCAGGTACGGCCGTGGCTACAGTGGTGTAGGACATATTCTGGAAGCGCACACCTGCGGAGTCATTGTTGTCGCTGAAAGCAATGCCGCGGAAAGCAGGAAGTCCTGACAGCGAGTAGTTGTTGTATCCGCTACCCATAGTAACGCTGCCGCTTCCTACTAATGAACCGCTGGTGCTAAACAAGCTGTAATTGATAGTGGATCCTGAATCAGAAAAACCCATTGTCCACGAAAAACTGTCGGCATCGGAATCCAACAGAATAGCCAGCGGCGCAGTGTTCCCCGGTTGAGCCAAAAGAGAATTGGAAGCGGCAGAGACACCAGGATTCCAAAACGCCACAAAAATAGATCCCCCGGCCGCCAGTGCGAGCGGGGTGTTCGGAGTGCCGGTAAGAGCAGCACCGACTATCGATTGCCCGTCAAATCGTTCGGAGAAGGCTGCGCCCACGCCGTTTATGATAGTGCTGCTAGCGACTCCGGATAGGTCGATATTGACGGTAGCGGCTTGAGTGCCAACGGTCAAGAACAAGCACGTTGTGGCTACTGCGTATTTTATGAGGTTCATATCATTCTCCTAAATTTTTATTTTCGGAAGATTTGAGCCATACGATATCTAGTGGCTCTCGGTTTTCGCTTAAACTTTAAGCTTCAATTGCCAACTCCGCAATAGCCCGTTTGGACTATAAGACTATTTGGAATTCTCAGTTATATCGAAGGAGCAGGCGCGATTCACCCAACCACAACGGCTGCCTAGCATTGTCTTTTGCCAAGTTCAAATCCCAGCCCTTAAGTTTCGTCCCATAATAACGCCGTTGACGTCCCGGTCGTAATCTTCTGAACGCGGCATTTTTCTGCCCAATCCGAGGGCTGATACGCGCATACGTTCGCGAAGTCCGTTTTGCGCCTTGATGCAGGCAGGGATGGGTTTTAGTTTGAATTCGGGCAGCTTAATTTTAAGGAACGGGCCCGCCATTTCATAAGTATCTGTTTCTTATAGCTTTAATTTATGCTTGCAAATGAGAATGATTCTTGTTAGTATCTATTCATCGATTGTTAATTCAAATGCCAACGCCGCACAGCGCACGAACGCCAACGTTCGAAATAACCCCATGAAACTGAAAACCCTGGTCACCACCAGCATCGCCACCGCCCTGATGACAGCCGCCGCCACGGTCACGGCACAAACCGGCGTGCTGAACCTCTATTCCTCGCGCCATTACCAGACCGATGAGGCGCTCTATTCCAACTTCACCAAGCAAACCGGCATCAAATTGAACCGCATCGAGGCCGGCGAAGACCCGCTGATCGAGCGTATCCGCAATGAAGGCGCGGCCAGCCCTGCCGATGTGCTGGTTACTGTCGACGCCGGCCGCTTGTGGCGCGCCGAACAGTTGGGGCTGTTCCAGCCGGTCACCTCCAAAGTGCTGGATACACGCCTGCCCGCCAACCTGCACGCCACCAGCAATCAATGGTTCGGCTTTTCCACGCGCGCGCGCATTATTGTTTACAACAAATCGATGGTGAACGCCGCCGACGTGCAAAACTACGAAGACCTCGCCAACCCCAAACTCAAGGGCAAGGTGTGCACGCGCTCCGGCGGGCACATTTACAACCTGTCGCTGATGAGCGCCCTGATCGAACACTGGGGCGAAGCCAGGGCCGAGGAATGGGCGCGTGGCGTGGTGGCCAATTTCGCGCGCGCCCCCAAGGGTGGCGACACCGATCAGATCACCGCCGTGGCTTCCGGCGAATGCGGCGTCGCCATTGCCAATACCTACTACTACGCGCGCCTGCTCGCCTCGGAAAAACCCGGCGACCGCAAGCTGATGGCCAACGTGGCGATGGTGTGGCCCAATCAGAAAACCACCGGCACACATCTGAATATTTCCGGCGCGGGCGTGCTGAAAACCGCGCCCAACAAGGCGGCGGCGATCCAGTATCTTGAGTATCTCGCCAGCGATGCCGCGCAAAGCTATTTCGCCAGCGGCAACAACGAATGGCCCGCCGTGCCGAACGCGCCGCTCAACAACCGCGTGCTGGAGAGCATGGGCACGTTCAAGGCCGATACGCTGAACGTCGGCGCACTGGGCAAAAACCAGCCGCTGGCGCAGAAGATATTCGACCGCGCGGGTTACAAATAAACGCCAATGGCCGACGCGTTTTACCTGTCATGACTTGCGCCTCCGCCACGAAACCACCGCATCCCCCCGCCCGCCCGGCGCGAGACGGCAATGCGTCTCCAACCGTGAAACCGGGCGAGCTGCTAAGCGCACAACTCTTCGGCAGCGCGCAGGCGGTCGTGATCCATCACAGCGGTGAACGCTACACGCTGCGCCGCACCAGCAAGGGAAAGCTGATTCTGACCAAATAGTTTTTGCCGCACGTTTTACTTGTTTTGTCGTACCTGTTGCAGCACCGCCCAGCCAGCCAATATGCCGCCCCCCTCCTGCGGCGCCGATAGCCAGCCACGGCCCTTTTTCAAGGACTGGCTATGCAGAAATCCCTAGACACCTGGCGCTTTTCCGCTGTAATCACGCTGCTGATCGTACTCGGCGCGCTGCTGCCGTTTGCGTTCGACGCGGTTTAGCCATCCAGCGGCATGTTGCAACCCGCGTCATCACACGCCGCAAGCCGGCGCTACGGCGCGCCCTCATGCACCGGCAATGTCACGAGTTTTGCCATCACGCTTGCCCTGCACGCCGCCGCCGTTGCGCTGCTGCTGACGTACGCCCCCGCACGCGAAACGCTGACAAACGCCGTGCCCCTGATGGTCAATCTGGTTGCGCCGCCGGAAGCCGTGCCCGATAAGCCACCCAGGCCGCTGCCGGCCACAAGGCCCTTAACCACGCGTCCGACGCAGCCTCAAGCAACACCGTCGCAGCCGCTACTCACCACCACCGCACAAGCGCCCACACCCGTGAGCGTTCCGCCGCAATCGGCGGAACCGGCTGCAAATCAAACACTTGCCACCACTCAACAAACGCCACCCACCGCGCCAGTTTCACCCTTGCCTGCTTCGCCAGCGCCCACGGCATTGTCCCTATCGCCCCCCAGTTTCAGCGCGGATTATCTGAACAACCCTGCGCCGGAGTACCCCGCGATCTCGCGCAAGCTCGGCGAACAGGGGCGCGTGGTGTTTCGCGTGTACGTCGGAGCCGACGGCCAGCCTTCCGACGTGCGCCTGCAAACATCCAGCGGCTTCGAGCGGCTCGACAACGTGGCGCTTGCCGCCATCAAACGCTGGAAATTCCTGCCCGCGCGCCGTGGCGAAATCGCGGTTGGCGCGTGGGTGCTGGTGCCGCTTTCATTTTCGTTAAGGAGTTGAGTCTTGGAAACCCCGCAAGTATTGGGATTCACACATTTTCTCGCGCAAACGGACAGCATCGGCCGCTTTCTGCTCGCCGTGCTGCTGCTCATGAGCGTGATCACCTGGTACCTGATCGCCGTGAAAAGCATCAGCGCCGTATTGCAAAGCCGGCTCACGCGGCGGTTTCTGGCGAATTTTGCCAATGCTTCGTCACTGCAAAGCGTGGCCGCCGGCCTCGAGCAACAGCAACCGGGCGGGCCATTCTCGCGTTTGGCCTGGCAGGCCATCGCCGCCGCGCGCCATCACCAGCAACATCGTGAACGCGGCGCGGGCAAGCTCGACGATGCCGGTTCCGCCGCCGAGTTCGTCACCCGCGCGATGCGCCGCGTGATCGGCGAGGAAACCGCGCGCTGTGAATCGGGCCTCACCGCGCTTGCCTCCGTGGGCAGCACCGCGCCGTTTGTGGGGCTGTTCGGCACGGTGTGGGGCGTCTATCACGCGCTGGCTGCCATCGGCCAGAGCGGGCAAGGCACGCTCGACCAAGTCGCCGGCCCCGTCGGCGAAGCACTCATCATGACGGCACTTGGCCTCGCCGTGGCGATACCTGCCGTGCTCGCCTACAACTTTACCGTGCGGCGCAACCGGCTGGTGCTCGCACAACTGGATGCCTTCACACACGATCTGTTTGCTTTTCTCACCACCGGCTCAAACGTCGGCGATCCCGCCGATTCGGCACAAGCCACAACGCCCGGGCGCCCATTCACCATCGCCAAAGCCGGAGCCTAAGCATCATGGCATTCGGTGGATTCGACAAAAACATGCAGGCCGCGCCGATGGCGGAAATCAACATGATTCCGCTGATCGACGTGATGCTGGTGCTGCTGGTGATTTTCATTGTCGCAGCACCCCTGCAGACGCACTCGGTCAGGATCGAACTGCCCAAGGCATCGAGCCAGCCAAGCCAGACCAAACCCGAGACGATTCAACTCAGCATCAAGGCCGATGGCACGGTGTACTGGAACAGCGAACGCATCGAAGACGCCACGCTCGCCACGCATATGCGTGCCGCTGCCAACCAGTCGCCACAGCCCGAAGTGCACATTCGCGCGGATAGCGCCACGCCCTATCAAACCATCGCGACGGTCATGTCGGCGGCCGCGCGCGCCGGCCTCCACAAAATCGGTTTTGTCACCGACCCTTCAAAAAATATCAATAAAAACAGATAGTTATATAACCTCAGCCAGCCAGCATGCGCATCCTGTTTTCTGCCCTGCCCAGCCAGCCATTCGCTGTTTTCTCGAATCTCTGGAAAGGGCAATCCCATGAAGCCACCGCAATACCGCTCGCACTTTCACCCAACCAGCCGCGCACCCGGCAGCCTGCTGCCGCTGGGCGCAATCATGGCCGGCATGATGCTCAGTCACGGCGCCACACATGCGCAAGGCGCTGCAGCCAAGGCAGACGATAAAGAATTACCCACCACAAAAATCGAAAGCGACCGCGACAAGCCCGACGGCCTGCGCGCCACCACCACGCGCGTCGGCAAGACCCTGCAGGACCCGCATGACATCCCGCAGGCCGTCACCTCCATCACCAACACGCTGATGGGACAGCAACAAGCCGGTAGCCTGCGTGAAGCGCTGCGCAACGTCTCCGGCCTCACCTTCAACGCAGCGGAAGGCGGCCGTTCCGGCGACAACATGAACCTGCGCGGGTTTTACACCTTTGGCGATTTGTACATGGACGGCATCCGCGATACCGCCCAGTACAACCGCGAGATCTTCAATCTCGAACAGATCGACGTACTGCGCGGCGCAGGCGCCATGCTGTTCGGTCGCGGGCAGGCCGGCGGCATTATCAATCTGGTCAGCAAAACGCCGCTGCGGTTTGATCAATACAAACTCAGCGGCAGCGTGGGCACGCCGGGTTATCGCGAAGCAACCGCCGATCTCAACAAGGCGTTCAACACCGACACCCAACTGCGGGTTAACCTGATGCAGCGCGATGAAGGCAGTTGGCGCAGTAATCCCACCGACGGTTCGGAACCGGAGATTCACCGCAAAGGCTTTGCGTTCAGTCTGGCGCTCAATCAGAGCAGCAACAACCGTTTGTGGCTGAATCACTATCACGTCGAGACCAACGACAACCCGGATTACGGCGTGGCGTTCGATGCCGCCACGCGCAAGCCCACGCGGCAATTGCCCGACCGGTATTTCTGGGGCCTCAACCGCACGTTCGACAAAAGCCAGACCGGCGTCAGCACCGCCGTGCACGAATATCAGTTCTCGCCGCAAACGCAATTGCGCACGCAACTCCGCTGGGGCGATTACGAACGCAGCTACTGGGCCAAAACGCCCAGCGCCACCACTGTGCAAAATGCACTGGGCACGATCGGCGGCAATCCGACGCGTGCCTCGGATTACGAAACACTCACGCTGCAGTCGGACTTTTCCACCCAATTTTCGGCCGCCGGCATGAAGCATGAATTGTTGGCTGGGCTCGAGTACTTGCGCGAGAGCAGCCACCGCAAGGCGCTGCAACCCTTCACCCTCGGTGGCGCACCCTACTACTTTCCGTATGTGGAAGCGGCTGCCGGCGCCGCTGTCGATTTCAGCGGCAAGTCCGTGGCCGTCTACGCGCAGGACACCATCGAATTCCTGCCCAAATGGAAAGCGACGATGGGCATCCGCCGCGACCAGCTCGACGCGGCCTACAACAGCACGACGTCGCCGTTGCTAAGTTACGGCGAAAACAGCTACCGTGCCGCGCTGTCGTTCCACCCGACACCGGAAACGCATTATTACCTGGGCTGGAGCGACTCGTTCAGCCCGACCGCCGATCTGTATCAATTGACGGTGACGCCGCTGCCGCCGGAACGCAGCGACGTGATCGAACTCGGCGCGAAGTGGCTGTTGTTTAACGGCGATCTCGCTCTACGCGCGGCGCTCTACCGCGCCACCAAAGTGTGGGAACGCAACACCGACCTTGAAGCCACCGCCGCCATTTTGACGCGCAAACGGCGCACCGACGGTATCGAGCTTGAAGCCGCCGGCCGCATTACCGATCGATGGGAAGTATTTTCGGGATTCGCGTTCATGAACGCCACCATTCTGCAAACGGCGCTGAATCAGGATGCAACGGGCGCTATAACCATCGGCAACCCGGAATACACCGGCAAGCGCGCACGCAATACACCGCGCGTGACCTTCAACGCCTGGACGACGTATCGCATCGCCGGGCCGTGGACAGTCGGCGGCGGCGTGGAAGCCAAGGGCGACCGCGAAGCGTTCAACCCCAGCGGCGCAGGCGCCGTGCCGACGTTGAATGGCGCCTACAAGCCCAATACCGCGCCGGGCTACGCACGCTGGGATGCCTTCGCCGCTTATGAGCAAAAACAGTGGGCGCTGCGGCTCAACATCAAAAACCTGTTCGATAAGGTTTACTACGATGCAGTGTACGACAACGGCGCTTTCACCGTACCCGGCGCCGGCCGCACGGTGATTCTCACCGCCAGCCTCAAGTTCTGAAAAGGAAAGCGCCGATGCTGCTGCATGTTCCATCCGTCCTGGATCCCGGCGACCTCGCCCGTGTGCGCGCGCTGACTACCGGGGCGGCATGGGTCGACGGGCGCATCACGGCGGGCACGCAATCGGAACAAGCCAAGAACAATCTGCAAATTCCCGCCGATGCGCCCGCCGCGCGCGAGGCGGGAGAGATCGTGCTGGCGGGTTTGGCTAAAAGCGCGCTGTTCTTCACGGCAGCGCTGCCCCGGCATATTTTTCCACCGTTGTTCAATTGCTATCGCGGTACAACCAATGCGTTTGGCAATCACGTCGACAATGCCGTGCGCACCGACCGCGCCACCGGCAAGCACATACGCACCGACTTATCCGCCACGCTGTTTCTCAGCCGGCCTGATGAATACGAGGGCGGAGAACTGGTGATCGAAGACACCTTCGGCACGAAATCCGTAAAGCTGCCAGCGGGCGATCTGATTCTCTATCCGGCCAGCAGCGTCCATCGCGTCGAGCCGGTGGCGCGCGGCGCGCGCGTGGCGTCATTCTTCTGGATCGAAAGCATGGTGCGCGAAGACGACCGACGGCGGCTGCTGTTCGATCTCGATATGTCGATCCTGGGGTTGCGCGGCAGCGTCGGCGACACGCCGGAAGTCGTGCGCCTTACCGGGTGTTATCACAATCTGCTACGGCAATGGGCCGTGGTTTAGCGCTTGCTGCGGCGATTGTGGCTGGAGACGCGCAAAACGATCGCCAGCGCGCGCGTGAGCTGCCCCAACGCGTGTTGATCGTCATTCGCTGGCAACGCCGGCACATGCACAAAACCAGCGTGTTTGATCCGCCGCTGCTTCGACGCCGCATGCATCAAACCGTAAAACACGTGGTTGCAGACAAACGCGCCCGCGCTTAACGACAGCTCGGCGGCAATGCCCGCACGCGTCAGCGCGGTTTGCGCCTGCACCACAGGCAACGTTGAGAAATACGCCGCCGGACCGCGTGCAATCACCGGCTTGTTGTGCGGCTGTGCACCGTCGTTGTCCGCAATGCGCGCGTCGCTCAGATTGACCGCCACGCGCTCGAGACTGATGGCCGGCCGGTCCGCCGCCAGCCCCACGCACAACACAATACCGGGCTGTTCACGCGCGATCCACTGACGCAGCACGCGCGGCGCGCGTGCAAACGACGTCGGCAACTCGGCGGTGACGATTTGCAATTCCCCTATCCGCGCTGGCAACCGGCGCACGGCTTCATACGACGGATTGATCGCGTCACCCGCAAAAGGCGCAAAACCCGTGACCAGCGCCTTAATCATAAGTATCTGTTTTTATTGATTTTTTACTATGCGCTTTCATCGCTATCGGGCAGGCCATACCGGCTGATGATGCCCCAGCGGCACAGTCGGCTTGTCCCAAAACGGCTGCGTTTCCGACATGCCTATCGTCGGCGACATATGCCGCAAGCGGCCCACCGGCGTGTCGCTCACCATCGTCCATTGGGCGATTTCTTCCGGCGTGAATTCCTTGGTCAGATTCTTCAGTTGATCGAGCGGCACTTCGCCACGCTCCACCAGCCAATGCCCGACCTGCGCCAGCGAAATTCGCACCAGCCAACTGCCGCCTTCCAGCGCGCGGCGCTTCAACGCCACCATCGCGCCAAACGCCATCAGGTAGCCGGTCAAAAAATCAATCGCCGATACCGGATAAAACTGCGGCCCGGGCGCTGCACCCGGAAATACTTCGCCTTGCCGATGCGTGATACCGCTCACCGTTTGCACCACAGTATCAAAACCCCGGCGCGAGGCCCACGGCCCGGCGTGACTGAACGCGCACAGCGATACCGCGACTATGCCGGGGCGCAGCTGCGCCAGCGCCTCGGGCGAAAATCCGCGGCTACCCAACGTGCCCGGGCGGTAGCCCTGTGAAAACACATCGGCGCCACGCACCAAGCCTTGCAGCGTTTCGACATCCTTCGCCTCGCGCAAATCCAGATGCGCCGAGAGCTTGCCGTGACCCGTGTCGTATTCCTGCCGGCCCAGGCTTGGCAGATGCTTGCCGGTAATTTTAAGCACTTCCGCGCCGTGTTCAGCCAGCGTGCGTGCGCACGTCGGCCCGGCAATCACGCGCGTGAGATCAAGCACGCGTATGCCGGACAGCGGCCTTTCGCCCTTGGGCAGCGGTTCCGGCTTGCTATCGCCGATTTTGATGATTTCCATCAACGGCAGCCCGGCGACTGCGATGCCCTGCGGATGCTTCAGCCACTCCGCCCGGCTGCGCACCATGCCGCCCGCACCCTTGGCCTCGATGACGGCTTCTTCGAGTTGCTGTGCGTCCCACTGCGAAACGGCTTTCGCCACCGCGTCGCGCTCTTCGGCACACTTGAGCACACTCAGCGCGGCCGCGCGATGATTCGGAAAATTGCCGTGGATATAACTCCAGCGGCCGTTCTTCGCCGGATACGTGCCCATGATCGAATGGCGGCCGAAAGGCACAGGCTTGTCCTCCATCACCAGATACGTGCCGCTGCGCAACGAGGCTGTCGCGCGACGTGTGTTGATGGTGATTTTCTGGCGGCGGCCCGTGCGCATTTCCCACAAATCACTGGCCGCAAGGCCCACCGCCGCCAGCGACGCCACCGCCGTTTCGGTAATGCGAAACGGCGTCGCCAGTATCGGATCGTAACCGCCAGAAATTTCCACTTCGCCGGCGCGGCTTTCGGGCCAGCCCGCGAAGGGGAACAGTGTGTTCAGCGTGTCTTTAATCATGGCGGACTCCCGGCGTTCGAAAAATGTGAATGGAATTTTCATTATAGCGGCTCGATCTCGCCGTCCGCCAGAAGATTGAAAGTAGCGCCCTTGAAGAATCACAAATGGCGGTGTTACGCTCATTGCTTTCCCAAGCCTGCAGCCACCCATGAAACTGCCCGTCACCGACGCCACGGCACTTGCCGTACAGGTTCTCACCCGCCACGGCATGTCGCCGCGTTGCGCGCAAATGACGGCAGATCATCTGGTCGACGCCGCGCTGGCGGGCCATGAATTTGCCAGCCTCGCGCGGCTGCCGTTTCTCTCGAAAATGCTCGAAGGCCGCAAACCGGCGGGTGATATCACGGTGATCCACGAGACACCGGTGTCGGCGCTGATCGACGGCGCGGACAACATCGGCTACGCGGTTTCGGTCATCGCCATGGACAAGGCCATCGACATCTGCCGCGTAAGCGGCATGGCGCTGGTGTGCGCGCGCAATACCTGGGCGAGCGGCCGGCTCGCATACTACGTTGAGCGCGCGGCGCGGCAGGGCTATATTGGCATTCACGTGGTCAACGGCCCCGCGCGCACCGCACCCTTCGGCGGCAGGGACACCTTGCTAGGCACCAACCCGATTGCATTTGCCTTCCCCGCCAGTGGTGACAATGGCGAGCCGGTGATTATCGACATGTCGATGTCGGCCACCACCCACGGCGGCGCTAATCTGCTGAAAGCCAAAGGCGAAAAACTCCTCGAGGGTGTCGCCATCGACAGTGAAGGCCGCCCCACCACCGACCCCGATGCCGCACTGCGTGGCGCGTTCCTCGCGTGGGGCGGGCATCGCGGTTACGGCATTTCGCTGGCCGTGCAAATGCTCGGCATGCTCGCGGGCAGCGGGCCGGTGGTGGAAGATGAGCATCACTATGGATTGAGTTTTATCGCGATCAATCCAGCCATCGTTATGCCGGGTGGCGAATATCCAGCACGGGTGGCAGAGCTGCGCCGGCTCATCAGCCAGAGCCGCCCTGCCGCCGGTTTTGACAACGTCCGCATGCCCGGCGCAAACAGTCAGGCGGCACACCGCGCGGCTTTACATGCGGGCGCCAACGCCATGATTAACGTCGATGACACCGTTTATAAAGCCATACAGGAAATACGGTAACTATTTGATTTAATTTACTTTTTTTATGGCGATTTCGATGGTCTTTCCTGCCGCTGGCCAAAATCAATCTGCGGCTTGGTGCCATAAAGATCGAGTACGCTGCCAATAGGCGCACCCGGCGTGGGTGGCTGCTGACCGCGAGCGATATAAGGCGCGCGCCGCGCCATTTCCAGCGCCTCACGGATGCGCGCGGTGTCGTTGTCACGTAGCGCTTCAGCCAGTGCTTGCGAAGCTTCGCTGCGCAGTTGCGCGTATTTTTTCAAGACTTCGAGCGTTTCGTTCGAGGGTGCTGCCGGGTCGAGATGCAGCGCCGACAGTTGTTCAAAATTTTGCCGGTATTCGGCGGCAATATCGGACTCGATTTCGTTCGCCAGTTGCTCAAACGACGCGCCACGCTGGCGGCTTTTGTTGAGTATGCCCTGCCAACGTTCCATCAACCGCTTTTCTTCATCCATGAAGTGCCGTATTTCCACGCGCGCGAGTTTTTCCTCCTGCCAGCTGTAAGTCGGCTCGGGAATCAGACGCAACAACACGGGCACAGCCGCCGCGTACGTGAGCAAGGCTATCCATTTGACCCGGCGATTAACCGGGCTGCCCGCGGCGAGTGGCCTCGCCAGCGCCTCGCCCATCACCGCACCTGCCACGAGGCCGCCGATATGCGCCGCATTGTCGATGCCCTTGACGATGAAACCCAGCGCAATCGTTACGGCGGCAAACAACGCGGCGCCCCAAAACAGCCAGCGAAATTCCGTGCGATTCACCTGCTCGCGTTCGCGCCACAGGCACACCAGCAGCGCGCCGTACACCCCGAATACCGCGCCTGACGCCCCGCCCGCCACTGCCTGATCGCCCTGCGCGATCAGCGACACCACGTTGCCAGTCAACCCGCTTAGCGCATAAATCACCAGAAATCGCGGCGAGCTGTAAAGGCGCTCCACCAGCCGCCCGGCTTCCCACAGCGCGGCCATGTTCATGAAAAGATGCACCACGCCAAAGTGCAGAAACATGGCGGTCGCCAGCCGCCACCATTCACCCTCTTTCGTGGCGGGGCCGAAGCCCGCGCCCCACGCCAGTTGCACGTGGTTGGGTGAATGCCAGAAGCCGCCGCCGTTCAGCAGCATGGCGGCAAATGCGGCCAGGTTGAGACCGACCAGCAGCACCGTCACCGGCGTCAACGCGAACCGGCCGTGCATCAGATCGGTGATACGGGGTGCGTGCGCGAGTGGCGCTGCGGGAGGAATTTCAGTCATGTCGCGGGAGGCCGGCCGGTCACAAAACGCCGCGTGTCAGCGGGACAGGCAATAGCATCATTTTACCTTTGATTCATCACCATCCGGACAGGCGCTTGCCGGGTCACGGCGCTTGGACTACATTCCCGGCTGGACGTTCACTTGGCATACCATCCGCCCGGCAAGTCGGGCATCCTGAAAAACCTGCGATACATCCGCGAGAAAACCATGAGCGACTGGAGCAAAGTCACCCGTCCCATCCCCGTGCCCAACGAGCGCACCAAGCCGTTTTGGGACGCGGCAAAGGAACACAAACTCGTCATGCAGCGCTGCCAAAGCTGCGGCAAGTTTCAGCACCCGCCGTATCCGACCTGCACCAATTGCGTGTCGGTCGATCTGAAATTCGAGCCCGTTGAAGGCAAGGGCAAAATTTACGCCTACACCATCATGTATCACACGGGCGACAAGCGCTTTGTATCCGCTGTGCCGTACGCCAGCATCATTGTCGAACTCGATGCCGCACCCGGTGCGCTGATGGCGGCCAATCTGCTGGAAGCCGAATACACCGAAGCCAAAGTGGGCCGCCGTGTGGAGCTCACCTGGCAAAAATTGAACGACGACTTCGAGCTGCCGCAGTTCCGGCTGGCCAAATAACAATATCAAGGAGACCAGCCATGGCCAAGTGGGAAAATCGTTGCAAGATTGCCGTCAGCGGCGTGGGCTTTTCCAAAGCCACGCGCACCGCTGAAAAGCCGCTCGCCGCGCACGCGCTCGACGCCGTTAAAGATGCCGTCGCCGATTCGGGCCTCAGGATGGAAGACATCGACGGCCTGTCGACCTATCCCGAATTGCCCGCCACCGGGCACGCCGAAGTCGATGGCATCAGCGTGGTGTCGGTCAACTGCATGATGACCATGCTGAAGCTGCCGAACCTCACCTGGCACATTCAGGTTGGCTCGGTCAACATCGGCGGCGCGGTGCAACAGGCGGTGAACGCCCTGCTCGCCGGCGTATGCAAATATGCGGTGGTGTGGCGCGCGATGCACAACCCGAAAGGCACATATCAGAATCTGCCGGGCCAATATGCCGCCGGCGCAACACAGTTCACCGGGCCATGGGGCTTTGGCGGCCCCGGGCAAGGCATGGCGGTGGCGTACACGCGCTGGCTGGAAACCCACAATCAGACGCGTGACAAGATGGTCACCCTCGCCACCACGCAACGCAGACATACTCAGCACAATCCGCACGCGTATTTTTATGGCACACCGCTCACGGCCGAGGATTACTTCAACTCGCGCATGGTGGCGTATCCGTTTTGTCTGTACGACTGCGATATCCCGGTGCAGGGCGCGGTGGCGATTGTGTTGACCACGGCGGAACGCGCGCGCGATCTCAAACCCAAGCCCGCTTATATCGCGGGCTATGGAGAACGGCTGCACTTCGAGGTCACCGGACGCATCGGCAGTTTGAGCAGTTACATGCTCGGCGGTAGCAGCTCCGCCAAGCTCACGTGGGAACGCTCCGGCTTCTCGCCCAAAGACGTGGATGTCGCACAGATTTACGACGGCTTTTCGGCCTCGGTGATTTACGGCCTTGAATCGTACGGCTTTTGCAAGGAAGGCGAAGCCCTCGATTTCATACAGGATGGCCGCATCGAACTCGACGGCGAGTTGCCGCTCAACACCTTCGGCGGCTCGCTCGGCACCGGGCGCATACACGGCTTGTGGCACATCATCGAAGGGGCGCTGCAGGCGTCTGGCCGCGCGGGCTCGCGGCAGGTGAAAGACGTGAATGTCTCGTTCGTCGGCGCCAGCGCGCCGATTGTGACGGGGACGACGTTTATATTTACGAAGGAGCCGTATTAAACGCTGCGCTATCCGCATCGTAAAAAAAGCGGCCAGACGCTTCGGCATCTGGCCGTTTGATTTGGTAGCGCCAGATTTCATTGCGGTCGGTTGGGCACATCGGCATGCTTGAATGTCGAAGGATTTGAAGTAGCCGTAACTATTTGTTTTGGGTCTTAGGAAGCAAACACATGCAAGGCATGTGCTAACTTCCTGAAATGATTGGTAAAAACAGGTATTTCCGCCGTTCCAAAATCAGTGAGGCTAAATTCCGGTATCTGC
>OMIN01000137.1 GCA_900299145.1 Betaproteobacteria bacterium | reverse complement strand
CCGGGTGGGCTGAAATTGGCGCGTTCATGATCTGGCGGTGATTGTGCCAGATGATTGAAGGCGGCGCTGTGTGCAACACGCCGCCGTAGGCCGAATAGGCGGAAATCCAATGAAAAACCCCGCCGGAGCGTGGTTTTTGCAGAGCGCGATGTAACGGATTACGCTGCCGATTTTTGTTTCCGGCGCCGTGCAGCAAAGCCCAGCAACCCCAAGCCAGCCAGCATCATGGCATAGGTTTCGGGTTCGGGCACGGCGGTGGTGACTGTCGGTGCAACCGTTAGCCGGATTTCATCTACACCGACATTGTAACCATCCGGCCCCCAAGTCAACACCAAACCGCTGGTACTCGACACACCGGGGTTAAAGGTGTCGGGGTTGGCGTCAACAAGGAACGTGCCACCACTGCTGAACAGTAATGCATTGGTACCCAGATCGCGCACGGTATAGGACGAACGGCGTTCAGCGTTCAGGTAGCTGCCAAACGTTACTGTATCTAGCGTCACGGTGTAGCCCGACAAGGCGGCAAACGTAAATTCCGATCGCTGACCGGTTTCGCCGGCTCCACCCCACGCAATATCGTTTAGTCCGCTGTAGTTGTTGGCCCAGTATTTTAGGAAAGGCTCATAAGTAGCACCGGCGAGATCGGTAGAACGGTGCGAGACATTCAATCCTGTGGTGTCGCCATAGTTCTGTCCGATTTGAGCGAAATTTGTACAAGCTTGATTGCCGGCTGCCCCGCAGATATTGCCGGAAAAATCGAGCACCACGCTGGCGGAGTTGGCCGACAGAGAAACCAGCGCGCCAGCGGATAGTGAAAGGGCCAATGCGGTTGTGGAGAGATAATTTCGCATAAGGAAGACTCCTATGGTTTGAACGGGTTGTACGGTCAATCTAATTACTAATTACAATACGATGACATAAAGCTGATGATTAATAGTGAATCAGAAGCAATAACCGGATTATGAATATGGAATGTAACTAGTGCTCCGGCCATGATATTCATGCCAAGTCACCCAATCGGCTACTACTAACCGGTAACTTCAGCTTCATGGTAGTAGCGCAAGGATTGGGCCGCAATAGCCCGTTTGGACTAATTTGCCGTCAAAAGGGCGGTTTTTTTGTGAATCGGGAAAAACTCCCGGAGAGCTTCGGGTTGACAAGCCGAAGATAAAAAATACAATAAATCAATTACTTATAGTGATTTTAGGTGTTTCAAGGCGTCGCGAGCGATTAACAGCTGAATTTTCGCTTCTTCTTGTTGGGCCTGCAGGGAGGTTTGTCCCGCCGCCGGATCAGGCTTTCGCGTAAGCCGTCAGTATCAGTTGCGTATTCCCGTCACGGGCAGTTTGGGCGCGGGCGAAAGTTAGCGAAAGCACGGTGTTTGCGAAGGTGTAGCGGTTAGCCGTTTTGTCCAGCCGCGCGCCGGCTTCCGTCATCAGCCGTTCGGCGGTCTCGGCGGGGAGCGTCATGGTGCGCTCTTCCGCAGTCAGCGCACCTTCTATTACTTTGATTACCGACAGGCGAATTTCGTAAAACCGTGCGTCCTTGTCCGGCGGCACCACGCGTGCCGTGTCGAAGCGCACCAACACTTTCACCGGCTCAAACTGCGGTTTCTCGAAACGAAGCTCCAGCGGCGCTGACGTAACACGCTGGCCGTCGATTTCGACTTCTGCGGTGAGTGTGGCGGACTCTGCGCGGCGGATTTGCCAGCCAAGTCCGCCTTGGCCGTGTATCGGCGACACTGGCGGCGCGCCTCGCGGTGGCGAGCCTGCCCAGCCCCAATGCCATTCGCGGCGTGGTTGGGCCAGGTTCAGGAAAAAGATTTGCGTGAGCGACAATGTAAACACGGTTTCGCTCGTGCCCGGCGCGATGGTGACGCGCGTCAGTGGTGTTGCAGGCCGCCGGTACAGCCCGATCGGGAAATGCATATAGCGCGACAGCAAGCGGTTTTGTCTGCTCTCACCGCCGTAGCCTTTCCACACGGTAATGTCGCGCTTGCTGTTGTTGATCACTACGCACGAGAGGCGGCGACTTTGCGGATCATCGTGCGCGACGACGGCGCGCAGTTCGACTTGCACGTCGTTGGCGTGGACTGGCGGCATCACGAAGATAATCGCGAGCGCCAGCGCGACAAAGCAGAAACGCCATCGCCCGCCGCCTGCGAACTGTCGTGCGGGGTGAACTGCGTTAGCGGAGCGCATGTGGATGCATTTTCCGGTTGAACGGATATATCGTAACTATCTGTTTTTATTGAATTTTCTGATGCATCGCGCAAGGCCTGACGCAAGGCGGTTTTCACACTACCGGCGCCACCAGCGCCATGAACGCCGCTTCCATGGATGTGGCGTTGTGCGCCTGCATCAGTTCTGCCGGCGTGCCGGCAAAACACAGTTTGCCGCCGTCGATCACCGCCACGCGGCTGCACATTTCTTCGACGTCGGCGAGTGCGTGCGAGGTGAAGAAGATGGTTTTACCCGCGTCGTTCAGCGCCTTGAGTTTGCGTTTCAACAAAATGCGCGCACGCGGGTCGAGGCCGCTGGTCGGCTCATCCAGAATGAACAGGTCTTTGCCGGAGAGCATGCACGCGGCGAGGCCGAGTTTTTGATTCATGCCCTTGGAGTAGGCGCGCACCGCTTTGTCGAGGGCGGCAGGGGCGAGATCGAGTTCCTGCAGCACTTGCACCGCAGCGGCTTCGTCATATGCGGCCCGATGCATTTTTGCCATGTATTGCAGAAAGTCGCGGCCTGTCAGGTAGAAAGGCGGATTGAAGCGTTCCGGCAGATAAGCCAGACGCGCGCGCGATTCGGTTTTGCGATGCGAGATGCCGAAAATTTCTATCGTGCCGCCGCCCACGCGATCCGGCTCGCAAAAATCGAGCAGGCATTTGATTAGCGTGGTTTTGCCCGCGCCATTGGCCCCCACCAGCCCGAAGCAGTCGCCCGGGGCGATGTCGAGGGTGAAGTTGTGCAAAGCATGCGCCTGTGTGCCGGCATTCGCGCCTGCATAGGTTTTGCTGACGCCGGTGAATCGCAAGGCGGTGGGGATATTCACTGAGGGCAAGTAAATTTAAGCGTGGCGGGCAGGCGAATTCTGGCATATCCCTGACATTACGCGGTGCATGTGGCGGGGCGCTGCCACAAATCTTACCGAGTCTTACCGCGATTTGTGATTCACCTATCCAGCCGTTAAAATCGCTGGCCAAATCACCCTTTTGCCCCGCGTTTTTACACGCCGCCCGCCGCGCCTGGACTCCGCAGTGCCTGACAAAAACATCATTGAAATCAAAGACGTAAGCTACGCCTATGGCACGCGTCCGATTTTGACCGGCATCAATATGGCGATCCCGCGCGGCTCGACGGTGGCGATCATGGGCATCAGCGGTTCGGGCAAAACCACACTATTGCGGCTGATCGCTGGCGTGATGAAAGCCAAGCAGGGCGAAGTGTGGGTCGATGGCGAGCGAGTGAACGATCTCGATCAGGCCGGCATTTTCAGAATGCGCCGGCGGCTGGGCATGATGTTCCAGTTCGGCGCGCTGTTCACCGATTTGTCGGTATTCGACAATGTCGCGTTCCAGATGCGCGAGCACACTGATTTGTCCGAGCCGATGATCCGTGATCTGGTGCTGATGAAACTGCACGCGGTGGGCCTGCGCGGCGCGCATCAGTTGATGCCGTCGGAATTGTCGGGCGGCATGTCGCGGCGCGTGGCGCTGGCGCGAGCGATTGCGTTGGATCCTGCGCTGATGTTGTATGACGAGCCGTTCACGGGGCTTGACCCGATTGCGATGGGCACCATCACCAATCTCATCAAGGAATTGAACGCGGCGCTGGGCGCAACGTCCATCGTGGTCACGCACGACGTGCAGGAGGCGCTCGACGTGGTGGATTACGTGTACTATCTGTCGGATGGAAAAATGGTGGCGCATGGCACGCCCGAAGTCATCCGAAACTCGACTGATCCGCTGGTGCGGCAGTTTGTCTATGGCGAATTCGACGGCCCGGTGGCATATCAGTACCCGGCAAAGCAGCTCGCCGACGACATGAGGTTGCCCGGCGGAGCGGCGCACTAGCATGGCCACGCATAAGGGCTTTTCCATCCGCGGCATCGGCGCGCGCACCATCGACAGCGTGTTGCGGCTGGGTTACGCCACGCGGTTTATCGCGCGCACCATCGCCAGTTCGGGAACGAGTTTGAAGCGCCCGCGGCTGGTGATCCGCGAGTTGTATTTCACCGGCGTGTTGTCGCTGATTATTATTCTGGTATCGGGGCTGTTCGTCGGCATGGTGCTGGGCTACCAGGGCTATTACACGCTGCAAACCTATGGTTCCGAATCCGCGCTCGGCGTGCTGGTGGCGTTGTCGCTGGTGCGCGAGCTGGGGCCGGTGATGGCCGCGCTGCTGTTCGCGAGCCGGGCAGGCTCGGCGATGACCGCCGAGATCGGGTTGATGAAGGCCACCGAGCAATTGTCGGCGATGGAAATGATGGCGGTCGATCCCATTGCTCGGGTGGTGGCACCGCGCTTCTGGGCGGGCTTTATTTCGATGCCGCTGCTGGCGGCGATGTTCAGTGCAATGGGTGTTTTTGGCGGCTATCTGGTCGGCGTGGTGCAGATCGGCGTGGATGACGGTTCGTTCTGGTCGCAAATGCAAAGCGCGGTGGATTTTCACAAGGACATCATGAACGGTGTCATCAAAAGCGTTGTGTTCGGCTTTGCGGTGACGTGGATTTCGTTGTTCGAGGGCTACGACGCGCCGCCCACCGCCGAGGGCGTTTCGGGAGCGACCACGCGCACGGTGGTAACTTCGTCGCTGGCGATACTGGCTTTGGATTTTCTGTTAACCGCTTTCATGTTTGGAGGAGTGTAATGCAGCGCTCTACACTTGATCTGTGGGTGGGTCTGTTCGTGATGGGGGGCATCGGCGCGCTGCTGGTGCTGGCAATGAAAGTGGGCAATATGAGCAGCATCGGCGGCGGCAGTGAAACCTACGCGCTCACCGCGAACTTCGACAATATCGGCGGCCTAAAGCCGCGCGCTCCAGTCAAAAGCTCCGGTGTGGTGGTCGGGCGCGTGTCGGGCATTACCTTCGACAACGAGAAATTCAACGCGCGCGTCACCCTCAACATCGAAAAAACCTACAAGTTTCCGAAAGACACCAGCGCGTCGATCCTGACCTCTGGTCTGCTCGGTGAGCAGTATGTCGGACTCGAAGGCGGCGGCGATCCGGTGAATCTGAATGCAGGCGACCGCATCAAGCAAACGCAGTCGGCGGTGGTGCTGGAAAAGCTGATAGGCCAGTTTTTATATAGCAAGGCGTCGGAAGGCGGCGGCGACAAAAAATAGCCGTGAGCAGTGGCACAATTCGAATTTACGCGCGGAGTCCCCATGAAGTTATTTTATAAATATCTGTTTTTATTGAGTTTTTTGGTTAGCGGGCTGGCGCAGGCGCAAATGCCCGCGCCGGATGTGCTGGCAAAATCGGTAACCGAGGAAGTGCTGGCGGTGATCCGCGCCGACAAAGACATTCAGGCTGGCAATCAGAAGAAAGTGCTGGAACTGGTGGAAGCGAAAATCCTGCCGCATTTTAATTTCACCACCATGGCGCAGCTGGCGATGGGGCGCAACTGGAAGGCCGCCAACGCCGAACAGCAAAAGCGCGTGACCGCCGAATTCCGCACGCTGCTGGTGCGCACGTATACGCAGGCGTTCGTGCAATACCGCAACCAGACGGTGGATTACAAGCCGCTGCGCATGGCCGCTAACGACACTGACGTGGTGGTGCAATCGCTAATCAAACAGGCGAGCGGCCAGCCGGTGGCGGTCGATTACAACATGGAAAAAACCGACGGCGGCTGGAAGGTTTACAACATGAAAATCGAAGGCATCAGCCTGGTTGAAAACTATCGCAACACGTTTAACACCGAGATTCAGAAAAACGGTGTTGACGGCCTGATCAAATCGCTCGCCGACAAGAACCGCGCCAACGCACAGGTCGCAGAAAAGAAATGATCGCACTCGAGGGAGAACGGGCAACGTTGGCAGGGCCGGTGACGCTGGCCAATGTCAACGCCGTTCTTGCCGATGGCACGCGAACGTTCAAGGCGCCCACGCTGACGGTTGATCTTGCGGGCGTGACCGAAGTCGATTCCACGGCGGTAAGCCTGTTGCTCGAATGGCGCCGTGCCGCGCAACGCGAAAAGCGCGCCATAGATTACGTGAACTACCCGGCCAATCTGAAAAGCCTGATTCAGCTTTACGGCGTGAGCGAATTGTTGAATGTTTCGTGAGGCGTGAGGCGTGAGGCGTGAGGCGTGAGGCGT
>OMIN01000136.1 GCA_900299145.1 Betaproteobacteria bacterium | reverse complement strand
GCACGGCGGCGGCCTCACGGGCGTGACGTTTGAAACCACGCCCGATGGCCGTGACGGCTGGCTCAATTATTTTGTGCGCGCGGGTTGGGATACGTATAACGCCGACGCCGTCGAGCGCGGTCGTGCGGGCTTTGCGCCGCCGCAGGTGTTTACCGGTGCGCCGATTTTTTTGCCCAAGGCTGATCCGTATGAGCGGTTTCGCATCGGCGGCGGCGCGGGCACCTTTGACAACGATCCTGCCAAGCGCAAAGTGCTTCCCAACAACCTGTTCCCCACCGAGGCGTATGAGAACTTTACGCGCCAGTTTGTGCCCCGCTGGCTGTCCACGGACGATGCGGTGATTCGCGGCTACCTCGCGCTGGTCGATAAGGTGTGCCCGTGCGTGCTGGTGGTGCATAGCCAGGGCGGGCTGTGGGCGTTTCATGTGGCACAACAGCGGCCCGGCAAGATCAAAGCCATTGTCGCCGTTGAACCAGCGGGCTTTCCGCAATCGGGCGATGCCAGCGCGCTGAAAAATATTCCGGTGCTGGCGATTTACGGCGATTACATGGACGTCGACAAACGCTGGGCGACCATTCGTGAAAATGGCCTTGCGTACTATGCGAAAGTGCGCGCGGCTGGCGGCTCGGTGACGGTGATTGATCTGCCGAATGATGGCGTGCGCGGCAACAGTCACATGATCCCGATGGATAAAAACAGCGACTTGGTGGCGGGCCTCATGCAGAAATGGCTGGCCGGGTTGCCGGGTGTCTACAAATAGGCGTGTGGCCCGAACGGTGATACGGGCGTGCGCGGGGCAAATTGACCGCCTTGCGCCGGGGCTGGGTCAAAAATGGGGTTTTGTAACTATCTGATTTTATTGGAATTTTTCGAAAGAGGGTTTTGCGCTTTACGTCGACCAAGCGCATTGCCGCCACCGCCACGCTATCGCCACAATTGATCGCTTTACCGCCATAACTTTGCCTGCCCTGCGCCAGCCTGGGCGCGCATGCTTCTCTTAGCCGCAGCACGCGGCAGGGAGAAGCACAACATGGCAGGGCCACACACCGGGCAGGTTGCAACATGAGCGCCGAATCGCCAGATTTGGTGGTGGTCGGCGCATCCTTCGCGGGTTGCGCTTGCGCCATACGCGCGGCGCAGTTGGGCCTGCGGGTGCGCCTGCTGGAGCGCAAGCGCGATGTGGGTGCGAAGTTGCACACCACTGGCATCCTGGTGTGTGATGCCATCAACGGCAATCCCTTTTTGCAAAACATTCCTTCGCAGCTTACGCGGCGTATCGAGACCATTCGTCTGTATTCGCCCGCTTTGCGCGAAGTGGTGTTGCGCAGCCCGGGCTACTATTTTCTGGCGACCGACACGCCCAATCTCATGCGCTGGCTGGTGGCGCAGGCGCAGGGTGCCGGCGTGGATGTGCGGCTGGGGGCGGTGTTTACCGGCGCGCGCCCTGTCAGCGGCGGCGTTGAACTGGCTGACCACACCCGCACGTGCTATCTGGCCGGCGCGGACGGGCCGCAATCGCGCGTCGCGCAGGTGTTTGGTCTAAGCCGGGTTCGGCACTTCTTGTTTGGCGTGGAACATGAGTTGGTGAATACGAGCGTGCCCGACACCGATGCGTTGTATTGCTTTCTCACGCGGCGCCATGCGCGCGGGTACATCGGCTGGGCGTTTCAGGGCACGCACGCCGTGCAGGCGGGCACTGCGGTCCGCCATGGAACCGTGCGGGGCCGGGCCGGTGCGCTGCCCGATGCGAGCGGGTTTTTCAATCACATTGCGCGCGTGTTGCCGTTTGAGGGCGCGGAAAAGTCAGCGGTGCGCGCGGGGTTGATCCCCTGCGGCGGACTGGTAAAAAGATTCGCTGGGCCGCGTGTGTTGCTGTTGGGGGATGCCGCCGGATTGGTGTCGCCCGTGACTGCCGGTGGGATACACATGGCGTGGAAGCACGGCTGGCACATGGGCGAGGCCATCGCCAGCTACTTGTTGCGCGGCGAAGCCGACCCCGGCGAAGTGGCACGGCAAAGCTACCCGCGCTTTACCTTAAAGCGCGTGTTGCGTTGGGGTTACGACCACTTTCAGTACGACTGGATTTTCAACGCACTGCTGCACACGCGGGCCATGCGCGCGGCGGCGCAGGAGGTGTACTTTCATCGTCGGGGATAGCGACGGGATAGCGAGGCGAAAGGGAAGCGGGTGGCTGTATAGGTATCTTTCCCGGCTTGACACTGCGCATGCGTTCACCGAGCATGCCGTGATTTTCTTCCCGCGTTTTCCCATTTTTCGAAATCTACGAGCTTGCTTCGATGAAATTGCTGATTGCCGTTCCACTAACACTATTCGCCGCGCACGTGGCCGTATTCTCCAGCGCGCTGGCGCAGGGCCAAAATCAGACTCAGGCCCAGTACCCCTCGCGTCCCGTGCGTATCGTCACCGTTGGCGCGGGCAGCCAGAACGACATTGTGGCGCGGCTGTTGATTCCCCAACTCTCCGCGATATGGCGTCAGCCGGTGGTGATTGAAAATCGGCCCGGCGTGGGCGGCGCGCTGGCCGCCTCCATCGTCGCCAAGGCCACGCCCGACGGCTACACCGTGCTGATGTTGTCCAACCAGTTCGCCATCGGCGCGGCGATACATGCCAATTTGCCGTACGACCCGATCAAGGATTTCGCGGGCGTGACGCGCATCGGCTTTTCGACGCAGGCGGTGACCGTGCCGCCTTCGCTCGGCGTGAAATCCGTGGCAGACCTGATCACCCACGCCAAGGCTGCACCCAAGCCGATACTGCACAGTTCATCGGGCGCGGGAAGTGGCGTACACATGAGCAACGAAATGTTTCGTCTGGCTGGCGGCTTTCGCGCCACCCATGTGGCGTTTCGCAGCTCGGCCGAAGCCACCATTGAGGTAGCGGCAGGCCGTGTGCAGTTCAGCGTGCTGCCGCTGGGACCGTCGCTTCCCTTTATCAAGGAAGGCCGCATTCTTGCGCTGGCAGTCGCCAATCAGCGCTCCCCGCACATTCCCGATGTGCCGGCAATCACCGAGGTGCTGCCCGCCTATGAGCGCGCGGGATCGTATGGCGTGCTGGCGCCCGTCGGCACCCCGCGCGCCGTGCTGCAGCAAATGTCAAAGGCCTTCCGCACGGTTCTCGATTCGGCCGAACTCAAGGATAAATTTGCTGCCATGAGCTTCGCCCCCAGTGGCTCCACACCCGAGGAATTCGACAAAATCATCCGTTCGGATATCGATACGTTTGTGCGGATGGCGAAGGTGGCGGGGTTGAGGAAGTAAGGAGAGCGGGTAGATTGGTTTTCGATGCGTCGATCCGCTCGTGCATGACTTAAGTGTATGTTTTTATTGAATTTTATATGCCAATCGATGAGTATTGCAGTCGTCGAATGTAGGCCCATGTCGACGGTGCGTAAAGCACGGCAAGCGGCAGCCACAGAAAGGCGAATAGCAGCAATGTTGGTAAAGGGGCATAGGAGAGGATGCCGCTCACGATTGCCCCCACGGTGACGACCGCCGCAATAGCAGTGAGCAGGCCGTAAATGCCCATCGTCACCCACCGGCGCCTTGCCAGCAGTACCAGCAGCCACAGCGACGGATACATCACCAGAGCGACGGAAACAATGAATATTTCCAGTTCGAGAAAGCCCATGCCAAGGCCGCAAACCGCGTGGGATCGGGGGCATGACTCTGATTCCTGCAATGCGCGCCCGTAGTCCGGCAGCAGGACGATCGCGAGCAGGCAGATGCCAATAATCAAAGCGATCAATGAGGCTGCCGCAAGACATCTCGCGCCGCATGGCAGTCGCATCAACCATTCGCGCATGCGCAAAAAGGCCGTCATTCGGGCGTGAACGTGATCATGCGTTTCGCTGGGCCGCTAACGTCTGAGCCACAGCGCCTCTACCAGCGCGTAGCCGCCCGGGTCGTAGGTGCGCAGTTCCTCGCGCGTGAACGGGAAGAAATCGTTTTTCAGAAAATAGGCCTCGGTGATTTCGGCGAAGTATTCCTTTTCGTTGGTGAGGGCGTAGGCGGCGCCCACCGAGCCGTCCACGCTTTTGACCTGCGCATACAGTCCCGCCGCTTTGGCGTTTTGATAGGTGCGCAGGATATCCTCGTTTTTCTCGCCCAGCGCGCGCAGATGATAGGCGTGGGTGAGTTCGTGCAGCAGCATGCCTGGCTGTTGCCCGGCATTCATGAGAAACGGCGCGACGTCGGGAATATCGATGCCGTTGGCCTTTTCCGGATTCAGCCCGCGGGCCGTCAGCCAGCTCGCGTCTGGGTGATACACCAGCACTTCCATGCCCGGCACTTTGAGCTCCACCCAGATCGTCACCTGCCGTAACGCGGCAACGCGTTCGGCCGGCAGCACGCGCGCGATGCTCGCCAGTTGCGCGTCGATCACGGTGAGCGCGGATTGTGCCATGGCGTTTTCCCGCGTGACCAACTCGCGCGCCACGCGCACCTGCCAGCCCTGCAGCGAAACTGTCTGATAGCGTTCGTTAAAATCCTCAAGATCAAATTTCCGCGCGGGCGGCAGTCCTGGGGCGGCTGCAGCAGATGCACTTTCCATTTGCGCGGCGATCCCGGCGAGTTTGGCCTGGATTTCCTCCGGCGATTTCGCATCACGCAGGGCCGCCTCGATGGACTTGCGCTGCTCGGCCGACATGCCTGTGGTGTCGATGGTCACGCCCCCCATCCCGTCCGGCAGCTCGACCTGTATCGGGCCGGACGCTCCGCCACCGCCCTTGAAATGCCACCATGCGCCCACCACCACAACCGCCAGAAAAAGTAACGTTTTCAGATTCATGAAAGCCCAAAGATGGTTTCGTTGTGTGAAACCAATGGTACTGCGTATTGGCACCGGCTCGAGTGGGTCTTGCACTGGAGTCGACCTGATACTTTATTGCAGTCCTCGATACGAGTTAAGAAAAATTCTTTAAAAACAGATACTTATATAACTCTCTCTATCTCGGCGTCTGCCTGACTCTAGTCTACGATATGTGTGAGAGGGAGGCGTTGCTTGCCCGGAACTGAGGCAAATTCGGGACTCTTATTCTTACTCGATAACACTGCGCTAGCGCAGATCAAGCGACAGGCAATTCTGCAAGAAACAATGGTCGCTGTCTGCGAGCTGGTTGGTGCAAGTTGGAATTGGAATGACCCCGCGCATTGACCCTATTGTGGGCCGGGGTAACAATCACGGTTGCGAAAAATGGAAGCGAATCCTTCCATCATTTACTGCGAAATCCTGCTTGAAACCGACTGGCAATCCCCATCCAACCGCCACGCAACGCCCGCTGCTGTTCGAAGCGTTGGCATTCGCGCTGGGTTACTTCGGACTGGCTGCGGGCGCGATTCACCTTGCTGAGCAACCCACCTCAATTACGAACGTGTGGTTTGCCAATGCCGCGGCGATTGCCATGCTGGCCTCATCTGCACGCTCGCGCTGGCTGGTTCTGGTTTTAGTCATGATCGCCGTGAACGTTGTCGCGAACATGGTGTTTCGCGGCAATTGGTTGCTGTCACTGAGTTTTGTACCAGGTAACGTCATCGAGGTACTGGCTGGCGCCTGGCTGTTGCAGCACCGCGATATCTGGCGCAACCACGACCACGATGTTCGTACTTATTTTCGTGCGATTGCGGCGGGCGCGCTTGTACCGGAGCTGTTGGGGGCGACATTGGGCGCACTGGTATTGCAATGGAAGGGCTTTGCAAGCTTTGGCACGGCCTGGCTGGATTGGTACGTCGGTTCCGCACTGGGAGCAATCGCCGTACTGCCGCCTGTGCTCGCGTTGCGCAATCTCACACGCCAGCAGGCCGTGCGGCAGCTGATGACGCGGCAAACGGTCGCGCTGCTGTTCATCACGCTGGGATTCAGTTACCTGGTTCTGCTGCACATGCCTTTCCCGATGGTGTACTTGTCAATTCCGCTCATCGCGGCGGCGCTGATTACGACGCCGTTTATCGCTTTGTTTTTGTGTGGCGTGATGGCTGCCACCGCGGTTACCGCCATCGCCTATGGCGCGGTCGCACCGCCCGTGTTCAGTGCGGCGTGGCAACACGTGTTAATGTTCCTGCCGATCGTGGCAATGCTGGTGCCCGTTCAACTGCTGGTCATTGTGCTCGAACGCAGAAGGTTTTTGACGGTATCGCTGTCCGCGCTGAGTTCGACAAGCACCGATCTGTCGGCCGTCATCGATGTGCAGGGCGTCGTGCAGCGGGTGAACCAGGCTTATGAACGGTACTTTTCACGCAAGTGTGAAGGCATACAGGGTCAAGCGTTTGACACCGACATTCCGCCGCCGCTGAAATCGGGCGCGCGTCAGTCTTTTGAACGGGCATTGTCCGGGCGCCGTATTCGTTCGCGCACCCAGTTTGAATTTCCAGGGATGGGAAAACGCGATATCGATTTCAGTTACGAGCCGGCGCGCGATGCTGATGGACAAATCGTCGGCGTTGTATTCGCGGCGCATGACGTAACGGATCTGGTGGCCGCGCAAAAGTCGCTGGAGTTGACTGTGGCGGAGTTGACGCAACAAACCCGTGCACTGGATGAGGCCCGACAGCGCGCGGAATCGGCGGATCATCTGAAGTCGGCGTTTCTTGCAACAATGTCACATGAACTGCGCACGCCGCTCAATTCCATTATCGGATTTACCGGGATACTGGCACGGGGGTTGGCAGGTCCGTTAAACGCGGAGCAGGTGAAGCAACTCGACATGGCGCGTTCAAGTGCGCGCCACTTGCTGTCGTTAATCAACGACATACTCGATCTGTCCAAGATCGAAGCGCAGCAGCTTGAGGTGGAGTTTCAGCCGTTTTCGTTGCAGGAGTCTATTGCAAAAGTGGTGTCCATGGTGCAGTCGCTGGCCGACAACAAGGGATTGCAGCTTGGCGTGCAGGTTCCACCCGGTACCATCGAAGTCACTGGCGACCAACGCCGATTCGAGCAGGTAATACTCAATCTGCTGCACAACGCCGTCAAGTTCACCGACCACGGTGAAGTGATGCTGGAAGCGGTGTTGGTCGCAGATTTCCGCGGAGAGGACGCCAGTCCCCCAGCGCAACCGGGTGTTCGATTGAGGGTGTCCGATACGGGTATCGGCATCCGTCCTGAACATCTTTCGAAACTTTTCAAGCCGTTCCAGCAATTAGACGAAGGTCTGGCACGAGCTCACGAAGGTACCGGTTTGGGGCTGGCGATATGTAAGCGACTTACCGGTTTAATGGGGGGTACAATAGCAGTTGAAAGTCGCTGGAGCGTGGGTACTACCTTCACCATTGCCCTTCCACTGCGTCCAGTAACTGCCGAGGATTTCGGATGAACAAGCGTTTGCTGTTGATCGAGGACAATGAACAAAACCGCTATCTGGTGACTTACCTGCTGGAAGCGCGCGGCTGGAAGGTTGTGCATGCCAGCGACGGTCCGGCGGGGCTGAAACTGACTGCCTCGACTGATCCCGCCATTATTCTGCTCGACATTCAATTGCCCGGCATGGATGGCTACTCGGTTGCGCGCGCATTGCGCGAAAATCCCGCCCTGCTGTCCGTGCCAATAATCGCCGTGACCTCCTACGCCATGACTGGAGACCGCGATCGCTGCATTGCGGCAGGATGCTCGGGCTATATTGAAAAGCCGTTGGATCCCGACACTTTCTGTTCTGAAGTCGAACGCTATCTCGGGAGCGCGCAATGACGCATGTCCTGATCGTTGATGATCTGCCGCAAAACACCTACGTGTTGCGCGCCCTGCTCCAGGGTTATGGCTATGCCTTGGAAGAGGCGAGTAATGGCGCTGATGCATTGGTATTGGCGCGTAAAAACCCGCCGCAATTGATAATCAGCGACCTGCTGATGCCGGTGATGGATGGTTATTCGCTGCTGCGTGAGTGGAAGTCCGATGCGGCCCTGAGTGCCATTCCCTTTATTGTGTATACCGCGACTTTCACGGGGTCAAGAGACCGCAAGCTCGCGCTCGACATGGGCGCGGACGCGTTTCTCCTGAAGCCCATGGAGCCGGATTCGCTGATCCGCCATGTGCGTGAGGTTCTGGACAGGAGCCGTGGTGGTTCAAGCTCGCCGCGTGTACCCAGCGCTGGCGAATCTGACACCATGCGCGGGCACAATGAGGTGCTTTTGCAGAAGTTGCAGCAGCGCAATGCGGAACTTGAGCAGAGGATACTCGAGTCTGAGCAGGCTGCGGCCGCGCGGGCAGCACTGGAGGCACAGTTGCGCGAATCGCAGAAGATGGAGGCGATTGGCGTGCTGGCGGGCGGGATAGCCCATGATTTCAACAATTTTTCAACAATTTCATTGCTGCGATATTGGGGAATGCCGAGCTTGCCCTGGCGGATGCCAACGACAACCCCAGGTTGAAAGAGTGCGTGACGGAGATTCGCAAGGCGGGCCTTCGTGCGAGGGAGGTTGTCAGGCAGATCCTTTCTTTCAGCCGCCGTCAGCCGACAGAGCGCAAGCTTGCCTCGCTCGAACCGGTGATTCGGGAATGCGCGCGTCTGTTGCGTGCAGCATTGCCCGCGAATATTTCGATGGACGTTAACTGCTCGTCCAACGTACCGCCTGTGCTGGCGGATGAAACCCAAATTCAGCAAGTGCTTCTCAATCTCGCCGGTAACGCCATGCAGGCCATGCGGGGGCGTCCCGGGCGCATAGTTTTCCGTCTGGATGCCGTTGCGATTAATGCGGACATGGTGAAATCACATCCACAGTTGCACCCGCTGTTCGATCAGCGATCGGGGCCCGCCGTGCGCATTGCTGTCAGCGACGACGGAGTGGGGATGGATGCCGCCACACTGGAGAAAATTTTTGAACCGTTCTTCACTACAAAGCCTCGGGGCGAGGGCACCGGGCTGGGGTTGTCGGTAGTGCATGGTATCGTGCAAACGCATGAAGGTGCTATTTTGGTCGATAGCGCTGTTGGTGCGGGGACTACTTTTTCAATATATTTGCCTGCTGCGCGCGCGGTCGACAACGCACCAGCTCTCGTTGCGCCAACCGCGCCCGTTGCTCCGGAGGCACCGTCCGTAGAGCCCTCCGGCTACAAAAAGCATTTGCTTTATCTGGATGACGACGAATCGCTGGTATTTCTGGTGCGTCGGGTACTGGAGCGCAACGGCTATCGTGTCAGTGGTTTTACCAGCCAGCAGGAGGCGCTTGACGCTTTCAGGGCTGCACCCGCATCGTTTGACGTAGCGGTACTGGATCACAACATGCCCGGCATGTCAGGTTTGGACGTGGCACGGGAGATAAAGCAAATCCGTAATGACATCCCGGTCGCTGTTGCCTCCGGTGTTGTGGACGAAGATTTGCAGGCACAGGCCGAAAGTGCCGGCGTTTGTGAGTTGATTTCAAAGGCTTTTGATTTGAAGGAGTTGTGCGCGGCCTTTGAAAGGCTCGCGCAGGCGCGGACCGCTCCACCTACGCCAAGCCGTGAGATACCCTAGTGCCTGAGGTATTTATTCCTCGTTGTATTTTCTTGCCAGCACTTTCTGGATTTATCGTTTTCCCCGCCGGGTTCCCGGCAGTGTCGCGTTCCGCTTTGTGCCTTCACGCACAAGACAGGACCGGTAGTGTTTCGTACGCTACAGGGGTAAGCCAGTAAAAGAGGGGATTTTGTGTCGTAAGTGTTTGTTTTAGAATAACAATTCTAAAATCGGTTTGCGCTGAGCGTAAGCGAATTGACTCGTAGACCACTCCCCTGAGGTCTGAACATATGATTGACGCCGCAAGATGGCGTTTTGAATCACTTGCGCTGGCAGCCATCTTGGCGACGGGCAGATTTGTGCAATACGTGCCAGGAATTTTGCGGGCCGTCGCTTTGGGCGGCGTCATATCGTGCTCGGTGGCTGGTGCATTGGCTGTGTATTCACCGCAGGTTTGGGCGCAGGGCCGTATCGTGCGCGTCGGTGTCTACAAGAACAGTCCCAAAATCGATTTCACGGCTGAGGGAAAAGCCGAGGGCATTTTTGTCGATATCCTTGAGGCCATCGCTGTGAAGGAGGGCTGGCGCCTGCAATATGTGCCCGGCAGCTGGAGCGAAGGCCTGACACGGCTGGCTGGCGGCGAGATTGATTTACTGCCTGATACCGCGCGCAATTCCGACCGTGAATCGTCGATGGCTTTTCACCGCGAGCCGGTGCTGTCGCAGTGGTACAACGTCTATGCGCGGCGCGGTAGCGGCATCAAGACCATCCTTGACCTGAATGAAAAGCGTGTCGCGGTGCTCGAGGGTTCCGTGCAGCAGGCGTTCATGTCCGAACTGGTGGGGCCGCTGGGACTCAGTATTACCCTGGTGGCCAAATCGGAGCTCGCCTCGCTTTATCAATCGGTGGTTAATCACGAGGCGGATGCCGCCATCAGCAACAATTACTATGGCACCCTCAACGCGCGGCGCTACGGCCTGGAGGACGTGGGGGTGGTGTTCAGCCCGCAAGGCATGTACATCGCTGCCGGACTGAACGATCCGTTGCGCCTGCTGGATGTGATAGACCGATATCTGGTGGAGTTCAGAAAAGACCCAGACTCCGCCCTGTACCGGGCGCGACGGCGATGGATGTCGGATGCGGCGCAAACGGTAACACCGGCGTGGTTCCTACCCGTTGCCCTTGGCGGCGCGGCGTTGTTGCTGCTGAGTATCGGTTGGGCGGTCACGATGCGCAGGGCCGCCGTGCGTCTGCGGGAAAGCGAGAGCCAGCAGCGGCAACTGGCTGCGGATTTGGGCCGCATTTTTGATCTGTCCGCCGATGCGATCTGCGTGTTCAGCCACGACGGCTACTTTCTGCGGGCGAACGCGGCGATTGAACGCGTGCTGGGGTACCGCCCCGATGAACTGATCGGAACGCATTTCAAGCGGTATATACATCCGGAGGACGTGGAAAAGACCATGAGCTGGCGGCCACAGGTGCTTGCGGGCGCAGCGGTGCTGGCGTTTGAAAACCGCTATGTGCGCAAGGACGGCAGCGTGGCGACAATACTCTGGTCGGGGCAGTGGTCCGCGGTCGACAAATGCCTGTACACCGTGGGGCACGATGTGACGGAGCGCAAGCACTTGCTGGAAGAGTTAAAAGCGCGCGCCGAGGCAATGGAGCGCAACAGCGCAGAACTCGCGATTGCGAAAGAAGCCGCGGAATCGTCCGACCGCTTGAAATCAATATTCCTCGCCACGATGAGTCATGAGCTGCGGACACCGCTGAATTCGATCATCGGATTTACGGGGATTGTCTGGCAGGGTCTGGCTGGCCCGGTCAATGCTGAGCAGAAGAAACAGTTGGGTATGGTGCGCGAGAGCGCGCGTCATTTGCTTGCGCTCATCAACGACGTTCTGGATATTTCAAAGATCGAGGCTGGCGAACTGGCGGTGCACTACGCCCGATTCGACTTGCAGGCGTCGATCATCAAGGTCGTCGATATTGCCCGTCCACTGGCGCAAAGCAAGCTGCTGGAGCTCCATGCTCACATCGCACCGGAGGTGCGTGAGATGAGTGGCGACATGCGCCGGGTGGAACAGATTCTGCTGAATCTGCTAAGCAACGCCATCAAGTTTACCGAGCGTGGGTCGGTTACTCTGGAAGCAGCAATCCTTGACGATTTTTGTTCGGACCAAGCGGCGCTACCCCGTAAAGCTTTAAGCGTCGCCATTACGGATACCGGTATCGGCATCAAGCCGGAGGATTTGGTTCGGTTATTTCAGCCGTTCAGGCAACTCGATACGGCCCTCTCGCGCAATCACGAGGGAACCGGGCTGGGGCTGGCTATTTGCCGCCGGCTGGCCGGACTGATGGGGGGTACCGTAGTAGCGCAAAGCCAATGGCAAGTGGGGAGTATTTTTACCGTGACTTTGCCTCTAGAGCGCCAAAACCAGCCATCACTTTAAACGCGGCGCTCATCATACACGGCGCGCGCAGGCGCAGGCGTATTACTCCCGTAACCCGCGTATCTCCGTCAGCTCAATTCCCGCTATTTCACGCAGGGCGGTCAGACGTTTTGTGTCGCTACCAAACAGGGTGTCAACCGTGGCGTAGCTGGTGCGTACCAGCACACGCTGTCCGTCGGCGGTAACGCGTTCGATGCCGAACTCCAGGCGCTCCCGTGCTGCGGCCGGCAGCTTGCTGATGAAGTTTTTTGCGGCCCAAACCTGACCAAAGCGCGCGATCTCTGACAGGTGGCTGGCGTGACTGACCAGATCACCGAGCACCAAGATTTCCTCGCCAGCCGGGCCGTGGCGGGCGCCAAGCCATTCTTCGGCCTCGTTGAGCCCGATGTTCAGACACAGTTCGTCGGGCCAGTTCTTGCGCAATTGCCAATCCTTGGACAGCGTTGCCATCGCGGTTTTAAGCGCAAGCGCGCAGCGCAAAGCGTTCAGCCGGTAGTCGCCATTGCGATCATTTTCCGGTTGGTCAAAGAAGTACCCCACCAGCGTATCACTGCTCCCGCGGGTGCAGGAGCCGCTGTGCGCGCGGATGATAGTCTCCGCCATCGACCACAGTTGAGTGATGAGTGCAAAGTACTCGCCAGGCGGCAATTCCGAGCAAACTTTGCTGCTATCTTGCAGGCGCGCGGCGATGGCCGCGACTTTGGTCAACACGGGCAGTCGCCGGTTGATGAGGGCGTGCAGCACCAGATCGCGCCGCGCCAGCAAACGGCGCAGTTCGTCGGCGCTGTCGCTATCGCCCTCTGGCGATGCGATGACCAGAACGCCTTCGCGAAAACGCGTGGCGTGCACGACATAGTCGCCGGGTGCGTCGCTTCCGTTTAACCGCAGGGACAGCCGCATTACGCCGCCGGGCGCCGAAGCTGGTGCGCGCGCGGGCGACGTGGCTTCTTCGAGGTATTTTCGCAGCAACTGCAGACGATCTGCCGGCAGGCTAAGTGTTTGCGGTAGGCCCGCAAAGGGTGTCATGGCTTTGGCCAGTGCAAGATTTAGCCGCAGCACGGCGATGTGATCGGGATCCGGCTTTGCATCGGTATCAAGCAGCAGTTTGAACAGCGACCGCCCGGCGGCATCCGGCGGCAGCGGGCGCGTAAGGCCCGGCATGCGCGCGCGGGCCGCTTCATTGAGCCACTGCACCTCAAAGCGATGATTGAGCAAATAGGCCATGTGCGGCCCCTGCTCCAGGGTGAGTTGCAGCACCGCTCTGCTATTGTTATTGGCCAGGTGCACAGACGATAACCGCGCCGGCTGTCCCGGATCGTTTGCCGCCAGACGCATGCCGATTTCGTCAAGGCTGACGCCGCTAGCCGCCAGCGCCTGGATGCGTGCGATGGTTTCCAAAACGGAAGGGTCAAACTGTCCCACTTGCCGCGCGGCGCCATCGGCTTCTGCTGTGAAAGCGATGGGGCTGGGGAGCAGGCCGCGAGCTTTGTAGCTCTGCAGGGCTGCGCGCGATATCCCCGTCCTTTCTATAATATCCTTAAAAGTCAGAAGGTTACGCCGCACGACGTCCTTTCACTGCCGGTCAGTTCGCAATATTTGTAAAGGATCCCTGAAGGGCAGGCATCCTTTCAAAATTTGAAGGCTATGCTACCGGTTTCTACCTAAAGAAAATTGTGAAATATTTACATAAACGGTAATTTGTCACAAGTTGGTGAATTTTACATTTCAGGAAAGTCATCTATGGAATAGATGGAAATTCATGTAAGTATTTGATTTAATGATTAAAAGTTTTTGAGGGCAAAAATCGTCCCAAGGCAGGCTTATAGGTGCCGAAGTCCCACCAATCGATAAGCGCTAGGCCCTGCGCCTGCGGCAACTTCAAAGGAGCGACAAATTGTGGGGATTATCGGCTGGCACGAGGGGCGAGCCGCGAGTATTGCCTCGCGCGCCAAAGCAAAAACAGCACGATGCATACGTTGAGCAGGTTCCATGCCGTGCCGTTGATAAATGCCGCGCGGTAGGAGCCGGTCCAGTCGAAAATCACGCCGCACAGCCAGCCGCCCAACGCCATGCCGAGCAGCGTGCACATCAGCACCGTGCCGACGTGCCCGCCGACGACCTTGGGCGAAAAATGTTCGCGGATGATGAGCGCATAGCTCGGCACGATGCCGCCCTGAAACAGGCCAAACATGCCGGCGACGACGTACAGCGACGCGAGGCCATCGGTGAACAAAAACATCATCAGCGCAATACCTTGCAGCACTGAGCCCAGTAGCAGCGTTTTCAGCCCGCCGATGGTGTCCGATATCCAGCCCGACACCAGCCGGCTGACCACGCCCATGCCCAGCATCAACGAGAGCATTTCTGCGCCACGCGCGGCGCCAAAACCCAGATCGCCGCAATACGCGACGATATGCACCTGCGGCATCGACATTGCCATGCAGCATGACACCCCTGCCACGCACAGCAGCGTAAGCAACAGCGCGGGCGGCAGACCCAGCGGACGGGATTTGTCTGTGATGGCTTGATTTGTGGCGGAAGAAACGGCGGGCGCGTCCGGCTGCGGCGGCGTCGCGCGCCGCAACACCAGTGCCAGTGGCAGCATGGCCGCGAGACAAAAAAGACCCATGCCGGAATAGGTGGCGCGCCAGCCCACGGCGTCAAAGTAATAGCGCAGCACCTGCGACCACACCGCGCCCGCTAGATAGTTGCCGCTCATGCAAATGGCAATGGCAATGCCGCGATTGCGGCTGAACCACTTGGACGTGTCCGCCGCCAGCGGCGCGAAAGTGGCCGCGCTGCCGAGAAACCCCATCAGCAGCCCCTGCGCGAGACTGAATTGCCACAACGTGCCTGATGCGCCCGCCGCGAGAAAGCCGCCGCCCAGCCCCAATGCGCCAATCATGACCGGCGTCATCACGCCGAAACGGTCGGCGAGCCGCCCCATGAACACGCCGCCTAGCCCGAAGCCGATCATGGCCGCGCTGTAGGGCAGCGACGCATCGCCGCGCGCCACGCCGAATTCGCTTTGAATGCGCGGCAGCACCACGCTCACGGTGTAAACGCCCGAACCGCCGATGGTCATCAACAGCAGAGAAATCGCAAGGCGCGTCCACGCGTAGGGCGATTCGATACCGCCGGGCGTGGCAAGCGGGATGCTTTTTTGCTCAGCAGGCATCTTCAAGAATGCCGCTGATCGCGCGCTCCAGATGGCGCAGCGTGCTGCATTCGGTCAGCAGGTTGCAAAACGGCGCGTAACGGGCCATGTCGGAATCGCCGGTTCCCCACATCGAGTGATATTCCGGGTTTAACCAGATGATGCGTTTGGCGCGTTGCGAAAGTCGGGCCATGATGTCGGTGCGCGGGTCGTTGTGATTGCCACGCGCATCACCCAGGATGATGATGGTTGTCTTGTTGGTGACAAAATCCATCCAGCCGTCCTCGAAATCAGCGAAAGAATTCCCGTAATTGGATGATCCCCATCCGACCGCCTCCATGATTTTGACGATGGCCTGTTCGACGGGTTCCTTTTCCAGCGTTTCACTGACTTCGATCAGCGAGCCCGAATAAGCGAACGAGCGGATGTCCGACAGCGCCTCATTCAGCGCATACAAAAACATCAGCAGAAATTGCGCCATAGCAGCCACCGAGCCGGAGACGTCGCACAGCACCATCACGCGCGGCTTTTCGATGCGCTTTTGCTTCCACACGGTGACAAACGGGATGCCATCCCAGCCCATGTTTTTGCGCAACGTGCGGCGTACATCAAGCTGTCCGCGCAAGCGGCGGCGGCGCGTTTTGGCGTAGCGCGCGGCGAGCTTTTTTGCCATCTGCCGCACCAGCACGCGCATGCGGTCGAGGTCGCGGCGGTCGATGTTGGACAGCCGCGCCGACAGCAGCAGTTCTTCGCGAAATTGCTCGTTGTCGCCGCGTGCGTGCAGTAACATATTGCGCTCGACAAAATCGCGCACCGATTCGCGCAGGCGCTTCACCCGCGTTTCCAGCAGCGTCGCGTGATCCCCGTCCGCGGGCGTGCCACTCGCCCGCAAAGATTCGATTTCGTTTTCCACGCCACGCAGGCCCATGCCCACCAGAATGCGGCGCACGTAAAGATTTTTCTGTGTGAAAAACCGGATGTTCTGGATGCCTGCTTCGCGCCCAGCGGCTTCCATGGCCGTGGCGAGGCCGGCCTGGTCGCCGGTCGAGAGCAACTCGCCCAGTGCGCTGGCGTTTTCCGTTTGTGGGGATTGCGCCGATTCGCGATCGCCGTCGTTATCGCCCTCACCATCGCCGGCTTCATCGGTTGCGGTCAGCGCTTCATGCCGGAAATACAGATCAAACGCTTCGTGATAGAGTTTTTTTTCGTCGGGCGTTTTGGCGAGCACCAGCCCAAGCGTGTCGCGCAGGGCGGCGCGGTTGCCATAGCCGATGACATCGAGTGCGCGCGCGGCGTCGATGCCTTCCGCAGCAGACACGCGCAGGCCCGCGCCGCGCGCCACCTGCAAAAAGCGCCGCAGCGGTTCGCTGGCGGCTGGCAGCGGCGTTTCGAGGGATTCGGTCAACAGGCTGCGGAGGCTGGACACGCTAGGCAATACCTGCCTCGTGCTGCGCCTTTTGGGTGAGTCCGGCGAGTTGTTTGCCGGCGGCTTCGATATCGGCCTCGAACTTGAGTAGCACATTGAGCGTATCGCGCACGATGGCGACATCAAGCACGGCGGTATGCAGCAGCACCATGACTTTCGCCCAGTCGATGGTTTCGCTCACTGACGGCAGCTTTTTCAGATCAAGCGCGCGCAATTGCTGCACAAAACTCACCAGCTGTTTCAGCAACCGCTCGTCGATGCCCGGCACGCGCGAAGCGATGATGCGTGCTTCGAGTTTTTCGTCGGGGAAGCCGATGTGCAAATGCAGGCACCGGCGCTTTAACGCATCGCCCAGATCACGTGTGGAATTGGAGGTGAGCAGCACAATGGGCGGCGTATGGGCGGCCACGGTGCCGATTTCCGGCACAGTGACCTGATAGTCGGAGAGAATTTCCAGCAGGAAAGCCTCGAACTCCTGATCGGATTTGTCGATTTCGTCGATCAGCAGCACGCTGCCGCCGGGCTGTTCGAGGGCGCGCAGCAGCGGGCGTGGTTCGAGAAAATTGCGCGAGAAAAATATGTCGCCAAAGGCGTGCAGCTTGTCGAGCGCCGTGGCGAGGTTGTCGGCATCGCCGATGACTGAGCCGATTTTTTCCTTGAGGATTTGCGTGTAGAGCAGTTGCTTGCCGTATTTCCATTCGTATAGCGATTTGGATTCGTCGAGCCCTTCGTAGCACTGCATGCGGATGAGCGGTAATTTGAGCCACGCCGCCACGGATTTGGCGAGTTCGGTCTTGCCGACGCCAGCGGGGCCTTCGACGAGGATGGGCTTTTGTAGATGGTGCGCGAGATAAATTGCGGTGGAAATGGGGCGGCTGGCGATGTAGCCCGCGTTGCTAAGGCCCGTATCAACGGCTTCGATGGATTGCAGGGGGGCGGCGGGCGAGTGGTTTTCGGCTGACATGGAAAGTGAAACTTTCTAAAATAAGTCTTAAAAATTAATCAATAAAAACAAATACTTACGATGTTTTTGCTTTGCGCGCGGAATGCGGCTGCACGTAACGAGACCGCTAATTGATCCGCGCGCCGGTGTCCTTGACGACTCTTGCCCATTTATCGAGATCAATGGCGATTTGCTTTGTCATTTCCTGCGGCGAGCGGGTGAGCGCGTCGACGCCCTGATCGGCGAGTTTACTTTTGATTTCCGCTTGCGCCAGCACCGTGCCGGCTTCGCGGTGCAGGCGGTTGATGATATCGGCGGGCGTGCCGGCGGGCGCGAACAGGGCGTACCACAGCTCGGCGGAAAAGCCCGGCACGGTTTCCGCAATGGCGGGCACGTCTGGCACGGCGGGCGATCGTTTCGCGCTGGTGACGCCCAGCGCGCGCAACCGGCCGCCACGTATATGCGGCACCACGGTGAGCGCGGACGCAAACGACATGACGATTTGTCCGCCAATGAGTTCGGTCACTGCCAGCGAGGTGCCCTTGTACGGCACGTGCACCAACGACGTGCCGGTCATCAAGCCGAGCAGCGCGCCGGCCAGATGGCCCAACGAACCATTGCCCGACGAGCCATTGGTTAATTCATTGGGCTTGGTGCGCGCCAGCGCGAGGAAATCCTTTACGCTGCGTGCCGGCAGTGACGGGTGCACCACGAATATCAGCGGACTCACGCCGATTTGCAGCACGGGTGAAAGGTCCCTTGCCACGTCGAACGGCATCTTGCGGTAGAGATGCGGATTGATGGTGATGGCATTGGGCAGCACGATCAGCGTGTAGCCATCGGGCGGCGATTTCACCACCAGCTCGGTGCCGACAATGGTGTTGGCGCCGGGCCGGTTTTCCACCACCACCTGCTGGCCGAGGCGCGGTGTCAATGCGGTGGCCAGCACGCGCGACAGGGTGTCGTTGCCGCCGCCGGGCGCGAAGGGCGACACAATGCGCAGCGGTTTTGCGGGCCATACGTTACCGGGCGCGCCGCCACCCGTGGCGGGCTGCGCGAGGGCGTGCGTCGCGGCCAGCAGCAGGGCGGGGCAGACATAAAGCGGGGACATTGTTACCGGATCATGACGGCAATCGAAAACAGCGATTGCAAAGTTTCAGGAAGTGTAGAGAATATATCGCGCTTTGGCCGTTCGCGGTGCGCGCCGCCGGCAATAACATCAAGAACATAAAGAACAGAAACCGAGGATATAACAAGGCTATGGAAGAAAAACGAAACACGCGCGTCAACGGGCCGCTGATGCGCCGCGCCAGCGACAAGCTGCGGCCGCTGCCTCGCTGGATATTCATGAGCCGCTGGCTGCAGGCGCCGCTGTATATTGGACTTATCGGCGCGCAGGCGCTTTACGTGTGGCAGTTCTGGCACGAGCTGGTGTTGCTGGTGCAGAAAATGACCGCGCACAACATCACCGAAACCGAGATCATGCTGATCGTGCTGGGGCTGATCGACGTGGTAATGATTTCCAATCTGCTGGTGATGGTGATCGTGGGAGGCTGGGAGACCTTCGTTTCGCGGCTCGAACTCGAACATCATCCGGATCAGCCGGAATGGCTGTCGCACGTCAACGCCGGCGTGTTGAAGGTCAAGCTCGCCACCGCGATCATCGGCATCTCGTCGATCCATCTGCTGAAAACGTTTATTAATGCAGAGCATTACACCGAAAAAGTGTTGCTGTGGCAGACGCTGATACACCTGACGTTCGTGTTTTCGGCAATTGCCATAGCCTATACCGAAAAGCTAACGCATCCGCCGGAGAAGGCGCACTGAGCTCCGTATTGAGGGCGTATCGGGAGCGTATCGGGAGAGTATTGGGAGATTGAGCAGGAACCGGCGCTACCGGTTTTTCAGATTCTGTTTGCCGCCCAGCCCCGCGAGGGGCATCCTTCGTGGGTTTACTTTTTCAACTGTTGCAGTTGCGTCTGCAAACTCTGATGCAGCGCCAGCGCCTCGCTCATGCTTTCGGTCATCATGTGCGCGACTTCGTTCAGGCGCGGATTGGCGCTGCCCGATGCGGTGGCCTGTTGCTGGATTTCTTCGACCAGCCCATTGAGCCACGCCAGACGGTCGCCCAGATCAGCAAGTGTAGACTGGTAGGCAGGTGCGTCGCCAGCGTCGGACGCGCCCGTGGCAGCGGGCATGTGCATGGTCATGTAGGCCGTGTCGTCGTCTTCAGCCGGCGCGGGCACCGTTTCGGCGGGCGGCGCGGCAGGCTGCTCCGCCGGCAGGTTCATGGTCATGAACTCAGCCGGTTCTGTTGGCGTCGCAGGCTGGGTTGCCTCTGCCGCGGCCACCGGGGTGGCAGGTGGCGGAGCGGCTACGGGCACGGTGGGCTCTTCGCCACGAATGACGCGCGCGCGCGCTTCGATGGCGCTGGCGTCGATGTCCGGTGCGGCTTCGCCTTGTAGGGCGTGTGACCACTCCCACAGAAGATCTCGCGCGTCCGAACACAAATCCATCAGTTCCGGCGTGGCGGCCAGGCCCTGCGCCAGCCAATGGTTCATTACCTGTTCCAACTGCCAGCCGCATTCGCCAAACGCTGTGAGGCCGACCATGCGCGCACTGCCCTTGAGCGTGTGGAACGCACGGCGAATGTTGATCAGCGCATCGCCGCTGCCGCCGCGTGCCTGCGCGATGCTGCCTTCCATCGCACTCAATACTTCGCTTGCTTCCTCGAGGAAAATCTCGAGCATTTCCCGGTCGGCACCGGGCGCAGTGGGCGGCGTGGGAGCTGCCGCGGGTATCGGCGCGGGTGCTGGTGTTACATCAGCCGGGGTTGCGGGCGCTTCGGTCTGCACCACGGCGATTTTTTGCGAGCGCGCGAGCAGCGCCTCGAACCCCGCCTGATTTTCGTAACGCGCAAAGAAAATGTTGATTGCGCGTTCGGCGGGCATTTTGCCGTGCAGGCTGGGCTCGAGATAAAAGCCAAGGCTGCCCAAACCCTCCGCCAGCCATTCAATGTGTTTGGGCGTGTCGGCGTCCGGCGCGCCGGTGCACCGTTCCAGCAACTCGCGGCAGGCCGTGGCAAGGCGTGCGGCACGCTTCTGATTGGTGACCGTAAACACGCCGTGCACCTGCCGCAGCGCGATGGTCAGCGGCGTGACTTCGATCCGCTTGGCGGGATCGGCGGCGAAGACTTCGACGGCCTTTTCAACCTGTTGCAGGCTTTTCAGAATTTCGCGCGCGGTGGCGATACGCAGTTTTTCATCGTTGGCTTTTTGCACGATGTCAGCGCGCAGGCCCGCCGGCGTGCCGCTGGCGATCTTGCCGGTGGCCGCTTCGGCGAGCCAGTTGGTCATGATTCCGACTTGCGCGTCCAGATCGGGCGGCAGCGCGTTGAAGTGCTGCACAATGCTTTCGGCCATCAGCAGCGCGGAGGCCATTTCCAGCGACATCACCTGGCCGTCGAGCGGATACGGGTCGGGCAGTTGTTTGGTGGAACCTTCGATAGCCTGCAGCAACCGTGACAACTGCGCGTTGCCCAGTTCGCTTGCCTTTTGCGTTAGCGGCGCTAGCAGCTCGCGATAACGTGCAAGGCGATTCGGTTCGCCCGCCGCGTACTCGGTCCACACTTCCTTGATGTTTTCGAGCCGCGCGCGGGCGTCTTCCAGTTGCGGGCGGTGACTATCGGTTTTACCGCCCGCGTCTGGCGCATCGGCCACGACATCCTGAAGGTTGAGCACCTTGCGCGTTTCGACAAGGCGCGGCGTGGGCGTGCGGCAACTGGCGATGGCGTAATACACGTCGCGCTGCGCGGGCGCGGTGTCTGCAGTGCCTTTCGCCGCAAGATCACGCAACAGAAAATCGATGCGGCTGAACACCGGCTTCACGCGCGCCAGCCACTCGGCGGCTTTTGCATCGGGCAGCAGCTCCATCACCGCTTCAGTCAGGCCCACCGATGCCCACCACACGCCGCGCGGTTCCGGGACCTGGGCGGCGATCTGGTGTAATTGGTCGAGCACGTCGCGCATCAGCTTCAGGCCTTCGGGCTGCGTGCTGTTTTTCAGCCACGTCAGCAGCCCGCGCTGGTAACGCACGCGCAAATCCTTGACCAGTGGCGGCAGAATCGCGGGCGTGATGGCGCGCGGGTTCGCATGTGCCGGAGCGTTGTCGATGAGTTCGGGAAAGAATAAATCCTTTTCCGAAGCCGCGTCGTTGCCGCTGATTTTGGCGAGCTTGCGGTACGCGGTATACAACCGTGGTGGCTGGTAGGTACCGCCGGCAGCGACATCGTTGACGAACTCGCGCAATTGGTGAGCAGCAGCGCCGACTGTTGCGATTTCGGCCTTGTCGGCGGGCGTGTTGCGCAAGGCGGCTTTCAGCGCGGCTTCGATCCCCGAGCAAAAGCGCGCAGCACCCGGATACTGCACCATGCGCAGCGCGCCGGCGGCGACGTGCAGTTGGGCGAAACCGGTTGCCAGAGAAGGATTGGGTTCACCGTCCGCGCCAAATTTCAGGGCGGCATCGCCCACCTGGCACAGCACAATTTCGATCTGCTGGCGGATGATGGCGAGCAGGCCCGCGCGATCCACGGTTTGCTGTGTGTTCATGATGATTTACCCGCCGCCGGCGCGGGGTTCAGTTGCGCATTGACTGCGGCGAGCAGGCCGTCGCGCGTGAAGGGCTTGGTGAGATATTGGTCAGAGCCGGCGATGCGCCCGCGCGCGCGGTCGAACACGCCATCCTTGCTGTAGAGCATGATCACCGGCGTTTTGGCGTGCGCGGGGTGTTGCTTGACGATCTGGCACATCTGGTAGCCGTCGAGCTTGGGCATCATGATGTCGACCAGTATGAGATCAGGATTGTAGTCGCTGATTTTGGACAGCCCGTCGAACCCGTCGGTGGCGAGTATGACCTCCATGCCGGTGAGCCGCAAAAATATTTCCGCGCTGCGGCGTATGGTTTCGCTGTCGTCCACCACCAGCACGCGGCGTGCGGCGGGTTTGGTGGACGCGGCGGAGGCTGCTTTGGCGTCAGTCAAGATCGCTCCCCGTGAATTCCCGCACAGGTGGCCCGAAGGCGGCGCGGCGGGATTTCTGTATGATCTGTATGATCTGTATGATAGTTC
>OMIN01000135.1 GCA_900299145.1 Betaproteobacteria bacterium | reverse complement strand
CCGTCGAGCCGCTCGCGTGCACTGATGCGGTTGTGGTGCGCACACTTCGGGCACACCTGAAAATTTTTTTCCAGATCGGTGCGGTAGAGCACCGTTTCGCAGGCGCTGCATTTGCTCCACAGGCCTTCGGGCACGGCCTTTTTCGGGCCGCCAGCATCGCGCTTTATTTTGGGTGGCAGCAGCTTCTGCAGCCAGCTCATGCAGCGCCGTCCATGGCTGTGCGTATACCCGCGAGCAAGGCTTCAATGCGCGCCGGCGCCTCATTGCCAGCGTCAATAATCTCCTGCACCAGACGGCTACCGATCACCACCGCATCAGCCACCTGCGCGACCGCCTTGGCAGATGCCGCATCGCGGATGCCAAAACCCACACCCACCGGCAACGAAGTGAATTGCTTGATGTGATTCACCCGTTGCGCAACATCGGCGGTGTCGATGTTTCCCGCGCCAGTCACGCCCTTTAACGACACGTAATAAAGATAACCGCGCCCCAGCTTGCCGACTTGGGCAAGGCGCGCATCGCGCGTGGTCGGCGACAGCAGGAAAATCGTATCCAGCCCGCGCGCATCCATCAGATTCACCAGTGATTGCGCTTCTTCCGGCGGGTAATCCACCACCAGCACCCCGTCGACACCAGCAGCCTTGGCGGCATCGGCAAACGCGGCTGCGCCCATGGCTTCAATGGGATTGGCGTACCCCATCAGCACCACCGGCGTAGCCTGATTGGTCTTGCGAAATTCTTTAGTAAAATCAATAACTTGCTTTAAAGACACGCCATGCGCCAACGCTCGCTCGCTGGCACGCTGAATTACCGGGCCATCCGCCATCGGATCGGAAAACGGCACACCCAGCTCTATCACGTCCGCCCCGCCTGCCACCAGCGCGTGCATCAGCGGCACAGTCATTCCAGGATTAGGATCACCCGCCGTGATAAAGGGAATCAGCGCTTTCTTGCCTTGCGCTTTCAGGCTGGCAAATGTGCTGGTTATGCGGGACATCTGATGCTCCGTGAGGCGTGAGGCGTGAGGCGTAAAACCTCACGGCTCACAATGATGCAGCACAGCTTCCATTCCCCACGCGCCTCACGTCTCACGCCTTACCCCTCACGCAATTAAAACTTGATGCCCGATTTCTCGGCAACCGTATGCATATCCTTGTCGCCGCGCCCCGACAGGTTGACCAACAGCATTTGATCCGCCTTCATGCGCGGCGCCATTTTCGCCACGTAGGCCAGGGCATGACTCGATTCCAGCGCGGGGATGATGCCTTCCAGCCGACACAGATCGTGAAACGCCTTTAATGCTTCATCGTCGGTGACCGACACGTATTCCGCGCGACCAATGTCTTTGAGATACGCATGCTCCGGCCCCACGCCGGGGTAATCCAGCCCGGCCGAAATGGAATGCGTTTCGACAATCTGGCCGTTTTCATCCTGCAGCAGATAAGTGCGGTTGCCGTGCAGCACACCCGCCTTGCCTGCTGTGAGCGTGGCGGCGTGTTTGCCGCTTTCCAGGCCATGGCCTGCGGCTTCCACGCCGATGAGGCGCACGTTTTTTTCGTTGATATACGGGTAAAAAATCCCCATCGCATTCGAGCCGCCGCCCACGCATGCGATCACGGCGTCGGGCTGGCGGCCGGTCAGCTCGGGCATTTGCGTCAGCGCCTCAATGCCAATCACCGACTGGAAATCTCGCACCATCATCGGATAGGGATGCGGCCCGGCCACCGTGCCGATAATGTAGTAGGTGTTTTCAATGTTGGTTACCCAGTCGCGCATGGCTTCATTCAATGCGTCCTTGAGTGTTTTGGAACCGCTCTCCACCGGCACCACGGTGGCGCCCAACAGCTTCATGCGATAGACGTTTTGCGCCTGACGCTTTACGTCTTCCGACCCCATGTAGACCACGCACTCCATGCCGTACCGCGCGGCTATGGTAGCCGTGGCCACCCCATGCTGGCCCGCGCCAGTTTCGGCAATCACGCGCGGCTTACCCATGCGCCTGGCAAGCATGGCCTGACCTATCACATTATTGATCTTATGCGCGCCGGTGTGGTTGAGATCCTCGCGTTTCAGATAAACCTGAGCGCCGCCAAAATGCTCCGACCAGCGTTTCGCGTGATACACCGGGCTCGGCCGCCCGACATAGTGCTTAAGCTCGTAAGCGAATTCCTTTTTGAATTCCGGATCGTTTTGATACCTCGCATAAGCCTCGCGCAGCTCATCGAGCGCGCCGATCAACGTCTCGGCGACAAAGGTGCCGCCATACTGCCCAAAATGCCCAAAACCATCGGGCAGGTCATACATCTGCATTCCGAACTCCGGTTACGAACGCCGCGATTTTTTCGGCGCTCTTGATACCCTTGGAAATCTCCACGCCGCTGGACACATCCACCGCCCACGGCCTGACAACTCTAATCGAGGCAGCGACATTGCCCGGCGTCAAACCTCCCGACAACACCACCGGCAGCGGCAAATTCTTCGGAATCAGCGCCCAGTCAAACGTGGCGCCGGTGCCGCCGGGCGTGCCTTCCACGAAAGCATCCAGCAGCAACCCGCGCGCGCCGTGATATTCACGCGCGTATTGTAACAAATCCACCCCGGGCCTCACGCGTAATGCCTTGAGATACGGGATATTGAATTGCCTGCAGTACGCGGGCGTTTCGTCGCCATGAAACTGCAGCAGATCGACGCGCGCCACGGCCAGCGCCGCCTTGACTTCATCCACGCCCGCATCGACAAACAGGCCCACGCTCGTCACGAACGGTGGCAATCCACGCATGAGTTCAGCCGCACGCGCGGGCGTTACCGCGCGCGGGCTTTTCGTGTAAAACACAAAGCCGACGGCATTCGCGCCCGCGCGCGCGGCATCGAGCAAATCCTGCTCGCGCGTAATGCCGCAAATCTTGATCGCCGTCATGGTGTGCTGTGTGGTTGGTCGTTCAGGGCAAGACGCGGCCCGAGTGTCCATTCTACCCGTTCATTCACCGGCAGTTGCCACCTGGCTTCGTAATCCACGCCAGTCAGATACAACCCGGCTGCATCAAACGTCGGCGCCGCTTCGTTGCGGTTGCGCGCGGCCAGCAGTGCCGCCATCCACGCCGGGGGCTTGCGACCGCTGCCCACATACACCAGACTGCCGACAATATTGCGCACCATGTGATGCAAAAAGCCGTTGGCGGCAAGATCAAACACGATGTACGGCCCCTGTCGTGCAATAGCCAGCCGCTTGAGCACGCGCATCGGCGATTTCGCCTGGCACTGCGACGAACGAAATGCGCTGAAGTCGTGTTCACCCACAAGCGCCTCCGCCGCCTCGCGCATGCGGTCCACATCCAGCGGCGCATGAAACCAGCCTACGCGCCCATGATCGGCGGCGGGCCGCACCGGTTGATTGAGCAACACGTAGCGGTAGCGCCGCGCTGTGGCCGAAAACCGCGCGTGAAACGTGTCGGCGACTTCTTTCGCCCACGTCACGGCAATGGATGGTGGCAGCAGGGCATTGACACCGCGCACCCACGCCGACTGTGGCCGCGCCACTACGCTATCAAAATGCACTACCTGCGCCAGTGCGTGCACACCAGTGTCGGTGCGCCCCGCACAGAGCGTTGCCACTGGCCCACCGGCGATTTGCGCGAGTGCGGCTTCCAAGCTGTCCTGTACGGCACAGCCGCCGGGCTGCGTTTGCCAGCCGCAAAAAGCACTGCCTTCATATTCAATGCCCAATGCAATGCGCATGATCCAAAGGCCCGTCATAGAAAAAAAAGACCACGGCAGTTTCCCGCCGCGGTCCAGTGATAACGTTCAACCGTTTTATTACGATGCCACTAACTCTACTGCCATAACTACCCTTGGAGCGTCTGCAGGAGCTTTTGCGCTTCCGCTTTTTGACCGGCGTCACCTTCGCGCTCAACCTCGCGCAGGATTTCAATCGCGCCCTCCTTGTCACCCATTTCCTGATAGGCGCGCGCCAGATCGAACTTCTGCTGCACGTCTTCCCAATGCGCGTCCTTGGCACCGCCAGCCGCGGGCGCGGCATCGGCCGCCGCCGCAGGCTTGTCGTCGTCCAGATTCAGGCTGATGCCGCCCAGATCGATCTTGAAATCCAGTCCACCGTCGTCAGCCTTGGCGGGTGCGGCCGCAGGCGCCGCTGGTGCGGGCTCACTGGCCGATGGCAAATCGAGGTTGAACTCCATGGTATTCGCCGCAGGTGCGGGCGGATCGACGCGGGTCGTCGGCGTATCCGCCGCGCTGTCCGTACTCGCGGAAGGCAGATCGATATTGAAATCCATCATCGGTGGCGCGGCTTCGGGCGCTGCCGACGCGGCGGGCACTTCAATCATCGGCGGCGTAACGTCGATCGCCGCATCGGAGGCAGGCGCATTGTCTCGCGACACCACCATGGTCTTGTTCAGATCGCTATCGTCACTGCCCCCCTGATCCAGCAGGATATCAGTGGTCGTGCCCATGGCATCTTCTGCCTGCGCGGTGTCTCCGCCGCCACCAAGATCAAGGTCAAGGCTGCCTGCCGACGAATCTGCCGTCAGATCGACAACCTCGCCGGTATTCGGATACAGCGGATTGCCCGGATCCAGCGCATAGCCCATGGCTGCGGCGCGGTTCCACTGGTCACCGGTGCCATTGGTAAGTGTGTGAAACGCCTGCGCTGCGGAATTGAACGCATCCTTGTCACCGCGCGCGGCATAAACTTCCAGCAGCTTCAACTGAATGTCAGGCCGGTCCGGCTGGGTGACCATGGCCTCCTTGAGAATCTCTTCGGCCTGCGCGTCGCGCCCATGATCGATGTATACCTGTGCTTCATCAATGGGATCCACCACATCGGATGCCGGTGCAGCAGCCATGGGCGCGGCAGCCGCTGCGGCAACGGGAGCCAACGCGACCGGGACTTCGGCAGCTACGTTCGACGGTTCCGTGCGGAACGCCGGATCCGGCGTGTCGTCATCTTCGGCTTTTTTCTTGCGACGGCGCCATGCCAGGAACCCACCGGCACCGGCGAGTAACGCCGCTCCACCGCCGATGGGCAGGATGTTATCCATCACGGTATCCATCAGGCTCGGTTCTGGCGGTGGCGGCGGAGCAGCCTTCTTCGGTGCAGGCGGTGGGGGCGTAGCGGGTTTGGGCGCGGGTGGCGGTACATCCGCCTTGGGCGCTTCCGCGACCTTGGTATCTGCGGCGGGAGGCTCGGCCTTTGGCGGTTCAGCCTTGGGTGGTTCCACTTTCGGCGGCTCGGCTTTCGGTGCTTCAGCCTTGGGCGGTTCGGCCTTTGGCGGTTCAGCTTTCACTTCCGCCTTGGGCGGGGCCTTGGCATCAGCTTTGGCATCTGCTTTCGGCGCCGCGCCGGGCACGCTCTGGCTCTTGATTTCGCCGAGCTTCTGCAAATCTTTCAGGTTTTTTTCAAGCTGAGCGACGCGATCCCGCGATTCAGACAGGGCCTTATCCCGCGCTGCGAGGTCCTCCTGCAGTGCGCGGATGCGATCGGCATCGCCCTTGCCGCCCGCAGCGCCACCGGGGTCACCCTTCGAAAGCACGACTACATCTTTACCAGCGGGCGCTGCCTTGTCATCCACGCGCGCGGCGATCTTGCCCTTGGCCGACGGCGCGGCATCCGCCGCACTGGGTGCGGCATCGGCGACTTTCTGACGATAGGTGTTCCAGTTGCTGGCGTGCATGCGCACTTCCTGCGCGGCATCACCCTGCGTGATCGCAGCCAGTTGTTCGCGCTCCGGCACATTGAGAATCTTGCCCGCGCGCAACTGGTTGATGTTGTTGTTGCTAAACGCATCCGGATTGGCACGGAACAGACCGATCAGTGTTTGCTCCAGCGAAATGCCTTCCGGCCTGACGCTACCAGCGATACCGCTCAGCGTGTCGCCCGATTTCACGGCCACCTGGCTCGCAGCTGGCGCTGGCGCAGCAGCCACCGGTGACGGCGTGGGCGCGGGAGTCGCTGGCGCGGGCTTGGCTACGGGCGCAGGCGCGGCTGGCGCAGGTGCCGCCGCCGGCGCTTCAACGGCAGGCTTGGCGGCGGGCGCAGCTACTACCGGTGCGGTCACCGCAGCGGCGGGCGACTCCATACCCGGTGGATCGAGCAACGCCGAATATTCGCGAGAAACCTTGCCGCCCGCCCATACCAGATCGATCACCAGATCGAGGAAAGGCTCGGAAACGGGACGGAATGACGTGGCCTTGATGTAGGAAGTGCCGTTGGCCCGGCGTTCTATCGACAATCTCAGCGCATTCAGCGCGGGATTGAACTGCAGATTGGCAGCCTGATAAGCGGCGGGCGATGCAAGGCTGGCTTTGAGCGTTGCAAGTTCCTCCTTGGATACGTTGACCAGATCAATCTCGGCCGAAAACGGCTGCCCTAATTGCGACAACACGTTGAGTCTGCCCAATCCGGCTGCATCGACGATGCCGGCGTACGGCATCGAAACCATCAGCCCTGCGGCTACCCATTTTTTGAGTTTGAATTCCCGCACAGCGCCACCTCTAGGGTTCGAGAAAAGATTCGAAAAGAATCGATGAATTTTGGAAATACTAAGCTAACATCAATCACTTAGGTATTCAAGTTCATGTGCCGCATGAAATTTGATCGCGCAACTGGCCGCATTGCCGCGCATTTTCCGCTTTTGCCACTGCGTAACCACTATCCCTTGTGGTTTGGTGCAGGCCACTATTCGTGGCTAATTCAATAAATTAACGGCTGCTGTGAACAAAATACAACAGGCGCGGACACCCTCAAGAGGAATTCGCCCAAGTATTTGTTTTTATTGAATTTTTTCTACGGCAACAAAATGCGCAACATCCGCCGCAACGGCTCCGCCGCGCCCCACAGCAACTGGTCGCCAACGGTAAACGCCGACAGATATTCGCCGCCCATCGCCAGCTTGCGCAGCCGTCCAACGGGGATATGCAGGCGGCCCGTCACTGCTGCGGGCGTTAGTTCACGCTCGGTAATCTCGCGCTCGTTCGGCACGACCTTCACCCACGCATTGGCCGACGCCAGAATCTGTTCGATTTCTTTCAGCGGCAAGTCGCGCTTCAACTTGATGGTCAACGCCTGACTGTGGCAACGCATGGCGCCGATGCGCACGCATAGGCTGTCGATTGGCGTCACGGGCTTATCGAACGGTGCACCACGGCCAAGAATTTTGTTGGTCTCGGCGCCGCCCTTCCATTCCTCGAGCGTCATGCCGTTTTTCATGTCCTGATCGATCCACGGGATCAGATTGCCCGCCAGCGGCACGCCGCGGAAATTATCTCGCGGAAGCGAGCCGTCGTTCTGCCTGGCCAGCACCTTGCGATCAATATCAAGAATGTTGGACGCCGGATCGGCCAGCAAATCCGCCACGCTAGCATGCACCAGCCCAAACTGCGTCAACAGCTCACGCATATGTTGCGCACCGCCGCCGGAGGCCGCCTGATACGTCATGCAGGTCATCCACTCGATGAGATCGGCCTTGAACAAGCCATCCAGCCCCATCAGCATGCAACTCACGGTGCAATTGCCGCCAATGTAATTTTTGATGCCCTGGTCGAGCGCGGCCTTGATCACCGGCATGTTGACCGGATCGAGCACGATGACCGCGTCGTCTTTCATGCGCAGTGTCTTGGCGGCATCGATCCAGTAGCCGTTCCAGCCCGCCGCACGCAACTTCGGGTAAATTTCAGTGGTGTAATCGCTGCCCTGGCAGGTAATCAAAATATCGTTGGCGGCGAGATCGCCAATATTGTTCGCGTCCTTGACCGCGCCGGCAGTCTTGCCCCCGCCTATATCCGGACCTTTGCCGCCCGCCTGCGACGTCGAGAAAAACGTCGGGATAATGCGCCCAAAATCGCCCTCGTCACGCATGCGCTGCGTGAGCACGGAACCGACCATCCCACGCCAGCCGATGATGCCAACTTTATTCCCAACCACAGCCATAAAACACCAATAAAATCAGATAGTTAAATTGTTAATCTACAGGGCAGCCACTACCGCGTCGCCCATTTCCTGCGTGCCGACTTTCTTCGTGCCTGCCTCATAAATATCCGCCGTACGCAAACCCTGCGCAAGGGCGGATTTCACAGCGGCTTCAATGCGGTACGCCCACTCGTCCTTGTTAAACGTGTAACGCAGCAACATGGCGGTCGACAAAATGGTCGCCAGCGGATTAGCCACACCCTTGCCCGCGATGTCTGGCGCCGAGCCGTGACTCGGCTCATACAGCCCCTTGCTGTTGGAATCCAGCGAAGCCGACGGCAGCATGCCGATGGAACCGGTCAGCATTGACGCTTCATCAGACAGAATATCGCCGAACATATTGCCGGTGACAATCACGTCGAACTGCTTCGGGTTGCGCACCAGTTGCATGGCTGCGTTATCCACGTACTGATGCGACAGTGCCACCTGCGGGTATTTTTTCGCCACGTCAATCACAATCTCGCGCCAGAAGCGGCTGGTCTCCAGCACATTTTCCTTGTCCACCGAACACAGTTTCTTGTTGCGCTTCATCGCCGTCTGAAAACCCACCTCGGCAATGCGGCGCACCTCTGACTCGGCGTAGTGCATCGAATCAAATCCTTCGCGCTCGCCACGCGCGTTGTCACGCCGCCCGCGCGGCTCGCCGAAATAAATGTCGCCGGTCAACTCACGAATAATCATGATGTCGAGCCCTGACACCACCTCGGGTTTCAGCGAAGATGCACCCACGAGTTCCGGATACATCACCGCCGGCCGCAGATTGGCAAAGAGCCCCAGTTCCTTCCGGATGCGCAAAATCCCCTGCTCCGGCCGCTGTGGGCGCGGCAGCGCGTCATACTTCGGCCCGCCCACGGCGCCGCACAACACGGCATCGGCTTCTTTCGCAAGCTTTAACGTCGCCGGCGGTAACGGATCGCCCGATGCATCAAACCCGGCGCCGCCAAAGGGCGCTGCTTCCATCTCGATTTTCAGGCCGTCCTTTGCAAGCACCTCCAGCACGCGGGTGGCTTGCGCTACGATTTCGGGGCCGATGCCGTCGCCGGCGAGAACTGCGATTTTCATTTTAGGTTCCGTGAGGGGTAAGGCGTGAGGCGCAAACGCGGCGGTTGTTACGCCTCACGCTTCACGCCTAACGCCCTAAGAATTCAAAAAAGCCAGGGCTGCGCCGCCTTATGCTTCGCCTCAAACGCACGAATCTTGTCCGAGTGTTCCAGCGTGAGGCCAATATCATCCAGCCCGTTCAGAATGCAGTGCTTGCGGAACGGATCAATGTCGAACTTGAAGCTCTGGCCGCTGGGCGTACTGAGCGTCTGGCTTTCGAGGTCCACCGCCAGCCGATAACCTTCATTCTCACCGACTTCCTTGAATAATTGATCGACGATTTTGGCATCGAACCTGATCAGTAACAGCCCGTTTTTCAGCGAGTTGTTGAAAAAGATATCCGCAAAACTCGGCGCAATCACCGTCTGAAATCCAAACTGCTGCAATGCCCAGGGCGCGTGTTCACGAGACGACCCGCAGCCGAAATTTTCACGCGCGAGCAACACGGTCGCGCCTTCAAAACGCTTCTTGTTCAGCACAAAATCCGGGTTCACCGGCCGGCCAGCGTTTTCCTTGTCCGGCTCACCGCGATCCAGATACCGCCACTCGTCGAACAGATTGGGGCCAAAGCCCGTGCGCTTGATCGACTTTAAAAACTGCTTGGGGATAATGGCGTCGGTATCGACATTGGCGCGATCCAGCGGCGCCACCAGCCCTTCCTTGCGAACAAACTTTTCCATGCTGCCTCGTTGCTCTGGTTGCTCTCGTAACTATCGCGTTGACTTTTGTATCGCCTCGCCCGCGCGCTCAACATCCTTGCCGATGCCCTGAACGGTGTTACACCCCGCCAGCGCGGCCATCAACAGCGCCATCATGACTATCGTGATCCGTTGCATTTGAGTCTCCTTAACTGAAAGAACGAACATCAACGAAATGTCCCGCGATGGCCGCAGCCGCCGCCATTGCCGGACTCACCAGATGCGTACGCCCGCCGGGGCCTTGCCGCCCTTCAAAATTGCGGTTCGAGGTCGACGCGCACCGCTCGCCCGGCGACAACAAATCGTCGTTCATGCCCAGACACATCGAACAACCCGGCTCGCGCCATTCAAAGCCCGCTTCGGTCAGAATTTTGTCGAGACCCTCGGCTTCCGCCTGGGCTTTCACCAGCCCCGAACCCGGCACCACCATCGCCAGCTTGACGTTCCCCGCGACCTTTTTGCCCTTCGCCACCTGCGCCGCCGCGCGGATGTCCTCAATACGTGAATTGGTGCACGCACCGATAAACACCTTGTCGATGCTGATTTCGGTGATCGGCGTATTCGCCTTTAAATTCATATACTTAAGCGCACGCTCCATCCACTCGCGCTGCACCTTGTCGGATTCCTGTGCAGGGTCGGGCACCTTGCCGCCAACAGTGGTCACCATTTGAGGATTGGTGCCCCACGTCACCTGCGGCTGAATCTCGGCGGCATCAAGCGTCACCTCGGTATCGAAATGCGCCCCCTCGTCGCTTACCAGTGTGCGCCAGTAGGCAACGGCTTTGTCCCATTGCGCGCCGGTCGGCGAAAACATGCGGCCCTTGCAATACTCAATGGTTTTTTCGTCGCAGGCCACCATGCCAGTGCGCGCACCGGCTTCAATCGCCAGATTGCACAGCGTCATACGGCCTTCCATGGTCAGATCGCGGATCGCACTTCCGGTGAATTCAATCGCATGGCCCGTACCGCCCGCTGTGCCGATTTTGCCGATGACCGCCAGCGCAATGTCCTTGGCGGTGACGCCCAGGCCCAGCTTGCCCTCGACACGAATCTGCATATTTTTATACTTCTGCATCACCATGCACTGCGTGGCAAGCACGTGCTCGACTTCGCTGGTGCCGATGCCGAACGCCAGTGCCGCAAACGCACCGTGCGTACTGGTGTGCGAATCGCCACACACCACGGTCATACCCGGCAGCGTCGCCCCGTTTTCCGGCCCGATCACGTGCACGATGCCTTGCCGCTTGTCGAGAAACGGGAAGTAAACCTTGGCGCCGAATTCCTTGATGTTCTTGTCGAGCGTTTCGATTTGCAGGCGCGACACCTTGTCCTCGATGCCCTCTATCCCTTTATCCCAGTTGCGCGTGGGCGTGTTGTGATCAGCAGTGGCCACCACCGAATCCACACGCCACACCGGGCGGTTGGCGAGCTTCAGCCCTTCGTAAGCCTGCGGACTGGTGACTTCATGCACCAGATGGCGATCGATATAAAGCAGCGCCGTACCGTCGGCTTCGACGTGCACCACGTGAGAATCCCAGAGTTTGTCGTAAAGGGTTTTTGCCATGATTAGTTTGTCGCGGGCCGGTGACGCAGTTGCGTAAGGCGTAAGCTGCTGTAAACATGGGATTATCTCACAGCCGGGCGTGCACTTCCACGCAGGGGTTGCCTACGCATTTGCGAATCTTACAGACGCATTCTCCACCATAGAATCAACAACCCGGCCAACGCCGCGCCCGACGACAGCGTAAACGTCAGTGACGGCCCGAGCCCGGCCCACGCGTGGCCGCTGGTAAACCCGCCAATGGCGCCGCCCAAGCCAAACGCCAGACTGCCGTACATCGCCTGCCCGCGCGCCTGATGGCGGCCACGAAACACTTTGTGAATCACGCCGATGGATGCCGCGTGAAATGATCCAAACGTCGCCGCGTGTAACGCCTGCGCCAAGACCAGCGCCACGAAGTTGTCGATCAGCCAGCCGATGAGCAAAAAGCGCAGTACAGCCAGTGCAAAACTCCCCAGCAGAATCTGGCGCAGCGTAAACGCGCGATACAGATGTGGCATCCACACAAAAATGCCAATCTCGCAAATCACGCCCAACGCCCACAGCCAGCCCGCCATCGACTTGCTGTAACCGTGATCCACCAGATAAATCGTGTAAAAGGTGTAATACGGCCCGTGCGCCACCGCCATCAGCGCGGCAGCAACGATCAACGCCATCACTTCCGGGCGCTTCAATATATCCCAGAGCGGCTGCGTGTCGGTCTCATGCGGCGCTGACTTCGCCTCCGGTGTCAGCCAGCAACACGCCAATATGCACAGCATCAACAACAGCACAATCGACAGCACCGCGCGCGGTGGCCAGCCGTCGAGCGCATACCCCACACCAATCACCGCGACAATAAAACCAATCGAACCCCACACGCGAATACGCCCATAACGCGCGGTCTCCTCGCCCAAGTGCGACAGCGTGGTAGCCTCGATCAGCGGCAGCGCCGCGCTCCAGAAAAACATCACCGCCAGCAGCACAGCGAACAGCCATAGAAAATTCGCACTCGCAAACACGCCGAGCCAAGCCAGCGTGCCCGCCACCCCTGTCCAGCGCGCGATGCGCATGCCGCTCGCGCCGCGATCCGCGAGCCACCCCCATAAATGCGGCGCAACAATGCGCGTGAGTTGCGGCATCGACATCAACACGCCAATCTCCACCGCCGGCATGCCCACCGAATCGAGGTACAAAGTAAAAAACGGCGCGAACGCGCCGAGATAGGCAAAATAGAAAAAATAAAAACCGGCGAGACGCCGGTAGGGGAGCGCGGGCATGAAATCCGCAAAGAATATTTGTGGCAATAATGTGAATTATACAATAAAAACAATTACTTATGATTCAACCTCCTTAACCGGATACGTGCCGAGTCGATTAGCCCTGGAGCGCGCGACGTCATGTCGCGAGTTCAAACGAAATCCGTTCCCAACCTGAGACCGGAACTAACCGCCGCTCGCGACGGTCGATAAAAAATAAGGCTGCAATCCAGCGCGCCAACTGCGCTTTGGATGCGAATCTCCTCCAACACCAAAGTCTTCCAGGAAATTTAAATGAAAAAGTGCTACGCCTGCATTATTTCCGTTGCTGTCGCCGTTGCGGGATTGAGCGGTTGTGCAAACATGAGTGAAACCCAAAAAGGCACGGCCACCGGAGCTGGTGTTGGCGCTGCGGCCGGTGCCGTCATCGGCGGGGTGAGCGGTGGCAATCGCACGGCGCGCGCCGGTACCGGTGCCGTGGTAGGCGCAGCCATCGGCGCGGGTGTGGGTTATCTCTGGTCGCAGCGCATGCAGGAACAAAAACAGGCGATGGAACAGGCCACCAAAGGTACCGGCGTCGCAGTCACTCAAACTGCGGATAATCAGCTGAAACTCGAAATCCCCAGCGATATATCCTTTGACACCGGCCGCTACGATATTCGCCCAAACTTTGCCCCAATACTGGACCGCTTTGCCGCGAGCCTTCGGGATCATTCCGCTACCACCGTTTCCATTGTCGGCCACACCGATAGCACCGGCAGTGACGCCATTAACAACCCGCTCTCGGTAAATCGCGCAGCCAGTACGCGGGACTACCTCGCCGCGCGCGGTGTGGCCGCCAATCGCATCGGCGTGAGTGGCCAAGGGTCGCGTCAACCAGTTGCGGACAATGCATCAGAAATGGGCCGTGCGAAAAACCGTCGCGTGGAAATTTTTGTCGCCGAGCCCGCGCCAGCAACCAAGCCCTGATCCAGCCGCTCTGATAGATGTGACGTTAGGTCTGATTGCATTGCAGACGCAACGGTAACGCACGCCGACCAGCGCTGCATTTTACCGTGGATGGTGTAAACCAAATCTGGCGGGAATCCATGGACGCATGGCGATTCCACTCCATCCGAACACTCCAATTGGGCAAAGGCAATCCAAAATAGGCGGGGCAAGTCCAATGAACTTGCGTATTCCTGCTACGTGCCTTTCACTCGGGACTTAATCCCCTGTGCAATCTCATAAACCGCCATCGCGTAATTCGTGCTGCGGTTGTAGCGTGTGATCACATAAAAATTCTTGAAGCCGAACCAGTACTGGATGCCGCTTTCAGTTTCCAGCGGCAACAGCGCGGCGAGCGCATCGTCGCTCACTTCACCTGCGTTACCAACAGGCTCTATGCCCAGCTTGCGAAACTCGCTGATTTTTGTTTTTGGCGTGATGTCATCGGTGAGCGAAGCATCCGGCGTGGCGGCCACACGCGCCGGCATCCGCACCGGCCCGCCCGGCTGCCACTCGTGCAGCTTGTAGTAATTGGCGACACTGCCGATCACATCCGGCACACTGCTCCACAGATTGCGCTTCCCGTCGCCGTCAAAATCTACCGCGTATTTGCGGTAGCTGCTGGGCATGAACTGCGGGATACCCATCGCGCCAGCGTAGGAGCCTTTCAGTGCCGGAAGATCCAACTGCGTCTCGCGCCCCATCAGCACGAACTCTTCAAGCTCGTCACGGAAAAACGCCGCGCGCTTGGGGTAATCAAACGCCAACGTCGCCAGCGCATCGAGAATTCTGAAACTGCCGGTGTAACCGCCATAATGCGTTTCGATGCCGATGGTGGCGCAGATGATTTCTTCAGGCACGCCATACTCTCGCGCGGCACGCGCGAGCGTTGCTGCGTGCTGATGCCAGAATTTCACGCCGCCGTTGATACGCACCGCGTCGACATGGCCGCGGCGAAACGCGTGCCACGGCAGTGCGGTCGACGGCGCGTTCATCGCACGGATGATCGACGGCTGCGGCTTGATTTGCGCGAATAGCCGCCGCAGCGCCTGCGCGTCGAGGCCGTGCTTCGCCGCCAGTTCACTGGCAAAGGCTTCGTACTCCGCACGCAACGCGGGCTGCGCGAAGAGCGGCGCGGCGGGCAATCCAGGCAGCGCCGCCAACGCCGCGAGACGTTGCAAAAAACCTCGTCGAATCAGGTACTTATGATACCCGTTACGCACGGGGCGCCATATCCAGATCGGCGGCGTAGGCATTCGCCGGGTAGTGAAACGGCACCGGGCCATCCGGCTTGCCGCGGATGAACTGGTGCACAAAATCGTCACTCGACGATTTCACATCCGCCGTCGCGCCCTCGGCTGCGATCACGCCATCGGCAATGAAATAAACATAGTCGACGATTTTCAGCGCCTCGGTGGCATCGTACGACACGACGATGGAAGTCACGTTAAGCGCATCGTTCAACTTGCGAATCAGGTTGCCGACCACGTTGCATGAAATGGGGTCAAGGCCGGCGAACGGCTCATCGTACATGATGAGTTGCGGATCAAGGGCGATCGCGCGCGCGAGGCCCACGCGCCGCATCATGCCGCCGGACAGCTCCGAAGGCATCAGCTTCGCCGCGCCGCGCAGGCCCACCGCGTTAAGTTTCAGCAGCACCAGGTCTTCGATCAGCGATTCGGGCAAATCGGTTTTTTCGCGCATCGGGAATGCGAGGTTGTCGAACACCGACAAATCGGTGAACAGGCCATTTTGCTGAAACTGCATGCCGATTTTGCGGCGCAATTCGTACAGCGCGTCGTGGCCCAGCTGGTGCACGTCCTGCCCCATCACCTTGCACACACCACCGGTGGGCTGCAGTTGCCCGCCGATCAGCCGCAGCAAGGTGGATTTTCCACAGCCGCTGCCACCCATGATGCCTGTCACCTGCCCGCGCGGGATGCGCATGTTCACGCTCTGGAAAATGTCGCGCGTGGGGTAGCTGAACGCCAGGTTGGTAATTTCAACGATGTTTTCGGTGGTCATGAATATCCTGAACGGCTGCAACCTTTTCCCGCAGTTTACAACAAAGCAACCCCTACTCCGCCTTCAACCCCGCCACCTGGATCACCTTGCGCCACTTGACAATCTCGTTCTGCAAAAACGCACGGAACTGCTCCTGCGTATTGCCCACCGGCTCCGAGCCTTCGGCCAGCATGCGTTCTTTCAGTTCCGGCGATTGCACGATTTTCACCACGGTGCTGTTCAGTTTGCCGGCGATATCGGCCGGCGTCTTACCCGGCGCGGCAAGGCCCGTCCACGCCACCGCCTCGAAGCCCTTGTAACCGGATTCATCGAGCGTGGGCAGCTCCGGCAGCGCATGGGAACGCTTCAGACTCGTCATCGCCACCGGCCGCACACGCCCGGCCTTGATCATGGCCATCGCCGCCAGCACGCCGTTCACCGACAGATCGATCTCGCCGCTCGCCACCGCCAGCAGCGACGGCGCATTGCCTTTGTACGGCACATGCACAATCTTCACGCCCGCCATGGCGTTGAACAATTCGCACGCCAGATGGTTGGCCCCGCCGCTGCCGGACGAACTGCAATTCATGCCGCCGGGCCGCGCGCGCGCCAGCGCCGCAAGTTCCTTCGCCGTGCGCGCCGGCACCGAGGGGTTCACCACCAGCACTTGCGGATTAATGTTAAGCAGCGTGATCGGCGCAAAATCACGCAGCGTGTCATACGGCAGCTTTGGCAGATACGTCGGGTTGGTGGTGAACGACGGTGGCGTCAGCAGCAGCGTGTAACCATCCGGCGGCGATTTTGCCACCAACTCCGTGCCGATCACCGTCCCGCCGCCCGGCCGGTTGTCGACGATCACCGGCACGCCCCACAGTTCAGTCAACTTCTGCCCGATGGCGCGCGCGCTGATGTCGTTGGTTCCGCCGGGCGCGTAGGCGACAACAATGCGCAACGCCTTTGCGGGATAGGTTTGCGCGAACGACGGCGCGGCGTGCAACGCCAGCGCCAGCATCGCTGCACGCAGGGGCCAAAGGAAGAAATCTTTGTTCACAGCGGTTATCATAACCATAAATTCAACCGCTGGCCGCAAACGCCGGCCACCGACTGCAAACCCCTATCATGACCGACCCAAAAATCCTCGCTCACCAACTCACTGTGCCCGTGCGCTGGGCCGACATGGATGTCAATGGCCACGTCAACAACGTGCGTTTTTTCACCTACTTCGAGTGCGCGCGGCTGGCGTGGCTGCAAGCCATTCGCGCACGCGGCGAGCGCAATGGCCAAGGCTCCGTGGTGGCCAGCGCCACCTGCAATTACAAACGGCCCATCCCTTACCCGGAAACGGTGCTGGTCAATCTCTACGTCAGCTCGCCGGGCCGCGCCAGCTACACCACGCACTATGATCTGCTGTCCGCCGCCGACAACAGCATCAAGTACGGCGACGGCACGGCGGTCATGGTGTGGGTGGACCGCACCACCGGCAAATCGCGGCCGCTGCCGGATTACATGCGGGCGGTGTTTGAATCGACTAACGTAACCGCGGCATAAAATAGTCAATTAAAACAAATACTTAAAACATTCCCGTTCGCCCTGAGCGTAGCGCTAGCGAAGTCGAAGGGTGAACGCAAATCCTCCAGACACACTCGACGCAAGTAATCAGGAGCCGCGCCATGAGCACACTCGAACGCGCCATCGCCATCGCCGCCACCGCCCACGCCGGCCAGACCGACAAAGCCGGCGCGCCGTACATCCTGCACCCGCTGCGCGTGATGCTGCGTTTAACCACCGAGGCCGAACGCATCACCGCCGTGTTGCACGACGTGGTGGAGGATTGCGAAGGCTGGAGCTTCGAGCGGCTCCTGGGTGAAGGCTTCGCGTCCGAAATCGTCGAAGCGCTAAAGTCGGTAAGCAAGGTCGAAGGTGAATCGTACGAAGAATTCGTCAAACGCGCCGCGCAAAACCCCATTGGCCGCCGCGTGAAGTTTTCCGATCTGCACGACAACTGCGACCTCTCGCGCATTGCACAACCCACGGCGAAAGATCACGAGCGCATTGCGCGCTACCGCAGGGCGATAGCTTATATTGAATCGCTGACTTAATTTTGCACCCTGCCTCACCCAAAAAAACAAAACCCCGCCGCAGCGGGGTTAGTGTAATAACAGTAAAAGCCAATTACGCAACAATAGCCTGCTTGCGGCGCCGCGCGGCAAATCCCAGCAGCCCCAACCCGGCCAGCATCATGGCATAGGTTTCGGGTTCAGGAACGGCCGCTGTCGACGGAATATGGGTCACCGAGAAGTTATCGTAATCAACTATTAACAAGTCGTCGTGGAAGTATCCAAACTCAAAGGTATCGCTGCCCGTGCCGGTTACTGTTACTGTGTAGTTTTTCCAAGGACTGTAGAGCGCGTTCACTATTAATACGAACTGGTGGTTCCATGTGAAATAAAATCGGCTATCGGGGGCCACCCCCCCGGTGCTTCTCGCCCAACCGGAAATCTCGTAGCTGTCCCCCGCGATGGTCGCAAACGTTTGAGAGATACTGCCGCCTCCAACAGAGGCCTCTCGGAGGTAATACTGCCCGTCTAGCGCCGCCAAAATGCTATGCGTCACTTGCAAAGCACTTGAGTGTGTATTCCAGCCGGTCAAATCGCCCGTTTCAAAGCTGCCGTTGACCAGCAGGTTTTGCGCGCTGGCTGGTGCGGTGCTAGCCAAGGCCGCCGCCGCCAAGGCAAATGCCGAAAATAACTTTCTTAATTCAAATTTCGCTTTTTGAATTGGGGTGGCGGCGAAGGCTTTCTTGAACATGGAAAATCTCCTCATAAGGTACAAGGATTAGTATTCGAGCCGTTTGTTCAACTGCGTTTATTTGGTGCCAAGCAGGTTTTGTGTAAGCAATGTAAATACAACCCGGTAGCCAGAGTTATTCTAGCGCGGATTTGCCCCTCCTCCGCAATAGCCCGAATGGACTAATTTGAGGCTTACATGAATCTCTGGCGCTCGACGCTCCGGGCGATAATTTATGAATTACGGCACAAAAGAATCGGCGGCAATATAGATTTAACTATTTGTTTGGGTCTTAGGAAGCAAACACATGCAAGGCATGTGCTAACTTCCTGAAATGATTGGTAAAAACAGGTATTTCCGCCGTTCCAAAATCAGTGAGGCTAAATTCCGGTATCTGCTGCGTCT
>OMIN01000134.1 GCA_900299145.1 Betaproteobacteria bacterium | reverse complement strand
TTGTTTTTACTTACAAATTACCTTATTCCAATCAAACGCTGGTCCCGGATCGGTCTTGCGGCCCGGCGCGATGTCACTGTGCCCCGTCACTGCCACGATAGGGTACTGGCCCTTCAGCAGCGCCAGCAGCGCACTCAGCCGCGCGTATTGCGCTTCCTCGAAGGGCGTTTCATCCGTGCCTTCGAGCTCAATGCCAATGGAAAAATCATTGCACCGCTCGCGCCCGCGCCATTGCGACACGCCCGCGTGCCAGGCGCGTTGCGCGCAAGACACGAACTGAATGACCTCGCCGTCGCGGCGGATCAGAAAATGCGCCGACACCCTGAGTTGGGCTATACCCGCGTAGTAGGGATGCGCGCCAGGCTGCAGGCGGTTCAGAAACAGATCGATGATGGCCGACCCACCGAACTCCCCTGGCGGCAAACTGATGTTGTGCACCACCACCAGTTCGATGGGCATGCCCGCCGGGCGCGCGTCACAGTTGGGGGATGGGACATAGCGTACGCCTTCCCCACCCTCCACCAGCAAACCTTCCGCACTCAGGTGCACGGCCGGCCAGCACTAGCGCTTTTGATCGAGTTCATCCTTGATGCCCAGCCGTTCCATGCGGTAGCGCAGCGCGCGGAAACTCACCCCCAGCAGCTTGGCCGCAGCGGTGCGGTTGTAGCGCGTTTTTTCGAGCGCCGCCATGATCGCCTTGCGCTCCATGCTTTCGAGCTTCTCCGGCAGCGACAGCGCTGAAGTATCGAGGTCCGCCACGCCGTCGCCGCCATCGGGCGCAGCCGCCGTCAACTGCAAGTCCTCGGCGGTAATTTCGTCACCACTCGCCAGCGTCCACGCGCGCTCCAGTACGTTTTCCAGCTCGCGCACATTGCCGGGAAAACCGTATTTCTGCAATGCCGCCACCGCGTCCTCGCGCAACTGCGGCACGGTGCTGCTACCGCCGCCGCTCCCACCCGCCAGTTTTTGCAGCAACATGCCGGCCAGCACCGGAATGTCATCGCGCATTTCACGCAGGCTTGGCATGCGCAACTCGATCACGTTGAGCCGGTAATAGAGATCCTGCCGGAACACGCCGTTCTTCACTTCGTCGGCGAGGTTGCGGTGCGTGGCGCTAATAACGCGCACATCGACGTTTTCCTCGGTGGTGGAACCCACCTTGCGCACCTTTTTTTCCTGAATCGCGCGCAGCAGCTTGACCTGCATCGGCAGCGGCAGATCGGCCACTTCGTCGAGAAACAGCGTGCCGCCGTTGGCCGCCTGAAAAAAACCGTCGCGGTCAGCCGCCGCACCCGTAAATGCGCCCTTCTTGTAGCCGAAAAACTCCGATTCCATCAAATTCTCGGGAATCGCGCCGCAATTCACCGGCACGAACGGCTGCGCCTGACGCGAGCCCTTGTCGTGGATCAGCCGCGCGGCAAGCTCCTTGCCGCTGCCGGATTCGCCGGTCACATGCACCGGCGCCTGACTGCGCGCGAGCTTGGCGATCATCTGCCGCGCCTGCTGCATCTGCGACGAATTGCCCACCAGCACCGCGGTGTCTTGCGCTGACGGCTCAACACCGACGCTGTTGTTCTCATCCACTGCGTCATTCCGCGGCGACTGTCCGGCACGCGCCACTGGCGGCAGACTCAGCGCGGAGCGGATCAACGCGCGCAACTGCTCCAGCGACACCGGCTTGGCAAGGTAGTCAAAAGCGCCGGCCTTCAACGCCGCCACCGCGTTTTCCGTGCTGCCGTGCGCGGTTATCACCGCCACGGGCATTTGCGGATGATTGCGCGTCACATATTCGAGCACCGACAAGCCGTCGCCATCGGGCAGGCGCATGTCGGTAAGACACAGGTTGTAGCTGTTGGCTGCAAGCAGCGCCAGCGCTTCCTCGCGCGTGGCGGCGCCGTGCGACTCCACGCCCATGCGCGCGAGCGTCATCGCGAGCAGTTCGCGGATATCCGCCTCGTCGTCCACCACCAGCACATGGCTTTTCGCGTTCATCGCGTTCCGTCTGTTCCGCTTGAGGTACTTCCCTGACCCATTCTGCAAGTCAAGGTAAACTGCGCGCCCGCCGAGCTTTCCACGTAATCAAGCGTGGCGCCGTTGGCCACGCAAAGCTCGCGCGCGATGTACAGACCCAGCCCGGTACCACCCTGCACCGCAGTGACAAACGGTTCGAACAATCCCCCGCGCACCGCCGGCGGCACACCCGGCCCGTCGTCGATCACGTCCAATTTTACCGTATGACCGCCGCGTATACGTTGCGCGCTGATTTGGACACTGCCTGACTGCCCGCGGCAATGCCGCAACGCGTTGCGGCACAAATTCCATAATATCTGGTTCAGATGCGTGCGGTCGAACAGCACCTGCAGTGTCTCGTCCGCGCGCAACGCAAAAATCGCTGGATTGGCGCCTTCGGTTTCCGCGAACTCCGCGGTAAATTGCCGCACGAAAGGCGCAAGTTCAAATGCTTCGAGCAGCGGCGCCTGCCCGCGATTCAAACCCAGCACGTCGTTCACCATGCGATTCAGGCGCTGGGTGTTGTCGTGAATGATGCGCAGCAGCCGCCGCGCGCCGGGCGAACTGTCAGGCTCCTCCTGCAACAGCTGCGCGGCGTGACTGATGGAGCCCAGGGGGTTACGCACCTCGTGCGCGATGTTCGACGTGAGCCGCCCGATCGCGGCCAGCTTCATCTGCTGCGCCTGCGCGCGCGCGCGCGTGAGGTCCTCCAGAAAAATCACCGTCCCCGCCTCGGGACGTTCGCCCACCTGCGCAAAGCGCAGGCCGTGGCTATCGTCCATCGAGACGCTGTACGATTGCGCGCCGCGTCCGCTGGCGTGCCAGCGCGCGAGGTGTTCCGCCACCACCGGCGCATAATCGGCCAGCCGCACCGGCTCGCCCGCAGCGGTGCCTTCATGCATTGCCCCCAGGAACGCCACCGCGCGGGTGTTGATCTGGCGTATCGCGCCGTCCCCGTCGACCACGATCACGCCATCGGGCATATCCTGAATGACGAGCCGGTTGACTTCCGACAGATTGGCGACATCGATTTCACGCTGCGCGGCAATCTCCTCGCTTTGCCGCGTCAGCCGCGTCAGCGCGTGCGCCACCAGCGCCGTGGCAAAAAAGCCGATGCACAAAAAGCCCGCCTGCACGAATTGGGCGACGCTCTCCTGATACACCAGCACTTCATAGATCTGTTCGAGCAGCACGCTGATGCTCGCCAGCGCAGCGTAAAACAGACTGAGACGGCCGCGGCTGATCAGGCCCGCGCCGGCGATGGTGGTGAGCAGCAGCAGGCCCAGGCCGCTGGTCACGCCGCGGCTCGCGTAAATCAGAATGGTGATGTAGACAATGTCCAGCGCCACCTGCACCGCAATCTGGCAGGCAAACTGCCAGCGTGTGCGAATCGCCGCCACGCTCACCAGACCGGACACCAGATAGATCACCGAAGCCTGCACGAAGAGTGTGCGGTCGTGCGACCCCAACTGCAGCATGTCGCCGCTGACCAGCACACTGCCCAGCAGCAACAGGCCTACCAGCAGCCGGTAGCCGGTAAACAAATACAACGAGCGCCAGTAAGCTTCCGGATAACGGTATGCCCGCGGGTCGCTTATGCGCCGTTCGGTAAATGCCATTGAGGCCATTCGTCGCCCGCCATTAGCTGCCGGAATCGTGCCGGCTCTGGTGTTCCGCGCAACAGTAAAAGCGCCCGCGGACAGCAAGACTTTCGCCGCGTGGCAAATGCACACCGCAATCGGCACAACGCACCATGTCGTCGGTCAGCACGCGATCCCGCTCGACCGCGCGCAGGCGTTCACGGCGGCGGCGCAAATTGGCGCGCACGATCCAGTAGACCACCAACGCGCCCACGATGAGTAACAGATACTTGCCCATGCTGCGTGATCCGGCAGAAGAATCCCGCAAGTCTGCCGCATTCGCCGACTGCCGTCGAGCCGCCCCGCGTGTGTCACAGCACCGGTTGTGCCGCACGCGCGCAAGTGGCTAAAATCAGTCTTCATCCCGGCGAGTTCCCGGTTCCACTTTCTGGCCCCGATTTTTTCTCCTTCTTCTTTTTACCGTTTTTTTCTACTTTTTCGCCCTTTTCCCATCCTCAAGCAAAGGAAGCCCTCATGGCTCAGCTCATTCTCACTGGCGACGTCAATCTGATGAACGTCAATGACCCCACCGTGCCGTTTCGCAAAGTCATCGACGAATTCAAGGCCGCTGACGTGCGCTTTTCCAACATGGAATGCTGCCTCTACGCACCGCCGACCGGGCAAGTTTGGGACAACGAGGGCTTCATGGCCGCGCCGGGCCCGGCGGGTGAGTCGTTGAAATACGCCGGCATCGACGCCGTGGGCATCGCCAATAACGTCAATTACGGCGAAGCGGCAATCAACGCCTCCGTCGCGCGGCTCGACGAAATCGGCGTGAAGCACACCGGCGCCGGCGCCAACAAGGCCGCGGCCTACGCACCGGTCATCATCGAAAAAAACGGTGTGCGTTACGGCTTTTTGCAACGCACGTCCGTCTACTGGCCGACGAACCACGAAGCCACTGATCACACCGCCGGGGTCGCCGTGCTGCGCGGCCACACCGCGTATCAGTTGCCGATGCACAAGACGCGCCCCGACATTCCGCCCGCGAACCGCCCCGGCATTCCCCCGGTGATCATCACCTGGCCCGACGCGCAGCACCTGCAACGTTTTCAGGATGACCTTTCCGCGCTGCGCAAACAGGTCGACATTCTCGTCGCCTCTTGCCATTGGGGGCTGCGCAAGGACATGCTGGATTACATGCCGATGATCGCGCACGGTGCCATCGACGCCGGCGCGGACGTCGTCATGGGCCACGGGCCGCACTATTCGCTTCCGGCGGAAATGTATAAAGGCAAACCGGTGTTCTACGGCCTCGGCAGCTTCTCGTTCCACACCGGCCACGGCGGCATCGCCCACGGCGACTGGCTCGGCATGATGGCGCGCATCACCATCGACAACAAGAAAGTCTCTGGCGTGGCGATCAAATTCGTGCGCCATAACAGCCTCAATGAAACCTACTTCTGCGACCCCGCCAACGAAGGCGCCGAACTCGGTGAACTAAATGGGCGCTGCGCCAAACTGGGCAGCAAACTGGTGGCCAAGGGCATGGAGCTGGAGATACACAGCGCGTAAGACTTCGGACGTCCACGCACCAACCCGTTTCGGGCGGCCTGCGCATCACCCCATCCCTTTGAAGTAATTCCCTCTCCCGCAAGATGGGAGAGGGTCGACGACCCTGAAAAAATATCAATAAAAACAAATACTTATAATACAAACCGAAGTCACTGCGGCTCGATCTTCGCCGCCCGTATCGCCTTCTCGAAAAACGCAAAGTCGCGCTCAATAAACGCAGCGAATTCCTCCGGCGTGCTGCCGATGGGCCGTAGCCCCGATTCCTCTATCCGTGCGCGCATGTCCGGTGTCTTCAGGACACGCACAATCTCCGTATTCAACCGCGCGATACGCTCTCGCGGCGTGCCCGCGGGCGCCCACATTGCCTGCCAGCCGGGCGTGTCCACCTGCGAAAACCCATGCTCGGCAAACGTCGGCACATCCGGTAATGACGGCGCGCGCACCGGGCCACCCAGCGCAATCGCGCGCACACGTTTCGACTGAATCAGCGGCCCGATTTGCGAAATGCTGGGGAACATTACCTCGATGTGCCCGCCCAGCAAATCGTTCTGCGCTAGGCTCGCGCCCTTGTACGGCACGTGCGTGATTTTGATATTCGCCGCCGCCATCAGCATCTCGCCGTGCAAATGCGTGATGTTGCCCACACCCGCCGAGCCGAAATGCAGGCTGCCGGGGCGCTTCTTCGCCAGCGCAATAAATTCCGGCAGCGTCTTCGCTGGTAGCGACGGATGCACCACCATCACCTGCCCGTACGACAGCGTGATCTGCGAGATGGGTAAAAAATCGCGGCGCCCATCGTAAGGCAACTTCTTGATCAGCAGTGTATTCGTGTTGTGCGAACCGGTGGTGTAGAGCAGCGTGTAACCATCCTTGGCACTCTTCGCCACGATCTCCGTGCCGAGCGCCCCGCTGGCGCCGGGCCGGTTGTCGAACACAAACGGCTGGTTGAATGCCTCAGACAACTTTTGCAACAGCGGTCGGCCAATGACGTCCGGCGGGCCACCGGGAGAAAACGGCACGATCACGCGCACGGCGCGAATGGGGTAGTCCTCGGTGCGTTGCGCATGAGCCGCGCTGGCGAGCACCTGCAACGTTGCAACCAAGCCGGTAACACGAAACAACCTGCGCATAGAACTTTCTCCGAAAACAGCCAGCGTAAAGCATACCGCTGTTGCGCCGCGCAGCGCCGTTTAGCGTAATGGCCGCAGACAGGGAGATACGTAACCATTTGTTTTAATTAATATTTTTAATGGCCTTCAACTCACCCAATACAGCTTCTGCGGGTTCGTCACCAGCACCCTGTAGCGCGTGACGTCGTCTGGCACCCAGCGCAACAGACGGTCGAACAATTCCGCGCCATCGGGCTTGCAGGCCGCGTCCCTGACACCGGTATGCGGCCAGTCAGTGCCCCACACACAGCGCTCAGGCGCCGCACGCGCCAGCGCTGCCGCCAGCGCATCGCAGTCATCGTAAGGCGGACGACGCTGGGCCGAGCGCAAATAAACGCCCGACAGCTTCACCCACGTATTGCCGCCATCGAGCAGCCGACGCAGCACGGCATAACCCGCATCGTTCAGGGGATCCGGCTGCGGCAAATAGCCCATGTGGTCGATAACCACGCGGCACGGCAAATCGGTCAGTGAGCGTTCAAAGCGAGCGAGCGTGCCAGGTTCCCGTCCGACCACAAACTGAATGTGCCAGCCCAAGTCGGCGATACGTTTCGCATACGCCGCCAACGCTTCGGGCAGTACACGCCCCTTCTCAGCGTAAAGCCGAATGCCGCGCACACCTTGCACATGCAACTGCCGCAATTCCGCATCGGGCGTGTCGGTCTTGATCACTGCGATACCGCGCGCGCTGTCACCAAACGCCGCCAGCGCATCGACGAGACATCGGTTGTCAAAGCCGTAGCTCGACGGCGAGACGATCACCACGCGCGACAGCCCCACCCGGCGCTGAAACAACCTGTAATCCGCCACCGTGCCCCACTCCGCCGCGCTGTGCTCCAGCACCACCTGGCGCGGAAACCGCCGGTCAAAAATGTGAATGTGACAATCGGTGGCGCCCACCGGCGCCGGATTGGCGGGCGGCGCAGTGCCTGTGGAATGGGGCACGCTGAGCGCTTCCCCTTTGATCCGCTGGATGGCTTCGTTTGGCATGTGACTGATTCCCTCGCGCGACAGTTCCAAAATCGACAACTCACTTCGGCACAATGCCGTACTTCTGCATCACCCTTCCCCACTTTTCGACCTCGCGCCGATTCTCCTCGACGAACTGCTCCGGCGTGGTGGTGCGCGGGATCGAGCCGCCAGCGATGAGGCGTGCCGAGATGTCCGGCATGTTCACCACCTTGACCAGTGTCTCGTGCATCTTTGCAATGATCGCTTTGGGCGTGCCCGCAGGCGCCGCGAGGCCCTTGAAATTCTGCGACTCAAAGTCAATGAAGCCTTGCTCATCAAAAGTCGGCACTTCCGGGATCGCGGCCAGACGCTTGGGCCCGCAGAAGGCAATGATCTTCAACCTGCCCGACTTGTGATGCGGCGCTGCAACCGCGTAGTTGATGAACACAAGGTCGTTGCGACCGGACATCACCTCAAACATCGCCGGCGCCGCGCCCTTGTAAGGCACGTGCACGACGTCGATTTTCATCATGTCCTGCAGCAGCAGGATCGACAAATGCCCCGCCGAGTTATCGCCCGAAGACGCGAAGTTGATCTTGCCCGGGTTGGCGCGCGCGTGCGCAATCAGCTCCTTCGGACTATTCGGCGCAAAGCCCGGATGCGCCACCAGCACGTTCGGCGTGAGATCGAACTTCGTGATCATCGCAAAGTCCTTCACCGGATCGTACGGCATTTTCTTGTTGATGAGCTGCGGGAAAATATGCGTGTTGGGCGCGACGACAATAAAGGTATAACCATCCGGATTCGCACGCGCCACGGCTTCGCCCGCTATCAACCCGCCCGCGCCGCCGCGGTTCTCGTAAACGATGTGCTGGCCCAGCAACTCCGAAACTTTCGCCGCAATCGGCCGCGCGATCACATCGGCGCCACCGCCCGGCGCATTTGATATGACCCAGCGCATGGGTTTGGTGGGGTAAGTGCCCTGCGCAAGCACACTCGACGTTAGTGCAACACAATGCGCTGCCACGACAAGACTTCTTACTCTCCTCATGCCTTCCTCCAGAATCGGGCTAATCTCTGTACCGCCGCCACACTAACCAATCATAATCCTTTGTTTTTATTAGCATTTTAGCACGTGCGCTGTAACTCGTAGGGCATCAATAATCGAGGCACATTGCGCCGAATGCGCTACTTGATACACCGCTAAATGTATTTGCTTTCCCCCTTCAAAAAGAAAAGCCGGGGCACAGCAAACGCCATGACCCGGCCAACAAGTAACTTCAAAACCAACCGCCCGCAGCGAGAGCTGTCGCCGCAGGCAATCAGATCACGCGTTCAATACCGCTCACGCGTGATCCCACCCATCGATCTCAATCAATCATTCTGCTTGCGCAAAAACGCCGGAATATCCAGCGTCTCCACGCCCGATTGCTTGAGCGCTTCGACGGTGGCATCGCGATTCCGGCGGCGCATTACTGCCGGTTGATCCAGATCGTCGTAGTTCACCGGCAGATCATCGGTGCCGGTTTTTTGCGCCACCATTTGCAGCGGCTTCATTTGCGGGCGGGCGTTGGGTTTGCCAAGGCCCGTGGCGACGATGGTGACGCGCAGGTTGTCTTCGAGGGTTTCGTCGTAGACGGTGCCGACGATCACCGTGGCGGAATCCGCCGCGAAGGCCTTGATGGTTTCCATCACGTCGTACATTTCCTGCAACTGGAAGCTCGACTTGCTCGCCGAGATGTTGATCAGTACGCCTCGCGCATCCTGAATGTTGATGTCTTCCAGCAGCGGGCAAGCCACGGCCTGCTCGGCGGCGGCGCGCGCGCGGTCGGGGCCGGCGGCTTTGGCCGAGCCCATCATCGCCATGCCCATTTCCGCCATCACCGTGCGCACGTCGGCAAAGTCAACGTTGATCAGCCCGGGGTTGCTAATGATTTCCGCGATGCCCGCCACTGCGCCGTGCAGCACGTCGTTGGCGGCCTTGAAGGCTTCGTCGAGCGTGACGGTGTTGCCCAGCACCTGCGTGAGCTTGTCGTTGGGGATAATGATCAGCGAGTCAACATGCTGCGACAGCGCGTCCAGCCCTTCCACGGCAATGCGCTGGCGCTTGCCCTCGAATGCGAACGGCTTGGTCACCACCGCCACGGTCAGCACGCCCAGTTCCTTGGCGATTTCCGCGACAACAGGCGCAGCCCCCGTGCCGGTGCCGCCGCCCATGCCGGCCGTAAGGAACAGCATGTCAGCGCCGGTGATGAGTTCCGCCAGCCGCTCGCGGTCTTCCATCGCGGCCTGACGGCCGATCTCCGGATTCGCGCCCGCACCGAGGCCCTTGGTCACGTTGGTGCCCAGTTGCAGCTGCACCTTGGCCTGATTGCGCTTTAACGCCTGCGCATCGGTGTTGACGCAGATGAACTCCACGCCGGCCACGCCCTGCGAAATCATGTGATCCACGGCGTTGCCGCCGCAGCCACCCACGCCGATGACCTTGATTACCGCTTCCTGCGCCTGCGCATCGATCAGCTCTATCATTGTGTGCCTCCGTTTTTTGAATCGACTGTTACGTTAAAAATCCAATAAAAACATATGCTTACAAACCATTCCTTCAGCTCAAACCTTTGCTCAAAAATTACCCTTAAACCACGCCTTCATGCGATCCAGCAGTTGCTGAAATGCCCCGGTTTGCGTGCGCACAAGTTCCTGCGCGCGATACTGCTGCATGCCTTCGAGCAGTAAACCCATCGCCGTCGAATAGCGCGGATGGCGCACCACTTCAGCGAGTCCGCCGTTGTACGAGGGCTGCCCCACGCGCACCGGCATGTGAAAAATTTCTTCGCCCAGTTCCACCATGCCCTGCATCATGGACGACCCACCGGTCAGCACAATGCCTGACGACAGCAATTCTTCGTAGCCACTACGGCGCAGCTCCGCCTGAATCAGCGAATACAATTCTTCGACACGCGGCTCAATCACTTCCGCCAGCGTCTTGCGGGATAGCTGCTTGCTGCCGCGATTACCGACACCCGGCACTTCGATCATTTCCTGCGGGTCGGCGAGCTGCGACAGCGCACAGCCGTGTTTGATCTTGATGTCGTCAGCGTCCTTGGTCGGCGTGCGCAGCGCCATGGCGATGTCGCTGGTAATCTGATCGCCCGCAATCGGAATCACCGCCGTGTGGCGAATCGCGCCGTGGGTGAACACCGCGATATCAGTGGTGCCGCCGCCGATGTCGACGAGACACACACCCAAATCTTTTTCGTCGTCCGACACCACTGCCGTGGCGCTGGCCAGTGGCTGCAGCACCAGATCGCTCACTTCCAGCCCGCAGCGGCGCACGCATTTCACGATGTTCTGCGCCGCCGACACCGCGCCCGTGACGATATGTACCTTCACCTCGAGCCGCACGCCGGCCATGCCCAACGGCTCGCGCACGTCGTCCTGGCCGTCGATGATGTATTCCTGCTCCAGAATGTGCAGAATCTGCTGATCGTTCGGAATCTGCACCGCCTTGGCGGTTTCCAGCACGCGGTCGATGTCGATCTGCGCGACTTCCTTGTCCTTGATCGCTACCATGCCCTGCGAATTGAAGCTCTTCACGTGGCTGCCGGCGATGCCGGTGTGCACGCGCGTGATCTTGCAATCGGCCATCAGCTCGGCTTCTTCCAGCGCGCGCTGGATCGCCGCCACCGTGGTCTCAATGTTCACCACCACGCCTTTTTTCAGGCCGCGCGAAATATGCGTGCCCATGCCGATGATTTCGAAGCCGCCATTCGTGCCATCGGCTTTCATTTCGGCGACGATGGCGACGATTTTCGACGTGCCGATGTCGAGACCGACGATAACATTCTTGCTGTCGCGTGCCTTGTTGATGGCCATGGTCAGGCTTTCGGCTTTGCGGCTTTCGGGGCAACCGCCGGTGTGGCAGGCGCGCCCGGTTCTTTCACCTGCGCCAGGCCCGGCACGCGCACCGCGAAGCCGTTGCCGTAGCGCATGTCCACGCCGCCCGCGCGGCGGCCCAGTGGCGCGATGGTGGGCTCATAGATCGACAGGAAACGCGCCATGCGAGCCTCCACCTGATCGCGCCCCAGGTCGATCACCAGCCCGTTATCCAGCCGTACCCGCCACGCGCGGCGCGGCGATAGGTGCACTTCCACCGGCTCCCGGCCGATGGCGGCGAACGCGCGCCGGAACGTATCAAACTGCAAAGCCACTTCGCGCGAAGCGCCTTCCGGCCCGCTGAACCTCGGCAGCACCGGCTCATAAGCAGCCTTGAACACCTCGCCCTGACGATTCACCAGCGCATCCTCGCCCCAGCGCGCGAGCGGCTGGTGTTCTTCGTAGAGCACGTCTACGCGGTCGGGCCACTGACGGCGCACCTCGGCGCGGCGCACCCACGGTAAATTCTCGAACGAGCGGCGCAGGCGCACAATGTCGAGCGTGAAAAACGTGCCGCGAAAGTCACGCTTCACGATGGATTCCACCTGCGCCTGTGTCACCAGCCCCGGCGCACCGATGACACGAATCTCGCGCAACGCAAACACCGGCTGATGAATCGCAAAGCGCACCGCGCCATACAGAACGAGCAACAATGCCGCGGTAAACAGCAGGTCGGAGACGCGATTCAGCGTGGCGGGGCTATCCCACATGCGCCATCTCCAGAATTTTCAGCACCAGATCGTCAAAGGCTATGCCACGCGCGCGCGCCGCCATCGGCACCAGACTGTGATCGGTCATGCCAGGAATCGTGTTCATTTCCAGAAACCACGGCTGATTGTTGGCGTCGAGCATGAGATCAAGCCTGCCCCAACCCTCGCAGCCGAGCACGCGGAACGCCGATCGCGCCTGCTGCTGAATTTTCGATTCCAGTTCGGCAGGCAGCCCGCTGGGGCAGTGATACTTCGTCGCTTCGCCGAAGTATTTGTTTTGATAGTCGTAGTTGCCCTGCGGCGCTTCAATGCGGATCAGCGGCAGCGCCTCATCATTCAGTATTGCCGCCGTCAGTTCGCGCCCGGCGATGAACTGCTCGGCGATAACACTGCCATCGTGCCGCGCGGCGAGCTCATAAGCTGCGCCGAATTTTTCCAGCGACTCCACCTTGGTCACGCCGATGCTGGAGCCTTCATGCGCGGGCTTCACCATCAGTGGCAGACCCAGCCGGGCCGCCACGTCAGCTGCTTGCGAATCCGGCGTCAGGATTTCATATACCGGCGTGGGAATGCCGGAGGCCAGCCACACCAGCTTGGTGCGCCACTTGTCCATGGCCAGCGCACTCGCCATCACGCCGCTGCCCGTGTACGGAATGCCCATGACTTCGAGCGCGCCCTGCACCGTGCCGTCCTCGCCAAAGCGCCCGTGCAGTGCGATGAACACGCGCGCAAAACGCTGTGTGAGCAGTTGCTCGAACGCGTGTTCGGCGGGATCGAAAGCATGGGCATCCACGCCCTTACGCTTCAACGCGGCGAGCACCATGTTGCCGCTGCGCAGGGAGATTTCGCGTTCCGCACTGCGGCCGCCCATCAGCACTGCTACCTTGCCGAGGTTACTCATCGTTGATTACCCCGGCACACAGCGTCTTTTGGGCGACCCCGCACGCCTGCCCGCACCCCCGCTCCGCGGCACCGAGTCCGGCGCGCCCGCCCATGAGTACAGCGACTTTGCCTAACTCGCTCAAGCGTGCTCTCCGATGATGCGCACTTCGCGCTCAAGTTCAACGCCAAACTTGTCGCGCACGGAGTTTTGTGCCAAATCAATCAGCGCTTCGATGTCCGCAGCCTTGGTGTCGGCACCCCCTACATTGACAATGAAGTTCGCGTGCTTGCGCGAAATCTCCGCGCCGCCGATTCGCGTGCCCTTCAACCCGCAGGCTTCGATCAGACGAGCGGCATAGTCATTCGGCGGGTTGCGAAATACGGATCCGGCATTGGGCTGCTGCAGCGGCTGGCTGGCGATGCGCTTGCTCAGTAAGTCTTTGATTTTATAGCGAGATTTTTCGCCGTCGCCTTTTGGCACCGCGAATGTCGCCGCAACGAACCACTCGTCTGCCGCTGCACGAATGGGTTTCACCGAACGGTAGCCAATCTCAAAATCGCCCCGCCCACGGTGATGCAACGCACCCGCGTGGTCGATGGTGGTGACGTCTTTCACCAGATTCCAGGTCTCGCCGCCATAACAGCCGGCATTCATGGCCAGTGCGCCGCCAACGGTGCCGGGGATGCCGGCGAGAAATTCAGCCCCTTCCGCGCCATGCAGCGCGGCGAAACGTGCAACCTTCGGCGAGGCGATGCCCGCTCCGGCGTGAATTTCGATTTCGCTTTCCCCCTCACCCACATTCATACTTGCGCGCGGCAGCAGTGCGATCTGCCGCAACGCCCAATGCGTAAACACGACGGTGGCTTTAAGGCCGCCGTCGCGTACCAGGAGATTACTGCCAAGCCCGACAAAGTACAAGCCCCCGGCACAAGAATTTGTGCGAAGAAACAGCGAAAGGTCGTCCAGATCGGCCGGTGCGTACGTGCGCGCCGCCTCGCCGCCCGCGCGCCAGCTCACGTGCTTGGCCATCGGCTCGTTCAGCCGCAGCTCGCCGCGCAGTTTTTGCAGGGGCTTGGCATCCGCCATATTCATTGCCCCACCACCTGACCCGCCACGCCCCCGATAGACCCCGCGCCCATCACCAGCACCACGTCGCCATCACGCGCACAATTACGTATCGCCTCCGGCATTGCCGCCACGGTATCCACAAAAATCGGTTCGACTTTCCCTTGCAGCCGCACAGCGCGTGCCAGCGCCCGGCCGTCGGCGGCGACGATGGGTGCTTCACCCGCGGCGTAGACTTCGGTGAGCACCAATGCATCCACCGTCGACAGGACTTTGGCGAAATCCTCAAAGCAATCACGCGTACGCGTGTAACGGTGCGGCTGAAACGCGAGCAGCAGCCGCCGCCCGGCAAATGCACCACGCGCTGCCGCCACGGTGGCCGCCATTTCCGCCGGATGATGGCCATAGTCGTCGATCACCGTGGCATGGCCACCGCCAGGCAGCGCCGCCTCGCCGTAACGCTGAAAGCGCCGCCCCACGCCCTTGAATTCCGCCAGCGCCCTGATGATTTTGTCGTCGGCAACACCCGCTTCGCTGCCAATGGCGATTGCCGCCAGCGCGTTCAGCACGTTGTGCATGCCCGGCAGGTTGAGTGTGACTTGCAGATCGGCTGCGCCCTCCGCACCTTCCCCATTTTTTCGCACCACGCGAAAGCGCATCTGCCCGCCGCTGTGCATGATGTCCACGGCGCGTATTTGCGCTTCCGCCGCGAGACCATATGTCGTCACCGGCTTGGTTATGCGCGGCAAAACGTCACGCACGTTGGCGTCATCCACGCACAGCACCACCATGCCGTAGAACGGCAGATGCTGGGTGAAATCAACGAACGCCTGCTTCAACTTGTCGATGGAGTGGCCGTAGGTCTCCATGTGATCGGCGTCGATGTTGGTGATCACCGCCATCACCGGCTGCAAATGCAGAAATGAGGCGTCGGACTCGTCGGCTTCCACCACAATGAATTCGCCCGCGCCCAGCCGTGCATTCGCCCCGGCGCTGTTGAGCCGCCCGCCGATCACGAACGTGGGGTCAAGACCGCCCTCGGACAACACGCTCGCCACCAGACTCGTCGTGGTGGTCTTGCCATGCGTGCCGGCGATGGCGATGCCCTGCTTCAAGCGCATCAGCTCGGCCAGCATCAACGCACGCGGTACCACCGGAATGTGTTTTTCGCGTGCAGCAGCGACTTCGGGGTTATCCGCCTTTACTGCGGTAGACACCACTACCGCGTCGGCGGCCACAATGTTTTGTGCGGTGTGGCCCTCGAACACCGTTGCGCCCAAGCTTGCCAGCCGGCGCGTCGCTGCATTCGACGACAAATCAGAGCCGCTGATCTCATAGCCAAGATTGAGCAGCACCTCGGCGATGCCGCTCATGCCGGAGCCGCCTATTCCGACAAAGTGCACACGTTTTACCCTGTGTTTCATTGATGACCAGCTCGATTTTCGTTAGGCCGCATGTGCCAGTGCCACACAGATATCACCCACCACTTTTGTCGCATCCGGCTTCGCCACTGCCCGCGCCGCGCGCGCCATGCCCAGCAACTTGTCGCGCTTGAGCTCACGCAGCAGCCCCGCCACTTTCTCCGGCGTGAATTCGGTCTGCGGAATCAGTATCGCCGCGCCGCAGTCCACTAGAAATTGGGCGTTGGTGGTTTGATGGTCGTCCACCGCCCATGGCAAAGGGACGAAAATCGCTGCAACACCCGCATTGGCAATTTCAGTGACGGTGGAAGCCCCCGCGCGGCAAATCACCAGGTCAGCCGCTGCATAGCGCGAGGCCATGTCCTCGAAAAACGGCAACGTTTCTGCGGTAACCCCCGCCGCCGCATAGGCCGCGCGCACGCGGTCGATATGCGCAGCGCCCGATTGATGCGTCACGCGCGGCCGCTCAGCCGCCGGCAGCAGTGCCAGCGCGCGCGGCAGGGTGTCGTTCATCACCGCCGCGCCCTGACTGCCGCCCATCACCACCACATTGAGCGCGCCATCGCGCGAACCGTAGCGCACTTCTGGCGCGGCCAGCGCACAGATTTCGCCGCGTGTCGGGTTGCCCACCCACTGCGCCTTGCTTTGCAAGTGTTTGTTTTTAAAGGCATTTGGGAAAGTCATTAATACCCGCCGCGCAATGCGCGCGAGCACGCGATTGGTGAGACCCGCTGCCGAGTTCTGTTCGTGAATCACTAATGGCCGCTGCAACAGCGCCGCCATCAGCCCACCTGGAAACGCCACATAGCCGCCCATGCCCAACACCACGTCGGGCCGGTGCGCAAACATCGCGGCGGCGCTTTGCGCGCACGCGATCAGCAGATTCACCGGCAGCAGCAGCGCGCGCAGCAAACCCTTGTTGCGTAACCCTGAAAACCGTATCCACGCCATCGCATAGCCCCTGGGTGGCACGATGCGCGCCTCCATGCCCGCGCGCGAACCCAGCCACACAATGTTCCAACCCTGCTCGCGCAGATAGTCCGCGACACAGATCGCCGGGTAGATGTGGCCGCCGGTGCCTCCCGCCATCACCATTAGCGTGCGGCTCATACCTTGAAGCCTCGTGCCAACTGCCGCCCTTCCCAGTCAATCCGCAAAAGTATCGCCAGCGCCACACACGTCGCCGCAATCGCGCTGCCGCCGAACGACATCAGCGGCAACGTCAGTCCCTTGGTCGGCAGTACCCCCATATTTACGCCCATGTTGATCACCGCCTGCACGCCAATCCACAGGCCGATGCCCTGCGCCACCAGCGCGGCGTAGTAGCGCTCCTGCAGCACGGCGCGGCGGCCGATGGCAAACGCGCGCCATACGATCCACACGAAGAGCAACGTGATCGCCAGCACGCCGACGAAGCCCAATTCCTCGGCAATCACCGCCAGCAGAAAATCGGTGTGAGCCTCCGGCAGATAAAAAAGCTTTTCCACGCTACCGCCCAGCCCCACGCCAAACCATTCGCCACGGCCGAAGGCGATCAGCGAGTGCGACAATTGATAACCCTTGCCGTATTCATCCGACCATGGGTCCATGAAGCCGCGCATGCGCTCCATGCGGTAGGGCGCGACGTAAATCAGGGCGATGAAGCCCGCGATCAGCATCACCACGAGCCCCGCAAAGAGCTTCCAGTTCATGCCGCCCAGAAACAAAATGCCCATCGCGATCACCGTAATCACGCCAAACGCGCCGAAATCCGGCTCGCGCAACAAGAGACCGCCGGTGAGCAGCATGACGATAAACATCGGCATGAAGCCCTTGCGCAGGCTGTGCATGAACGCCGCCTTGCGCACGGTGTAGTCGGCGGCATACAGCACTGCGAATACCTTCATCAACTCGGACGGTTGCAGATTGAAAAACACCAATGGTATCCAGCGCCGAGCACCATTGACGTCACGCCCGATGCCAGGGATCAGCACCAGCACCAGCAGCACCAGCCCGATGCCGAAAAGATACAGCGCAGACTGCTGCCACACGCGCACGGGCACCTGAAACGCCACCAGCGCGGCGATCACGCTGATGGCAATAAAAATCGCGTGGCGTATCAGATAGTGCAAAGGTTGATACCCGGTGTGACGCCCTGCCTCGGCAATCGCAATCGAGGCTGAGTACACCATCACAAGCCCCAACCCCAGCAGCAGCGCGGTCACCCAAACCAGGCTGCGGTCGAATTCGGCTGGCGGGGTTGCGCCCACGTTGGTGGCGCGTGATCGCAGTGTCGCGGTCGCCATCAACCCTCCCGCCGCTTCAGTTGCGCCACTGCGTCGACAAACACCTCTGCGCGATGCACGTAGCTGCGGAACATGTCATAACTTGCGCACGCTGGCGACAGCAACACCGCATCGCCCGCTTGCGCTACACGGAAGGCCACGTCGACTGCGTCGGACATGTCTCCCGCGCGCAAGAGCGTAACGCCAGTGGAAGCAATCGCTCGTTCGATCAAACCCGCATCGCGCCCGATCAGCACCACGGCGCGCGCCCGTTTCACCACCGCCGAGAGCGGTGAAAAATCCTGCCCCTTGCCATCGCCGCCGGCGATCAGCACCACCGGCTGCTGCATGCCGGCAAGCGCCGCCACGGTGGCGCCGACATTGGTACCTTTGGAATCGTCAAAGAACTCTATCTTTTTGATTTCATTGATTTTTTCTACGCGGTGCGGCAATCCTTTAAACCCGCGCAGTGCGCGCGCAATAGCATCCGCCGGCACGCCAGCGGCATCGCACAGCGCGCCCGCCGCCAAGGCATTGGCGGCGTTATGCAGCCCGGCCAGTGGCAGTTCGTCCACGCGCAGCAGTGTCCGTGCCCCATGCGCTAACGACAAACTCGCGTGGTCACTCGTACGGTACGTCAGGCCCCACTCGTCGTCCGACAGCGGCGCGGACAGACCGAATGTGGTCAGCGCTTGCCCCGCGCGACGCATGGCCAGGCTGTGTTCATCGTCGCGGTTCAACACCTGCACGCCGCCGCCATCGAAAATGCGTGCCTTGGCCTTGCCGTAGTCAGCGTAACTGTCGTAACGGTCCAGATGATCTTCGGAAAGATTCAGCATGGCCGCCGCCGCCGGCTTGAGGCTCGTGATGGTTTCGAGCTGAAAACTCGATAACTCCAGCACAAAAGTGTCCGGCATTGCGCGCACGGCATCGTCGATTTGGGTAAGTACATCCAGCACCGGCAATCCGATGTTGCCCGCCACCACCGTGTTGCGGCCGGCGGCTTCGCACATCGCGCCGCACATGGCCGTCACCGTGCTCTTGCCATTGGAACCGGTGATTGCCAACACTTGTGGCGCGCGCTGCACGTTCGCCCACCCTTGCAACGCCCGTGCGAACAGTTCCACATCACCCGCGGCAGGCACACCGCGCTTTAGCGCCGCCGCCAGTTCGCCCACGCGCGGGTCGACGCCGGGGCTGATGGCAACGAGATCAATCCCGGCGAAATCCTCGCGCGCGTAGCCCCCCGGCGCGCCGGTATGCACACGCACATCGGGCAGTTCTTGCGACAACGCGGCAACGCCGGGTGGCGCCTTGCGCGTGTCGGCCACCGAGACGACAGCGCCCTGCCGCGCCAGCCAGCGCGTCATCGACAGCCCTGTGTCACCGAGACCGAGCACCAGTACTTTTCTCCCGCTTAAATGAAAACTCATTTGCTGCTCGTAAACCGTAAACAGTTAACCGTGAACAGTGACGTGCCAAGGATACTGTTCACTGTTAACGGTTCAGCGTTCACCATCCCTTCACCGCAACTTCAACGTAGACAACCCCACCAGCACCAACATCATGGTGATGATCCAGAACCTCACCACGACTTGATTTTCCTTCCATCCCTTCAACTCAAAATGGTGATGCAGCGGCGCCATGCGAAACACGCGCTTGCCGGTAAGCTTGAAGGACGTCACCTGAATGACCACGGACAGGGTTTCCACCACAAAAACGCCGCCCATGATGAAAAGCACGATTTCCTGCCGCACGATGACGGCGATCACGCCGAGCGCCGCGCCCAGTGCCAGCGCGCCGACGTCTCCCATGAACACTTCCGCCGGGTAAGCGTTAAACCACAGAAAGGCCAGGCCCGCGCCCGCAATGGCCGCACAAACCACCATCAGTTCGCCCGAACCGGGGATGTACGGAAACACCAGATACTTCGCGAACACCGCGTTGCCCGCAACGTAGGCGAAGATGCCCAGCGCACTGGCGACCATCACCGTGGGCAGGATGGCCAACCCGTCCAGCCCGTCGGTCAGATTGACCGCGTTGCTGCTACCGACAATGACCGCGTACGTCATCGCGATGAATCCAAACACGCCCAGCGGATACGCCACGGTTTTAAAGAACGGCACGATGAATTGCGTCTGCGCGGCCAGGTTGCTCGAATAGGCGATGTAGCACGCAGCGGCAAGCCCAATGATCGATTGCCAGAAAAGCTTCGCGCGCGCCGACAGGCCTTTCGGATTGCTATGAACCACCTTGCGGTAATCGTCCACCCAGCCCACCGCGCCGAAACCCAGCGTCACCAGCAGCACAATCCACACAAACCGGTTTTGCAAATCCGCCCACAACAGCGTGGTGATGGTGATGGACACCAGAATCAACGCGCCGCCCATGGTGGGCGTGCCGGCCTTGACAAGATGTGTCTGCGGCCCGTCGTCGCGCACCGACTGGCCGATCTTGTAGGCGGTGAGCTTGCGGATCATCGCCGGCCCTACCAGGAACGAAATCACCAGCGCTGTCAGACATGCCAGCACCGCGCGCAGCGTGATGTAATTGAACACATTGAAAAGGCGAATGTCCTTCGCCAGCCATTGCGCGAGGTCTAGGAGCATGTTGCGCCCCCCGCCGACAACGCATCGACGACGCGTTCCATTTTCATGAAGCGCGAACCTTTCACCAGCACCGTCGTGCCCGCAACACCGGGCGATAGTGTCATGCGCAGTTGCGCAATCAGCGCGTCGATATCTGAAAAATGCCGCGCACCCGCGCCAAATGCCGTCACCGCGTGCGCCGACAGGTCGCCCAGCGCGTACAGCGTTTCGATGCCCGCCTCTCGTGCGTGCGCGCCCACCTCCTGATGGCAGGCGGCTGCGTGCGCACCGAGTTCGCCCATGTCGCCCAGCACCAGCAGGCGCGGATGGCCGGCACGCGCCAGCACATCAATTGCCGCGCGGATGGATTCCGGATTGGCGTTGTACGTGTCGTCGATCAGCGTCACGCCGCCGGGCAGTGACTTGCGTTGCAGGCGGCCCTTGTAGCCGCCATACTTCGCCAGCCCCGCTGCGATCGCCGCCAGCGGCGCCTGCAACGCAATGGCCGCGGCGCAGGCCGCCAGCGCATTGCGCACGTTGTGCAAGCCGGGGGCGTTAAGCACCGCCGTGATCGCGCCCACCGGCGTGGTGAGATGCAGCGTGGTGTCGAGTGCGCGCAATTCATAGCGTGCGCTGACATCGGCGGGCTGTTCCAGACCAAACTTTAAGTATTTGTTTTTATTGACTAATTTTTGCCATAGCGGAGCATGGGCATCGTCGGCGTTGATCACTGCCACGCCTTGTTCGGACAAGCCTTCAAAAATTTCACCCTTGGCGCGCGCGATGGCCTCAACGCTGCCCAGATGCTCAATGTGCGCACGCCCCGCGTTGTTGATGAGGGCCACGTCGGGGCGAGCCAGCCGGGTCAGCGCACGGATTTCGCCAGCATGGTTCATGCCCAGCTCGATTACCGCGCAGCGATGGTGTTCGCGTAATTCCAGCAATGTCAGGGGCACGCCGATGTCGTTGTTGAGATTGCCGTGCGTGGCGAGCACGCCATCGCCATACACCTCGCGCATAATCGCCGCCAGCATTTCCTTGACCGTGGTCTTGCCGCTGCTGCCGGTCAAGGCCGCCAGCGGGCCGGTGAAGCGGCTGCGCCATGCGTAAGCCAATTGTGTGAGGCCCTGACGCGTGTCGTTCACCACGATAGCCGGCATGTCCACGGGCACATGCGCCGCGCCCTGCACATCCACCATGACTGCCACCGCGCCCGCGCCACGCGCGGCGTCTATGTATTGGTGCGCATCAAAATGCTTGCCGCGCAAGGCAATGAACAACTGCCCCGGCCGCACGTCGCGGCTGTCGGTGCCCGCCGAAGTGAACAGTGGATCGCCGCCGCGATGCGCCACGCCGAGTGCAAACGCGGCTTCGGACACCTTCATCATGCGCGCCGCTCCGGCGACCGTGCCTTCAACGCAGCCTGCACCGCCGACGCATCGCTGTAGCGGTGTCGAACGCCGCGGATTTCCTGATACGTCTCGTGCCCCTTGCCCGCCACCAGCACGATGTCACCGCGCCGCGCGCGGGCTATGGCTTCGCGCACCGCAAGAGGACGGGATTCAATCACTTCGACAGGACTACGATGTCCCGCCTTGTTCACCATGCCTTCGAGGATCCCGGCGATGATCGCCATGGGGTCTTCGCTGCGCGGGTTGTCACTGGTTACCACCACGTGATCCGCGTGGCGCGACGCGATCCGGCCCATGATTGCGCGCTTGCCGCGATCGCGGTCGCCGCCACAGCCGAATACGCAGATCAGCCGTGAAGCTTTTGCGTGGCCCGTGCCGCCGATTTCGCGCAGCGTCAGCAATATTTTTTCCAGCGCATCGGGCGTGTGTGCATAATCCACCACCACCAGCGGTTCTATGCCGCCGCCGAAGAATTGCGCGCGGCCCGGCACCGGCCGCAACGCCGCCAGCGCGCGCTCTGCATCACGCACGCTGACGCCGCTCGCCAGCAGTACCGCCAGCGTGCCAAGCAAATTCGACGCGTTAAAACGCCCCAGCGCCGCGCTTCGCACACGCGCCTTGCCCCACGGCGTGGCGGCGTCAAATCGAATGCCGTCGAGGCCCAGCTTCAGATTGCGGCCCTGCACGCGCGCCGTGGCTTCGCTGACAGCCCTTGCATCAAAACCGTAGCCCAACGCTTGCGCCGATGTTGTCTTGCGCGCCTTCTGTACCAATGCCGCGCCAAAGCGGTCATCGCAATTGAACACCGCCCACTTCAGCGTGTCCCACGTGAAGAGCTTTTCCTTGGCGCGCCGGTAATTGGCCATGGTACCGTGATAATCCAGATGGTCTCGCGTGAGATTGGTGAACATCGCCACGTCAAACTCGACACCCGCCACGCGCCCCTGCTCCAGCCCGTGCGAAGAAACCTCCATGGCCACCGCGCGCGCGCCGCCGCGATACCAGTCGTTCAATTTGCCGTGCAGCCACGCCGCATCGGGGGTGGTGTTGATGGCGGGTTCCAGTGCTTGCGGATAACCGTTGCCCAGCGTGCCTGCCACGACACACGGCATTTGCACGTGATTGAAGGCCTGCGCCAGCCACTGCGTGCAGGAGGTCTTTCCATTCGTCCCGGTGACACCCATCATCCACAGCCGCGAACTCGGCCGACCATACACATGGCTCGCAATGCGGCCGATCTTGTGGCGCAGCCCGCGCACGGCAAGATGTTTCGTCTGCCAGCCGCTTGTCCAGTGCAAACCCTGCGCTTCGCACAGCACGCCGGATGCGCCCGCTGCGATGGCGTCTCCAATGAAATCCCGCCCGTCACGGCTTTCCCCCGGATAGGCGACAAACGTATCCCCGGCGCGTAGCGCACGGCTGTCACTGACCAGCCGCCGGATACCCAGCGCATTGATCGCAGGCCAGTCAATCGGTTCAGCGCCGTACGCCGAATGTTGTCCTCTCACGCCTCACGCCTCACGCAGCACGTCACACTTCTTCCTTGATCACCGGCGCCGCCGGCAGCACGATTTTTTCAACTGGCGCATCGTGCGCGACACCCATCAGCCGCAACGCGCCGCCTGTCCCCTCGCTGAACACGGGCGCAGCCACCAGCCCGCCGTAGTACTGCCCCGCGCCGGGTTCATCCACCATTACCGCCACCACGATGCGTGGGTTGGACACGGGTGCAAAGCCGACAAACGAGGAAATGTAGCGATTGGCCGCGTAGCCGCGCCCTTCGAGTTTGTGCGCGGTGCCCGTCTTGCCCGCTACGCGGTAACCGGGCACCTGCGCGCGCGGCGCTGTGCCGCCAGTCTGCACCGCCATTTCGAGCATTTTGCGCACCGCCTGCGCGGTCTCGACGGAAATCACCCGCTTTGCCGGCGTGGCGTAGTCCCTTTTGATCAGCGCCGGCGCTTTCAGTTCACCGTCGGTGGCGAAGATGGTATAGGCCCGCGCGAGTTGCAGCAGCGACACTGAAATGCCGTGGCCATACGACATGGTCGCCTGCTCGATGGGCTTCCAGCTCGCGTGCGCGCGCAGCCGCCCCGCCACCTCGCCCGGAAAGCCGCTTTGCGGCATGGTGCCAAACCCGACGCTGTTGAAGAGCTGCCACATTTTTTCCGGCGGCAGCCGCAGCGCCACCTTGGCGCTGCCCACATTCGACGATTTCTGGATCACCTGCGCCACCGACAGCGCGCCCGACGGATGCGCATCGTGAATCGTCGCCTTGCCGATGGTCAATTGCCCCGCGGCGGTGTCAATGATCGTGGCGGGCGTCACCACGCCCTGTTCCAGCGCGGTGGCCACGGTGAACGGTTTGAGCGTCGAGCCCGGCTCGAACAAATCCGTCACCGTGCGGTTGCGCGTGCGCGACGGATCCACCACCGCGCGTTGGTTGGGGTCATAGGTCGGAAAGCTAGCCATCGCCAGCACATCGCCGGTTTGTGCGTCCAGCACCACAATACCGCCAGCCTTGGCACGATGTTCGGCTATGGCTTTTTTCAGTTCGCGAAACGCCAGATGCTGAATCTTGGCGTCAATGGTCAGCGTCACGCGCGCGCCGTGCTGGGGCGCGCGGACGTCCTCGATGTCTTCGACGATGTGGCCCTTGCGATCTTTCAGCACGCGCCGCGTGCCGGGCTTTCCGCGCAGACTGTCGTCGAGCGCAAGCTCAAGCGCCTCCTGCCCCTTGTCGTCGATGTTGGTAAAGCCGATCACGTGCGCGAGTTCTTCGCCCGCCGGATAAACGCGGCGGAATTCGCGCTGCAAAAATACGCCCGGGATATCCAGCTCCACCACGTTCGCCGCCTGCTCCGGAGCGAGCTGGCGCTTGAGATATACAAATTGCCCGGTATCGGCGAGCTTGCGCTGCAATTCGGCGGGCTCCATTTGCAACACCTTCGCCAGCTTTTTCTGCTGACTGGCCGTCATGACGTCCGAAGCGTAGGCGGGTGTGGCTGCCACCGATTCCACCGGTGTCGAAATGGCCAGCAGATCGTTGTTGCGGTCGACGATCACGCCGCGCGTGGCAGTGATGTCGAGCGAACGCGCATAGCGCGCCTCGCCCTTCGCCTGCAGGAACGCCTGGTTGAGCCCCTGCAGATAAACTGCACGGCCGGTCAACCCGCCGAAGCACAATAGCAGCAAACCCAACACAAACCACGATCGCAGGCCCGACAGATGCGGCGACGGCGCGGGCGATGTTGCGTTAAGGGCGGCAGTGTTCATTGCTGCGGCACAGGATTTTGGGCGCCGGGGTTGGACGTGGCGGACGCGGAAGACCGCGGCGTCGCAGGCGCCGCCACGAGTTGCGTGCGCGCCGCCGACGGCGCCCGCATGCGCAGCTGCTGGGTCGCGATCTGCTCGACCCGGGCGTGTATCGACCATTGGCCCTGCTCCAATTGCAAACGGTTCCATTCCACTTCCAGACGCTGTTCCTGTTCCTGCTCCTGCTGTAACGCCACGTACGACTTGCGCGCCTTGTGCTGTGAGGTCACCACCGCCAGCGCACACACCACCAGCAGCATCAGCAAGGCGAGATTCAGACGGTTGATCACGAGGCAATAGAATTCATCGGGTGTTCGGTACGCTCCGCCACGCGCAAGATCGCACTGCGCGCGCGCGGGTTGCGTGCAATTTCATCTGCGCCGGGGCGTTGTGCTTTTCCGACAAGCCGCATCGCGGGCAACAGCATTTCGCTCGCACGCAGTGGCAGCCGCGCCGGCACGTAGGCGCCTGCGGCTGCCTCGCGCAGATGGCGCTTGACGATGCGGTCTTCCAGGGAGTGAAAGCTGATCACCGCCAGCCGCCCGCCGGGGTTTAGCGCGTCAACGCACTGCGGAAGCACTAGGGACAACTCCTCGAGCTCCCGATTGAGGTGAATCCGTAAAGCCTGAAACGTGCGCGTCGCAGGGTCCTGGCGTGGCTCCCGCGCCGGGACGGCGTGCGCCACGAGCGCGGCAAGTTGTCGCGTGGTGCCGACAGGCCCGACCGCTCGAGCCGCAACAATCGCTGCTGCAATCTGTTTAGCAAACCGCTCTTCGCCATGATGTTTAATGACCTCCCTGATTTCCGATTCTTCCGCCACTGCCAGCCACTGCGCCGCGCTCATGCCGCGGCTGATATCCATGCGCATGTCGAGCGGCGCATCAAACCTGAAACTGAAACCGCGCGCCGCATCGTCCAACTGCGGCGACGACACGCCCAGATCCAGCAAAATTCCATCCACCTTCGCCACACCCGCGCCCGCCCCTGCCCCTGCCCCTGTCAACAACGCACCCAACTCGCCAAACCAGCCGTGGATCAACTTAAAGCGTTGATCGTTGATCGACTCGCCCGCACGTATCGCATCCGCGTCGCGATCCAGCGCAATCAACCTTCCACCGCTGCCCAACAACTCCAGAATTCGCCTGCTGTGCCCGCCGCGCCCGAAGGTGCCATCGACATACACGCCGTTCGCGCGTTCACCCGTTATGTTCAGTGCATCAACGGCTTGCGCCAGCATCACTGCCTGGTGCTCGCCCGTAATCACAAAGAGAAGCCCTCCAGTCCCGGCGGCAGTGCATCCGGCGCGAGTGCGCCCGGCGCCTGCATGCGGTTGTCCCAGTGCTCCTGATTCCACAATTCAAATTTATTGTCTTGCCCAACGAGGGCGACTTTCGGGCCGAGGTCGGCGTACTTGCGCAACTCCGGGGAAATCAACAGGCGTCCGGCGGCATCCATTTCGGTATCCACGGCGAAGCCGATCAGCCGCCGCTGCAATTCACGCACGCGCGAATCGAGGTTGGAGCGGCTGCTGAGTTTTTGCTGAACGACTTCCCATTCGGGCAACGGGTAAATCAGCAGACAACGGTCAGCATCGGCGGTAATCACCAAATGCCCGCCACAGCGCTCGATCAGCGCGTCACGGTGCCGCGACGGAACGATCAGCCGCCCTTTGTTGTCCAGCGTGAGTGACGAAGTGCCTCGAAACACAAAAATCCCCGATTGGATAAAACTGCGCCCCAACCGCTGGAAAAACTGCCTGTGCGTGCCCCAATCGCCTTCATTTATGTGGGTACTCACTCACAAGCACCGCCTTGGTACGGCTGCTAAGCGGTTTCCAGCAGGTTTTCCCACTTTTTACCACTTTTTACCACCAAAGTGAACGTACATTTTTGTGGCGGGCCAAAAACGGAGATTTTCTTTATTTGACAAAGACTTAACAGCGAATTAGTCGCTGAAAATTCGGCTCATTCTAAAAATTAAAATTCAATAAAAACAAATACTTATAAAATTATTGAAAAGTAAAGTATTAAGACTGTACGCTGAGTGTACGAAAACATTGAGAAACCCGGTACGTTGCGGTACTGCAACATAAATTTCCCGGTGAATCTGGCGGAACACGGTATTGGGCTGATTTTGACGCGAAACTGAAGGTGAAGATGCATGTTCAGCAAATGCAGCCTAGGGGAATGGCCTCCCGCGCCAGACGCGTAGTAAGCACTGCCCTTAAGCGGGGCAGTCTCTTCCTGCATCAAGAATGGCAGAGCTGATTTCAGCGGTCGTGGCGTAGCTGAATATAGGGCGTTAAAGTGTACTGGCCGATCTTTCCACTCGCTTTCGTTCCCGCAACAACGAGTTAAATCCTCCAAATGATGTCGTTAAGAGAGCCTGGCAAGCTATGAATCTGACGATACGAAGTGTTCGTTCAATCGACCGTTTATCCAACCCAAACGGATCGACACGCTGGGCAGTGGGACCTGCCTCACCGCTCACTGCACCACAATCCCCGCCGCCTTCACCACTACCGCCCAGCGCGCCAGCTCGCTAGCCACAGTCTGCGCCAGCGCCTCCGGCGTGCCGTGCGACGGATCCAGACCGTTATCGCTCAAGCGTTTGGCATTCGCGGGTGACTTTACCGCCGCGCCCAACGCAGTGTTCAGGCGCGTAACGACATCACGCGGCAAGCCCGCCGGGCCGAGAATGCCGTACCAGGTGGTGACCTCGAAATCCTTGAGTCCGCTTTGCAGCATGGTCGGCACATCGGGCAACAGCGGCGAGCGCTCCGCCGTGGTGGCGGCAATGGCGCGCAGCTTATTGGAGCGCACAAACGGCACCGACAGCGGCAGGATATGAAACATCAGATGCATCTCGCCCGCCAGCAGATCGGTGGTGGCGGGGCCACTGCCTTTATACGGCACGTGCAAAACCTTGATGCCGGTATTAAGCCGGAACAATTCCATTGTCAGGTGTGACAGCGTGCCGTTGCCGCCGGAGGCGAAATTGAATTCGCCGGGGCGCGATTTGGCGAGCGCGACGGTGTCCTTCACTGTTTTCACCGGCAGCGACGGATGCGCGACCAGCACTGTGCCCGTGCGCGCGATCATGCCCACGGGTGTGAAGTCGTTGACCGGGTGATACGGCACGCTCTTGTAGAGGTTGGGCGAAATCGACAGCGCGCTGGGGCTGCCTACCACCAGCGAGTAACCATCGGGCTTGGCCTTGGCGGTTACGCTTGTGCCGATCATGTTGCCCGCGCCACCCCGGTTTTCGATGATGACTTGCTGGCCGATTTCCGCAGCGAGCATTTGTCCGATGAGGCGGCCCACGATATCCGTTGGGCCACCGGCGGGTGCGGGCACCATCAGTACGATATTGCGCGCGGGGTAGTTTTGCGCGTGCGTGAAATTGGCGCAGGCCAGCGCTAGCAACGGCAGCAGGTAGTGGAGTTTCAACACATTCTCCCGCAAAGGTTGCTACACCGTCAGCGGCCCGAGCATCTGCGTACGCCACATCAGGCGCCGCTCCGCCGGGTCGAACGCATCACGCCGATGCAGTGTGGCGCGGTTGTCCCACACCATGACATCCCCCACGCGCCACTGGTGGCGCCACACCAATTTGTCTTGTGTGGCATGTTCAAGCAATTGATTTAAAAGAGATTTTCCTTCCTCATCATTCATGCCTTCGATGCCGTTGGCGCTGCTGGGGCTGACAAACAGCATCTTGCGCCGCGTGTCCGGGTGCGTGCAGATCAGCGGGTGCGCGGGCGGCGTGGTGGGGTTGTAGGCCGGGTTGCGGTGAACATAGCGCACCTTCAGATTGGCAATACGCTCACGCGTGGCGGCGTCCAGCGCATCGTGCGCCAGATAGTTGTTGCTCTAATAGGTGTCGCCGCCGGTGGGCGGGCATTCGACGCAATAGAGGATGGACACGGAGCCGGGCGTATGCAGAAACACCAGATCGGCGTGAAACTTCAGTTCCGCGTTACCCAGCGCGCCAATGGCACGACCATTCTCCTCAATGTTGGAAATGATGGTGATCAGCGGATTCAGCGGGTCGCGGTCGCGCCGGTTGGTGGGGTGCTCCACCGGCTCGCCAAAGCAGCAGCTAAAGCGCGTGAGATCATCGCGGCTTAGCTGCTGGCTGCGTATGCGCAGCAGTGCGTGTTCCGCGAAAGCCTCGCGCAACCGTGATTGCGAATCGGCTGACAGCGGCTCGCGCAGATCGACGCCGCTCACATCCGCACCCAGCGCGCCGCCGGTAGGCTTGATTTGCATGGCCGTTTCTCCCCGTTCGTCACGCAGATTCTAGCGGAAGACGCCAGCGGCGAAACGTGGAACGCCCGTAGCGCGTCTCGCTTTCACGTTGTGGCCATCTGTTCAGCACGGGCCAAATGGCAAGAATAAAACGTGTCGCGCCTCGCGTTTGCGGGTTGTTACCTGTTATCTTCGCCCCTCCATGTCCACCACCGCAGAAACCAGCCCTTCCGCCAAGCCGGCAAGCGAACCACCACGCCACGGCATGCTGGCGCCTTTTGCCGAGCCGGGCTTTCGCTATCAGTGGCCGGCCGATCTGGCGACATCGCTTGCTTTCGACATGGAAATGATCATTCTGGCGTGGTACGTGCTGGTCGAAACCAAATCAGTGACCATGCTCACCATCTTCGCCTCGCTGCAGTACGTGGGTACGCTGATCGCGCCGATGTTTGGTGTGATGGGCGATCGCGTCGGCCACCGCAACGTGCTCGCCGCCATGCGCAGCGTCTACACGGGCTGCGCGTTGACACTGCTGGTGCTGGTCTATAGCGGAATGATCACACCGTACTACGTCATCGCAGTAGCCGCCGTCATGGGCCTCGTCCGTCCATCGGATGTCGGCATGCGCGCGGCGTTGATGAGCGACACCATGCCCAAGCACCTTTTGGTCAGTGCCATGGGCATGCAACGTTCGACGCAGGACATGGCCAAGTGCGCGGGTGCCCTCTTCGGCGCGGGGCTGGTAGCGTGGCTCGGCATGGGGCCGGCCTATTGCGTGGTGGTGGCGTTTTACGCGTTTGCGGTGGCGTTTACGCTAAAAGGCGGCCGCGTGCGTGCAGCCGCGGTGGGGAAACCCGCTGAACGCGCGCCACGCGCGGACGTCACTTCGCCATGGCGCGATCTGAAGGAAGGCATGATTTACGTCTGGCGCACGCCGTTTTTGCTCGCCACCATGTCGATGGCGCTGGTGCTGAACTTCACCGCGTTTCCGCTGATGAATAGCCTGATGCCCATTGTCGCCAAGGAGGTTTACCACACCGGGCAGACGGGCCTGAGCCACCTCGCCGCCGCGGGCGCGTTCGGTGCGATGATGGGTTCGCTGTTCATGGGGCGCATTGCACACCGTCTGCGTCCCGCGCGCATGATGACCATCGGCGGGATTTTGTGGCTGGCGGCGGAAATGGTGTTCGCGCAGACTACCTCGCCGGCATGGGGCATTCCCCTCATCATGCTCGCCGGCATTGCACAAGCATCGGCGCTGGTGCCGATGCTCGGCGCACTGCTGAAAAACACCGACCCGGCGTTCAGAGGGCGCATCATGGGCATACGCATGCTGGCGATTTACACCAACATCCCCGGCCTCTTGATCGCGGGGCCGATGGTGGCGAACTTTGGTTATGCCACCATGGCCACGTGTTTGAGCGCATTTGGCATCGTCGCCCTTGCGCTGATCGCGTTCCGCTGGCGCAAGACCATTTGGTCGAAGGATGCCGTGGCAAATTCACGTTAGGCACGGTAGACACAGTAGGCACGTTGGGCGAGGTAAGCGTAATGAGCGCCGCCGTCCGCGCCGAATAAGATGAAGTCAGCCGATAAGCCGGGTTCTGTATAAGGCCCCATACCGCAGGCCCCTGACAGCCATTCCTCTGGGCCGTGACTTGCGCCACGGCTCTAGCCACCTACCCGCAAGCTCGGCGAGCCGCTTCAACGCTTGCCTATTTGGTGTTGCTCCGGGTGGAGGTTGCCGCGTTTCACCCCTGGCACTTGCGCGCCAGGACTCGTCTCTGTGGCCCTATTCCTCGCCTTCGCCACGCGCTTGCGCGCGCGGCTTATAACGGACGGGTGTTACCCGCCACCCTGCTCTGTGGAGCCCGGACTTTCCTCTACACATGGCACCGATATCTTGCGACACCGGGTTTCTTCCACCTGCAGCGGCTGTCTGGCTGACTTCGGCGGGTAGTGTACTCGCGTCGGCGGTCGGCTCCTAGCGGCGCGTGATAGCTATTGCAGAGGACTGTCAATTTCCACTTAACGTCATTCCAGCGAAAGCTGGAATCCAGAGCGTAGCTTTACGCGTAGCGTCTGACATTTGATCCTGCGGATCGGCTTACGAACTGGATTCCAGCTTTCGCTGGAATGACGGGCTGGAGAATTGGGCGGTTCAAGTGCAGCGGTGTCTCAATCCGCACTACTTTCCCAGCAAAAACGGCACCGCCAGTCGTGTAAACAAATCTGGCGTCTGCGCATGCATGAAATGCGCGGAATCCGCCTCGACGTAGCGCACATCGGGAATTTTATCCGCGTAGGTACGCACCAGCGCCGGCGCGCGCAGTACGTCGTGCCTGCAGCCGATCAGCAGGGTGGGCGCCTTGATGTTGCCGAGCTCACCCTCGATATTCATGTCGAGCAGCATGCGGTTGATCGCGGCAAAGCTTTGCGGGTCATTCCCGATCCAGCGCGCGCGATAACGTTCGAAACGCGCAGCTTCTCCATTGTTGCCGCTGCGCAAATGCAGCGGATACGAGCGATCCAGACTCGCCTTTGCCTGCGCACGCATGCCCGTACGCTCGACTTCGCTGGCGCGCGCAAACATGTGATCGCGGGTGGCCGGGTTGGCGCCCACGACCAGGCTCTGCACCACCAGCCGCGCCACGCGCGCCGGATGCCGTGCCGCGAACGCTGCCGCGATGCCCGACCCCAGCGCAGAGCCAGCCACGTGCACCGGCTCGTGGATGGCGAGCGCATCCAGCATGGCTACGATGTCGTTCACCAGATCATCAAGCGCCATTGACGGGCCGGAAACTTTTTCACTCAGGCCAAAGCCGCGCTGATCATAGCGCAGCGTGCGAAATTCGCGCCGCAACGCCGGCAGGGTTTCATCCCAGCTTTCGATGCAGCCACCGATTTCGTGGATCAGCACCACAATGGGCGCGCCCGCCTTGCCGGCGAGTTCGTAGCGCAGGCACGCGCCGTTGACATCCATCCATTCCATGATGGTCTCGCGCAATAGCGTCGGAACGGCAGCGTTACAGCGGCTTGATCTGCACCGTGCGAAACTTCACGATGCCGCTCACGTACTGCAGCGCAAACGGCCCGTGAAAAAACGAACGGTCGTTCACCTGCGTGGTTTCAACACCGTTCATCTTGACGGTAAGACGTGGTCCGCGCGCAGTGATTTCAAAGGTGTTCCAGCGCCCGCCCGCGTTGTGCGGCTTAGCCACCTTGCCGAAATACGCAACCGTGCCGGTGGGCCACTCCGGGTGCTTGTCGTTGATTTGCACTTCATAGGAATTTTTCGCCGTGATGACTTGCCGGTCCGACAGCCTGATGAACACGCCGCTATTTGCCTCCGCGTTAACCCAAAACTCGGCGTGAATGACAAAATCGGTATAGCTTTGCCGCGACACCAGAAAGCTCGACGTTTTGCCGCCCCTGTCAGCCACCAGCGCGCCGTCTTCGACACGCCAGTTGGCGTCGCCCACGCGCGAGAAATTTTCCATCCCGTTGCCGCCTTTGTCGAGCAGCGTGATCCAGCCTTCGCTCGCGGGGTTGCCGGTGCAGCCCCACAGCAATGCGCCCGCCGCAAACAACATTGCCAGCCGTGCAAATACTCTCATCATATTGGCACTCTCCCTCGCACTACAGCGGTTTGATCATCAGCTTGCGAAACTTCACCGTGCCGGCGTTGTATTGCAAGCCGATCGGTCCGTTGGGAAAGTTCGAGTTGCTGACATCCACCGCCGTGTCGCCGTCCATTTTGACAATCATGCGCGGGCCTCTCACCGTGATCAAAAATGTGTGCCACAGACCCGCCGCCTTGAACGTCGTTGGCGCCTTGGCCACGTTCACCAGCGAAGCCGTCGGATACGGCTCGTTCCGGTCGGAAATCTGCACCTCATAGCCACCCTTGGTGTTGATGGTCTTGGTGTTGGTTATGCGGTAAAACACGCCGCTGTTGGCATCCTCGCCGGCCCACCATTCGACATACATCTCGAAATCCTGGTACGACTCCTTCGAGTAGAGGAACGCCGCGTCCTTGTTGGTCTTGCCGTCGATCTGAATCGCGCCGCCGGTGGCGCGCCAGTTGCCGTCACCAGTGCGGTTCCAGTTCTGCAAACCGCTTTCGCCGTCGATCAAGGTAACCCAACCAGGGCCAGTGGGTGCGATGGGCGCGGTGGAACAAGCGGCGAGTAACAGCACAGCAAGAATACTGACCGTAGCAAAAAGTTTTTTCAGCATGATTTCCCCCCGAAATGTTTGTTGCAAACACCGCTAAGCTTGTCGAAAAGTGCTTCCAAAAATATTCAATAAAAACAAATAGTTACATTTAATCCCCTCACTCAGGCTTCGCCCCCGACTGCTTGATGATACGCGCCCACTTCGCCAGATCGTTGCGTATCTGCGCGCGAAACTGCTCCGGGCTGTTGGCAATGAGTGTTGCGCCCAAGCCATCGATGCGGCTACGCATGTCGGCCGTGCCCGCCACCTGCACCGCATCGGCGTGAATTTTTTTCACCAGCTCCGGCGCGATCGCCGCCGGCGCCACCAGCCCGAACCACGAAATCGCCTCATAGCCGGGCCAGCCGGATTCGGCCACCGTCGGAAATTCCGGAAACTGCGGCACGCGCTGCAACGTGGTGATGGCAATAATCCTCATCCGCCCGGACTTGGCATGCGGCAACACCGCCGTGGTGGTGGTAAACGTCATTGAAGTTTCGCCGGAGGCCACCGCCATGGTCGCGGGCGCGGAGCCTTTGTACGGTACATGCGTCATGCGCGTGCCGGTCATCGACTTCAACAACTCGCCTGCCAGATGCCCCGGCGAACCCGCGCCATTCGACGAGAACGACAGTTGATCCGGCTGCGCGCGTGCCAGCGCCACCAGCGCCTTCACGTCGCGCGCGGGCACGGAGGGATGCAGCGCAATCACATTCGGCACCGCGGCCACATTGGTGATCGGCGCAAAATCCTTCAATGGATCATAGCCGAGCTTCATCTGAAATCCGGGAATGATGGTGAGCGGCGCGCCGGAACCCATCAGCAACGTATAGCCATCCGCCACGGCCTTTGCCCCCAACTCAGTGCCGATAATGCCGCCCGCACCCGGCCGGTTATCGATAATGATCTGCTGACCCCACATCTCCGCCAGCTTCACACTCACCATGCGCGCGAGTGTTTCCGTGCTGCCGCCCGGCGGAAACGGCACGATCAGGCGAACGGTTTTTTGCGGGTAGCCGATGGCGGCAGTGGATTGCGCCGCTAAAGGCGGCACGACCAATACCGAAGCAAATACAAACAACAATATTCTTTCAATGCATATCATGCCCGTAACCTCGCTGGATTCGAGCGGCAATTCTAGCAAGCGCAGGGCAGGCAAAACGATGCGCGCCACTCAAGGCCGAGACAGGCTGTAGAGTACGATACATTTGCCGAACTGCGGGAATTCCGGCGGCGCTCACTTACACTGCAGTCTCTACAAACGCTAGACTCCCTTGGCATTAACGGGACTCGCCTTTGGATCTGTGATAGATATTGTTGTGAATTAGGCAATTCAATTTAAAGGACATTTCATGAGTATCCTGTTTTCTCCTCTCAAGATTGGCAACACCACTCTGCCCAACCGCATCTCTGTAGCGCCCATGTGCCAATACAGCGCCGTCGACGGCTCGATGACGGACTGGCACATCATGCACTTGGGCAGTATGGCACTGTCGGGGGCGTCGATGCTGGTGATCGAGGCGGCTGGCGTGGTACCGGAGGGGCGGATTACACCGCAGTGCGTGGGGCTTTACAGCGACGCCAATGAAGAAGCGCTGGCGCGTGTGATGAAATTCGTGCGCAGTATTTCACCGATCGTTACTGGCATACAGCTCGCGCACGCGGGGCGCAAGGCCTCGTCGCACCGGCCTTGGAACGGGCGCGGGCCGTTAAAGCCAAACGAAGGCGCGTGGCAGTGTGTTGCGCCGTCGGAAGTGGCGCTGGCCACCGACTGGCCGGTGCCGCATGCGTTGACGCGCGAGGAAATGAACCGTGCGAAAGAGGCGTGGGTGGCGGCTGCAAAGCGCGCCGCGCGCGTGGGGCTCGATTTCATCGAGGTGCATTCCACGCACGGCTATTTGTTTTCCGAGTTTCTGTCGCCGCTCTCAAACAAGCGCACCGACGAATACGGCGGCAGTCTGCAAAACCGCATGCGCTGGCCGCTGGAAGTGTTCCGCGCCATGCGCACTGCGTGGCCGGCGGATAAATTCATTGGTGCAAAAATTTCCGGCAGCGATTTTGTACCAGGTGCGTGGTCGCCGGACGATGCCGTGGTTTACGCCGGTGAACTCAAAAAAGCCGGCGCGGATTATGTAACCGTTTCCGGCGGCGGTGTCGTGCTTGATGCGCAAGTGCCGGTGGCGCCGGGTTATCAGGTGCCATTCGCGGAGCGCGTCAAGCGCGAGACGGGCATTTGCACCGGGGCGGTAGGACTCATCACCGATCCCCATCAAGCCGAAGCCGTTCTGGCCGCGGGCCAGGCGGATTTCATTTCCATTGCCCGTGCGCTGCTATTCAATCCGCGCTGGGGTCAGCATGCGGCGGTGGCGCTGGGCGCGGACGACGCGGGCGTGCCCTATGCGAAACAGTACGATCGCGGCTCGCCCAGGTTGTGGCCGCCCGGGAAGACGATGGGGAAACTGGGCGCATGACCGAAACAGCCCTCGATGTTCTTCATCGTTTAAGCACCTGCGATTAAATCACGGTACAGCCGAAGTCCGGCTCGGATAGTACCGTTGATTCAGTTGGCGGGCTGCGCTTCGGTAAAGGTGGTAAACGTGCCCTTGCGGTAAGCGCGCGTGCTAACAAACTGGTGAAGTGCCTTGGCCTCAGCTTCGTTCATAAAACCACGGGTTTGCATAACTTTCTTGCCCCTGTAATCTAGAAATACAAACAGCGGGGTGTAGCGGGCGCTGGTCAGGCTACGCATTTCGTGGCCTTCGGGATACTGATTGGGCGGCTTTGCTTCTATAATCACGAAATCTTTGGAATACAACTTTCTCATCTCTCCCCCGGAGAGAACGCCACTGACGTAGGCGCACCCTGCTCAGGTTTTGTAATCCGTATAAAACACCAGTATGTGCTTCGACGGATCCGTCCGGCAAATTTCCCTTGCGGCACTCAGTGATTGGGAACGCCAAGGAATCTCTTGGCCTTGCGCAAGTGAACTGGTTGTCGCGAGCAACAAAATCATGATGTAGCGCCACATAACGTCCCACCCTTGGTTTGTGAAGAAACGGCTTTCAAGATTCGTATCGCACTCAATAGTGCACAGTAAATACTATTTCGCTGGATCGCCAAACAACGCATACGGTGACTAGTAAAACGGATGGGCATATTTGCCACCGCCGATCTTGCCCTGAATCAGCGCGAGCTGCCCCTCGCGCAGGCTGGCGGCACGGCTTTGCGCGGCGTTGCTTGCCTGACTGCGGAACACTTCGCCGACCAGCGCGGTGGCTGAGTCGGATTCCACCCCCCAATGCGTGGCGAGCACCGATCTGCCGCCCGCGAAGAAAAAGCCGCGTACCAACCCAGACATCGCCTGACCGCCTGTTTCCGCGCCAGCGGTATTGCAGGCTGACAGTACCACCCAGTCGGCATTCAATTTCAGCGTGAGCACGTCATCCAGATCCAGAAGCGGTGACTCGTCAACATCGCGTGCAACCGCCATTGCCAGTGATGGTCTAGACACGCCGGGAATCTCGCCGGGCAGCAGTCCATGAGTGGCAAACGCCTCCACGCGGTAGATTGAAAGGTCGCTGCCAAGCACATTTCGGCGCGTGGCCTGTTCACCGAATACCAAGTCGCGCGAGGTATCTGCGCCGACAGCTTTTGCAATAGCCATGACCTCATCGCGTGTTTCCGGCAGCCTTGGGAGATTCGCGTAACGAAAACCACGGTGCGCCACGTATTCCCCGGCAGTCTTCGCCACGGCACCCGTGGCCAGCGTTCGCGTGGAGCCCGGTACGGTGTGCGGGGCGGAGGGCGCTATACCAAAATCCGGATCGGCGTAGGCGATGAGTGGCTGTGAAGCCGCATTGCGCCGCGCCGCCCGCCGTTGCGCAACCAGGGCCGACGAACCAGGCAGCTGCGCAACCGAAAAATCGTGGATCAACCATTGCGCCGATTTAAAATCCTGCGCAGGCGCTTTCAACAGCGTGCCAAAGGGAACGCTCGCCAGCGCCCCTGCCGTAGCAACAGTCAGCGTGTTCGCACCATTGAGTGCGGACGCCACGGGTTTAATGAGTTCATTATAGACCTCGTGAAACGGCGCGAACTCAAAAAATGCCAGCGCTGCTGGCAGCATCGCACCAATGTCCAAGTTTTTGCGCAGCAATTGTACGCGCTGTGCGATATCGCGCTCTGTCCATGAAGAGACATGCAATGCATGCTGCCCGTTTTGATTGATAGCCCACACAAACGTGCCGTGGCGCGTGGGTAGAATGCTGATGAACGCCTCGCCGTTGCCCAAAGCTGCCTGCACTGCATCTGGTTTCGGGCTTACCGGTGTCACAAGATCGCGATAGGCAGGGAAACGGCTTGAAATCGTCTTCCGGGTTTCATCCAGATCCTGCTGTGCTCTGTCGGTGGCTGTTCGTAATTCTTTGATTCGTATTAATATTTTCTCACGCTCGGTACTTGGGGTTTTACTGTTATCTTTTGCCAGTAAATCGGAAATTTCCCGAAAAGCCATCTGCACCGCCCCGCGCAATGCTTGTTCCTTGTCTAGCAGCGCCTTCAGTTCCGGGTTTACCGCACGAACCCGCGCACTAGCATCGATAATCGATTGCTGGGCCGCACCCGTGCCGACGCGATCCAGAAGCTGTACTACCCGGTTGACGACAGCGGTAGGGACTGCTGATGCGCCGCCAGCGCGGTATCGCGCTGCTACGTACCCCAGATATTCGTCCAGCACAACGTCGAGGTAAAAACCACGCACACCGGTTGGGCTAAGATCAGTCCAGCCGCTTGGTGTGTCCAGCAAGACAGTAAACAATTCCTCGTAATCCCTTAGAGCGCTATCTGCGGCGCCGCCGATCAATTGCACTGCACCACGTATGCCTCGAGACTCACGAGTCAGATAATGGCTGGCGCCGTAAAGACGGGTTCGCGATCGGATGCTGCCTTCGATGCGCCTTAACGCGTCGTCAACACGCCCGTTTTTTGCCGCCACGATTGACTCCAGGGGCGCATTCGACGCGCGCTGTAATGCCACTGAATCGCCGCGCGCAGCGTCACGATATTGCTTGTATGTAGTGTCGGCATCAGCCCACCTTTGCAGGCCGACAAGTGCGCGTATTTCCAGGTTGTAGCCTATGGTGGCATTGTGGCTGGTGTCTTCTGCCCCCATTTGCTGTTGCTCGCCAAATCCAGCTCGTACTGCAGCCAACGCTTCTTCAAATTTACGCTGTGCTGCCAAGGTACTGCCCAGTCGCCGCTGCCAAACTGCATATTGATTCCGGTCTAGTGAACCGGCTTTGGCGCGTACCAGCCATTCTTCCGCGATGGCGTGAGCCTCAGCCACTTTGCCTTCCCTTAGCAAGGCATACAATAGCAGCCCTGCTAGCCGGTACATTTCACCCGACGCTCGAGAATATATTTCGCTATTGGATTCACTGCTACTTGCTTTCCCGGCAGTTTCCACAGCTGCTTGCATGGCGAGCGCCAATCCTCTACGCAGCGTACTGCTAGAGGTCTCCAGATCGCCACTTCTCCAAAATCCGTAGCCGCGTGCTGCAATCAAACTGGCTTCCAAGGCGGCGCGCTGTGCAGGCAAAATTGTGGATGGCAGTGCGGAAAAAGCCGCTTCGGCTTTTGCGAGTGTTACGATGCCTTCGCGCACCCGGTTGATATCAAAATACATCCATGCCAATTCGGAGACACCTCTGGAATATGTCATGGGCGGCATATCTTGTTTAGCTACGAATTCTTCGCCCAGTTCAATAGCCCGATTCTGACTGCCGTAGTGATACTCTCTCCAAACCAGCCTGCGTTGCCAGACGCCCCAATCAGGCGTTCCCTTGAGAAATTCTGTTAAGGGCACCAATGCCCGTAACAACGCATCTCCATCATTGGATTTCTCTGCCTGCGCGTATTCGGCTTTGAGTTTTTCGATCCTTGCTTCGCGTGATGGCGCCTCGGCTGGCGCTGGCGGCTGCGCCAACCCATTAGAGAAAATCAGGAAAAGAGCAGACAGTAGAAAAGTGGCGTGCCGCAAATGTTTGAGTATCGACATAAGGTGCTCTCGAACAGCGAGTCATCGACCGTGTAGGGGTAGGGCATCCTGCGATACCAGTGCCGCAAACAAGCAATGACATTGATACGACGGAACCTTCACGAAAATCCTAGCATAACTTCCAAGCCATTTGTTCCCACTCACTATGGATGCGTACCCTAAAATTCGCGTGTCTTGCTGCCGGTAGTCCAGAATATTGCGTATTGCACCTCGCCAAATCGTAAGTACATAATCACAGAAAGCTGCTGTGCGGCTCGCTCGTCGCGTAAGACCCATCTGAAAATATTACAACAAAACAAATACTTGCGTTCACATGAAAATCACCGAAGTCAAAGCCTTCGCGCTCTCGTTCAAGCTGGAAAACGCGCCGCGGCGTGGTGTCGGCCAGCCGGTCAAGAAAGACACCGTGATCGTGCGCGTGAAAACCGAAGACGGCATTGTGGGTTATGGCGAAGCGCATCACGCGCTGGCGCCGACACTCGTGGCCGATCTGGTGAACACCAATCTTGCGCCGATTGTGGTGGGCTGCAATGCAATGGAAGTCGAAGACATCTGGCAACGCATTTATCTGAAGCAGGGGCAGACGCATGGGCCGGGCAACGCGCTTTACAAGGCGCTGTCGGGCGTGGATGTCGCGTTGTGGGATGCGCGCGGCAAGGCGTTGAAGCAGCCGGTTTATCGGCTGCTCGGCGGCTCACGCAAGAAAATCCGCGCTTACGCGGGCGGGGTGTGCATGGGTTTCAAGCCGCCGCCGGCGCTGCTTGAGGAAGCGCAAAGTTTCGTCGATAAAGGCTTTACCGCGATCAAGCTGCGCATGGGCGACACGGTGGAAAATGACCTTGCGCGCGTGCGCGCGGTGCGTAAGGGGCTGGGTGACAAAATCGACATAGCGGTGGACATTAACACGCGCTACAACTTTCTGGATCTGCAGCGCGCACTTCCAGGCTACGAGGAATGCCGCGTGTTCTGGGTCGAAGAGCCGTTCGCGCCGGACGCGATTGCCGATTACGCCCATTTCAATGCGCGCACGCACGTGCCGCTCGCGGGCGGCGAAAATCATTTCCTGCGTTATCAGGCGCGCGAACTGCTGGAACGCAAGGCAGTGGACGTGATTCAACCCGATCCGGCCAAGGCGGGTGGCATTACCGAAACCAAAAAAATCGCCGATCTCGCGGCGGCGTTCCGGCGTGCATTTGCGCCACACGTGGGCATGAGCGCCATCGATTCGGCGGCGTGCGTGCATCTCTTATGCGCGGCGTCCAACGCGTTGATTTACGAAGCCGATGGGGCGGCGTTCAATCCGTTTCGCGATGACTTATGCGCGGATTACCCGAAGATTGTCGATGGTTACATCGAGCCCAATGAAAAGCCGGGGCTGGGGTTCGAGGTGGATGAGTCGCTGTTTGAAAAATGGCCGGGAATTGCGGGGCCGTGTTACGTATGAAGAAGTTTTGCGATAGCCAAGTTGCCACTGGCACTCACGCGTGGATTCCCGCTTTCGCGGGAATGACAGTCTTTGGGTTTATCGTTTTTTGCTTTCTGTCTATCAATACGACTGTTCACGCCGCCGACTGGAAGCCCGAAAAGCCCGTCGAGATTGTCGTCAATACGGTACCGGGCAACGGCCCGGACCGCACCGCGCGGGTGATACAGGGCATCGTGCAGGACAAGAAGCAAATCGAAGTTCCAGTCGTCATCAGCAACAAGGTCGGCGGTGGGGGCGCGGTGGCTTACAGCTATCTCAACACGCGGCCGGCCGACGGCCATACGCTGATTATTTCGTCGAAGGCGCTGCTCTCCAATCACATCGCCGGGCGCGGGCCGAGCTACACGGAGTTCACGCCGGTGGCGCTGTTGTATACCGAGTACATGCTGATCACCGTCAAACCGGATTCGCCGATACTGAATGGCAAGGATCTCGTCGAGCGCGTGAAGAAAAACCCATCGAGTGTGAGTTTCGGCATTGCCACCAGTCTCGGCAATCCGATCCACCAGTCGGTGGCCGCACCGTTGCGCGCGGAGGGTGTCGACATAAAATCGCTGAAGAACGTCGTGTTCAATGCGGGGTCGGCTTCGCTCGCGGCGATGATGGGCGGCCACGTCGACGTGGTGCCGGTAACCGGTGCACTTGCGTCGCAGCTGTCGGCCTCGAAGCAGGTGCGATTGCTGGCAGCCTCGTCACCCAGGCGTTTATATGGCGCGCTGGCCGACGTGCCGACGTGGCGCGAGCTCGGTTACGACGTGGTGGTGGCGCAATGGCGCGGCGTGATGGGGCCCAAGGGTATGCCGGAAGCGCAAGTCGCGTATTGGGAGCGCGCGTTAAAGCGCATGACCGAGGCCGACGAATGGAAACGCGATCTGGAAAAGAATTTCTGGGTGGCCGAATTTATGGGTGCGCGCGAGGTGCGGCAGTTTATGGACAACGACAACGCCGCGCTCCGGCGTTTTTTGAGTGAACTCGGACTGACGGATAAAAAATGAATAAAATCAAACACTTATGTTTTTCCATTTTCGTTGTGCTCGGCGTGGTGAGCGGCGGCGCGCAGGCTCAGAAACCTGCTGCAGCACCCGCGGTACAGCCTTATCCCAACAAGCCGCTGCGCATCGTCGTCGGCTTTGTGCCGGGGGGAGCGGTGGATTTCATCGCGCGGCTGATGGCGCAAAAGTTGAACGAGCAATTCGGCCAGCCGGTGGTGGTCGAAAACCGCCCCGGCGCCGCCACGTCGATCGCCGCGGAGCGCGTGGTGACTGCCGTGCCCGACGGCTACACCCTGCTGCTGATACCGATCTCAACCGCCGTGCAATCGGCGTTTCGCAAAAGCTTGCCGTACGACTTGAAGCGCGATCTCGCCGCCGTCACGCAATTGGCGACCGGGCCGCTGGTGCTGCTGGTGAATCCGTCGCTGCCGGTGAAAAGCATCAAGGACTTCATTGCCTACGCGCGTGATCAGCAGGGCAAGCTGTCGGTGGCCTCGCCCGGCGTGGGCAGCGCCAACCATCTGGCGATGGAATTGCTGACCATGCACACGCAATTCAAATATCTGCACGTGCCGTACAAAGGCGCGGGCGAAGCGGTGGTGGCGCTGGCCTCTGGCCAAACCATGGCATCGCTGCCCTCGGTGGCGGGCATGCTGCCGCTGGTGGAATCCGGCAAGGTGCGCGCGCTGGCGGTGACCACGTTAAAGCGCGTGGCGTCGCTGCCCAACACGCCGACGGTAGACGAAACCATCGTACCGGGCTTTAACTATGGCGTGTGGTATGGCGTGGCCGTGCCAGCGGCTACGCCGCGCGTGATTGTCGACCGGCTGAATGCTGCACTCACCAAAGCCGTGCAAGTGCCCGACGTGCGCGAAGCCATGGATAAACAGGCCATGGTACCACTGACCGGTACGCCCTCGGATTTCGCCGGCGTGATCGCGCGCGAAATCGATCAGACGGCGAAGTTAATGCAAGCTGCCGGGCTTAAGCCTGAATAACTGGTGGGGGCGTGACGATGCGGCTTGCCGTTCCGATTCACGCCTGGTTTCTCCCCGCCCAATTCCCAATCAGGCGCGGCGCGCGCGCGCATACCAGCGCGCCATCAATTCCATTGCGATCCACGACGTCGCGCAGGTGCCCAGCAGCGTCCACTCGCCGGCGGGCCAGCCCCAACGGTCTACGACAAGCGCGAATATCGCCGGTGCAGTGGCATTGACGATGACGAACGGCGTGGCGAGCATGCCAAGCACTGCGCCATAACCTTCGGCGCCGAAGAGCGCCAGCGGCACCGCGCCGCGCACAATCGTAATCACGCCCTGCGCCGCCCCCATCAGTAGCGTGAACAGCAGTATCGCGTAAAGTTTGCCGCCCGCCGCCAGCAGCACAAGGAACGACAGCGGCAACACGCCCAGGGCGATGCGTGCCACGGTGATTGCGCGCAGATTACGGCCAAAGGTGATTTCAACCACGCGTCCGCCAAATTGCGCGAATCCTTTCAACGAAGCGATCCACACCGCGCTGGCCGCCGTAAGGCCGGCGGCTTCGAGCAGCGGTACCAGATGCACAGACATCACGCCAAAAATGAATCCGTTGAGCGACATGACCATCGCAAACAGCACCAGCGTCAGTGTGCGCAACCGCCCGGTGAGCGGCGGGCCTTCGCGCGCGGCACGGGCTTTTTCGGCGGGTGTAGCCGCCTGCCCCGCAGATTCGCGCCACGACAGGCCGAACCAGTTCAGCGGCAGACACACCAGCAGTTGAATCACCGCAAACGCCACCAGCGTCTGCCGCCAACCGAGCGCTTCGTTCAGGTAATGACCGATCACCCAGAACACCGTCGAGGCAAACGCGCCAAACAATGTCAGATACGAAATCGCCAGCCGACCACGCGAGGGCGCCACCTGCACCAGCGCGGCAAACGCCGCGTCGTACAGCACCAGCCGCATTCCCACGCCCAGAAAGGCCCACACCGCGAGATATTCGGCTTCGGAGCGTACCAGCGACAACGCGTAAAGACAGAGCGAAGCCAGCACCGTGCCAATGGTCATCACCGTGCGCGCGCCGTATTGGTCGATAAACCGCCCAGCCCATGGCGACACCAGGCCTATCGCCAGCAAACCGGCGGTGAACCCGGAAAATACCAGCGTACGGCTCCAGCCGGTCTCGGCGATGATGGAGGCAGCGAGCACGCCGAGGCAGTAGTAGGTGGTGCCCCATGCGGTAATCTGCGCAATGCCCAGCGCGCAGATCACGGCGTACAACGGATCGGCGAGGCGTGATCGAGAAGGTGGACTCACGGGGAAAACACGGCGGGAATGAATGGTACTCCCAACACCACTGGCGCAGACCACATGGCGCAAGGGGCAAGCCGGACATATGGCGCGCACGAACGGACGCAAGTAAACAACAACTTCTGCAAATTTAGACCCTATAATCGAGAGACTACCCGCGGACGTGCGAGGTCAAATTGTAGTCGATCAACCGGCGCGCGGCTCGATCAACGCCGCCCGCCCTACACTATCTCCCAATCCACCGCATTCACCAAAGAGGAGCATCACATGGCATATGAAACCATCACCAACGACTATGGCCTGATTGGCAAGGTAGCTATCGTTTCGGGCGCGGGCGGCCCCATCGGGCAGGGGCTGGAAGAAGGGGTGACCAACGGCCGCGCCGCCGCGATCTTGCTGGCACGGGCGGGCGCAAAGGTGTGCGTGCTGGGCCGCACGCAGGATCTCGCCCAGCATACCGTCGATATCATCAAAAAAGAAGGTGGCGAGGCGTTTGCGCATGTCGCCGATGTCACGCAGGAAGCGCATTGCCGGGCTGCCGTGGAAGCCACGCTGGCGAAGTACGGCCGGCTCGATTGTCTGGACAACAACGTCGGGCGCAGCGCGCCGGGGGATGTTACCGAGATGAGCGTGGCCGAATGGCGCAATATGTTTGCGCTGAACGTCGACAGCATGATGATGATGTGCAAATACGCGATTCCTGCGATGGTGAAAACCGGCGGCGGCGCCATTGTCAACATCGGCTCGCTGCGCAGCATCCGTCCGCAGAAATCAACCGTTTATTCTGTGACCAAGGGCGCGGTGGTCGCACTCACCTCCACGCTCGCGTCCGACCACGGTGCGCAGGGCATTCGCGCCAACTGCATCATTCTTGGCCCGGTGTTTACGCCCAACATCAACCGCAATCTCACGCCGGAGCGGCGGCAAAGGCGCGCCGAAGCTTCGCTGATGAAAAAGGAAGGCACCGGCTGGGATACCGGCCATCTGGTGCGTTTTCTGCTTTCGGATCAGTCGAAGTTCATGACCGGCCAGAGCATTTGTCTGGATGGCGGCGCATCGATTGTGGGGCCGTCGCGGTAGCGCACGCGGCTCATTTTTCAAAGGAAGACTGTCATGCTGCCCACCCCCACCTTTCACCATGTGCATTTGAATTCGACCGATCCCGACGCGGCTATCGGATTTTATACACATGCTTTCGCCAGCACTGCCAAGACCACATGGAACGGCATCGCGGCGCTGCGCACGCCGAATAACGTCATGCTGCTGTTTGACAAGGTGGAAAAAGCGCCGCCTCTCCTGCCGCAAAGCGCGATCTGGCATTACGGCTGGCATGTCACCGATGTGCGCAAGAAACTTGCTCAGTACAAAACCAGTTCGGAAGTAACACTGATGCCGCTTTACACCGAGGACAGCGGCGGCTACGTCTACATCAACAGCGACACTTGGCCCAATGTCGGTAATGTGTTGGGGCTTACCAAGACGCAGATCGCTGAAGCCAAGGCAAAGAATCTTCAGCCCAAGGGCGGCGGAGGTTTTGCCTACATGTCGGCACCTGACGGCACGTTGGTGGAATACATCGGCGATCATCCGGTGGAGCGATTCAACCACGTGCACATGTGGCAGGAGCAGCCGTTTTGCGCGCAGCTCTGGTATCAAAAACATTTGAACGCGCCGCCGATGCCGGGCTGGGGCAACACCGATCCGCTCACCGAAGACACGTGCCAGGTGAAGCGCGGCCCTGACCGCACCTGGCCTTCACTCACTCAGGACGGCATGTTCCGCACGCCGCGCGCGGGTGTGATGTTCGGTGACGTGGCCGTGCAATGGTACGCGCCGCAGGGCGATGCACCACTCGCGGGGTCGCGCGGGCAACGTTACGATCATCTGGCGTTTGGTGTCGCCGATCTGGATGCATGGATTGCCAAGCTGAAGGGTGAGGGCGTGACGTTTCTGGAAGGTCCTTACAAGCTGGGTGATACGCGGGCGATAATGATCGAGGGGCCGAGCCGGGAAGCTTTGGAGTTGGTAGCGATGAAGTAGTCGATTGCCGAACTGGCTTTCGCGCATGCATAACGCCGAGTGCCACTGCAACTGCCATAGTCCCCAACAGTATTCTTGTCGTTTCCGCGCAGGCGGTAACCCACAATCCCGTCTGAGATGGCACTATGTTATGGGTTCCCGCCTGCGCGGGAACGACGGCGGTGGTATTCCATAAATTCGGCGTGTCTCGGATTGCGCAGGTCATAACCGAACATTGAATCATGGCGATCTACCTCGTCGTTTTAATTTCCACCATCAGCCAGATGGGTTTCGGCGGCAGCCGTGTCGCGGTGTCGCTGTACGCCCTTGAACTGGGCGCGAACCAATTCACGGTGGGCGTAATCGTCGCCCTGTATTCGTTAAGCCCGATGTTTTTTTCGATTGTGATCGGCCGCGTGTCTGATCGCGTGTCGCCCCATTGGCCGATGATCATCGGCTCGGTAATGATGATGGTGGCGCTGCTGATTCCAGTGGCGTCACCCAGTCTTGTGATGCTCTGCGTGCTGGCGTTTCTCAACGGGTTGGGACATCTGATTTTCAGCATCCCGCTGGAGGCGGCCGTCGGCGGCGTGGGCGGGCCACAGTACCGCCAGCGTAACTACGCGTGGATTACCATGACCTGGTCGGTGGCGAATTTTTTGGGGCCGCTGATGTCTGGCATTTTGATCGACACCATTGGAAATCAGCGCGTATTTTGGGTGCTGGCGCTGCTGGTCGCGTTGCCAATTCCTCTGTTATGGTTAAAGCCGCGCATCTGGCCACCCGTGGCGAAAAGCGGAAGTGCGGACGGCGAGGGCGAGGCCAGCAAGAGCGTGTTTGACCTGTGGCGCATCCCGGCGCTGCGCGCCACTTTTATTGCCGGCGCCATCATCGGCTCGGCGCAGGATCTGTTTCAGTTTTACATGCCGGTCTATGGGCACGCGGTGGGGCTGTCGGCTTCGGCCATCGGCACCGTGCTTGGGATGGTGGCGCTGGCAGCCTTCGTGATTCGCGCGGCAATTCCGTTTCTGGCGAAAAAACTCACTGAGGCCACCATCCTCACCACCGCCATATTTGTCGCAGCCACCGCCTATCTGCTGCTGCCGTTTTTTGTGAACGCCTACGCACTGGCGGTGATTGCGTTTTTGCTGGGCCTCGGCGTGGGCTGTGCGCAGCCGATGATCATGTCACTTCTTTATGTGCTCGCGCCCGCCGGGCGCATTGCTGAGGCCATCGGCCTCTATAAAACTTTGCGTAGCGTCACGCACGTGGTGATCCCCATTTTCTTCGGCAGTGTGGGTACCGCGTTTGGTTTTAAAACCGTGTTTCTGTCGAACTCGGGTTTGCTGGCTTTTGGCGGGTATCTGCAAAGCAAGGCCAAGGCGGCGATAGAGACTGCGCGCGCGAAAGCATCTTAGGTATAAAAATGTTAACAAAAACAAATACTTATAATCATTCTCTTGCTTTACGCGGGCCGCGGAATCGCCGCAAAATGCGGTGATGGCACATCCCGCGCGGCGGCACGGTAAAGTGTGACCACTCGCCCGGCACGAACCGAATATCAACCAGGAGCATCACCGCATGGTACGACTCGCCGACCTCGCGCAATCCGACCGCGACAACATGCTGAAAAAAATTCCCACGCTACCCAAGTTCACCGCTAGGCCGTGGGTAACGGGCGCACCACTGAAAGCGCGGCGTGTCGCCATTGTCACCACTGCCGGGCTGCACACGCGCGGCGACCGCCCGTTTGGCGCGGGCGCGATGGATTACCGCGTTATCCCCGGCAATGCGCAGGCCAACGATTTGGTGATGAGCCACATGTCGGTAAATTTTGACCGCACGGGCTTTCAGCAGGACTGGAACGTGGCGTTTCCGCTCGACCGCCTGCGCGAGCTGGCGCGGGACGGCGTGATCGGGTCAGCCGCCGGTTACCACTATGCCTTCATGGGCGCGGTGTCGCCGGTGACGGACTACGAAGGTAAAGCCAAAGAACTCGCACAACACCTGCAGGCGGATAAAGTGGATGCCGTCCTGCTAAGCCCCGTTTGACCCAACTGCACGTGCGCCGTCGGCGCACTGGGCCACTACCTCGAAGCCGCGGGCATTGCCACCACGCAAATCAGTCTGGTGCGCGAACATACCGAGGCCCTTGCGCCGCCTCGTGCGCTATGGGTGCCATTCATGCTGGGCCGGCCCTTTGGCGTGCCCAACGATGCCGCGTTTCAGCGCCGTGTGCTGCTGGCCGCCTTGCAACTCTTAACGCGCGAACAAGGCCCCGTGCTGGAGGATTTTGCGGACAACGCACCGCCCGATACGCAAGCCGCACCGGAAGGTCTGTCGTGCCCGGTGAACTTTCCATCAGTCAGAAAAGAAGGCGATCTCGCGCAAAATCTCGCCGATGAATGCTCACAACTGCAAGCCTGGCACGCACTGGCGACGCAATACCGCGCGGGCAATACGCTGGGCGTCACGGGCCTCGCGCCCGAAGCGCTGGTGCAATACGTCTGCGCGTGGCTTGCGGGCAACCCGCCCGCAAAATGCCGCGCTGACCTTTCCGAAGGCGAAGCGCTAAAACACGCCTGTGATGAACTGCGCGCGTTCTACACCGAGGCCAAGGCCATGCAGCCCGGCACACACACCACCGCCAGCATGCAGCACTGGTTCTGGCGCGAAACGGTGGCTGGCGCAGCCACTATCGCGCTGCGCCAGATCGCCGCGGCGAGCAGCGATCCTTCGCTAAAAGCTGTGGCGGTGCAAAGTCTGGTGCCGCGCGCGGTGGAGGCACTGCCATAGCGCGCCAGAGCGTTGGTGCTACGCCGCCACCGCCCCCGCCTTGGCCAACCCCGGCATGTCAAATCCGAGCTTGAGCAAATTATCCACAGTGGTTTTCGCCTGTTCCGCCGTCAAGGGCATCAGCGGCGGGCGCACGGTGGCCCATTCGGGATCATTGGCGTAGTGCGCGATGACAGCTTTCAGCGCGGGGATCATGATGTACTGGCCTGTCGTTTTGCGGATGACGTCGAGTTGCGCCTGTTGCGCATCGGCGTCGGCGTTTTTCCATTCGCGATAGAGCTTGTCGATGGCGGCCGGATTGACGTTGGCGGTGGCGCTGATGCAACCCGCGCCGTGGTTGCGCATGTTGGCAAGCAGGAACGATTCGCTGCCGACGAACATGTCGAAGCCGTCTTTCGCAAACGCGTCGAGGAACACTTTGGTGTTTTTCCAGTCGCCGGAACTGTCTTTCATGCCAGCGATGGCCTTGGGGTAGCGCTTCATCAGCCGCTCGACGAGCTTGGGCGTGATGCCCACCACCGCCACTGGCGGGATGTGATAGAGGTAGACGCGCAGCCGGTCATCACCCACGCGTTCGATTACTTCGCTGAAGTGCCGGTAGAGCCCCTCTTCCGGCACGTCCTTGTAGTAAAACGGCGGCAGCATCAGCACGCCCGCAGCACCGGCCTTGACCGCGTGTTCGGTGAGGCGCACGGTGTCGGTGAAGGAGCAGCAGCCCGTGCCCGGCATCATGCGCGCGGGGTCGAGGCCGGCTTGCAGCAGCGAATCGAGTAGGGCGATGCGTTCGTTGACCGACAGCGAGTTCGCTTCGCTGTTGGTGCCGAACACCGCGAGGCCGGAGCCCTGCCCCAGCATCCATTTGCACTGTGCGACAAAGCGGTTGTGGTCCGGGCTGTAGTCGGCTTTAAACGGCGTGCACACGGGCGCGAGCACGCCTTTGATTTTTTGCGCGGATTTCATGCGAAACTCCTCGAAACGAATAATGATGGGGTCAGAAACAATGAGGCGGCGCGCGACGCGCCAGCGATTGCAATCGAGAATACCATAGCGGGGCGGTGATCCAAACTGACGTGGTTGCCAGGTAATTAGCAAGAGTTGCAGGATTTTGAAAAGTACCTTTATCTTTCGCGTGCAAGCGGGTATTCAGAAGCCCGTCTCAAGTATTGCTGTGTTATGGGTTCCCGCCTGCGCGGGAACGACAAGGTTAGTATTCGGCCTAACGAAGCTCTTTTGAATTTCACATGAACATATTAGTCACCGGCGGTGCGGGATTTTTGGGTGTAAAGCTCGCACGAGAGTTATTAAAAACTGAATTAAAACAGATAGTTACGTCACTGGTGTTGGCGGACATCGCGCCGCTGCGAGATGCCGCGTTGCTGGCCGACCCGCGCGTGCGCAGCGTCACCGGCGATTTGAAGGCGCTGCTCGCTGATGCGCTGATGCAGGGCATCGGCGGGGTGTTTCATCTGGCAGCGGCGGTAAGCGGCGAGTGCGAGGCGGATATCGACCTGGGCTTGCGCACGAATCTGGACACCACGCGCGCGCTGCTCGATGCATGCCGCGCAACGCAGCAAACGCCAAGATTGGTGTTCTCCAGTTCGCTGGCGGTGTACGGTGGCGACATGCCTGACGTGATTGCCGACAACACACTGCCGCAGCCGCAAAATTCCTATGGCACGCAAAAATTCATCTGTGAGCAACTCATCGCCGATTACACGCGTAAGGGTTACGTCGACGGCCGCAGCGTGCGTTTGCCAACGGTGACGGTGCGTCCCGGCAAACCCAATAAGGCCGCGTCCAGCTTCATGAGCGGCATCATCCGCGAGCCGCTGGCGGGCGTGGAAGCGGTGTGTCCGGTCGACCCAGCCACGGGCGTGTGGATTACCTCGCCGCGCTATGCGGTTGCTGGTTTGATTGCGGCGTTCAACACGCCGCGCGAGCACTGGGGCAGCCGTACTGCAATGAATCTGCCGGGAATTTCCGTGCGCGTGGCGGATATGCTCGCCGCGCTCGAGCGTCACGCGGGCGCCAAGGTTGCGGCGCGCGTGCAGGTGGAAAAGGACGACACCATTTCAACCATAGTCGGCGGCTGGCCGTGGCGTTTTAATACCGCACGCGCGCAGTCGCTGGGATTACGCGGGCCGGCTGCGATGGATGATTTGATTGCGGAGTATGTGGCGGATTACCCGGATGCGGTGATACGGTAGCAAGTTAGACTTTATTTACCGCGTCGTTCCAGCGAAAGCCGGAACCCAGTACGTTATATAGTGCAAAGCACCTGAAATTTGATCCTGCGGATCGAGGTACGCTCTGGGTTCCAGCTTTCGCTGGAACGACGGGTAGCATGAGTTTGGCTTTGTGGAACGCGAGACTTACGAAAGTTAGTTCGTCTTCGCCCCGGAATCCTTCACCGCCTGCCGCCATTTGCGAATCTCTCGCGACACGAATTCGCGCGCCTGTTTACCTGTCTGAAATTCCGGGTCAAAGCCGTTGTCGATAAGACGCGTGCGAAATTCCGGCGTGTTCATCACTTTGGTCAGCACGTCGTTAAGCCGTTTGTCGACGTGGGCCGGCAAGCCGGCGGGCGCAACAATAAATCGGAAGGCCTCGGGGTCGACTTCGGGCAAGCCCACGGCGGCAAACGTCGGCACGTTGGGCAGGCCGGAAAACGGTTTTTTGCCGGTGAGCGCCAGCGCAATCATCTGGCCCGACTGAATCTGCGGCATCACCGAGCCCGGCACCACGAAGGTGAGATCCGTATGCCCGCCGAGGATATCCAGAATCGCGGCACCCGCGCCCTTGTAGGGGATATGCAGCAGGTTGATTTTGGCGGCGGCATTGAGCATCGCAATCGTAAGGTGGCTTGACGACCCCACGCCGGCAGATGCAGCCCTGATCTTGCCCGGATTGGCTTTGGCCGACGCAATCAGCTCCTGCATGGTGCGCACCTTGAGTCCCGGATAGGCGACCAGCACCGTGGGCGAGGTGGCGATAATCGCGACAAAATTAAAGTCACGCTCGGCGTCATACGGCAGCTTGTCGGCGAAGCCGGGGTTGATCGCAAACGCCGTATCCATCATGCCCAGCGTGTAGCCGTCGGCGGGCGACTTGGCGACGATCTGTGTGCCGAGCACGCTGCCCGCGCCGCCGCGGTTGTCGACCACGATTTGCTGGCCGAGCAGATCGCTCATGCGCGGTGAAACCAGCCGCGCCAGCAAATCCGTGCCGCCGCCCGCCACAAACGGCACGACCATGCGGATCGGGCGATTGGGGTAGTTTTCGGCAGCGTGGTTCGCCTGCGCCGCAAAGAGCAACGTAGCGGCGAGCAGGACAACCGGGACGAGTAAGGCGAGGCGTTTACCGTGCATGGCGAACCTCCAGAAATATCCAATAAAACAGATACTTACAATTGACTAGCTTTGTGTGTATCTCGCCAGTACCTCGCGATTGATTTCGATCCCGAGCCCCGGCGCCTGCGGTATCGCCACCATACCGGCGTTATGACGCACGGGCTCCTTCGCCAGTTCCGTGCGCAGCGCGTTCTCGCTCATGTCGAATTCGAGCAGCGTGGGGAACGGCTCGTGCGAGCGCGGCCAGTTGGGCAGCGCCGCCAGCATGTGCAGCGTTGCGTTGAGACGGATCGCCGTGCCGAACATATGCGGAATCACGCGCACGTGGTTGGCGCTCGCCATCGCGGCGATCTTGCGGTATTCGGTAAAGCCGCCGCAGATGCACACATCCGGCTGAATGATATCCAGCGCGCGCTCCTGCACCATGCGGCGAAACGCGCGGTGGCCGCGCAGTTGTTCCGCGCCGGAGATGCGCACCTTCAGCGCGCGGCGAATTTCGCTGTAGCCTTCCACGTCGTCCGAGCTGATCGGCTCTTCAAACCACAGCAAATCGTTTTCCACCAGGCGCTGGCCGATGGCAATGGCGCTGCTGCGTTCATACGCACAGTTGGCATCCACCGCCAGCAGAATTTTGTCACCGATGGCTTTACGCACCGCAGCGACGTTCTTGATATCGTAATCGGCGCCGAAGCCCACTTTCATTTTCATCGCCTTAAAGCCCGCGTCGGCGTAACCCTTGGCGTCCGCCGTGAGTGCCGCCGTGTGATCAGGCACATCGCGGCGGAAAAGCCCCTCGCATACGCCTGCACCTCGCTGCGAAACGCACCGCCGAGCAGCGTGTGTATCGGCAGTTTCAGCGCCTGACCCATGATGTCCCACAGCGCGATGTCGATGCCGCTGATCGCGCCGGCATCCACGCCCATGTAGGCCAGCCCGTCCCAGATCACCTCGGTGTGAAACAGATCACGCCCGATCACCTGCGACTGAATCGCCGCACGGGGTGCTACGCCCGTGCCTTCGCCCCAGCCCGTGATGCCCGCATCGGTGATGATTTCAACAATACCAAACGGCCGTTGCCGCGTGGTGCGCATACCGTTCGAAAAAGGCTGCTTGACCGGGTAGACGGTGGGGTAGGTTTTTACGTCGACAATTTTCATGCTGGATTCCTTGTGAATTTAAATCGTTTCAAACCGCATATTCGCAGGTCGGAACGCGCAGCGGTTCCGACGTTTGTCGCGGCGAGGAGTGTCTGCGTCGGAGCCGCTGCGCGTTCCGACTTACAAAATCCCATTCGCCCGCAACTGCGCAATTTCTTCCCGACTATACCCATGCTCCGCCAACACAATGTCCGTATGCTGCCCCAGCTTCGGCGGCAATGACCGAATTTTCGCCGGACCATCAGACAAGTGGTACGGCGCAGTCGGCACGGAAAACGGCGGCAGGCCGGTGTCGCCCGTGTCGTCAAAGCGGTGAAAGAACTTGCGGTATTCCAGTTGCGGATGGCGTACGGCACGTGACAGCGGTAATACTTCCATGGCGGCCACGCCTGCTTTGTTGAGAATTTGTTCCCACTCGGCGGCGGTTTTCGCGGCAAGTTTTTGCTCAATGGCGTCGTTGAGCGCCTTCATGTTTTTGGCGACAGTGGCGTCATCCACAAAGCGCGGATCGGCGGGGATGTCTTCGCCGTCGATCGCTTTCCACAGGCGCGCGCGGCGGCTGGCGGCGCCGGCGGCGATCGAGAGGTGGCCTTCCTTGCAACGGTAGGTGTCGCTGACATAACCGCCCTTGCCGGAAGCGTTGCCGACCAGCGGCGGTGTTTCGCGATCGTTGATCGCGCGCTGCACTTCGCCGCCCATCAGCGTGATGGCGGTTTCAAGCATGGCAACGTCGATGGTCTGGCCGACGCCGGTACGGCTGCGCTGAAACAGTGCGGTGACGATGCCGAGTGCCGCAGCGTAACCGGTGGCGTAATCGACAATGGTCGAGCCGGTTTTGAGCGGCCCGCTCTCCGCTGTGCCGGTGATGCTCATCATGCCGCTGGTGGCTTGTATCACGGTGTCGATGGCCGGGTCGCTTTTCTTTGGGCCGCTTTGGCCGTAACCGGTGACGGAGCAAAAAATTATGCCGGGATTGATTTTTTTCAGATCTTCATAGCCGATGCCGTAACGCGCCATGGTGCCGCCCTTGAGATTCTCAAGCACCACATCGGCGGTCTTGGCCATGCGGCGGAACACCTCCTGCCCCGCCGGCGTGTCAATGCGCAACGTCATTGATCGCGTGTTCGAGTTATAGGCGACAAAGTTGTGGCCCATCTGCGCCTTCTGGAACGGTGTAGGCGGAAAGCCGGAAATGCGCGAGGTGTCGCCGTTTTCAGGATGCTCGATGCGGATCACGTCCGCGCCATGCATCGCCAGTTGATACGCAGCAAAGGGTGCGGCGACGATGCGCGCAACGGCCAGAACTTTGATACCGGTGAAGGCTTGCGGGTCCAGATTCATGGGGTCTCCCAATGGTGGCGGGAACTGAGTCAGTCACCGGCTATTTTACCCACCCCCGCTTGAATAAGCAGAGCGCGTAACGTTGATGCGCGTTACTTGCCGCGCAGCCCGGCGTCGCGCACCAGTTTGCCCATGGCCTCAATCTGCGCGCGCAGAATTTTGGTGTATTCGTCAGCCCCGCCGGGCGTGCCCACGAAGCCGATGAGTTGCATGCGTTCTTTCATTCCGGGCGAATTGACGATGCGCAGGGTTTCCCTGCTGAGTTGTTCTATGACGGCGCGCGGCGTGCCGGTGGGCACCACCAGTCCGTGCGACGTTTCGGGCCGCTGGAATTCGGCGTAGATTTCACCGAGTGTAGGCACGTCGGGCAATACCGGCGTGCGCTGCGGCGTGGTGACCGCCAGTGGCGTCAGCTTGCCGTCCTTGATGTAGGGAATGGTTACACCCAGGGTGCCGAGGTGATAGTGCGCGCGTCCGCCCAGTACTTCGATCATCGAATCCGGCCCGCCCTTGAAAGCGACGTGTATGACTTTCAGCCCGGCAGCCCGGTTAAAGCGCACGCCGGAAAGGTTGGCGGCGCTGCCCGCCGCACTGGTGGAAAAAATCATCTTGCCGGGTTGCGCCTGCGCCAGCGCGACAAAATCCTTCAGCGACTTCACGCCCAGTGACGGCGCTGCAACTATGATGTTGGTGCTGACGCCGATTTGCGCAACCCCGGTGAAATCCTTTACCGGATCGTAGGGCAGGCTGGTGAGCATGCCCGTGCTGATGACAAAGTTCGGCAGCACGTAGAGCAGCGTGTAGCCATCCGGCGCGGCCTTGGCCACGGGCCCAGCCGCCAGTGTGCCGCTGCCGCCAGGGCGGTTATCCATCACCACCGGTACGCCCCAGGTCTCGCTCATTTTTTGCGTGATAAAACGCGCGAGGCCGTCCGGCTGGCTGCCGGCGGTGGTCGAGGCGACAATGCGGATCGGCTTTACCGGAAACTTTTGTTGCGCGTGAGCGTTCATGCCCGTCGCGCCCTGCAGCACGCATGCCGCTGCCAGCAAACCTGCCCAAAATTGCATTGCGATTCCTCCTGGAGGAATCGTATCACCGGCTGCGCCGGTACGCCGGAAAAGCTGTTGCGGCTATTCGGGATCGTCCGCAAACGGATCGAACGGCTCGGACATGCTGTTGCCGTCTTCGATGTCCATGTCCCACTGCGCTTCTTCGGCGGCGCGGATTGCGGCGCTGATATCGCCCGCGCGAATAAGAATGTCGGAATGCAAATGCGTCATTTGCCAGTCGTCATACATCGTGGCCTCCCGTCGGGTTGGTGAAGTTGACGGCTACAGTCTAGGCAACGAATTTTGAGGCGAGGCTCTGAAAAACGCCGGATTTACCACTCAGTTCAGCAGTTTGATAGATCAAAAATAATTCAATAAAAACAGATAGTTACGCATTGTTCCGTAGCGAAAAAGCCAGTAACAGGCTGGCACACACCAGCAGCACCAACGCGGACAACGCCAGCGACCAGTGGATGCCGATGGCAGCACCCAGCAAACCCACGGTCAAGCCGCTGAACGCGCGCAGACCGTTGTTCGACATGTTGTAAAGGCCGATCATGCGCCCGCGCAACTGCGGCGGCGCATGCACCTGCACCAGTGTTTGCGCCATCGAGTTGTAGGCGAGGTTGAGCACCCCTGCCACGAACATCAACACTAGCGCCAGCGGGTAATGGGTGGTCAAGGCAAAGCCCGCGATGGCCACGCACCATAGCATGGTGAGAATAATCGCAGTGCGCGGGCTGGCTTGAAGCAGGCTGCGGCTTTCGAGCGCGAGACCGCCGAGAAACGCACCGGCGGCGTTGGCTGCAAGCAGCGTGCTGTAGGAAAAATCCGCTTTCTCTGTGCCCAGATCATGCGCGAATTCCGGCATCTGCGCCTGAAACGCGTTGCCGACAAAAAACGACGACACGCCCGCCAGCGCGATCATGCTGATCAGCACACGATTCCCATCGTTACTACGGGCCAGACGCAGCGTTTCGAGCGTGTCCCTGAGGCCGCCGCGCAGCGGCGCGCGGGCCTCGACGGGTGATTTCGGTTTACGCTGGCCATAGGGCGTTTTCTGCAGCCAGACGACCAGCGGCAAATAGATCAGCACATTGATCATCAGCCCCGCCGCCGCGCCGAACCACAGCATCAGTCCACCGCCAATGGCCGGGCCCATCAAAATGCCGAGCTGGCGGCTGGTGGCATTCAAGCGCACGGCGCTCTGCAGATTTTGCCCGCCGACAATGTCGTGTATCAGCAACTGGCTTGCCGGTATCCACAACACACCCGCGATGCCGTGAACGGTGAGCAGCAGCACCGCGTGCCACTCTTGCGTGCTGTTGGTGAGAAACAGCAGCGCCCAGCCGGTGGAGGCGCTCATGTAGAGCGCCATCGCCCACTGGATGATGCGCCGGTTGTCGTAGTGATCGGCCAGCGCGCCGGAATACACCGAGAACAGCAGGAATGGCAGCCAGTGCGTCAGTATGGCAATGCCAGCCAGCGTGGGCGAGTGGAATTTTTCGTAAAGCACCCAGTAGCTGATGACGTGTTCGATGTTGTCCGCCATCATCGCCAGCGCGGTGGTGATGAAGTACATTCGGTATTGCGGGTGGCGCAGCGCGGCGAAACTTTTGTGCGGTTCAGTGGCGGCGGCGGACGTACTACCGCGTGGTGCGGGGGATTCAGACATGACGGCCGATTGTAGCGCGAGCGTCGCGTGGACGCAGCGATCACGCGCATGGCGTGTCAGCCGCAATACACTGGGAACGCGCGCCTGACCATGGCGACCCATTTTGAATCAAACCGCTCTACAATGTGCGCTACGTTAAATCACAGGTGCTCCATGACGCTTCATTTCGGTGTACTGATTCCTTCCACCAACACCACCGTCGAGACCGAACTCTCGCGGCTGCCGCCGGGCTATCAGGCCCACTATGGGCGGCTTTACACCAGCACGCCGGGGCATCCGTTTGCGCCCAGCCGCGACGAAGACATTGACTACCAGTCGAAGTTGCTGGGCACCGCGCGCGTGCAAATGGTGATGCTGATGCAGACCTCGGCAAGCCTGTTCGCGGATGATTACGATGACGTGGTCAGCCGCCGCATGAGCGCCGCCGCCAACGGCGTGCCGGCTACCACCTCGGCCGATGCCGTGGGCCGTGGCCTGCGGGCGCTCGGCGTAAAGCGCATTGCGCTGGTGTCTCCTTATTCCGTGGAGGCCAGCGCACGGGCGAAGCGTTACTTTTCACGGCGGCACGGCTTGGAAGTGGTGGTGGTCGAAGGTTTCGCCGCCACGGACGCCTATGCGATCGGCAACCTCGGCCCGGAAATGGCACGCGATGCCTTTGTGCGCGTCGACCGGCCAGAGATTGATGCCTTCGTCGTGCCAGGTGCGAATTTTCCGACCATGGCATCCATTAGCGAATGGGAGCGCGAGTTTAAGAGACCTGTGGTTACGTCCACGCAAGCGGCGCTGTGGGCGATGGCGCGGCAATTGGGTGGGGCGCCGTTAAAGGGGTATGGGCGGTTGCTGGAGCAGTTGCCAAGCTTGTGATTTGCTTTTTGGCTGACTGGGCCGAGATTGTCGGGCAACGCGCATGACCGCCCGCATCGTCAGCCGAATTTTCTTCGCCATCGGCATGCTGTCGATTACCGCAGCGCCGTTCGTGCCAATGATTTACCGCTGGTTCAATCCGCCGCGCACGCCTCGCCCGGATCCTCGCGGCTTCTGGGAAACGCTGGGCTTGGTGCTGGAATCGCTGAATTCGTTCGCCGACAGTATCGCGATTTTTGTATGGATTTGCGGCTTGGCCGCGCTCGCAGTCGCGGCGTCGACGGTGGCGTTTTGCGCGGCGTGGGTTGGCAAAGAGCCGCTGGCGTGGCGGCTCTGGTGCTGGCTGCCCGTGGTAACAGGCGCGCTGATATGGGTGGGGCTGGTGCTGCTGGAAAAATAGCACCAGCGCTTTTCACACGACCGCCCCCATAACCATCTCAATAGGGTTTGTCACCGCGCACCAGCATGCGGTAAAGCCGCCGGTGCTGGCTGTGGTCAAAATCAAAACCCGCTTTGTGCAGCGATTGCCTGTCGTCGAGGATCAGCAGGTCACCCTTTTGATATTCGTGCGCGTAGCAGAATTGCGGCTGGGTGATGCGATCGGTGAGGTCTTGCAGGAAATCCTGCGTATCTTCCGGCGTCATGCCGATGATTTTTTCGGTTTTGCTTTTGTGAAACCACACGGCCTTGGTGCCGGATTCGGGATGAGTGCGTACCAACGGCTGCACCGTCGGCGGCTTTTTCGATTCGAGCTGTGATTTCAGGATGTCCGGATTGGCGATTTTGAAGCGTGCGCTGCTGATCAGTGTGTTCTCGGTTTTCATCGGCGTGATTTTCGCGCGATAGTCTTCCGGCAGCGCGTTATACGCCGCGCGCGAGTTGCAAACCGAGGTAGCGCCACCCTTGTCCGGCACGGCCACTGCGTAGAGCATGGTGAACTTCGGCGGCCGCTCCTGATTGGTGTGATCGGTGTGCCACGTGCTGTTCTTGCCGACTTTCGCCGGCTGCCCGGTACTGTCGAGGTGGCGGTTATCCAGCACGCTGATCAGCGGATGGCCATCCACCAGATAGCGCCGGTTCTGATCTTCCATCAACTCGCCGAAGAGTTCACCCGCGGCCTGCACCTGTGCGGATGTGAGGTGCGCCTGCTCGCGGATCACCAGCACCACGTTTTCCACCACCGCATCGTAGAGCTTCTTTTGCAGCGCCGCGTCAACGGGCTGGGCGAGATCGATGCCGGTGACGATGGCGCCGATGTGTTCCTTCACCTTGGTGATTTTCAGGTTTTGCAGGCTGTTCGGGACGGGGGCTTGTTGCTGTGTGTTCAATACGGCGCTCATGTTTAGTCTCCTTGACGGTAGGGACGAACAACGGGTTTGCGTTTGGTGGCCTCAGGCCAGCCGGGCCAACACTTGCGAACATCATACTCTCTATCACCGGTGGCGGCACAAGGGTTCATATGCTGTACGCGCCTCTACTGCGCCTGCAATTTGGCGTCGCGGATGACTTTGCTCCATTTGACGATTTCGGCGCGCTGGAAGCGGTCGAATTCTTCTGGCGTGGTGTAGACCACTTCCGCGCCCTGCGCCAGCATGGCGTCGCGGGTTTCGGGCAGTTTAAGGACAGAGCCGACTTCGCGGTTGACTTTCTCAATGATGGTGCGCGGCGTTTTACCGGGCGCGTAAAGGCCGAACCACACGTACGATTCCAGCCCCTTGAAGCCTTGTTCCAGCGCTGTTTGAATATCTGGCGCCCCGGGAAACCGCTTGTCGTTGAGGAGTGCGATGGCTTTTAACTTGCCCGCCCTGATCTGTCCGCTGGTAGTGGTGGTGGACAAAAACGCCGCTTGCACTTCACCTGTCATCAGCGCGGTGAGCGTGAAGCCGGCGCCTTTGTACGGCACATGAATGAAAGTGAGGCCCAGCATCTGCGCCAGCAATTCACCGGTGAGATGGCTGCTGGTGCCCGCCGAGGCCGAGGCGTAATAGAGGCCATGAGGGCGCGAGCGTGCGTAGGCGACGAACTCCTTCATGTTGTTCACGCCCAGCGATGGAATCACCACCACCAGCAAGCCGGAGTTGGTGATAAGCGAAATCGGCGCGAAATCCTTCAGCGGATCAAACGGCACTTTCTTGAAGAGCAGCGGCGCGCTCACTTGCGTGTTCACGCCCGTGACGTAGAGCGTGTGCCCATCGGGCGGCGCGTTGGCGACAATTTCAGCGCCGACAATGCCACCGCCGCTGGCGCGATTGTCAATCACGAACTGCTGTTTGAAGCGCTCTGAGAGTTTTTGTCCGATAAAGCGCGCGGTAATGTCGGCGGTGCTGCCAGGGGAACCGCTGATCACTCGCACCGGGCGCATGGGATAGCTGGCGGCGGGGTTGGCTGCATGGAGCGCAGTGCTCGCGCCAAGCAGCGCCGCTGCAATGGCTGCAATAATCGCCGCCACGAATGGAGGCGTCGTGCGGGGCAAGGCAGTCATGGCGTAATTGGCGATTTCATCGGACGGCTAGTGTGAGCTACTTCAACGCCCGCTTTAATGCCAAGCGCGGGGATATTATAACTATTTGATTTAATTGAGTATTTTTTCAATGCCAGGACAGCGGTACAGCGCATGAGAGCACTCGGCGGCTCTGTTCACTTGCGAACTCATGCCGCAATCGGCAGTTCGCCACGCACCAGCACACGGTACAACAGCCGGAATTCATTCGGGTCGTAATCGAAATGCGCCTTATGCATGGCGGCGCGGTTGTCCCAGATCAGCATGTCGCCCTTGCGCCATTTGTGCCGGTAGATGAATTCATCCCTGATCGAGCGTTCGAGCAGATCGTTGAGCAGCTTTTGCGAATTGGCGGGCGACATGCCGACAATGTTCTCGGTTTTTACCGGGTGAAAATAGAGCGCCTTTTTGCCGCTGTCCGGATGCACGCGCACCAGCGGCTGCAGCACCGGCTTGGGCTTGCGCTCGGCCTGTGCGTCGGCGGATTGCCCGGAGTAATTTGCGGCGGCGCTGCCCTGAAACACGTTGACGGTTTTCATGCCATGGAGCGTTTGCTGCATGTCGCCGGGCAGCGATTCGTACGCCGCGCGCATGTTGACCACGGCGGTATCGCCACCACTCGATGGCAGCGACACCGCAAAAAGACACGTGTATTTCGGCGGCCGCAGGTGATTGGTGTGGTCGGTGTGCCAGCCCGCACCATGTTTCACGCGGTTGCCGGCTTTATCCTTGTGGCGATTGGACACCTCATGTACCAGCGGGCAATCCGGCAGCGCGTATTGTGTAAAGTGCTGCGGCATCGGCTCGCCGAATAGCGACACCGCCGCCAGATACTGCGGCGGCGTAAAGTCCTGATCGCGGATCACGAGGGCTACGTTTTCCACCAGCGCCGTATTGAGCTGGTGCCGCGTTTCAGCGTCGATAGGCTGGCGCAAATCGATGCCGGTGACTTCGGCGCCGATCAGCGGGGAAAATTTGTGGACTTGCATGGCGGCGGCTCTCATGAAAATTTTTGAATTCTTCACGGTAAACATTATCCCGGCGGGGCGCCCGCCGTCAATCATGCATGGCGGGCAATTGACCGCCGGTAAACCCGGCGCTACAGTGCCCTCGGGAGGACAATCTGCCATGAACACCCCTCGAAACACCAGTCGAAGCACCATCCGAATCTATCGCAGCAGTCAGGCGGCTTGCCTTTCTGCCGTAGCCGCGATGCTGCTGGCTGCCAGCGCAGCGGCGCAGACCTACCCCGTGCGCCCGATCCGCATGGTGGTGCCCAATCTCGCGGGCAGCGCCACCGATTCCGTGGCGCGCATGGTGGCGCAGCGCTTTACCGATGCGTGGGGTCAGCAGGTGGTGGTGGACAACCGCGCCGGCGCCAGCGGCATTATCGGTGCGGAAGTGACATCCAAGGCGGCGCCCGATGGTTACACGATCATGATGGCGACTTCCGCTGGCATTATCATTTTGCCGCTGCTGACCAAGGTGCCGTATGAATCGGCACGTGATTTCTCGCCGATTTCGCTGGTGGTGAACAGCCCGCAAATGCTGGTCGCGCATCCATCGGTGCCCGCCACCAACGTCGAGGAGCTGGTGGCGTTAGGGCGCGCCAAGCCGAAGCAACTCAATTGCGCTTCGCCCGGCACCGGCACGTCCAACCATCTGGGCTGCGAGATGATCAAGGTGATGACCAAGGCGGAGTTTCTCCATGTGCCGTACAAAGGCACCTCGGCGGCAGTGACCGATCTCGTCGGCGGGCAGGTGCACATCATGTTCAACAGCATGCCGGCAGTGTGGCCGCTGGCAAAGGCAGGCAAGCTGCGCGCGCTGGCACATGGTGGCGTCAAACGCTCATCCGCGGCGCCCGACGTGCCGACGGTGGCGGAAACGCTGCCGGGATTTCAGTGCGTTACCTGGTACGCGTTGATCGCGCCGCGTGGCGTGCCGCCGGCGATTGTCGGCAAGCTGAACGGTGAAACGGTCAAAATACTCAACGATCCGCCGTTCGCCAAAAAGCTGGTTGATCAAGGGCAGGAGCCGGCGCCCACCACGCCAGAGGAGCTTGGCAAATACATGCAAAGCGAAACCGGGCGCTGGGCGACGGTGGTGAAGGGCGCGGGGTTGGCGCTACGGCAGTAGCAGGCTGCGCGCGCGTTGATTGCATACGCAGTCGCGGGAATTCACTAGGAGGGTGCATGGGGTTTCACGCAATGGCAGTCCGCCGGAACATGCTGATGAACCGCGCGACGCTGATGGCCTGCACGCTGGCTGCGGGCATCGCATGCGCGCAAGGCCAGGGCGCGTATCCGTTTAAACCCATACGCATCATCGTGCCCTATGCCTCCGGTGGCGGGCCGGATTTCACTGGGCGTGAAATTGCCCGCGCGATTACGGAGGGTACCGGCCAGCCCGTGGTAATGGACAATCGCCCCGGCGCGGGCGCGACGCTGGGGCACGGCATCGGTGCGAAAGCAGCCCCTGACGGCTACACGCTGACACTCGGCACCATCGGCGGCCTTGTTACTGGCCCCGCGCTGCTGGGTAGCCGCATACCCTATGATCCGGTGAAGGATTTCACACCCATCGGCTTCGCCACCTACGTGCCGTACTGTCTGGTGGTGAACGCCAAACTCGGCGTGAACAATGTACGCGAGCTGATCGCTTACGCCAGATCGTCCCCGGCGAAACTCAATTTCTCGTCGCCCGGCGTGGGCACGCCCAATCATCTGGGCGGCGCCATGCTGACCACCTTGACCGGCATCGAATTACTGCACGTGCCGTACAAAATGGCCGCGCAGTCGTTGTCCGACCTGATTTCCGGCACTATTCAGTTAAGCGTGTCCGGCCTGATGAACACCGTGCCGCACGAAAAAGCCGGGCGGCTGAAAATACTCGGCGTTGGCCACACCCACCGCATCAAGTGGCTGCCCGATCTGCCGGCGGTCAATGAAACCATTCCCGGTTACTACACCACCGGCTGGTGGGGGCTGGTCGGCCCGGCGGGTTTGCCCAAACCCATCGTCGACAAGTTGAACCCGATCATGAACAAGTGGCTGCAACTGCCCGAAACCATCCAGCGCTTTCAGGCCGGCGGCCTCGAAATCGCCACCACCACGCCGCAAGGCTACGCCGACATGATCCGCAACGACACGCAGATGTGGCGCAAGCTGATCAAGGATACGAAGATTAGTGTGGATTCGTTGCCGTAAATCCGGCGCGGATTAGCGAACCCCCAGCAACTCCACCTCAAACACCAGAGTAGCATTCGGCGGAATCACCCCGCCCGCGCCACGCGCGCCGTAGGCTATTGACGATGGACAAGTAAGTTTGGCCGTGGCGCCGACTTTCATCAGCGCGACCCCTTCGGTCCAGCACTTGATGACACCGTTAAGCGGAAACTCGATCGGTTCGCCGCGCTTATGGGAGCTGTCGAACTCCTTGCCGTCGGGGAAGGTGCCTTTGTAATGCACGCGGACGGTGGAGGCGGCGTTGGGTTGCGCGCCCTTGCCTTCCTTCAACATGCGGATGACGAGGCCGCTGTCAGTGACTTTGGCACCGGGTTCCTTTGCGGCTTCGAGCAGCACCGCGTCGGATTTGAATTGGGCGAGGGCTTGGGGTGCTGCCGAAAGGAGCAGGGCGGTTGCAGAGGCGATGGCGAGCAGGGATTTTGAAAAGATCATGGTGTTGATGTAGGTTAGATTGTGTAAAAAGGGGAAGCATCATCGCTCATGCGCGGGTATACCAACTCCGTCGTTCCAGCGAAAGCTGGAACCCAGGTTGTTACTCGACCCGCAGGGGCATCATTTAGATGCTTCGCATCGGTTTACGTACTAGATTCCAGCTTTCGCTGGAATGACGGATTGGGGAGTTTAAGCTGCGCTATTCTGTTACACGTGGGGCATGGGCGAATCTCAAGTCCTTGAAACTCAAGCCTTCAACCCCTTCCTCGCCATAAACTCCGGAAACGCGTCCTTCGCCTTCGCCCCACGCATCACATGGGTGGTGTATTCATGCTCTTCCATGTATTGTGCTTCGAGGTCTTGCGTCATTTGTTTGAGCAGCAGCTTTTTTACGCCCATCACCGCGCCGCGATGGTTGCCGGCGATCATTTTGGCGATTTCCATGGTCTTGGCGCGCAGTTGTTCGCGCGGCACCAGATGGTTCAGTAAGCCAATGCGATAGGCTTCTTCAGCGCCGACGATGCGCGCGGTGAACAGCAGTTCCTTGGCGATGGGCCAGCCGACCTGGTTCGGCAGTGTCCAGGTACTGTTGATACGGCCGTATGCGGCAGCCAGAAAACGAAACTTCGCGCCTTCGCAGCCAATGCGCATGTCGAGCGACGACACCAGCACTGCGCCGCCGCCATACGCCACCCCGTTGACCATGCCGATGGTGGGCTTGGCGCAGGCGGAAATTTCATAGCGGTTTTTGTTGTCGCGCATTTCATCGAGCTGCTTGTCGCTGAAGGTTTTGTCGTGCTCCAGTTGCTCGTGGATATCGCCGCCGGCGGTGAACGCGCGGTCACCCGCGCCGGTGATGACGATACAGCCGACGTTGTCATCGGCCTCCGCCGCCTTTACCGCCGCGTGCAGTTCCAGCCCCAGCTTGCGGTTCATTGCGTTCATTTTCTCGGGGCGGTTCAGCGTAATGATGGCCACGCCATCTTCGTGATCCACCAGTATATGTTCATAGCTCATGCGGGTCTCCTGTGAGTAAATGTATGGCGTAAGCGTATCACGCCTGATGTAGACGCCAGGCGCGGTGTTTATTGGGATTGCGCCAGCCCGACCGCCTTGATGACGCGCGACCATTTGGCGGCCTCGGCCTTGATGAAAGCGCCGAAGAGTTCCGCGTTGCTGTTGATGGGCTCGGCGCCCTGCTGGATCAGATAATCACGCGTTTCAGCAACCTGCAGGATGCGCGAGACTTCCTGTTGCAGACGGTTGACGACGTCGGCCGGCGTGCCGGTAGGCGCGAGTATGCCGCTCCAGCCGGAGATCACCATCTCCCGATAGCCGGCCTCGACCATTGTCGGCACGTCGGGGAACGCCACGTGGCGCTTTTCACCCATGGTGGCGAGAAGGCGCAGGCGCCCGTCGCGCACGTAAGGGGTGAAGGCCTGCATCGGCGTCATCATCACGCCGATTTCACCGCCCAGCACTGCCACCAGCGACGGCGTTTCGCCCTTGAACGGCACATGCAGCAGCTTGGTGCCGCTGCCCTGCGCAAACAGTTCCGCCGCGAGATGCGTCATGTTGCCCGCGCCAAACGAACCGTAGCGCATTTCACCGGGGAGTTTTTTCGCCAGCGCGGCCACGTCTTTAACCGAACGCGCGGGCAACGACGGATTGACCACGAAGCCGAAGGTGTTGGTTGAAGTTTGTATCACCGGCGCGAAATCGCGAAAGGTGTCGTACGGCAGGCTCTTGTAAATAAACAGGTTGAGCACAATCGAACCGGGCCAACCCATGGCGAGCGTGTAGCCGTCGGGCTTGGCCTTGGCCGCGCCCTCAAGGCCGATGATGCCGTTGGCGCCGGGGCGATTTTCGACGATGAATTGCTGGCCGTAGTTGTCGCTCAATTTGCGCGCGACGATGCGTGTCAGCAGATCCACGCCCGAACCCGCCGCTTGCGCCACCACGAAACGCACCGGGCGTTCGGGATAACCCGCTGGGCGGCCTTGCGCGTGCGCGGTGTTGGTGGCGCCAAGGCCGGTGGCGAGACCCACGGCAAAACTGATGGCGAATCCGGTAGCGAGATTTATTGCAGCGTGGCAATACTGTGGATGATTCATGACCGTCATAGCCCTTTCCGTCCTGGCAACGGAGACATTATGCCGTCAGATAGCGCTCAAGCAAGCGTCCATAGCCGGGAATGCTCGCGCGGCAGCCAATTTTTTGCAACGCGTCCCAGATGCACACGCAGTTGTTGGTCAGCACCGGCTTGCCGATATCCTGCTCCAGCCGCCCGGCAATGCTCATGGTCGGCCAGTTGCCGCCTGGGATAATCACCGCTTCGGCTTGCGGGCGATCCGCACGGCGGCCAAAGTCATAGGCGGATTCCGGATCGACGCGGCCGAGCTCGGTGTTCTGCACAAAGCCCATCACCTCGCTGTGCACCACCTCGAAGCCGTGTTGCGTGAGGAAATTCACCATGGTTACGTTGATGGCTTCGCTCCAAGGCGCGGCGATGGCGACGCGTTTAATGCCGAGCGCGGTTAGCGCGTGCCGGTACGCGGTAGCCGCCGTGGTGGCCGGTTTGCCCGAAGCCTTTTCCATGCGTTCGATCAGTGTTTCATCGTAACCCTTGCCCAGCGCCACGCTCGCCGCCGCGATGCCGAGCACGATCACGTCCACGTCCGCATCGGCGAGTTTGCGGCTTTCAAATTCGATTTCCTCCACCGACCGCATGACGGTGTCGGCATCAATGCGCGACCACGACAGCCGGCCCGTGTGCAGCGACACGAAATCGGGCAGTGCCTGCGAAAACTCCGGCTCCTGCGTGGAGTTGGACGAAGGCACGAGCAGACCGTAACGATGGGTTTTGCGGATGTAGGTCATGGGTGTCTCGTTTTGCAAGGGCAATCAGTGGTGGTGTTATAACTATCTGTTTTTATTGACTTTTCTATTGCAACTGAATGACGATCTCTTGCGCCATGACGCGCCGCGTCTATTTCGTCATGCCGATATCCGCCAGCAAGCCGCGCGTCATTTCATACTGCTGGCGCAGATACTCGCGCGTGGGCGCCGCCTTGCGGAAATCCCAATCCTGCAGGTCGGCGGCCAGTATGCGCTTCCATTCGGCGGTGTTGGAGATGCGTTCCATCATGCTTTCCCAATACGCGGTCTGCGCGGCGCTAAGGCCACGCGGCCCCATCACGATGGTAAAGCCACTCATTTGCACGTCGTAACCCTGCTCCTTGAAGGTCGGCACATCGGGCAGCGGAGCGAGACGCTGCGCGCTGGACACGCCGATGATGCGCAGCGCGCCACTTTTGTGATGCGGCGCCGCGTTGTCGATGGACACCGCTGACATGTCGATGTGGCCGCCCATGAGTTGCGTCATCGATTCCGCGCCGCCGCTGAAGGTGACGGTCTTCATGCGCCGCGCGTCGATGCCGGCTACCTTGGCGAACATGCCCAACATCAGGTGTGGCGAACCGGCGCGCGTGCTGCCCAGCGAGGTAGTGAGCGATGCCGGATCCTGTTTCAGACGTTCAATCACATCCTGCAGTGATTTCAGCGTGGGATTGTTGGCACGCAGCGCGAGTCCGCTCGGCTCGCTGGTCAACATGGCGAGCGTGGTCAGGTCGTTGGGGCCGATGGTGCTGCGCCCCAGCAGATGATTCGACAATAGCCCCTGCCGCGCGAACACCAGATAGTGTCCGTCACCCGGATGACTGTTGACGTAAGTGTTGGCGAGCGTGCCGCCACCGCCGACTTTGTTGAGCACGGTGACGTTCTGTAACCATTTGTTTTCATGCATGATTTTGTGCAGCCCGCGCGCATTGCGGTCGTTGCCGCCACCCGCGCCGGAGGGGACGACAATTTCGACGGCGCGCGTGGGTTGCCAGGCCGGGGCGGGCTGCCCGTGTGCACCGGCGACCGCGAACAGAAGCAAAGCAAGGGCGATACGCATGAGAACGCCTCCTCAATCAGCGCTTGGCTTCCAGTGCCGCAGGATTCACCACGCCATACGGTTTGCCCCCGGCAAATGCCAGCACGCGCTTGAAGTTGTCGGAAAAATAATTGTTCATCTGATCGCGCTCCATGTAACCCAGGTGCGGCGTGGCCACCACGTTGTCGAGCTTCAACAACGGATGGTTCGCGTCGAGCATGGGCTCGCTTTCAAATACGTCGAGCGCGGCGGCTCCGGGGCGGCCCGCGCGCAACGCCGCTTCCAGCGCGCCAGCGGCCACCAGCTCGGCGCGGCTGGTGTTGACGAAAACCGCAGACGGTTTCATGCGAGCGAGGTCTTCGGCGGTGACCATGCCACGTGTTTCGGGCAACAGGCGCACGTGCACCGACAGCACATCGGCCTCGTCAAACAGCGCTTCGCGCGTGGCGGCCACTTCGTAACCGTCGGCCTGCGCCTGCGCGCGCGAAGCCTCGCGCGACCACACCAGCACGCGCATGCCGAACGCCTTGCCATAGCCCGCGACCTGTTTGCCGATGCGGCCATAGCCGTAAATGCCCAGCGTGCGGCCGCGTAAGCCCGTGCCGGCGCGCGTTTGCCATTGGCCGGCTTTGAGCTTGGCCATTTGCTGCGGAATATGGCGCATGGCGGCAATCACCAATCCCCAGGTAAGTTCCGCCGTGGCGTAAGAGGTGCGCGCGTGTTCCGAGCACAGCACAATGCCGCGCGAGGTACACGCCTCGACATCGACGTGCGGATACGGCCCGTTCAACGTGATGAGTTTCAGTTGCCGCAGCCGCGCGATGAGCGCTGCGCTGACCGGTGTGCGTTCGCGCAGCAGTACCAGCGCGTCGGTGTCGCGCAGGCGGTTTGCCAGTTGATCGATATCGCGTTCGCAGTCGGTGTAAATCGACAAATGGTGTTCGCCGATCAGCGACAGGCACGGAAGTGTCGAGACGATGCTGGCGTAGTCATCGAGGATGGTGATGGTGAGCGGCATGTTTGTTCGGAGGTTTCGCGGGCAGCGCCCGCTGACTAACGCTTTGCCAGGCCCAATTCGCGCAGGCCCGCGTGCAGTTGATCGTATTGCACCTTGAATCCCGCCTTGCAGCCTTCCGCGCCAGCGAAGCGGTCGAGCCACGAACGGGTTTCGAGCATCTGTTTCCACTCGACGGTTTCCACCATTTTGCGCATCACGCTTTCCCAATACGCCGTTTGCGCCGCGCTCATGCCGCGCGGGCCGGCCATCGCGCGAAAAGCCTCTACGGTGGAATCGATGCCCAGTTCCTTCCATGTCGGCACTCCGGCAAAATCGCCGGTGAGCCGTTGTGGCGCGGTCAACGCGAGCACGCGCACGCGCCCTTCCTTGAGGGGGCCTGCAAAACTGGACTGCGGATTGGTGATGAGATCGACGTGTCCGCCATAAAGCGCGGCGAAACCCTGCGATACACCCTGAAACACCACCGCGCTCATTTTTTTCGGATCGGCGCCCACGCCCTTGGCGGCCAGAGCCAGACCAATGTGGCCGGAGCCGCCAAACGCGGTGCCAACGGCAACGCTTACTGACGACGGATCGGCCTTCAGCTTGGCGAGCAAATCCTTCGCTGAGCGCAGCGGCGAATCCGCGCGCACCGCGACGGCGGTGACTTCGCTGAATAGTTGCGCCGCACAGGTGAAATCGCCATAGCTCAACGCGCTGCTGCCGGTGATGTAATTGCTGAGCAAATTACCGATCAACAGCGTGAGGTGGTGACCGTCGGGCGGCTGCTGGCTCAGGTACGTCCAGCCCACGGTGCCGCCACCGCCCGGCTTGTTGATCACCGTGGTGGCAACGTCAACCAGTTTCTTTTCCTGCAACAGACGCTCAATCGTGCGCAACGCGCCGTCGGAGGCCGAGCCCGCGGCAGCGCCCGACACCAGCTCGACGTGCTTCGCGGGCTTCCACGATTGCGCGTTGGCCGTGCTTGCAAGCAGCAGCGCCGCACACAGCAGGCGCATGCCAGATCGTGCGTGTTTCATTGGGTGCGCTAAAACGTCATGAACGCTATGTCAGTTATGGCGCCTTGACCTTGCCCTGCAAAATCACCGCGTTGGCCTGCAGAGGCATCTGGTGCGACAGCAGCGTCATCGCCACCATGCCGTAATAGCCCATCAGGCAGCTCAATTCGACAATCGCCGGAATGCCGAAAATCTCTTTTGCGCGGTTATACGATTTGTCGCTGATGGCGTGATTGCGGAAGAGTTCGACGCCGTAATCGTAAATTGCCTCTTCCTCGGGCTTGGCGAATGCCGGACGTTCGTTTTTCACCATCGCATCGACAATGCCTTGCGCAAGCCCCGCGTCGGTGGCAATTTTGGCGTGCGCATTGAACACGTAGTCGCAGTCCCAGCAGCGCGCGGTGATAAGAATCGCGAACTCAGATTGATGCAGAGGAAAGCTGCTATTCAATCGCAGTTTTTCACCGAGCGGATGCCACACCTCGGTGACTTCCGGCGCGTGCAGCGACAGCCGGTAAGGGCCAGGAATACGCCCGCCACGGCGACCGAGGATGCCGTCGACCACGCGGCGCTGCACCGGATTGAAATTGCTGTTTTCATCAAGAATGGGAATGCGGGCCATAGAGGTTTCCTGTGTAAGTAGGCATTAACAGTGACAGCCAATGGTAAAGTGAAGCCCAACGCAAAGGCAGGTTTACGGAACTGGCAGCCATTCTACGTTAACGCGGGGGCTTCCCACGAAGCAAGGCGTCTTAATTTGCCGCCAATAGGAACTCTCCTAAGGCCGTTAACCGTCCATTAATCACCGCCTCCACCCGATGCACGCCAGGGTAATGCTTGCGCGTGGTCAAGTCATTGAGTGACAGGCGTTTGCTGAAAGCCATCACGGCATTTGCGGCCAGTGCAATCTGCCGCAGCTTGAACACCTTGGCGCTGGTCTTGCCGTTGGCCTTGACGTAGTGCACCCGCAGATCGACCAGTAAATTCTGAGCACGCGCTGACTTGCCGGCCACGTCAAATGAAATTGTCACGCTCGTGCCCGGCTTCACGCGTGCGGGCGAGATGCTGGCGTTTTTGATGACAACATTTGCCGTCTTGCCAAAGCCCAGCACACGCAGCGCGCCTGCCTCGTTGCGCTTGACCGACGAACGCAGGGCATGTTGAACAATCCATCGCCGCTCATCGCTGGCGTCTTTCATCCAGCGCGCGGCCGTGGCGAACAGCAGTTCGGGATGATCCTTGCCGATATCGTTCAAGTTGTTCGCCACCGAACGCCGCACGTAAAGCGACGGATCATCTTTCAGCATTTCCAGCAGCTCCAGCACAGGACGAGGATCACGCTGGAACGCGCGCAGCCGCGGCGCCCACGGTAGGCGCGGGCGCGTGCCTTCGGACACCAAACGCCGCACGTGCTCGCTGGGGTCGCTCGCCCATCGCTTGAGCGTGTTTAAGGTAAGTATCTGATTTAATTCAATAAATTTTCTAATGCTGATTTCGGCGGTAAAGCGCTGGGTAAGCGCGTGCTGCGCGTGCATCGAAATTTCAAAATGCTTCAACCCGTGCTTGGCGACATACAGCGTGTGAGGCAGAAACAGGAACGACGCCATTGAGTTTTTCTCCGGCAAGCCCGTGGGCTCGTCGATGGAAGCGATCAAAATCTTCATCGCCTGCGGAAAACTTTTCGGCAGGTGCGTATGCAGGGCATCGGCGATTTTGTGGCCACGCTGCATGAGTTCCAGCGCATCGTAGCCGTCGAGCGCCATCTTGAGAAACGCATTCGCATCGAACCCGGCATGCACCGCCTGAATCATGCGCGCAATGGCCCGCGGAATCTCCGCGCCGTACTGATTTTTGAGCGGCTCCGCCATGGATGTTACCTGCGACCTAACGACGCGTTACCGGCGCAAACCTACTGCACGCGAATATTGGCATTGCGGATTACGCGCGTCCATTTGTCGCGCTCTTCCGTGATGTGCTTGCGGAATTCTTCTGGCGTACTCGTGGCCGCATCGGAGCCGTCATTTTGCAGACGCTTCACGACTTCGGGGCTGTTCATCGAAGCCGCCACGCCGCGCGACAGCCGGTCGACGATCCACGCCGGTGTGTTGAGCGGCGCTAGCAACCCGTACCAATTGACCACCACCACGCCCGGCACGCCAGCCTCGACTATCGTGGGCAGCTCCGGGACCACGAATGACCGTTTTGGCGTGGTCACGGCCAGCGCACGCAGTTTGCCGCTGCGAATCAGCGGCTGCGAAGACATTATTGCGGGAAACGCCAGGTCGATCTGGCCCGCCAGCATGTCGGCAAACGCGGGCGCACTGCCCTTATACGGCACGTGTGTCATGCGTGTGCCCGACATGGCGCTAAAGAGTTCCGCAGTCAGATGATTCGGGCTGCCGATGCCAGACGAGGAAAAGTTGATCTTGCCTGGATTCGCCTTCAAGTGTTGCACCAACTCCGTAACACTGCGCGCGGGCATGGAGGGGATCACCACCAGCACGTAACCTTGCGCACTGATCTGCGACACTGGCGCAAAATCGCGCAGCACGTCAAAACGCGCCTTGTAGAGCACCGGGAAAATCACCGAAGTCGCGCTGATAATCAGCAGATTGTGGCCGTCGGGCGCGGAACCCGCCGCGATTTCCATGGCAATATTGCCGCCCGCGCCGGGCCGGTTGTCGACCACCACGGTTTGCCCAAGCGTTTCGCCGAGCTTTTGCGCCATCGCCCGCGAGATCATATCCATGCCGCCGCCGGGCGCGATGCTGACCACGGCGCGCAGCGGGCGCGAGGGGAATTTTTGTGATTGCGCGTAAGCGCCTGCCACCATACCGGCCATTGCTGTCGCCACGGCCGCTGTGCGAATGAATCTCAAGTTGGTCATGTCAATTGATCTGCACTTTCGCCTGCCGGATAACCTTGCCCCAGCGTTCGATTTCAAGTTTCACAAACGCCTCGGCCTCGCGTGACGTCGTGCCCAGCGGGTCAGCGCCCGCCTTGGCCATGACATCCACAATTTCCGGCGCTTTCAGCGCGCGCACCGTTTCACCTTGCAGTTTCGCAATTATTGCCGGCGGTGTTTTCGCAGGCGCAATCATGGCGTACCACGAAATCGCTTCGTAGCCAGGCACGGTCTCCGCGATGGTGGGCGTATCCGGCAAAGTCGCCAGCCGTTTGCTGGACGTGACAGCGATCAGGCGCAGGCGCCCGGCATTGACCTGGTTGATCATCGCCAGCACCGGATTGATCATCATCGGCACGCGCCCCGCGATCAAGTCGGGCATCACCGATCCGGTACCGCGGTACGGAATGTGCGTCATTTCAATGCCCGCCATGGCAACAAACATTTCCGCCGCCAGATGCGAAGCCGAACCGGGGCCGGATGACACGAACACCAGTTCGCGCGGCCTGGCCTTCGCAGCCGCGATGAGTTCCTTGACGCTCTTGGGCGCGAACGACGGCGTAAACACCATCGCGTAGGGCTGGGTTGCCATGATCGTAACCACCGCGAGATCGCGCACCGGGTCGTACGGCAACTTGGCCATCAGCGTGGCGTTGATCGCATGCGACGGATTGACCACGGCGATGGTATGGCCGTCGGGTGTGGCCTTCGCCACCAGATCAATGCCGATGGTCTGCCCCGCGCCGGGCCGGTGATCCACCACCACCTGCTGCCCCCACGCCTGGGTGAAGCGCTGCCCGAGCAGACGCACGATCTGATCCGAACCACCACCCGGCGCGGTGGGAATGATGCAGCGTATGGCCTTATTGGGCCAGTTTGGCCCGTCCTGCTGCGCATGGCCCGGCAACGGCGTCAGCACGCACGCCGCCGCCCATGCCGCCATCACGTAACGCCCAGTGGGTTTATTCATGGACAGCCCTGTCAAATCGTGCGCAACACGCGCGGAAAAAACACATGCAGCAACAGCCCGCGCCCAGTCAGAAAACCCATCACCGCGATCCACAACCCCGCGTTGCCGATCAATGGCAGCAACGCGTGCAGCAGCATTAAAAATATCATGAACGATGCGATCATGGTGTTACGCATGATGCGCGTACGCGTGGCCGCAAGATATACGCCGTCGTAGGTGTACGCCCACACCGAGGCGAGCGGCATCAGCACCGGCCACCATAGATAATTCGCCGCCGCCACGCGTACTTCCGGAATACTCGTCATCAATGCGATCATGGCGTGGCCGGCCACGGCGTAAATCACCATGTTGATTGCGCCCAGCACGCCAGCCCACAGAAACACCACGCCCCGGTCGTGCAGAAACGCCGCGCGGTCGCGCCGGCCGACCGATTCGCCGAGAATGGTTTCAGCCGCGTGCGCCACGCCGTCCAGCGCGAACGACGTAAAAATCAGGAAATGATGCAGCACTTGATTGGCCGCCAGTTGCACGTCGCCAAGCTCGGCGCTTTTTGCCATGAAAAACCCCAGCACCGACACCACGCAAATGGTACGCAGCACGATGTCGCTATTGATGGCCACCATGCGTTGCAACTGCACCGGATCGAGCAGCTTTGAGGGCGTGCCGCTGGTGTTTTCACGCGGCAATTCGCCCAGCGTGCGCCACACGCCATACAGACCCCACAGCAAGCCGGCGTATTCCGCGATCAACGACGCGGCCGCCACGCCCGGCACGCCCCATTTGAATACAAACACAAACAGCACCGCCAGCGCGATGTTCACCACATTGACAAACACTTGAATTGCGAGTGGCAATTTGACGTTGCGCAGCCCATAGAACCAGCCGAAGATGGCGTAGGTGGCAAGCACCGCCGGCATTGACCATACGCGAATCAGAAAATACTCGCGCGCGTAGCGTTCGACTTCGGCGCTGGCGTTGATCAGCCAGAATGCAAACGCCACGATTGGCAGTTGCAGCGCCACGATCCCCCCGCCGATCACGCCCGCCAGCAGCAACGCACGTGCGATCATCGCGCGCACTTCGGCGTGCTCGCCCGCGCCGCGCGCCTGCGCCGTCGGCCCGGTGGTGCCCATGCGCAGGCAGTTGAACAGGTGGTAAATGTAATTGAACAACATCGCGCCGATGGCCACCGCGCCAATGTAGTAAGGCTCCGGCAGATGGCCAACCACGGCTGTGTCCACTGCGCCCAACAACGGCACGGTGACATTGGCCACAATAATCGGCCACGCCAGTGTCCATACCTGGCGATGCGTGCTGACGGGCGCGGCAGAGCTCACAAAATATCCAATAAAAACAAATACTTATAGATCATCAAATAACGAGGGTTCCAACGGGCGTGGTGCGCGTTGGGGCTTGGCCGCTGCTGCTTGTGCCGTAACCTCGCCCGGCTTGCTCAATGTGCCCACCCGCACGCCCAGCAAACGGATGCGCCGGTCGAGCGGCACGCGTTTCAGGCACTCGCCCGCAGCGCGGCGGATCGTGACGGCGTCGCCTGTCGGCGCTTCGATGGTGTGGTCGCGTGTCACGGTTTTGAAGTTGTCGTAGCGCAGTTTCAGCCCGATGGTTTTGCCGACCACACCCTTGCGCTTTAAGTCTTCCGCCACGCGCACGCACAGGTTGGTGAAAATCTCTGACAGTTTGTCGCGGTCGCGCACGGCGTGCAGATCGTCTTCAAACGTGGTTTCTCGGCTGATGGATTTGGGTTCGCTGTACGTTTTGACCACACGTTCGTCGCGCCCATGCGCGGCATCGAGCAGCCACGCACCCGTGTTTTTGCCGAAGTGTTGCACCAGCAAGGCAGCATCACTGTTGGCGAGTTCGCCTACGGTGTGGATGCCCAACGCCGTGAGCTTTGCCGCCGCCTTGGGGCCGATACCATTGATCTTGCGCGCGGGCAGTGGCCAGATGCGTTGCTGTAAGTCGTCGTGGGTGATCACCGTGATGCCGCCGGGCTTTTGCAAATCGGAGGCAATTTTCGACAGTAACTTGTTGGGCGTTACGCCGATGGAACACGACAACCCGGTAGCCTCGCGCACCGCCGCCTGCAGTTGCAGCGCAACCTCGCGGGCGCGCGCCCAAGGCTCGGCGCCGCCGCTCTCGATCAGCTCTGTAAGGTCGATGTAAATTTCGTCGATGCCGCGATCTTCCACCAGCGGCGCAATCGCGCGCACCGCCTGTTTGAAGAGCCGTGAAAAATGCCGGTACTGGTCAAAATCCGCCGGCAGCAGCCACGCATCCGGCGCTAGCTTCGCCGCCTTCATCAAGCCCATACCGGAATGCACGCCCAGCGCGCGCGCTTCATAGGTGGACGTTGTAATCACGCCACGCCCGGTGTAATCGCGCAAGCGCGGGAATGCCTGTCCCGGCGGTGGCTCGACACGCCGCCGCCCGCCCACCACGGCAGGTTGCCCGCGCAGTTGCGGATAGCGCAGCAGTTCGACGGAAGCGTAAAACGCATCCATGTCGAGGTGGGCGATGTAGCGGGTGGGCGGCACAGGCAGAAAATATCACCTTACCGCTGGCTTGTCGTTCCCACGCAGGCGAGAACGGGACGGCGGTATGTCAGCAATCTTCCATACTTCCAGACTTACTCCATCCGCATCCCGGCATCGCGAATAATCTTGCCCTTCACCCGCATGTCTTCACGAATAATCGCTGCGAAATCCGCCGGCGAGTTGCCCACGGCCTCGATGCCGGCCTTGAGCAATCGCTCCTTCGCCGACGCCGATTGCAAATAGCGCGC
>OMIN01000133.1 GCA_900299145.1 Betaproteobacteria bacterium | reverse complement strand
TGGCGTCCCCACGGGGATTCGAACCCCGGTTACCGCCGTGAAAGGGCGATGTCCTAGGCCTCTAGACGATAGGGACTGCGAGGCGATAACGCTGAACCAACCTGAACCACTTTGATCAACCGGCGCCACAAGCCCAATCGCACTTGCGGCAAATGCACCTACGGGTATTGCTGGTGGAGGTAAGCGGGATCGAACCGCTGACCTCTTGCATGCCATGCAAGCGCTCTCCCAGCTGAGCTATACCCCCACGAAAGGTTGTGGATTATACCGGCGAGGCCATACCCTGTAAAGGCAAAAACCGCGCAAATGCACGTATCTCCGCGTAAATCAATGCCCCAGCTACCCGGGAAATGCCTGTAACTGTTTCGCCATCCGCGCGAGGACGGCATCGCGGCCGATCAGTTCCAGCGTGGCGTCTATCGAAGGCGTTTGCGCTTCGCCCGTCACCATCACGCGCAGCGGCATGGCAAGTTTCGGCATTTTCAGTTTGTGTGTGGCGACGACGGCCTTGACGGCTTCACCAATTTTGGCGCGGTTCCACTCGACGCCGGCAAGACGCGCTTGCAAGTCCGCCAACGCAGGCTTGATGTCTGCCGTGTAATGTTGCTGCTTTAGCCCCGCCGCGGGTTCAAGTTCGCGGTAAAAGTAGACTGCGGCATCGGCCAGTTCCTCGATGGTCGAGACGCGTTCCTTCAGCAAGCCCGCCACACTCGCCAGCGGTGCACCCTGCCCCACCACGCAACCATCCTTTTCCAGAAACGGGCGCATCAGTGTGGCCAGCCGCTCGTTGTCGGCTTCTTTGAGATATTGCTGGTTCAGCCAGCGAAGCTTTTCGGGATCAAACCGGGCCGGCGAACGGCTGATGTGCTCGAAGTCAAACCACTCCACGAGCTTGTCGCGCGAAAATTTTTCGTTGTCGCCGTGCGACCAGCCCAGCCGCGCCAAGTAATTCACCAGCGCTTCCGGCAAAAATCCGGCGTCGAAATATTCCATCACGCCCTGTGCGCCGTGGCGCTTGGACAACCGCTCGCCGTCTTGCCCCAAGATCATCGGCACATGACCGAACAGTGGCACAGGCTTACCCAGCGCCCTGTAAATATTAATTTGCCGCGGCGTGTTGTTGACATGATCGTCGCCGCGAATGACATGTGTCATCGCCATGTCAATATCGTCCACCACCACGCCAAAGTTATACGTGGGGATGCCGTCGGCACGCATGATCACCAGATCATCGAGTTCGCTATTGGCGATGGTGATCGGGCCTTTGATGAGATCATTCCAGCGGACTTCACCGCTGTCGGGGTTGCGAAAGCGTAGCACCGGTTGCGCGCCCGGCGGCGGCGTCAGGCCCGTGCGCTGCGCGTTTTCCGGCCGCCAGCGGCCGTCGTAGCGCGGCTTTTCATTGCGCGCCCGCTGGGCCTCGCGCATGGCATCGAGTTCTTCGCGCGTGGCATAACACGGGTAGGCGTGACCGCTGCGCAGCAATTCATCGGCCACCGCGCGATAGCGCTCCAGCCGCTGCATCTGAAAATACGGCCCTTCGTAGTCGAGGCCGAGCCACTGCATACCATCCAGAATCGCCTGCACGGATGCGTCCGTCGAGCGTTCACGATCCGTGTCTTCCACGCGCAGTACAAAGGTACCGCCGACTTTCTTGGCGTAGGCCCAGCAAAACAGCGCAGTGCGCGCGCCGCCTATGTGAAGATAGCCCGTGGGGCTGGGTGCAAAACGGGTGCGGATCGGAGTGGTCATGATACGGGTTCTACAGCGCCGAAATCGGCGTGGTTACCTTAAGAAAAGGCGCGCATTTTACGCGAAGTGCCAGGCCTTGTCTTGTGGAGAATAAAAAATATCCATTAAAAACAGATACTTATAAACATCACTGCATCGCGCCAGCTATTTGTTCAACCCCAGCCGCTCCACCGCACGCTTTTCTTCTTCATAGGCGCGGCGCACCCACCTGGCGTATTCCTCACCCGCCATGTAATACGGCTCCATCGCAAAACGCTCCAGCACCTTCAGAAACGCGGGTTCTTCCGCTGCCCGCTTGAACGCATCGTGCAGCACTTTGACAACTTTCGGGTCCATACCCTTGGGCCCACCGATGCCCCACGGCGAGTTGGCGACAATGCCGTAGAGCTCTTTCAGCGTCGGCACATTGGGCGCGCGCTGTGCGCGCCCCGGGCTCCACATCACCAGCGGACGCACCTGCCCCGCTTCAACCAGTTCCCACGGCGGCGTGCCCGCCAGCACCTGCACCTGTGAGCCACGCAGCGCGACCGCGGATTCCGAGGCGCCCTTGAAGGGCACGTGCACCCAATTCAGATTCAGCCGCTGCGACAAATCCTCCATGACCAGATGCAGGCTCGTCCCGGCGCCCGGGCTGGCGTAACTGATCTTGCCAGGATTGGCCTTCACGTAGGCGAGCAATTCATCCCATGTTTTCCACGGCGAATCGGCGCGCACACTGGTGCCGAACTGATAGCCCGCAATGTTAAGGATCCACGTCAAATCGTTGATAGGATCGAAGTTCGTTTTAACCATGTGCGGCAATCGAAACACGCCCAACGGCAATTGCGCCACGGTGTAGCCGTCGGGCTTGGCCGTCGCCGCCATGTGCTGCGCTGCCAGCGCGCCACCCACGCCCGGCTTGTTTTCCACCACCACGCGCTGACCAAGCTGCTTGCCGACGCTGTCCGCCAGGGCGCGCGACGCGATATCCGAACTGCCGCCGGCCACCCACGGCACCAGCAACGTAATCGGGCGTGACGGGTACGGCGTTTGGCCCTGAACCAAAGCCGCATTCAAAAACGCCAGACAAAACAGCGCACATCGAAATATTTTCATTGCTCCGCTCACCCGTGCGGCTGACGCCGCTTGAATTCTTCCACCGCCTGATCCACGCGCATGAACACTGCGCCCTCGTCCTTTAACTGCCGGATCATGCGCTCGATTACCATTATGCGATGCCCGCGCCCGCTGATAAACGGATGGCAAGTATAGGTCAGCACGCCCCATTCGACGGCCTCGCGCATGTAGCGAAAATCATCCACCCAGTTTTGCTCGACGTGATGCGCGTTTTTCAGCCCTTGCCGCAACGAGGTTTCCGCGCGCACAAATTCGTAGTGCGGCGAATCGTCAGTGGACCAGTGGATCGGCATTTCCACCAGCGGTGTCTCAACGCCAAACACCGCCGGCTTTTCCAGTTCGATCACATCCCCCTGCCGCGCGTAGTACGGCGTGTAGTCATCGCCCATCATGCTGCTGTCGTACACAAAGCCGTGTTTCAGGAAATACTTCACCGAGTGCGGCGACAAATCCCACGAAGGCGAGCGGTAACCGCGCGCGTATTGCCCGGAAATTTTCTTGATCGACTCATTGGCGCGAATCAGTTCACGCTCCTCGTCTTCCGCGCTCAAGCTCGCCGGCGGGCGGTGCGTCCAGCCGTGATGCGCGATTTCGTGGCCGGCGTTGATAACATTCTTGACCGCGTCCGGAAAGCTTTCGATGGTGTGCCCCGGCACATACCACGAGGTCTGAATATCGTAGCGGCGAAAAAGCTCGATCAGCCGCGGCGCCCCCACGCGCGGCCCAAACTCCCCACGCGACAACCACGACGGCCCCACCTGCCCGCGCGACAAAAAGCCGGAAATGCCGTCGAAATCAAAGGTGAGGCAGACGATGTGCATTTATTCGTGAGGCGTGAAGGGTGAGGCGTGAAGCGCTGTTTCGCGATGTTGTGAGTTCTGCGGGCTAATGCGATGATAGCAAAAGGCGCTGTTGCGCTAACCCACGTTTCACGATTCACATTTCACGATTCACGTAATAATGGAACATCTGATACAAAACTGGAACGTGCGCAAGCCCGTCGCGCGCACGCGAGGCGGCATAGTCGCCACGCAAAATCGCATCGCGGGCGAAGCCGGCGTCAAGATGCTCAAGGCCGGCGGCAACGCAGTGGACGCGGCAGTCGCCACGGGGCTTGCGCTCGCCGCCGTCGAGCCGTGGAACAGCGGTCTTGGCGGCGTGGGCTTCATGCTGGTGTATCTAGCGAAAGAAAAGCGCGTGCAGGTGGTCGACTTCGGGCCCATCTCGCCGGGCGCGTTGAATCCGGCAGACTTTCCATTGACCGGTGGCTTCACCAGCGATTTGTTTACGTGGCCGACAGTAAAAGACGACCGCAACGTGCACGGCCCGAATTCCATTGCCGTGCCCGGCCACGTGGCGGGCTTGTCGCTGGCGCTGGAAAAATTCGGCAAGCTTAAATTCCGCGAGGTGATTCAACCTGCTATCGCACTCGCTGAACAAGGCATGGCGGTCGACTGGTATCTCACGCTGAAAGTCGCCCTCAGCGCGAAGGAACTGGCACTCTACCCAAGTTCCGCCAACGTCTACCTGCCCGGTGGCTATCCCCCGGTGACGCCTGCTGGCGCGAACCTCGAACGCCTGCAATTGAAAGGGTTGGCAAAAACCATGCGGCGCCTGGCCGACGCCGGCCCGCGCGATTATTACGAAGGCGAAATCGCGCAGAGCATCGCACGCGACATCAAGGCGCTCGGCGGCATTTTGTCGGCAGATGATTTGAAGCGTTACCACGCGCGCATTGTCGAGCCGATCACCACCGAATACCACGGCGCACAACTGGCGCTGGCGCCGAACCTTACCGCCGGGCCGTCGATGCTTCAAACGCTGAACGATATGCGCGGCCTGTCGTTTGCCAGAGGCGCGCCAGACGCTGATTCATTTTTGGCCTACGCCAAAGTGCTGCGCGATGCCTTCGCGATACGGCTTTCCACCATGGGCGATATCACCGCCGAGGGCGACGCGCGCGACCCGGCCTGCACCACGCATTTCAACGTGGTGGACAGCGAAGGCAACATGGTGGCGCACACTCAAACTCTGCTGTCGGTGTACGGCTCCAAGGTTGTGCTGCCCGAAACCGGCATACTCATGAACAACGGCATCATGTGGTTCGACCCGCGCCCCGGCACGCCCAATTCGCTCGGCCCCAACAAACGCGCGCTGACCAATATGTGCCCGGTGATCGCGTATACGAACGGGAAGGACGGCAAGGCCTGGTTTGCGATTGGCGCATCCGGCGGACGGAAAATTTTCCCCGCCGTGCTGCAGCTGACCTCGTTCATGATCGATCACGGCTTGAGTCTCGAAGACGCGTTCCATCACCCGCGCATCGACGCCAGTGGCGGTGATTTCGTCGGCGTGGATCCGCGCATGCCGCAAGCAGTCATTCAGAAAATCCAGTCGCACTTTCCGGTCAACCTCACGGAACTGGCGGTCTACCCGACCAACTTTGCCTGCCCCAGCAGCGTTTATCAAACGCCGGAGGGCGAGCACTTTGGCGTCGCCGACGTGATGTCGCCGTGGTCAGGTGCGGTGGCGGAGTAACCCGCAGGCTACGGTTGCGTTTACGGCCGCGGCTTGTCGGCGGGTGGCGGGGTTTCCGGGGCGCCGGCATCACCGGCGTCACCCAAGTCAATATCCAGCGGCTCCTGCATCGAGCTTTTCATGCGCCGCCGGGTTTTTTCCAGCATGGTGACCACTTCGTTATCGAACCAGCGCAGGAATGCAGGCGCTTAGCCGTGGCGCGAAATTTCCGCCATACGGCGCACGCCGGATTCCGACAGGAACGGCTCTTTCTTTGTGCCGCGCACGCAATATTCGGTGGTGGCGTAGTGGCGAATGCTGCGCTCCACGTCCTTGTAACCCAGCGCCTGACACACGGGTGCGGCCTCGAACCACGCGCGGTTGCGAAACATGATCATGCGGATTTGCGTGTAGCCATAACGGAACACGCGCGCGTCACTGTCGTAAGCGTGTTCGCGCAGCGCGCGCGCCGAGCCGCCAAAAAATTTCACGATATCGGGCGTGAACATCACCCCAGCCACCGGCGCGATCAGCACCGCGACCATCGCAAACATCGACGGATCGCCCTAGCGATATGCCGCGCCAAGCGCGGCGCCCACCACAATCAGCTTCAATAGAAAATTCATGCCCGCTGGCGGCGCCGCACACCGCAAAATGCTGTTGCCCGGACAAGCGTAAAATCGCGCATGATTCGTGCATTGTGACACATGCCACGCGGTCATAAATAATTCATTAAAAACAAATACTTACATAACCACCTCTCTTATCATGCTAAACGCAGCCATCGTCGGCCTCGGCCGTTGGGGTCAAAACCTCGTCAATCACATCCAAGGCAAGAGCGACAAAATTCGCGTTGTGCTCGGCGTGTTGCGCCACCCGGAAAACGCGCGCGACTACGCCGCCGCGAAGGGCTTTCCGCTGGTCGACAGCCTCGACAAAGCGCTGGCCGATCCGAACGTCGAAGCCATCATCCTCGCCACGCCACACACCACGCACGCCGAGCAAATCATCGCCTGCGCCAAGGCCGGCAAACCCGTGTTCACCGAAAAGCCCTTCACGCTGACCACTGCCAGCGCGCAGGCCGCGCTACGTGCGTGCGCCGATGCCAAAGTCACGCTCGCAGTCGGCTACAACTGGCGCTTTCAACCCGCGCTGCAAGCGATCAAACGCATGCTTGATGACGGGCGGCTGGGCAAGCTGCTGCACATTGAAGGCAACTTCAACGGCCCCAGCGTGTATCGCGTGAGCAAAGACCACTGGCGGCAAAACCGCGAGGAAGGCCCCGCCGGCGGTATGACCGGGCGCGGAGTGCACGTGGTCGACGCCATGCTCTACCTCGCCGGCAAAATCGATACCGTGCACGCGCAAAGCCACCGCATCGCGCTTGATTACGGCACCGACGACACCACCTCGATGCTGTTCAAATTCAAAAGCGGCGCCACCGCGTATCTCGGCACGGTGATCGCCACCGCCGAAACCTGGCGCCTGCAAGTGTGCGGCTCACGCGGCTGGGCCGAAGTGGGCGACGTGCAACACCTGACCACGTGGACCCTGCGCACCTGCTTTTTCGACCCCGCCAACCCCTACGTCCACCCGCAGCCGCAGACGCTCAGCTTCCCGGATACCAGCACTGAGCGTGCAGAACTCGAAAACTTTGCCGATGCGGTACGTGAAAAGCGGCCGCTGGGGCTGGCGGGGGGGGATGAAGAACACAATGTGACAGCGCTGGAAGCCATACTGGAATCAGCCGCGAAGGGCGTGACTGTAAAAGTGGCGTAGCAAGACAAGCCTCGGCCACACCCCACCGTCGTTCCCGCGAAGGCGGGAACCCATAACCCAGCATGCGGTGGCACGGTGCCAAACCATCAGTACAACCCCCATGCCCCCGCATCCTGCTCGACCACTCATCGACTGCGCGTCTATTTTGAATGCGATGGTGCACTGGGATCGCGGGCGTCTCGCCCGCAGGGGTTTAGCGGCGCTTCCAGCGGGCGAGACGCCCGCGATCCCGGCGCAAAGCGCACAGCAGGAGGCCAACTTAAAATATCAATAAAAACAAATACTTATAAACTCCAGCCAACCCCTACCCCGGCCACCCCACCGAAGCCGCTTCCGCATCCTCCAACTCCTCCTTCCGCCGCCAGTAACCATGCTTCTCGATCAACCGGCGAGCATCAGCGAGATCGTCTTTCGGACCACGGGTCTTGGTGATGCCGTCGCCTGCCTCTTGCCACGGATACGGCGTCACCCCAAAAAACAGCCGCGCGCGGTAGAGATGAATATCCGCCATGAATAACGGCATGGGGCCGCGCTCGGCGATTTCCCAGGCTTCGTCGAGATCGCTTTGGGCGCTGTTGGGGCCGTGGTCTGCTGTGGTTGTGGCGCCGGTGAGTGTACGGTACCAAGCACGGGTGAGGAGGCCGCGAGGAAGGAAATCTTGTTGGCCCGCGCAGCGCAGGCCGTCCACAGCAGCGTTTAGAGGTGTCGCGACGGCGGTGAGCGCACACTGTCCTCCCATGCACAAAAGCCGCGGTGACGACGAGGAGTTTTGTGCCGACGCACCTGAATTGCTGCTGCGTTCAAGCAGGGCTTCATAGAGTGCAGCGCGCCCCACAGTAAGTTGGTCGAGGGCGATATCGAGGAGCTGTACGTTATTTTGCTCGGCCCACTTGAGTGTCTTCGCCGCACGCCCAGCGACAGCGCGGCAGGCTGCAACGCCCGTCACAGCCGCCGCCTGCCAATTCTGACCGGCCTGCCCACCCACGCCGGTTGCCACTGGCGATTCAGCCTGCGCTGCCGTATCGCGTTCGCTGACCGACAGGCATAGCCATGCGTCACGCTCTGCTGCCGCCAAAAGCAAATCGCAATACTGGGAGCCCTGCAGCGAATACAGCAGCGGGTAGCCGGGCTGGACCTCGGCCTGCATGGTCTCGGCCTCATGAAAGCGCGCCTCGGCCTCGGCGCGGTAACCCGCGTGGTGCAGGGCGTCGGCATGGGCTGTGCACGCAACCATGCGCCGCTCCCATTCTCCACAGCGTTCCGCGTAGCTCACGGACTGCTTGGTGCCCATCACTGCTGCAGCCACTTCTCCCAATGTCAATTCCAGCTCGCTCAGGTTGTAGGCGCTGATAGCAGCCTGGCTCCAGTTCCCCTGCTTGATCCGCATCGCTAACCCAACCCGCATCGGCTCCAGCGCATCGTTTAGCCGACCCAAAGAGGTTTGGCGGATGGCGGCTTCGTTCAAGAGCCAAGCTTGTGTGGCTTCCGCGAGCGCGGGCGAGACGCGGTGCCACGGCGAATCGAAGAAGCAGGTGACGGCGCCCAAATCGGCTCCTAGCGCGCCGAGCTTGTTCATACTGTAGAACTCTTCCCCGCGTAGGATACGACCTATGTAGACCTCGTTACACGCCTCCTCCTGCAACTCAGCTAGACAACCATGCGCCACCGCCTGATAAAGCGGTTGCAGGCCTTCAAGGGTGTCGGGCTTATCCGGTGCGTTAGCGCACAAGTGTTCGTATAGACGCCGGTGGCCCGCACGCCACGCATCGGGCTGCTGTTCACGCAAGCGAACCGCGAAGTATTCCCGAAGCAGTGGGTGTGCATCCAACGACAACAGCGTGCCGGCCGCGTCGCGGTTAACGGTGAGGAGTTTCGCGGATTCCAGTCGCGTCAATGCGAGGTTGCGCATCGCCTCGCTGATGCCAGCGAGCGCCTCGGTGAGCCGGGGAATGGCGGGCGGCTTGAGCAACGCCGCAAGGCAGCCAGCATCCGCAGGCCGGTCAAACAAGCCCAGCAGCCGCAGCAGTGCCAGCGCGCGTTGGCCTTTCTCGCCCTCACGCTCGAACGCCTGCACGTAGGCATCCATCACGCGAAACGCGTGGCCGCCTTGTTCCTCGGCGTCGGCTTCTGCCAGTTTGACGAGGTCGCGCTTGCGGATGTCGCCGCCGTGGGCGTCGCGCAGATAGCTGCCGATGAGATTCAGCGCCAGTGCGTGGCCTTTGACATCTTCGGTTAGTGTCTCGAATTCGTTTTGCTGGCCCTCGACGCCGAGTGCCTTCAACAACGCCACGCCCGCCGGCGTGGACAGGCGCTTTAGCTCGATCATCGGCGCGGTGGTCTGCCGGTAGTTGCGCAAATCAGGGATGGCATAGCGCGTGGTCACCACGGTAAGGCCATGGCTGGTGGCGGCCAGCCCCTTCAACAAAGCGGTAATGCCCTGATCCTTGAGTTCGCCCGGCGTGGGCGCGGTGGGGGCATATTGCAGCGGCTCGACGCCATCGAGGATCAGCAACGCACGCCGCGCCCCCACCAACTGCGCCAGCCGCCGGCCTTTGTCGTGCGCGCTTTGCGCGCTGGCAGCTAAAGCGGAATCCCCAAAGAAATCAAGCGCTTCCTTGAGAAACAGATCGCTGGAAGCCGCCATCTGCTCGCGCGTGCCCTGACTGTAAAACGACCACGCAAACGCCGTATCACACCCCGGCCAGCCGCAATGCGCCAAATCCGCCGCCCACTTCGCCACCAACGAGGTTTTGCCCTCGCCGCCAAGGGCAACGAAGGTAAGCACGTGCGGGCGCTTGGGTTCGTTGTTGACGGCATTATCCCAAGCGTCGTTGAGCCATTGTGTCTCCGACTCGCGGCCTATGAGGTCGGTGGGGGCGTATTTGTCTATGCGGGAGATGTCGATTGGCCGGTTTTTGCCCGGAGCTTTCCTAATCCACTGCGCCAACAGCCTGATGAACGCGTCACGGTTTAGGGGCGTGGCCGAGGTAGAAAGATGCTCCAGTCTGGAGACCAGCGCATGCACCACCATTTCGCGCTCGTCAGCCGTGCCCTCGCCCATTTCTTCTGCCGCAAGGAATTTCGCCAGCCGGTGCGCGGCCTGTTCGAGCAAATCCCCCAAGTGCAGATTTTTCTTTTCAATGACTACAGCGCCTATTTGCGTCAGGCCATCCAGGCTGGGGGGAATATTGCCCACCAGCATCAGGCGGCAGTTTTCCGTTGTACGTGCCGCTTGCAACTTTTTCGCCCAACGCTCTACCTCTGCCTTGGTAAAGCTATTGACCGTGGACTTTACCTGCGTCGCGTGTAAGCCGTCTGCGTCCTTCCACAAAAAGTCGAATTGCTCATCACCAATGTTGGGCTCAAGCGTGATTTCCGTAAATGGCGGATCAGCGGCTGCAATGTCCAGCAGCGCCACCAAGGTTTGTACAAGTAAGCCACGTATAGCAACTTGCCCGCCAGAGCTTTTAACGGATGTATTCATGCCGTCTATCTTGTACGCCGATTGAGTTTGTCTCTATGCAAATGTATCACTCATTGAGCACAGTCCCGGCGCGGCATTCAACGCCTTTCCTGTAGCAGGTCGGCGAATTACTGTCGTGTGAACCACTGTCGTTCCCGCGAAAGCGGGAACCCATAACGCAGTGCCACCAGAAACAGGTTTATGGATTCCCGCCTGCGCGGGAATGACGGAGAAGGTTTTGCAGTTGCAGGAGAGGCTTTTGGCTTACAAGGACCGCTTGAAGCAGAACGCGCACCCCGGATTGTCGCGATGCATCTTCAAATAAATATCAAATGAAACAATTACTTACAATCGCTTTATCGACGAAATCCTGACGCGCTTTCGCCCAACGCATCACCCCTTCCCCAACACCCTCTTACTGATCACCCCGCCCGCCGCCAGAAACCCGGCATTGACCAGAAACACCGCCGCATAGCCCACGGCAGAACCGACCGCACCGAAGAACAGGGGAATCGTGAAGTGAATCACCTGGTTGACGGTGATACGCAGGCCTGCGGCTTCGCCTTCACGGCCCTTGGGCGAGGCGTTGTAAACCAGCGTCATCGATAACGGCTGGCCTACGCCCGCACCGACACCGAGCAGGAACGACACTGCCGCCAGCGCCCACGCATTGCTGAACACCGGGAACAAGCAAAACGCGGCACAGGCGACGAACATGGCGTGCGTGAGCAAACGCGTTTCACCCAGATGCCGCACGGCGTACGGCACCAGCAGGCGCACCACGATAATCGCGATGGCAAACGCGGACAGCACCAGCCCGATGGCGGTGGCGGACATGCCGAGCGAGCGGCCGTAGATCGGAATGAAAAACTGGTACACATCCCACGCCGAGGACACGATGCCGCTGGCGATCAGCGTGTTGCGCAGCGGCTTGATGCGCAGCAAATCCATCACGCCGCCCTTCACCACCTCGGATTTGACGTGCACCACCGGCAGCCAGCGTTTGCTGGTGGCCGCGAGCGCAATCGCCGGAATCAGCGGCAGCGCCAGCAGCGCGAAGGTGCGCGCATGGCCGACGGTGTCGATCAAAATGCCGGCGATCAGCGGGCCGGTGAAATTGGCCGAAGCGTAGCCCAGACTCAGCAGGCTGAAATTGCGAGCGCGTCCGGAGGGCCCGGCAATCGCGCCGACCAGCGTCTGGATCGACAACTGAAACGTGGTGAACGACATGCCAATCAGCGACGCCACCACATACAGCGTGGTAATCGAGGGATACAGCCACGGCAGTATCAACGCTATAAAAATGCCGCACGTGCCCGCCAGCAGCGGCAGTTGGTAACCGATGCGATCCGCCATGCGCCCCAGCGGCAGCGCCAGCACTGCCGGCAACGCGGCGTAAAGCGCGACTATCGTGCCCACGCCAAACGGCCCCGCGCCCTGATCGACGGCGAAAAGCGGCACCGCCAAGCGGCTGCCCGCGAAGCCAAGGTGCGTGAGGATGGCGGTGAGAACCAGCAGGTAGAGGGGCACGGGTTGGCGACGAGTTGGGAAAGGGTTGAGGATGCGTTGAAGTAGCGTTGGGACAGTCCGGAAGGCGTGAGGCGCAGCGCAAATCGCACATGGAGAAAATATCGCACGCGCCTGCAGCCGTGAAACGCGGAATTTGCCATAATGCCGCTGCAATCACCTTGACCATGGTCACCGCCCCATATGGTGGGCAACGACGGTCATGCGAAGCTGTCCGATTTATCTGCAATAGTCCGGTCGTCCAGTCATTCAATTACCCAATCACCCAACAGGGAGAAACAACATGGCATCAATCAGCCGCCAACTTGCGCAATGGGCCGCAGGCCTGCGTTACGAAGATTTGCCCGCCGCCGTGGTGGATCGCGCCAAGGGCGTCACATTGCAGGCGATGGCGTCGGTGCTGATCGGTTCGCAAAACGGCCCTGGCAAACAGGCGTTGAAAATGATCGCCGATGAAGAAGCCGGCGTGAAAAAAGGCGCCACGTTGATGGTCGACGGCACGCTGGTGACCAAGGGCGGCGCGGCGTACGCGAACTCCGAAACCGCGCTCGCCGGCGGCAAATACGACACCTTCCGCATGCTCACCCACCCGAACACCGCGATTATTCCCGCAGCACTCGTCGCGGCAGAAAGCGTCGGCGCTTCGGGCAAAGCCTTTCTCACCGGCGTGGTGACAGGCTATGAAGTCATGGAGCGTATGGCCGCCGAGTTCATTCCGCAAACCATGTCGCAGGGGTTTCATCCTGGCCCGGTGTTCGGCATTTTCGGCGCGGCGGTGGCCGCCGCCAAGGTGATGGGCTTTAACGAGGAGCAACTCAACAGCACCATCGCGTTGTGCGCGAGCCTTGCCAGTGGCAATCTCGAAAGCGCACGCGGCGGTGGACAGCCGCTACGCGAAGGCGCGGCCACGCGCAGCGCCATGCTCGCGGTGCAACTGGCGCAAGGCGGCTACCCCAGTGCCGACACTGTGCTTGAAGGCGAAGCCGGTTTTTATCACGCGTATTGCGGCAACAACCGCGGCACACTGCAATACAGTTTTGTCGGCGATGTGAAGGCTGATATGGCCAGTATCACCAAGAATCTCGGCAAGGACTGGATGTTCCTCGAAACGCTGTATCGCATTTACTACACGGCAGGCTACAACATCGCGCACATCGACGTGCCGGCGGCAATTTGCAATGAAAACAATATCCGCAACGAAGATGTCGAGCGCATCGAAGCGGTCGTCAACTGGATGGAAACGCAATACCCCAGTCCTCGGTTTCCCAGCCGCCGCGAAGACGGTGAGCCGCAAATCGGCGGCACCGCGTATTTCACCGCCTATGGCGTGGTGAAGCGAGGTTACCCGGTCACCGCCGGCCGCCGCATCGATCCGAAAGAAGCGCCGCCAGATGTTGTTGAAATGATGAAGCGCGTGGTGATTATTCCGTCACACAAAATGACACTGTTCGGCCCGCGCTTCACGATTTTCACCAAGAGCGGCAAGACCTACACGCGACAATCCACAGGCCGCGAATTCATCTGGGATTTCGACGGCCTCGCCAAGCGCATCAGCGGGATTGCGAATTCACTGCCGATACCCGCGGCGCAATACGAGCAAATCGTCGCGACCTGCCGCAGCATGGAGAACGAAGCGCGGGCGGATAAGTTGGTGAAGCTGACGCTCAAACAGTAGCGTGGCAATAGTGCCGTACGGTGGGCACACGAACCGTGCCCACCCTGCTTGGGGAGATTTCCTGTAAATATTTGTTTTTATTGACTTTTTTAATCCAGCGAAATCCCTGTCGCTTTCGCCACGCGCACCCATTTTTCGGTTTCGACTTTCAGGTGCGTGACCATTTCCTCGGTGGTTGAGCCGACCGTCACCACGCCTTGTGCGCCCAATCGATCGCGCACTTCAGGTGATTGCAGCGCCTTGGCGAACGCGCCCTGTAATTGCGCAATGATGTTTTTTGGCGTCGCCGCCGGCACCACAATGCAATACCAATTGTCGATAATGACCGCCGGCAGCCCCACTTCCGCGCTGGTCGGCACACTGGGAAAACCCTGCCAGCGGTTGGCAGTCGCAATAAACAGTGCGCGCAGTTTGCCGCTGCCCACGTGCGGCACGAGGATCGGCGTATCCCAAAAACCATATTGCGTGTGACCGCCGAGCATGTCGGCCACCGCGGGTGCGGCCCCCTTGTACGGGATGTGGTTGGCCTTGATGCCCGCCGCTGTGTTAAAGAGTTCCGCCGCCAGATGCGGCACGCCGCCGCTGCCGGCAGAACCGTAGTTCAGTTCGCCTGGCCGCGCCTTGGCGAGCGCAATGAATTCCCTGGTGGTTTTCACCGGCAACGCGGGATGCACCACCAACGCCTCGGGCACTTTCACCGCCAGCGTCACCAGCGCAAAATCACTCAATGCGTACGGCACTTTTTTGTAGAGCACCGGGTTGGTGGTCATCACGCCCACGCCTGCAAGATGCGTGGTGTAACCATCGGGCGCAGACTTCGCCACGTTCTCCGCCGCGATCATGCCGCTGGCGCCGCCGCGATTGTCGATCACCACTTGCTGGCCGAGCAGTTCCGACAGCTTTTGCCCAGTGGTGCGCGCAATGATGTCCGCCGGACCACCCGCCGGAAAGCCCACCACCAGCCGAATCGGTTTCGCGGGATAATTTTGCGCAGCGGCTGCAGTGGCAAACGCACTGGCGACTGCAATCATAAGTATTTGTTTTATTTGCATTTTTTGAATTCCGTTTTTTTAAGCCCGCGTATCATACCCCGGCAGCACGTGCATATCGATCACGCAGGGCTTACCCGCGCGCACGGCGGTCAGCCCCTGCTGAATCGCGGGCAAAATATCCTCGGGCTTTTCCACCGGGCCGATGCCCAGCGCGCCCTGCGAGCGCGCCATCGCCGCGATGTCCACCGGCGGATCGTCGATGCGCTGGCCGATCCAGCGGTTCTCGACGGGGCGGCCGCGATTCTTCGCCATGTTGCCTTGATGCCGTTCGTCGTTATAAAACGAGCGGTTGTTGCACACGATCATCAAACACGGAATCTGGTAGTGCGCGGCTGTCCACACCGCCGTATTGCCCATCAGAAAATCGCCATCACCGAGGAGACCCACGGCGATACGCCCCGTGCCTTTCAACGCGAGGCCCGCACCCACCGTCATGCCCGGGCCGGAACCGACACCCGCGCCGCCGTCATGGCCAATGTAATCCAGCGGATGCCGGAAATGCGTGTAAGCGCCATTCCAGCCCAGCGGAAACCGCGTGTAGCAGATTTCGAGGCCCTTGGTCGCTTCCTCCAGCGCCAGCCCCACGCCGCGCAGCGACACGGCATCGGGCGCGGGCTTCAACGCGGGCGCAGCGGGCACGTTAGCGGAAGCGCTGCGTGCGGAGACTGCTTCAAGCAGCAGCGGCACCGCCGCATCGGTTTCACACATCAGGTAAACATCAATCGGCGGCAAGCCAAAATGATCCGCACCGCCGCCGCGATGGTTGTGCTGGTCACACGACACCTGAATCACTTTTGCACTCACCGGCTTGTCACCGAAGGCCTGCTTCAATGTGCCGGCAAGATCGAGATAATCCAGCGAAAGCACCACATCCGCCTCACGCACTATGGCGCGCGCTTCGTCGGTCAGATACGCCCCCGGCGGTGCGGCATGCAGACGGTGATCGGTGGGGAACGCCGCGGCGAGTTCGACGTTGGTGCACACCGGAGCGTTGAGTTTTTCCGCGAGCGCGACGCGCGCGTTCCACGCTTCCAAGCTGCGCGAACTGCGGCCTGCGAGGATGACCGGCCGTTTGGCGTTGGACAGCAGCTTTGCCGCTTCGGCAACCAGCGCTGCCGATGGCGTGGCAGCGGGCGGCGGCACATGGCGCGCCGGATTGGGCAAGTCGGGCAGCGGGCCGAGTTTTTCTTCCTGCATCGCCACATCGAGATTGACATACACCGGCCCCTTCGGCGCGGTCTGTGCGATCTGCGCGGCGCGCGCGAGCGATTCCACCGCCGCGGCGGGCGAACCCGGCTGGTTATCCCACTTGGTGAAATTTCGGATAATGCCGCCCTGATCCGAGCTGGTATGGATCCAGTCGATCCACGGCCGGCGCTTGGTGGCATCCACCGGCCCGGTGGCACCCATAACCAGCACCGGGGCGCGGTCGCACCAGGCGTTGTAAATCGCCATGGTCGCGCGCATCAAGCCGATGTTGGCGTGCAGGCCGCTCGCCATGATTTTGTCGGTGACCTTGGCGTAGCCGTGCGCAATCGCCACCGCGGTTTCTTCGTGCACGCACAGCACCATTTGCGGCGCTTTATTGCCCAGCAGATTGACAATACTGTCGTGCAGCCCGCGGTAGCTTGAGCCGGGCACCAACGCGATGTAACGTATGCCCAACTCGCGCAGCATCATCGCCACCGCGTCGCTACCCCAATAGTTCTCGCCGGGCCGGCTTTCGACGGGCTTGTCGTGGACAATCAGGCTGGATGCAGAATCAGGTGAATTCATGACGGCTCCGATAATGGGGATGGAACTGTGTCACGCGCGCGGCGTCAAAATCAAGCACGTCCTTTTTGCGCGGCAACTGGCAAAAATTATTCTTTAAAATCAAATAGTTACAATTTGTAACAAAATGAGCGCAACGATTGTCATCCGGACGCCTATGATTACGCGTTATAGCTTCGTGCGTACTGCTTAGCGCTCTGTTGGAGAACGGCATGCCAATGAAAAAAACACAGAAATTGTTGACCACCACACTGATGGGGCTGGCAGCCGCAGGCGCGCTGTCTGTCGTTTCAACGAATGCCGACGCGCGTCCCGGCCACCATCGTGGCCGCGTGGGCGTTGGCATTTATATTGGCGCGCCCATAGTCGCAGCTCCCTTTTATCGCCCCTACTACTACGGCCCCTACGCCTACCCATACTACGGCTACGGCCCGGCGTACTATCCGCCAGTGGTGGTGCGTGAACAGCCGGTAGTCTACGTCGAACAGGGTCAGGTTGCCCCCGCCGCGCCGGTCGCCCCCGCGGCACCTGCTGCACCGGCCTCACCACAGGCCCAGCAACAGTACTGGTATTTCTGCCAGGAGTCGCAAACCTACTATCCGCACGCGCAAACCTGCGCTTCGCCGTGGCAGCGCGTGATTCCGCACGCTCCCCAATAAAGGCGGCTACTCATGACACACACACCCGCAAGACACTACGCACGTTCGATCTACGTACTGCCGATTCTGGCCCTACTGACACTTGGCCTCGCTGGCTGCGTCAGCATGCCCACCGGCCCCAGCCGCGCGGCCATGCCCGGCACCGGCAAGAATTTTGATCAGTTTCGTGCCGACGACTTGAGCTGCCGCCAATACGCGGCGGAATACTCCGGCGCAACGCCCACGCAAACGCAGGAAAACAACGCGGTCAAAAATGCCGCCATCGGTACTGCCATCGGCGCCGCGGCTGGCGCGGCCATCGGCAACACCGGCCAAAGTGCTGTCGCCGGCGCCGGCATTGGCCTGCTTATGGGCACGCTGACGGGTGCGGCCACCGGTAATCAGTCGGGCTACATGGTGCAGCGCCGTTACGACGACGGCTACGCACAATGCATGTATGCCAAGGGTCACCGCGTTCCGGTGCGAGGCCAGATGACATCTGCGCCAGCAGCACCACAGGCCCAAGCCCCCGCACAGCCGTACTATGCGCCGCCAGCCCCTGTCGCTCAGCCGCAGCCTGCTCAGCCTCAGGCGCAAGCGCCCTACTACCCGCCACCGCCCCCCGGCTCTGCGCCGCCCGCGCCTTCAACCATTGTGCGATAAACGTGCGCTGAAATCAGGCACCAATGAAAACCGGCCTCTGGAAACACAGGCCGGTTTTTTTGCGTGATGCGCGCTGACTGCGTTGACGGCCCGCATGCAGGATAATCGTAACTATTTGTTTTTATTGCACTTTTACAAATACTGCCGAAACCACGCAATAGTCTCGCGATACGTCGTCTGACTCATCTCCGGATTGCGAAACTCATAGCTGTCGTAGTGCCCGGACTTCGGCAGCTTCACCAGTTTTTTCGGCTCGCCGCATTTGGCATAGCAATCCAGTTGCTGTTGCGGCGGCACGAGGTTGTCGTGCTCGGCGTAAATGAAGAGCGCCGGACGCGGGCTGATTTTGTCGACCACCCAATCGGGGCGGTAACGCATCGTCGCTTCCGCACTTTCCAGATCGCGCTCTTCGCTTTGGAAGGCGTGACCGGCTTCCTTGTGCATCTCGCGCTGGCGCGCGGAATCGGGGTCGCGAAGCATGATGTCGCCGTGGAACACCATCTTCGGCGTACCCTCGCGCACACGGCGTTGCGCATCGGCGACCACGTCGTTTTTGAACTTCAACCATTCCCAAGGTCGACGAATCTGCTTCATCCACGTTTGTCCATTCATCACACCTACGCTGGTCACCAGAACCTTGACTCGCTCATCAAACGCTGTGACCCACACGCCATTGGCACCCCCAAAACTGGTGCCGTATAAGCCGATGCGCTCGGCGTCGATGCCCGGCACGCCCTGCATGTACGAAATCGCGTCATAGCAATTTTGTGCCTGCTCCAGCGCACGATGCCGCTGGCGCTTGCCTTCGCTTTTGCCAAAGCCCTGATAATCGAAGCCAAACACGAACCAGCCTTCGGCGCACAACCGTTTCATCATGTGCGTGCAGTCGGCCTGCGTGTTGCCGCTGTACCCCGCGAGCACGAGGATGCCGGGGCGCGGCGGATCACCGGCCTTCCAGTCGGCGGGGGTATGCAAGTAACCGGCGACTTTGTGGCCGTCACTGTAAAACGTGACTTCCGTGGGCTGTATTGGTGCGTTCAAGATTTCCTCGTTGCGGGCGCGACTTTGAAGCCGACGATACTAGCATCGCGCTAAAAAGTGCGGCAAGCTCACAACCAGCACACAACTGGCACAACAGACATGTCCGCGCACGCATCTGCGCGTGACATCCTATAATCCACACCATGCATGCCTTGGTCAAAGAATTCGCCGAACCGTTCGTTAGCCACCGATTCGACAACCGTTTCGCGCGGCTGCCGCCGGCGTTTTATCGCCGCGTTCAGCCCACGCCACTTGCCAATCCGTATTTGGTAAGCGTCAGCGAAGATGCCGCCGCGCTGCTCGATCTTGACGCAGCCACCTGCCGCAGCGAAAAATTTCTTGATTTGCTCGCAGGCAACTGGCTGCCGCCCGGCGCGGAGCCACTTGCCATGCTCTACGCTGGCCATCAATTCGGCACGTTTGTGCCGCAGTTGGGCGATGGCCGCGCGATTTTGCTCGGCGAGATTCTTAATCAATGCGGCGAGCGCTGGCAGTTGCAGCTTAAGGGCGCGGGCCTGACACCTTTTTCGCGCACCGCCGACGGCCGCGCTGTCCTGCGCTCTACTGTTCGCGAATATCTGTGTTCGGAGGCCATGCACGCGCTGGGCGTGCCCACCACGCGCGCGCTCGGCATGGCGGGCGCCGACGAACCGGTTTACCGCGAAACGCCGGAGACCGCCGCCGTGGTGATGCGCATTGCGCCATCCTTCGTGCGCTTCGGTTCATTCGAAGTGTTTTACGCACGGCGCGAACACGAGCGTCTCCGCCAGCTTGCCGATCACGTCATCGAAGAACACTACCCGCAGTGCGCGGGCGGGCCGCAGGCTTATGAAAAATTCCTCATCGAAGTCATCGAGCGCACCGCGTGCCTCATCGCGCACTGGCAGGTGGTGGGCTTTTGCCACGGCGTGATGAACACCGACAATATGTCGATTCTGGGACTCACCCTCGACTACGGCCCGTTTGGCTTTATGGAGGCTTTCAACCCCGGCCACATTTGCAATCACTCGGATGATCAGGGCCGTTACTCGTACGACAATCAGCCCTACATCGGCTTGTGGAACTGCTCACGGCTTGCGCAGGCGCTCACCCCCCTGGTGGACGCGGAAAAATGCAACGCCGCTTTGGCACGCTACGAAGGCGTGTATCTCACTGCGTATGCCGCGCACATGCGCGCCAAGATGGGGCTGGCGCAAGCGATGGACGGCGACGACGCACTCGCCAACGATTTGCTGGCGTTGCTGGCGGAATACGGTACCGACTACACGATATTCTTCCGTGCGTTAAGTACATTTGACCTGTCTGGCAACAATGCCACGCTGCGCGACCTGATGGTAAATCGTGAGGCCTTCGACAGGTGGACCGTGCGCTACGCCGCGCGTCTGAACGCCGAAAACAGCTTCGCCGCCGAACGCCGTCTGCGTATGAATCGCGTCAATCCGAAGTACGTACTACGCAATCACCTCGCCCAGGTCGCCATTGAAAAATCCAGTAAAAACAAAGACTTCAGTGAAATCGATCGCTTGCTTGCCGTGCTGCGGCGTCCGTTCGATGAGCAACCCGAATTCGACTCCTACGCCGAGCCACCACCAGATTGGGCGAAGGACATTGCCGTCAGCTGCTCCTCCTAAACCAAACGCCATCAAGGATAGTCATGCAACACCACACCGTTCAATGCATCAGCCCCACGGGATTACATCGGATGCATTACACCGAATGGGGTGCGCGTGACAACCCCCGCATTGTCGTCTGCGTGCATGGTCTCACACGCAATTGCCGCGACTTTGATGCGCTGGCGCAGTCCCTGGAAAAAGATTTCCGCGTGGTGTGCCCCGACATCGCCGGGCGCGGCCAAAGCGAATGGCTGTTGAACAAACAGCAGTATGGCCTGCCGCAGTACGCCGCGGATATCACCACCCTGTTTGCCCGCCTCACCGCCGACGGTGAAAGGGAAGTGCTATGGGTAGGCACCTCAATGGGCGGCATGATCGGCATGGTGCTAAGTTGCCTGCCGCAAACGCCGATCCGAAAACTGGTGCTGAACGACGTCGGTACGCTGATTCCCAAGGAATCGCTGGAACGCATCGGCAAATACGTGGGCAAGGCGCCCGCGTTCAAGACTTACGAAGAAACCGTTGCTTATCTGCGCTCGGTGTCGGCGCCGTTTGGCCCGCTGACCGATGCACAGTGGGATCATCTGACGCGCCACAACGTCAAACAAACGCCGGACGGCCAGTGGACCATGAACTACGATCCGGGAATCGCCGTACCGTTCCAGAAAGAACCGCACGTCGATATCGAGATGTGGCCCTACTACGACCACATCATCTGCCCCACCCTGCTGCTGCGCGGCGCGGATTCGGATTTACTGCTGAAAGACACCGCACTCGCCATGACCCAGCGCGGGCCGAAGGCAAAGCTGGTTGAATTCGCGGGTGTCGGCCATGCGCCAATGTTGATGGCGGAGGATCAGATACAAGCGGTGAAAACTTTTTTAACCACATAATTCGCGAGGATTGAACATGATCACGATCTACGGCATCAAGAATTGAAGCACCATGAAAAAAGCCTTCGCGTGGCTCGAAGGCAACGGCATCGCTTACACCCTGCATGATTACAAAAAGCTGGGCGCGCCCGAAGACCGCGTCAGGGCATGGATCAAACAGGCGGGCTGGGAAAAAGTGCTCAACACCAAGGGCAAGACGTTTCGCGACCTGCCCGCGGCACGGCAGCAAGGATTGAACGACACCAAGGCAGCGGCCTTGATGGTCGAATTTCCCAGCGCCATCAAACGTCCGGTGCTGGAGTGCGGCAAAACTCTTTTGCTGGGTTTTGACGAAAGCGCCTATCGTTCCGCCCTCAAATGACTAGCCGGCCAAAGCGTGTCGTCCAGAGAAAGCGACCGTCGTAGGCGATCAGATATATGTGCGCTTCAGAAAACACCGGGGCATTGCTCGACTTCCTTCAGTAAAGGTTCCATATCGTCATCGCCAAGCTTTAACACTTCGCGCGCAAAGGCGCCACCTTTGCGCCACTCCGGACTTTCCTCAGCCATGCCGTGCCGCACGAAAATCCACTCCGCCACCAGCGCCAGCGCAATATGTCTGACGCTCGCCGCTGGAATGTCGGATGGGCCATCCCGCAGCACCGCGTAATCGTGGTGCCATAACACTGACTGACAAAGTCCTTCGGGCAGCAGCCACATTTTCGCCAGGTTGTAACCCACCTGTGCGTGATTCATCTGATGCCGCTCATGCTCGAGAGAAGTGATGTCAATGCCGCCCGGCGTTTCCGCGCCGGCAAACACGGGAACGTAATCCGTATAGCTGTCCATCATCGCCAGCATGCCGCAGTCCCGGAACAACGCAAAGGTGTAAGCCTCGTCGCGATTTACGCCCTTGAATTTTTTCGCCAGCACCGCGCTTATCCGGGCGATGGTGGAAGACGAGGCCCAATATTCTTCCATCAACTCGCTATCGCAATCAGGGAACGCGCTGCGCAGCATAAGGCTGGTCGCCAACTGGGCGACGTTCCTCAAACCCAACAACGCAATCGCCTGCTGCACGGAGGTCGCCTTGTTGGGTATCCCGTAAAATGGGGAATTGACCGTTTGAAGCATGGCCGCCGCGAGGCTCGCGTCACTGCAAATAAGCTTGCTGATTTTGGGAAAATCGGGCTCGTCGGCGCGCATCTCCTGCATCAGCATGGTGAGTATGGCCGGGCACGGCGGAATGCAGATATTCTCCAGCGTCTGCAGCGCTTCATGATCAAGGACAGCGGATTGTTGTTGCATGAGAATTCTCTATTTTGTGCTTATCGGACAGGAACTCTGTCCATTGATTTCACCGGCGTTCCGCCTTAAGAACGACCAAACATCGTCATTTCATGTGCCACACCCACGGCATTCCATCCACCAGAAACGCCTGCCCAAAAAGGTGCTCAGTGCCCGGCTACCTGACTACGTTGCCGACAGTGCAAACGGAACGATGGCGCCGCTGTCGTTGGCGGCCAGCATTTCAAAGTCCCCGGAGCGCAGAAACCTGCGCTCGAATTCGTCGGCGGGCATGGGCTTGCCAAACAAATAGCCCTGAGCTTCCTCGCAATGCAGTTGGCGCAACATCTGGGCCTGTTCCTGTGTCTCCACTCCCTCGGCTATCACCATCAGTCTCAGGCTGTGGGCCATGGCAATAATCGCCTTGGTGATTGCAACATCGTCCGCGTCGCCGGGAATATCCTTGATGAATGAACGGTCGATCTTTACATGATCTATCGGGAACCGCTTAAGGTAGCTCAGGGAAGAATAGCCGGTTCCGAAATCATCTATCGCGATCTTGATGCCCAGTGCCTTGAGATTGCGCAAGACCGACGAAGTCTGTTCCGGGTTGTTCATCATCAGACTTTCCGTGATTTCGATTTCGAGGAATCGGGGGTCCAGTCCCGTCTGCTCGAGTGTG
>OMIN01000132.1 GCA_900299145.1 Betaproteobacteria bacterium | reverse complement strand
CGTTGAGGGTGGCGGCGGCGCCGTGATGTTCGGGGCGTCCCAGGTGGGCGGGCGATCAGGATGATTCCCGTTTCTGTCATCACTGGCTTTCTGGGCAGCGGCAAAACCACGCTGCTGTCGCGTCTGATGCGCGATCCGGCAATGGGGCGCACTGCGGTGATTGTCAACGAGTTCGGCGAGATTGGCCTTGATCATGATCTCGTCGAAACCAGCACAGAAAGTTTTGTGCAGTTGTCCAACGGTTGCCTGTGCTGCAATGTGCGCAGCGATTTGACGGCAACGCTGGCGGATCTGGCGGTGCGGCGCGGGCAAGGGACCGTACCGCCGTTCGAGCGCGTGGTGATAGAAACCAGTGGTCTTGCCGACCCTGCACCAATTTTGCACGCGCTGATGACCGACCGCGATCTGTGCGGCATTTATTCACTCGACGGCGTGATCACCACGGCGGATGCTGTCATTGGTCTCGGCACGCTCGATCAGCATGAAGAGTCACGGCGTCAGGCGGCGGTGGCCGACCGTATCGTGATTACCAAGAGTGATCTGTCGCAGGCAAGCACCGACGCGCTCCGACAGCGTCTCGCTGCGATGAATCCCGGTGCGTCCGTTACGGAAGCCGCAATGGGCGCGATTTCACCGGCACTGCTGTTCGGTTGCGGTATTTATGACCTGGCAGGCAAGAATATGGATGTCGCCAAGTGGCTTGCTCAAGATTCGCCGCACCCCGTAACGAGTGGCGATCACCCGCACGCCTCCCATGTGCACACGTCATCCATCAGCAGCTTTTGCATTGTGCGCGAGCAGCCGCTACACGCAGTGACGCTACCCTTGCTGCTGTCGGCGCTGGCGGAAAACTGCGGCGCCGATTTGCTGCGGGTCAAAGGCATCGTGCACGTGCGGGAATCGCCGGAGCGTCCTGCCGTGATCCATGGCGTGCAGCACGTCTATCATGCGCCAGCGTGGCTGCCGCGCTGGCCGTCAGCGGATCATCGGACGCGGCTGGTATTTATCGGGCGCAATTTACGTGAGACGTGGGTGCGGATGTTGATCGATTTGCTGGATGATGAGGTGGCGCAGGTCGGTGCTTCGGCGCATCACGCGTGACCTTGCTGGGCTATTCGATGGAATGCCGCGCGGCCTGCCGCAGGGCCGCCATCAGTCGCGCGGCCACCGGCGGAAGGTAGGCGCCCGGACGTGAAATGACGCCGAGCGAGCGTTCCACGCGCAGTGCTTCGACGTCCACCAGTGCCAGTTGGCGCATCACACCGGAACCTTGCACCGCTGCCTTGGGCAGATAGCCGACCATATTGGAAGCGGCGACGGCAGCAAGCAGCACTTGCGTGGAATTGGATTCCAGCGCCACGTCGGGGGCCGGCAGGTGGTGGGTTTGAAGCAGGTATTGCAGCGTGCGCCGCGACGTCACCGTGGCGTTGGGCAAGGCCCAGCGCACACCGGTGAGCTGCCTGAGTTCCAGCCGGCGCGCCCGCGCCAGCGGATGCCGTCTGCCGGCAAACACGGTGAGCTCGTCGTCGCCCAGCGCTTCGTAGTTCATGCCCGCCACGCGGGGTTCGGGGAAGCTGCCGAAAATCAGGTCGAGTTCGCCGCGTTCCAGTGCGGCGAGCAACACGTCGCTCAAACCCACTACCACCTGAATCGACAGGCCAGGCGAATCTCGCAGCAGTTGTGCACAAACCAAGGGCAGCAGATGCTCGCCAGCCGTTGGCCCGGTGCCGAGGCGCAGATGGCCCGCAGCGCCTGCGCTTAAATCCCGCGCTTCGCGTAGCGCGCCGTCCACGGCCGAATGGATATGCGCGGCGCGTGCCAGCATGGCCCGCCCCACTTGGGTGAGGGCAACGCCGCGCGGCGTGCGCTCCAGCAATTTTGCGCCGACCGCGGTCTCGAGCCGGGCGATGCTTTTGCTGAGCGCGGGCTGCGTCAGCTGAAGTGTGCGCGCCGCGCGGCCGATATGGCCGTGGCTGACGGCAACACGAAAGTATTCCAGATCGCGCAGTTCCATGAATTCCCAAAAGTTATCAAAAAGTGGTTTTTGGGGATTTTACGGCATGTTCCGTTTGGGCCAAAATGCACGAGCTTTGACTGACATCAACACCGGGCAGGTCTTCGCCGCGTACCGTCCCATGGGGTACTGCGTTCAACACCATGAAAAGGTACGAAAGGGTCAAATGATGGATACTGCAAATCAAACGCTAACCAATACGCCGGGGCCTGCGGATGATCAGACGGCCATCGCGGCGGTTGCGCAATGGCTGAGCCAGTTGGAGGCCGCGCTGCAAAGCGGCAGCAAGGCGGCGGTGGCTGCGCTATTCGCCAGAGATGGCCACTGGCGCGACCTGTATGCTTTTACGTGGAACATCACGCCCCGCGATGGGCCCGACAGCCTGGCGGATTTAATGGTGGAGAAGCAGGCCGAAGTGAAGGCCCGAGGCTTTGCCATCGCCGAAGGCCGCACGCCGCCGCGCCGCGTGCAACGCGCGGGCACGGATGTGATTGAGGGAATCTTTCGCTTCGAGACCGAGACCGGCCGCTGTTTTGGCGTGCTGCGCCTGATGGCAGACGATCCGGCCAAGGCGTTTCAGCTGTCGACCAATTTGCACGAATTAAAGGGCTTTGAGGAAAAGATCGGTGTACACCGCCCTACGGGTCTGGCGTATTCACGCAATTTTGGCGGCACCAACTGGCGCGATCAGCGCGATGCCAGCCAGCGTTACGAGGATCGTGAACCCACCGCGCTGGTGGTGGGCGGCGGGCAGGCGGGGCTCACGGTAGCCGCTGCCTTGGGGCATTTGGGCGTCGATGCGCTGGTGATCGACCGGCTGCCCCGCGTGGGGGACTGCTGGCGCACACGCTATCACTCGCTGGCGCTGCACAACTCCACGGAGTTCAACCATTTGCCGTACATGCCGTTTCCGCCGAACTGGCCGATCTATCTGCCCAAGGACATGCTGGCCGAATGGTTCGAGGCTTACACCATGGCGATGGAAATCAATTTCTGGACCAGCAGCGAACTGGTCAATGCCAGCTACGATGAGGCCAGTGGCCGTTGGCGGGCCGTGGTGCGCAACCCGGAAACCGGCAAGGATCGCGTGGTACGGCCCAAGCATCTGCTATTTGCGAATGGGCTGGTGGGTGAGCCCAATATTCCCGATCTGCCGGGCCTGAAGGATTTTAAGGGGGATGTCATCCACACCGCCCACTTCAGCAATGGCGCGAACTGGCGAGGCAAAAAGGCCATGGTGCTTGGCACCGGCAGCAGCGGCCATGATATTGCCCAGGATCTGCATGCCAATGGCGCCGCAACCACCATCATCCAGCGCGGGCCGACGATGGTGCTGTCTATCAACCCAAGCGCCAAGCTGTCCTATGCCGTCTACCACGGTATTCCGATCGACGATGGCGACCTGCTGGTGACCGTCAACACGCTGCCCGTATTGAAGCGCGTGCTCAGGATCATGACCGAGAAGATGACGGAGTACGATCGCAAGCTGATCGACGGCTTGAAGGCCCGAGGCTTCAAATGGTACGACGGCGAAGACCACCTGGGGCACAACATGCTGATACGCCGCCGCTACGGCGGCTACAATCTGGATGCAGGCTGCTCGCAACTCATCATCGACGGCGAGGTGGGGCTTCTGCAATACGAGGATATCGAGCGCTTTGCGCCCGGCGGCGCGCTGATGAAGGATGGCACGTTAAAGCCCGCCGATCTGATTGTGCTGGGCACGGGCTTTGTGCCACAGGAAGCGGTGATGAAACGCGTGCTGGGCGAAGCCATGACGCAAAAAGTCGGCCCGGTGTGGGGGCTCGATGCCGATGGTGAAATGCGAAATATGTGGAAACGCACCGCACAGAAGGGGCTGTGGTTCGTCGGCGGCAGCTTTTCGAACTGCCGCATTTTTTCACGCTATGTAGCGATGCAGATCAAGGCCATCGAGGAAGGCCTGATACCGCGCTAGCGGTGCATCCCTGGCGCGTGGTATTATAAAATAGTAAATAAAAACAAATACTTACGGTAATTTTCGACATGCGCCAGCTTTGCATTGCGCCCGCCCGTGGCGGGCTGATTGTTGTTACGATGAATGTGACTGCGGCGCTTTCTGCGTTGCCCGTGTTGCCCGTGTTTTTCGCGCTTTCCGCGCTTGCCACGTCTGAGGTACTTGCGCAGCAGCCCTTTCCCAGCAAGCCCGTGCGCATGCTGATTCCGTCGCCGCCCGGCGGTGGCACTGACACGCTCGGGCGGCTGCTGCAGCAGGGCATGGTGGAAGCGCTGGGGCAGCCGGTGATCGCCGACAACCGCGGCGGCGCCAATGGGCAAATCGCCGCGGTGGCAGTGGCGAAGGCCGCGCCTGACGGCTACACACTGCTGTTCACCTACAGCGGCGTGCTAACAACCGGGCAGCCACTGTTTGGCAAACTGCCGTATGACCCGATGCGCGATTTTGCGCCGGTGGCGATGATGGCGCATGTGCCCGGTGTCCTGGTGGCGCATCCGTCGTTCCCCGCAAAAACCGTGGGCGAAATCATCAAAATGGCCAGGGCCAAGCCGGGGGCACTGACCCACGGCACCGCCAGCATCGGTTCCAGCTCGCACATGAATATGGCGCTGTTGAAGCAGATGGCGGGCATCGATATTCTTCAGGTGTCGTATCAAGGGGACACGCCCGCACTGGTGGCGCTGGTGGGTGGGCACGTGCCGTTTGCGTTCAGCCATCTGGTGGCCGCGCAGCCGCACATCCAATCGGGCAAGCTACGCGCGATCGCGGTGGCTACCGCCAAACGCATCACCAGCCTGCCGGACACGCCGACCGTCGCTGAAAGCGGGCTGCCCGGTTACGAAGGGCTGCTGTTTTACTGCCTGATGGCGCCGGCGAAAACGCCCGCGGACATCATCAACCGATTACACGATGTCGTCACGCAGGTCAAAAGCTCGGCAGCCGTCAAACAGCGCATGTCGGCATCAGGCGCGGTACCGTTCGACATGCCGGCTGCCAGCATGCCCGCCTATCTGCAAAGCGAACTCGACAAGTGGACGCGCGTCATCAAGTCCGCAGGCATCAAACCTGAATAATTCATCGAATACTTCAACAAGGAACTGAGCATGCTGCCGCAAACCATGAACGCCATCGAAATCACCAAAGGTGGCGGCCCTGAAGTGCTCAAACCCGCAACGCGCCCGGTGCCGCATCCGGGTGACGGTCAGGTGCTGATCAAGGTTGCCTACGCCGGCATTAACCGCCACGATTGCGGCCAGCGCAAGCGCGGCTTTCCGCCCAAGGGCGCGACCGATATTCCGGGGCTGGAGGTGTCGGGCGAAGTCGCGGCGGTGGGCGGCAACGTTACACGCTTCAAGCCCGGCGACAAGGTGTGCGCGCTGGTGAATGGCGGCGGTTATGCCGAGTACTGTATTGCCCTGCAGGAAGTGACGTTCCCGATCCCCGCCGGGTATGACATGAAACTCGCCGCCGGGCTGCCGGAAGCGCTGATGACGGCGTGGATGAATGTGTTCATGATCGGCAATCTGAAAGCCGGGCAGTGGCTGCTGGTGCACGGCGGCTCCAGCGGCGTGGGCAGCATTGCGATCCAACTGGCGCATCTCGTCGGTGCAAAGGTGGTGACAACAGTGGGCAATGCAGCCAAGCGTGATTTTTGTCTGAAGCTCGGTGCGCAAGCCGCGATCAATTACCGCGAGCAGGATTTTGTCGCCGAAGTGGCGAAAGTCACCAATGGCCACGGCGCGGATGTCATCCTCGACATGGCCGGCACGCAATACGCCAAACGTAATCTGGAGGCGCTGGCGATGGACGGGGTGATCGCACATCTCTCCGCGGGCGACGGCAGCGATTACGCCGTGCCGCTTTCCGCGATCATGGGCAAACGCGCGCGCGTGTCTGGCTCGCAGTTGCGCGCCTCATCGCTGCCCACCAAGGTGGAAATCGTGCGCCAGTTGAATGACCGCGTGTGGCCGCATCTGGGGCCGAAAGTCACGCCGTGTATCGACACCGTGTTGCCGTTGGCGCGCGCCTGTGATGGGCATGCGCGCATGGAAGGCAGCGAGCATATCGGCAAGATTTTTCTGCAATGCCATTCGTGAGGTTTCGGGTTTTGCTGCTGGCCGCTGGCGTTGCGTGTGCTTCGGCTTACGCGCAACCTGTGACGTACCCCGCGCGCCCGGTGCGGCTGGTGGTGCCGTTCGCGCCGGGTGGCGGCGCGGATATCGCCGCGCGGCAGATCGCTGCCAAACTCGCGGAGCAATTGGGGCAGCAATTCGTCATCGACAATCGCGGTGGGGGCGGCGGCTATATCGGCATGGGAATCACCGCCAATGCCACGCCCAATGGCTATACGCTGCTGTTTACCTCGGCAAGTTACGCCGCGACCATGGCCACCCGTTCATCCGCGCATGCGGCGCTGAAGGGACTGGCGCCGGTGATTGAAGTCGGCAGTTCGCACTATGTTGTCAGCGTGCACCCGTCGCTGCCCGACAGCCTCAAAGGGCTGATTGATCTTGCGCGTGACAAGCCCGGCCAGTTGTCTTACGCCAGCCCCGGGGTCGGTTCGCTCGGCCATCTGGCGAGCGAGTTGTTGCTGCAAACCACCAAGCTCAAGGTGCTGCATGTGCCGTACAAGGGCGTGGGCAACGCCATGCCCGATTTGCTGTCAGGCCGCACATCAATTGTGATTACGCCGGCGGTGGCGCTGGTGCCGCATTTTCGCGCGGGCCGTCTGCGCGCGTTGGCGGTCACGGGGGCGGCGCGCATGGCCGATCTGCCCGATGTGCCGCTGGTGTCCGACATCGTGCCCGGTTATGTCGTCAATACGTGGTACGCGATGCTCGCGCCGGGTGGCACGCCACGCCCGGTGATCAACACGCTCAACACCGCGCTCAACAAAATCGTCAGTGATCGTGAACTGAAAAAAAGTTTCGAGGGGCAGGGCATTGACGCCACCGGCGGCACGCCCGAGCGGCTCGCCAAAATCGTGCGTGATGATTTCGAGCGCTGGTCGAAAGTGGTTAAAAGCGCGGGGATTACCGCCAGCGATTGAAAGTCAACCGCAGCATGCTAACTATCTGTTTTTATTAATTTATTTGTGATTCTGGTGTTTGCCCTAATAGGGCGCCCAATGCATATGTTGCCGCGATTTAGTGCCTTCTCAATCTGCCCTGACATTGGCCGTCTTGATCACTCCTGCCCACTTGGCGGACTCCGCCTTCATGAACGCCGCGAAGGTTTTGGGGTTGCTGTCCACCGGATCAGTGCCCTGCGCGATAAGTTTGTCGCGTAAATCGTGGATGATCATGGCGCGCAGGATTTCGCTGTTGAGGCGCTCGATGATGCGCGCGGGTGTGCCGGCCGGGGCGACGATGCCGTACCAGTTCACCACTTCAAAGCCTTTCAACGTTTCGTTGGCGGCGGCGATGTCGGGCAGGAACATGAGGCGCTTGGGCGCGGTGGTGGCCACCGCGCGCACGCGGCCGGCCTTGACGTGTTGCAGGCCGATGGGCACGGCGTCGAAGCCGAATTGCACCTGGCCGCCCATCAAGTCATTGAAGCCCGGCGCGCTGCCTTTGTAGGGCACGTGTACGGCCTTGACGCTGGCTACGGTATTTAGCAGTTCGCTTGCCAGATGCGGCAGGCCGCCGTTGCCGGACGAGTAATAGTTGATCTTGCCGGGATTGGCCTTGATGTGCGCGACAAGTTCATCCAGCGATTTCGCCGGCACCTTGGGGTGCACGTAGATCAGAAACGGCACGCTGGAGGTCTGCATCACTGGCGTGAAATCGCGCTCCATGTTGAACGGCAGGTTCTTGATCAGCACGGGGTTCACGCTAAGGTTGCCCGTGGTGCCAATGAAAAACGTGTGGCCGTCGGGCGCGGCCTTGGAGGCGAGCTCCATGCCGAGCACGCCGTTGGCCCCGGGGCGGTTGTCGACCACCACCTGCTGACCGAGGCGCTCGGTGAGCGGCACGCCCACCAGCCGCGCCACCACGTCAATGCCGCCGCCGGGCGGAAAGCCGACGATGATGCGCACCGGGCGTTGCGGCCAGGCGGGGCTGGAGGCCGGGCCGGGGCTGTGGGTCTGGGCGGCGGCGCTGGCGGCTGTCGCCAGTGAAAGAATGGTAAAAGTCCGCCGAAATGCGTGTTTCCAAGCCTGCTTCATGCGTAAACCTCGTCAGGTGTCGCGCGGTAGGATAACATGGCGAAATTTACCAAACCCGTAGCGGGAGTTCCCATGGTACCAATGGCAAACCCTTCAAATCCGTTGCACGTCGGCCTGATGGTGCCGAGCAACAACACCACAATGGAGCGCGAACTGAAAGCCTGGCTTCCCGCCGGCTCGACGTGCGCGACGCAACGCATCCCGCGCGGCAAGGGCATGCTGACCAAGGAAACGCTGCCCGATTACATGGCGCAGGCGCTCAAGCTGGCGGAAGTGTTCGACGATCCGAAGGTGGACGTGGTGGCGTATGGCTGCACAGCCGCCGGGTTTATTTCCGGCCCTTCAGGCGACAAGGCGCTGGCGCGTAGCCTCACTAACATTACCGGCAAGGCCGTGGTGACCACCGCGCGTTCGATGGTGCTGGCGTTGCAGGAGGCAGGCGTGAAGAACATCGCACTGGTGACGCCCTATCTGGATGGCGTCAACACGCAACTGAAAGCGTTTCTGGCGGATGGCGGCATCACGGTGAAGCGCTTTAACAGCTTTTACGCGCAGAATGTCGACGAGCTGGGCCGCATCGAAGCGCATCGAGTGGCAAAACTGGCGCGCGAAACCATGGCTGACGACTGCGAAGCGATGTTTATCGGCTGCTCGCAATTGCCGACGGCGGAAATTCTCGATGATCTGGAACGCGAATTTGGCCGCCCGGCGTTTTCGTCGATACAGGTCACCGCGCGGCGTGCCCAGCAAGAGGCCCGGGGGCGCATGGCGGCGTGAGTGGATTGAAAAATAATCAATTAAAACAAATACTTAAAAAAATATTTGCATCAGCAGGTGCAGCGGTAGCTGCGGTGCTTGGTGCAACACGGCTGGCGGCAGCGGGTATCGTGCTGACGGCGTTGAGCGCACTCGCCGCACTTGCCGCACCTGCCGCATCTGCCGCCGATACGTCATTCCCAAACAAGCCGGTGCGCATCATTGCCGCGTCTACCGGCACCAGCGGTGATCTGCTGGCACGCTATCTCGGGCAGCGACTAAGCGAACGTTGGCAGCAGCCGGTGGTGACGGAAAACCGTTCCGGGGCCGGCGCGGTGATTGCCGCAGAGGTGGCGGCTCGGGCCGCGCCTGACGGCTACACCGTGCATCTGGGTCAGCACGGGTCGTTTTCCGCCGCGCCGTCGCTTTACCGGAAGCTCTCGTACGATCCGCTGAAGGATTTTGCGCCGATCACGTTCTATGCCTACGTGCCGCTGCTGATCGTGGCCCATCCGTCGTTCGCACCGGGCAGTCTGAAAGAGCTGGTCGAGTATGCGAAAACACGCCCCGGCGCGATCAATTACGGCTCCGGCGGCGTGGGCCTCATCGGGCATCTGAATTTTGAGTTGCTTAACGTCACCGCCGGGTTGAAGCTGGTGCATGTGCCGTACAAGGGCGTTGGCGCCTCGCTGACGGCGGTCATGAGTGGCGAGGTGCAACTGGGTACCGTGCCGGTGCCCGTGGCCTTGCCGCAGGTGGTGGCGGGCAAGGTCAAGGCTTATGCCAATACCGGCGCCCGGCGCTTTGCCGGCGCACCGAATATTCCCACCGTGGCCGAAGTGGGATTCCCCGGTTTTGAGGCTGTTACGTGGTTCGGCATGTTCGCACCGGCGCGCACGCCGTCCGACCGCATCGGCGTGCTGAATCGCGACATGGTGGCGGCCATCGGCGCACCCGCCACGCGCACCTGGCTGATCTCGCAGGGCGCCGACCCTTCGCCCGGCACGCCAGAGGCGTTGACCGCGTTTCTGAAAGGCGATATCGAGAAATGGGCCAAGGTCATACGCGCCGCTGGCATACAGGCAGAGTAGCGGGGCGGCTATATCCTGACGTTTTGGGGGAAACATCATGAGCACATCAGCAAACACGACGAAATACGATCCGGATTGCGATCCCGATTGCGATCTCATTTGCATCGGCGGCGGTTACGCCGGGCTTGCCGCGGCCGCACGTGCGGCGCAACTTGGCCTCAAAGCCGTGGTACTGGAGCGCGGCGCGGATGAGCTTTACGCCTGCAACTCGCGCGTTGCTGGTGGTGTGATGCACGTGTCGTACAACGATCCGGCCAGCGGACCGGAGGTTTTGTTTAAGGCGATGACTGAAATTACGGCGGGCTACGCCGATGCCGCGTTGGCGCGCGCCATGGCGGACAACGCCCTGCGCGCCGTGCAATGGTTGCAAAGTGAAGGCGCGGGCTTTGAACGGCTCACCACGGCGGGCTGGCGCAACTGGGTACTGGCGCCGGTGCGGCCGCCGGCCACGCATCTGGAATGGCGCGGCATCGGCGCTGACATGGCGTTGAGAACGTTGGAAAAGAATTTGCTCGCACGTGGCGGCGTGCTGCACCGGGCTACGGAAGTATCTGATTTAATTCAGGTAAATGGGCGATGCGTGGGGGTGCGTGCGCGGCAAGGCGGCGCAGAAAAGATATTCCGCGCCCGCGCCGTGGTGCTCGCCGACGGCGGTTATCAGGCCAACCCGGCGTTGCTCAAAAAGCACATCTCGCCCGCGCCACAAGCCTTAAAGCAGCGGAATGTGAAAACGGGCGTGGGCGACGGCTTGCGCATGGCACAGGCCGTGGGTGCGGCACTCAGCCCGCTGGATGCGTTTTACGGCCACGTGCTGTCGCGCGACGCCATGCACAATGACCGCCTGTGGCCGTATCCGCAACTTGATGAACTGGCGGCCGCCGGTATGGTGGTCAATCAGCGCGGCCAGCGCGTCGGTGACGAGGGCATGGGCGGCGTCTACATCACCAACATCATGGCGCGCCAGCCTGATCCGCTCGGGCTGTCAGTGGTGTTCGACGACGCCATCTGGCAAGGGCCGGGGCGCGCGGCGGGCATTCCGCCCAATGCCACGTTGGTGGAACATGGCGGCACGCTGTTCAAGGCTGACACGCTCGCGGGGCTTGCGGCAAAGTTGCAGGTGGACGCCGCTGGCCTCGAAGCTACCGTCCGCGAGTACAACGCCGCGCTGGCGGCTGGCAAGCTGACGGATTTGCAGCCCGCCCGTACCGCCACGCGCCGCAAGCCGCTGCCGGTAGCCACCGCGCCGTTTTACGGGGCGCCAGCGTGCGCTGGCATTACCTATACCATGGGCGGCATTCGCATCAACGCCAACGCGCAGGTGCTGCGCGAGGCCGGCGGCGTCATCGCGGGCCTCTATGCGGCTGGCGCATCCACTGGCGGGCTGGAAGGCGGCCCGGTGGCGGGTTACGCGGGTGGATTGATGAAGGCGCTGACATTTGGCTTGCTGGCGGCGGAGCATGTCGCGGCGCATGCCAGAGCCCGGCAGTAGACGCGCTCATGTGCAAAGCCGGCGGCGCGGCACGGCCATCACATGAGGAGCGCGCCTGATGAAGATTACTGCTGGCGGGGTTGTACGCGGCGGAGCGGCGGCATGGTTGCTTGCCGCGAGCAGTTGGGCTGCCGCGCAGGCCTTCCCGTCCAAAACGGTACGGCTGGTGGTGCCCTTTGCGGCGGGTGGTTCCAATGATGTGGTGGCGCGCGCGATGGCGCCGGCATTGAGTCAGGCGTTTGGGCAAAGCGTGGTGGTGGAAAATCGCCCGGGCGGTAATACGCTGATCGGTACCGAGGCGGTTGTTCGCTCGCCCGCCGATGGGCACACGGTGCTGATTGCCGGGTTCACCATGGCCTCGATGACGGCGCTGCGTACCAAGCTGCCGTTCGAACCGCTGCGCGAGCTGGCCGGGATTACCCGGCTGGGCACGCAGCCCTTTGTATTGTCGGTGCATCCGTCGCTGCCGGTGAAGAGCATCGCCGAGCTGGTTGCCCTCGCACGTACGCGGCCCAGCCAACTGGTGTATGCGGTCAACGGCTACGGCAGCGCGCAACATTTGTCGGGCGAGCTGTTGAAATTCAGGAATGGTATTGACATGCGGCTGGTGGTGTTCCCGGGCGGCGCACCGTCGACTGTTGCCGTACTTGGCGGCCACGCCAGCGTGCTGATATCAACCGTGGTGCCGATACTTCAGCATGTGGCGTCCGGCAAACTGCGCGCGCTGGCGGTGACTTCGGCCGTGCGCTCGAGTTTGATCAAAGATGTGCCAACGATGATGGAAGCGGGGCAGAAGGATTTCGACATGAGCGGCGCCATGGGCGTTTTTGCTCCGGCCGCGACGCCGCGTCCCACGATGGAACGCTTCAACGCGGAAGTGACGCGCGCGCTCGCCCTGCCCGAAGTACGTGATGGCATGCTGCGCGATGGTTTCGTGGTTTCACCAATTGGCCTGGCCGAGTTTGACGCCTTCATGCGCGCCAAGGTAAAGCAGATTCAAATGATCGCCAAGGCAGCGAATTTAAAGACGGATTATTGAACGCTGGCGACGCTTGAAAACCTTGGTTGAAGGCCCCTCTGGCAGTATTCAACAAGATAGCGATTTGAAAAAACCATGCAGGCAATTTTGAAGCGAAATTTAAATACAAAGCAGTGTATTTCCATGATGGCGTTGCTTGCTGCGGCTGCCGCGTCGGCGGTGCTGGCGCAGTCCGTCAAAGGTGCGACCGATGGCGCTGCAAACTGGCCGCAACGCCCCGTGCGCATGATGGTTGGCTTTTCAGCGGGCAGTGCAACGGATCTTTCGGCCCGGACGCTGGCGCCCAAGCTGTCGGACTTGTGGGGGCAGCCGGTGGTGATCGAAAATCGCACTGGTGCGGGCAGTTCGATTGCGAATGCGATGGCGGCGCAGGCCACGCCTGACGGCTATACGCTTCTGGTGATATCGGCCTCGTTTGCGATCAATGCCGTGCTGCGTTCCAACGCGGGTTACGATCCCCTGAAGGATTTCACCAGCGTGTCGCAAATTGGCTATTCGACGGGCGCGCTGGTGGTGACGCCCTCGCTCGGCGTGAAAACTGTGAAGCAGCTAATTGCGGCGGCGAACGAGCGGCCCGGCAAGATTCTTTATGGCTCGGCTGGCGCGGGCAGCGGCATCCACATGACGGCGGAGCGCTTTCGCATGTCGGCCGGCATCAAGACAACGCACGTGGCGTTCAAGGGGCAGCCGGAGATGTTGATCGAAATACTCGCCGGGCGCGTGCACTATGGCATTCCGGGGCTGGGGCCGGCGTTGGGCATGATTCGTGACGGGCGGTTGTGGGCTATCGCGGTGGTGACACCGAAACGCTCGCCGCTGTTACCGGATGTTCCCGCCATGGTGGAGATACTGCCGAATTTTCGCCGCGACGCCTCGCACGCCATCATGGCGCCGGCAAAAACACCGCGCGCCATCGTCAATAAGATCAGCCGTGACGTGGCCAAGGTGCTCGACATGCCGGATGTAAAAAAGCAACTCGAAGCGGTGGATTTCATTCCAGCGGCGTCGACGCCGGAGGAGTTCGACAAAATCCTGCGTGGCATGCTGGTGACATTCGATGAAGTGGCGAAGTCAGCGGGTTTGAAGGCACAATGAGGTGCCGTGGCCGTGCCCCGGGGCGCGTGCCGGACATAGGGTGGGTGGCCATGTACAAGTATCTGTTTTTATTGATATTATTTTCGCTCGTAGGCGCCGCCAAGGCGGCATCTCCTGCGCCGGGGCAGCCGGCGGGGGCAGGGGGGGCGTGGCCGGTACGCCCGGTGCGTTTGATTGTCACTTTTCCGCCGGGCAGTTCAACCGATACCACGGCGCGCATTATTGCGCCCAAGGTTGCCGAGTTGTGGGGGCAGCCGATGGTGATCGAGAATCGTACCGGCGCGGGCGGCTCGCTGGGCGTGAGCGTGGCGGCGCAGGCTACGCCGGACGGCTATACCGTTGTCTACGTGTCGGCATCGTTTGCGATCAACGCCGTTTTGCGGCGCAATGCCGGTTACGACCCGCTACGCGACTTTGTGCCCGTCACGCAAGTAGGCATTCCCACCAGCGTGATTACCTCGGCGCCGTCGCTGGGCGTGAAGTCAATCAAGGAACTCATCGCATTGTCGCACGAACGGGGCGGCAAATTGCTATACGGGTCGCCTGGGGCGGGCAGTGGCGGTCATATGGCCATTGAGAGTTTCCGTAGCACCGCCGGCATCAAGGGCGTGCATGTGGCGTACAAAGGGCAGCCGGAAATCATGGTGGAACTGCTCGCCGGGCGTGTTCACTATTCGGTGATCAGTCTCGGCCCGGGTCTGGGACTGTTTCGCGATGGCCGGCTGTTGCCACTGGCGGTATTGGCGCCCAGACGCTCGCCGGTATTGCCCGAGGTGCCGACACTGAACGAGATATTGCCGGCTTTCCGCCGCGATGCCTCACACATGATTCTGGCGCCAGCAAAATCGCCGCGGAACGTCGTGGCCAAAATCTCCCGGGATATAGCTCGCGCACTGGAGATGCCTGAAGTCAGAAAACAGTTGGAAGCCATCGACTTTATTCCTACGCCGACAACACCTGAAGAAGCTGACAAACTACTGCGTGCGCAATTGGTGATGTTCGACGAAGTGGCGCGGGCAGCCGGATTGAAATAACTGTTCGGTGCATGGGCACTTGCTTTGTCTGCGCAGCCGTGAGGCGTCGGCAGTGCTAAACTGACGGTTTTGCTGCCTGTTCATTCAGATTCTGCTCCGTAACCGAAAAGGACTCTCTCATGGCCAACCGTCTGCCGCTCAATGGATTTACCGTGCTGGACCTTACCGCGCATCGCGCGGGCCCTACTGCCGTGCGCCAGTTGGCGGACTGGGGCGCCGACGTCATCAAAATCGAAGCGCCGGGGGCGGGTATGGATGCCACCGGCAGCCGGCGCGACGGGCCGGATTTCCAGAACCTGCATCGCAATAAAAAAAGCCTGACGCTGAATCTGAAAACGCCAGAAGGCCTGAAAATCTTTTTCGAGCTGGCGAAAAAAGCCGACGTGGTGGTCGAGAACTACAAATCCACCGTCAAACACAAGCTCGGCGTCGATTACGAGGCGGTGCGCAAGGTGAATCCGCGCATCGTCTACGGCAGCATTTCCGGCTTTGGGCAGGATGGGCCATACACGGGCCGCGCGGGTGTCGATCAGATTGCGCAGGGCATGGGCGGGTTGATGTCGATCACCGGGCATCCGGGGGGCGGGCCGATCCGCGTCGGCATCGCCATTAACGACTTGACTGCCGGCCTTCTGCTCGCCAACGCGATCACGCTGGCATTGCTTGAGCGCGAGCGCAGCGGCGAAGGCCAGTGGGTATCCACCTCGTTGATCGAGGCGCAGATTTTCATGCTGGATTTCCAGGCGGCGCGCTATCTGATCAAGGGCGAAGTCGCCGGCCAGGAGGGCAACAATCACCCGACCGGCGCGGGCACCGGCATGTTCAAGACGGTTGATGGCTATATCAACATTGCCGCATCGGGCGACAGCCTGTGGGAACATTTTTGCAAGGCCACCGGGGCCGCGGATCTTTTGACTGAACCGAATTTCGCCAACGCGGCATTGCGCACCAAGAATCGCACCCAACTCAATGCGCGTCTGGCCGAAGTCATGCTGACCAAAACCAACGATGAGTGGGTGGCGCTTATGGACAAGGCCGGCGTGCCGTGCGGCCCAATCAACACCATCGACAAGGTGTTTGCCGATCCGCAGGTCAAGCACCTCGGTATTGTGAGGCCCGTGGATCATCCGCATTACGGTCCGCAAAAAGTGGTGGGCCAGCCGATTCACTTAAGCCGTTACCCGCAGCCCGAAAAACTGGGGCACACGCCCGGGGCCGGCGAGCATACCGACGCCGTGCTGAAGAGTTTGGGTTACGACGACGCGGCCATTGCCGGATTACGTGCGAAGCGGGCAGTGTAGGCGCGCTGCCAGGGGGCTGCTTGCCTCGCTGACACATTACTACGCAACGGCGGGCGCTGAACGCCAGGAGAGATGTGTTGTAAGTATTTGTTTTAATTAATATTTTCTTTGCTTTTGCGGGCGCTGCCGCTAGCCGGATGCGCCCGCGTTGCTTGATGTTCAACTACCTCCAGTCGCGCATACGCGGCACCGCCAGCAACGGCCCCGGCGCGCCGCCGGACGGGCTTGTGCGCTTTTACTGGCACTTCGTCAGCCAGACCAAGCGGTGGTATGGCGCGATGTTCGTTACCAGCCTGGCGGTGGCGTTGATCGACACGGTAATTCCTGTGTTCATCGGCAAGCTGGTGTCGTTGATGGAGGCCACCAACCGGCAGGCCGCGATTGCACGCGAGTGGCCGATACTCGCAGGCATGGTGGCGTTGGTACTGCTGGTGCGCCCGCTGCTGATTCTGATCGACATTGCGATCCGGCAAAACGCGCTGATCCCCGGCGCGACCAGTCTCATCCGCTGGCAAAGCCACTGGCACGTGGTGCGGCAAAGCTGGACGTTTTTCCAGAACGATTTCGCTGGGCGCATCGCCACTCGCGTGGTGCAAACTGCCAATGCGCTGCGCGAAAGTGTGATGTCGGCGATACGCGCCGTGTGGTACATCATTGTTTACGGTGTGAGCGCGCTGGCGTTGATGGCGATGGTGGACTGGCGACTCGCGCTGCCTACCGCGTTGTGGTTCACCGCGTATTACTTTTTTCTGCGGCACTTCGTGCCCAAGCTGCGCGATCTGGCCAAGACCAGTTCCGAGGTGCGCTCGATGGTGATGGGGCGCATCGTTGACAGCTACACCAATATCCTTACGGTAAAACTGTTCGCACGGCTAGCCAACGAAGAGGCTTACGTGCGCGAGGCCATCAACGATCATCAGGCCGCCATCGGGGCGCACATGCGCATGATCACGCAGTTCATGTTCTGGTTGTCGGTGATGAACGCGCTGCTGCTGACCAGCACGGCAGTGATCGGCATCACGCTATGGGCGCAGGGTGTTGTGAGCGCTGGCGTGGTGGCGACGGCGCTGCCGCTGGCGTGGCAGATTGCCAACGTGGCGGGCTTTGTAAGCTGGGAGGTTACCAGCATCTTTGAAAACATCGGTGTGGTGCAGGAAGGCATGCAAACCATCGCCGTGCCGCTCGCCGGTGTCGATAAGCCGGGCGCGGTGGAGTTACAAACCACCCGCGGCGAGATACGCGTCGAAGGCGTCACCTTCACCTATGGCAGAAAGGACGCAGCAGCAGTACTGGAGGACATCCATCTCGTCATCCGCCCCGGCGAGCGCGTGGGGTTGGTGGGGCGCTCCGGCGCGGGCAAATCCACGCTGGTGAATCTGCTGTTGCGGTTTTACGAGCTGGAGCAGGGGGCGATACGTATCGACGGGCAGGACATCACGCAAGTCACGCAGGAAAGCCTGCGGGCGGCCATTGGCATGGTGACGCAGGATACTTCACTCCTGCACCGCTCCATTGCCGCCAACATCCGCTATGGCCGTCCGGGTGCGAGCGATCTGGACGTCGAGGCTGCCGCAAAGAAGGCGCATGCGCACGACTTCATCCTCGGCCTGCAGGACTGGATGGGCCGCAAGGGTTACGACGCGCATGTGGGCGAGCGCGGCGTGAAGCTCTCCGGCGGCCAACGCCAGCGCATTGCCATCGCGCGTGTGATCCTGAAGGATGCACCCATCCTCGTGCTGGACGAGGCGACCTCCGCGCTGGACAGCGAAGTCGAACTGGCGATTCAGGAGCAGCTGCTGGGCCTGATGGAAGGCAAGACGGTGATTGCCATTGCGCACCGGCTGTCGACGATCGCACGCATGGATCGCCTGATTGTGCTCGACGCGGGGCGCGTGATCGAGCAGGGTTCGCATGAAGAACTGCTTCGGTTGGACGGGCATTACGCCAAACTCTGGAAACATCAGTCCGGCGGCTTTCTGGCGCCAGATGATGTGGCGATTGAAAATGCAGAAGCTGCGGAAACCGCGGAAGCCACGGTCGATATGTCAGAGAACCCGGCGCCCGAAGAAACTCGCGCTGGAGTACCGCACGAGCCGGCCGTTGACGATGCGCCGGTGGCGGCGCGGGCCTAGTGCCTGGTAAGTAGGAGGAATTGTTCGATGCACGCTGAGACCTCTGTAAAGTTTTCGCACAGCCGCCGCATGGCGGATTTCGCCGCAAACCTGAAGCTCGCTGAGGTACCGCCGGAGGTTGTAGCTCGCGCCAAGGGCATTGTTCTTGATGGCCTGGGCTGCGGCCTTTTTGGTGCGCGATTGCCGTGGACGGACATTCTGGCGGGTGTGGTGAACAAACTGGAACCGCACGGCGGCCATGCATCAATTTGGGGTCGTGGTGAAACCGCTTCCGCCGCCAATGCCGCGCTGTTAAACGGCACCCTGGTACAGGGCTATGAAATGGATGACGTGCATCCGGCGACGTTTCACGGCTGCGCGGCGCTGCTGCCTGCAGCATTTGCCGCCGCCGAATTTATGGGTGCGGACAAGGTGAGCGGTGAGCGGCTGGCACACGCCAGGATTGTTCGCCCCGTTTCCGGCGGCCATTACGGCGGGCATCGTGCTTGGGCTAAACAGCGGGCAACTGTATCAGGCGCTGGGCATTGCCGGTTCGCAGGCATCGGGGCTGATGGCCGCGCAGTTTGGATCCATGGTCAAGCGCATGCTGACCGCGCGTGGTGCGCAAAGCGGTGTCTACGCGGCGCTGCTCGCGGCCGATGGCTTCACCGGCATCGAAGATGTGTTCGAGCAGCCCTATGGCGGTTTTTGCACGACGGTCACCCAAAGCAGCGACAAATTTGATCTGGCGGCGCTAAGCGACGGGTTGGGCATGCGTTGGGAAACCCTGCGTGTGGCGATCAAGCGTCATGCGTGCGTGGGTACCAATCTGTCGACGCTGGATGCCATCGAGGAACTGGTCGTAGAAACCGGGTTGAAGGCTTCCGATATCGAAGCAGTGACCGTTGCCGTCACCGAATCGGCGGTCAGTCATTCGGGCTGGTCGCCCTATGTGCCGAGTGCGTTGACCACGGCGCAGATGCATCTGGGGTTTTGCGTGGCGATGAAGTTGATCGATGGCGACGTGTTCGTCGAGCAGATGGTGGAGGACAATATTGCACGGCCCGATCTGGTT
>OMIN01000131.1 GCA_900299145.1 Betaproteobacteria bacterium | reverse complement strand
TATTCGCCATACAAACGGCCGTATACGTTTACCGTCGCGTTCTGAGCCAGTGCAAAAGCCGGCGCACCCAGCGCACCCGCTACCGCAACAGCCAACAGTTTTTTCTGCATTGCATTCTCCTGTGATGTTTGTAACTACTGCCCTAGATACGGTGCCCTTGCTACTGATGGATCAGGATAGGCCCGGGATTGTTAACGACCCCGACTGCGACCTCACCCTTCTAAAGCACTTTTGCCCCTACGTAGATTCAAAAGGACGAGGTGAGTATGTAATTTCAGGCACTGCGGCTCAAGAAAATAGCGCTGGAATGGCCACTTTTTTTGCGATTGTTGCCTTGATACAACATACAAATTATTATTATAAAACAATTAGTTATATATACTTAAGCAACATTACTTAACCAAAAATGTGCAAATTGTTGCCAAAAAACAACAATTATTTTCCGCTTGGGAAATGGCCTGCATCAACAACCCTTTAGAAAGAGGCGGCCAGGCTATCGAACGCGGTAGATGATGATCAGGCTGATAGCCAAAAAATCCTTTTAATTCATTGTGTTATACTCAAGACATGCCTTCCCAGCCTGCCCTCCGGCCCGATGACTATCTGGAAGCGGGCCGCCGCGCGCAGGAGGCCGGTGACTTCGCCACGGCCATCACCATTTATACAAACGCTCTTTCGACACGGCAAAATGACCCCAAGCTATTGTTTTTATTGGGAAATGCATATCTCGCCCACGACAACGCGGTGGCCGCGATAGCGCAACTGGAAAAAGCCGCCAGCCGCCAACGGAATCATCCGGCGATTACCGGTAGTCTGGCGCAGGCTTACTTTCAATGCGGGCGTTATACCGACGCCGAAAACCAGTTTCGCAAGGCGCTACGGCTGGAGCCTCGCGAAGAAAGCTTCCAAATCGGCCTTGCCAATGCGCTGGCGATGCAACAGAAATTTACCGATGCGGAAACGCTGTTAAAGCGCATCACGGCGCGCAATCCGAATTCCGCGCTGGCGTGGATGAACCTGGGCAATGTTACAAGGGATCAGGCGCGTCTTGACGAAGCTGTCGAACATTACCGCGCGGCATTGCGCATCGAGCCCGCACTGGTGAACGCGCGCAATAATCTGGCCAGCACGCTGCATGCGCTGCTGCGCTTTGAAGAGGCGGAAAAGGAATACCGTGCATGCCTGACGACTGCGCCCCACTTCATGCTCGCGCGCGCCAATCTGGCGTCGGTGCTGATCGACCTGGGACACATCGCCGAAGCCGAGCAGCGCTGCCGCGAGTTGCTAGCGGCAGCGCCGGATTTCGCCAATGCCCATGCGTTGATGAGCGCCGCCCTCGGCATGCAGGGCCGCATTACGGAACAACTGCCGCACTGCCTGCGCGCCGCGGCGCTGGAGCCGCACAATCAGCGCTATCGGGAAACCTGCGCCTCAGCCTTGTGTGAGGCGGGCGATGTCGAGGAAGGCCTGCAGCGTTTCGGCGCCATACTGCGCAGCACGGCCGATACGGTAAACACCGTCCGGCTGGTCACGCCGATATTACTCGCCAATGGATTTCTTGACGAAGGCTGGCACCGTTACCGTTCACGCGCCGATTTCGAGCGCATCGTGCGGCATTTTGGCCATCTGAATCTTCAGCAGTCGCTACCGCCGCAGTTGATGGGCAAACACATTTGCGTGGTGTGCGAGCAGGGGTTGGGCGATGAACTGTTTTTCCTGCGTTACGCGCCAAGACTAAAGGCGCTGGGCGCGCGCATCACCTATTGCGCCAGCCCGAAGCTCGCGGTCATGCTGCAACGGGTTGCCGCGCTGGATGCGGTAATCGGCGACACTGCCGCCATTCCGCCCTCCGACATGAACATGCTCGCCGGTGATCTGCCCAGCGCTGTGAATGAACAAGAGGCGCCCGCTGCGCTGTCCGTTCCTGCGAACCCGGCCACCGATGTGGGCCTCATGGCCGAGTACCCGTGGATGCACGCGCCGCATGCGCTACTACCGCCGCCCAGCTTGCGCATCGATCCCTTGCCTGAATCCCTGGCTGCCGTGCGCGCGTTGCTGGCCAACGCCGGCCCGCCGCCGTATCTGGGCATTACCTGGCGCGGCGGCACCGCACCGGATCAGCAGCGGGGCGCCAATTGGAAGCTTTTTAAGGAAGTCGCCATTCCGGCACTAGGCCAGGCGCTGGCAGACTGGCCCGGCACATTGCTTGCGCTGCAGCGCAAGCCCGCCGCGGGGGAGCTCGAACGATTGCAAACCACACTGGGCAAACCACTCGCTGATTTCACCGCGCTCAACGATCATCTGGAACACATGCTGGCGTTGCTCGCGCTGATCGACGACTACGTGGGTGTCAGTAATACCAACATGCATTTGCGCGCGGCAGCGGGCAAAACCGCGCGCGTGCTGGTACCGTGCCCCGCAGAATGGCGCTGGATGGCCTCCGGTTCTAGCCCGTGGTTTCCCGGCTTTGGCATTTACCGGCAGGCGCTCAATGGCCGTTGGGAAGACGCGCTGACAGCACTTCGGCGCGATATTTCCGCCGCAAGAATATAAAATATGGTCAATAAATCAAATACTTACATCGCATTTACACATGCTCTCCAAGCCCTACCAAGAGATTAAGCGCCTGCGTTCAGGAGGGCAGACGCAGCGTGCGTACGCTTTGCTAAGCAGTTCGCCGCCCGCCTCCGACGAGGATGCCTTTGAAGCGGTGCTGTGCCTGCAGGTGTGCGGCGACAACAAAAGCGCCTTCAATGTGTGCCGCACGCGCGCTTGGAAGGCCGCGTGGGCGCGTGATATCACCAGCGCGCTGGCGACGTTTCTGAACAGCGGCAATGCCAGCGAGGCAGTGCCCACCGCTCGGCAGGCGGCCAACGCCAGCAGCGCGCCGGATGTTCACGCCGTATACCTCACGCTGCTGCACGCCGACGGCCAGATCGAGGCCGCTGACGATCATATGCAACGGCACTTTCAGCAACCGCCCTCGAATGAAACGTTTTTGCTCAGCGTGCTGACGCAAATCGCCGCAGCCGTCAGCGACTGGGAAGCCGCCTATCGCCACGCCTGTTCGGTGCTCGCCGCCGATCCCCAAAACTTTCGCGCGCTGATCACGCTGTCCATCGTCAATCAGGTGATGGGCAACCATCACGAAGCTCTCGGCAACGCGCTGCGCGCGCGCTTCGCTGATCAGGCATCGCCGGAAGCCGCTTTACACGTGATGCGCTGCTACAACGGCATTGGCGACTGGTACGCCGCCATCGGCGCATTCAATATGCTGACTGAGCAGGCGCCCGCCACGGCCGACATGCGGGTGGAACTCGGCGCAGCCTATGCGGGACTGGATCAGCATGCGCTGGCGGCCAGCGCCCTGCAGGAAGCACTCAACACCAATGGACCGCACCGCCTGCTGACGCTGCGCGCGCTGATCGCGCTTTACGCCAATGCCCATGATGTCGCGCAGGTGCGAATACTCGCGGAACGGTATCGCGCCGACATCGAAAACGATATTGAAAGCCAGCTTTCGTTGGGGCTGGAGCGTCTTCAGCACGGTGACCTTGACGGTGCCGAAGCCCGATTCGACGCCACGTTCGCGCTGGCACGCACGCAGCAAATTGCCCTCAACACGCTGCCCTGGCCGGTGCCGGAGCCGCGCCTGCGCCACAGCCATGAACAGCTTGAACTGCTGGCGCAGCGCGGCAAGCTGGATACCGCCGGCCTTGAAGCCCTCGCGGTGTTACGGCGCCACCATGATCGCAACGCCGATGTTGAACAACGCTACGCACCAGCGGGCATCGAAGGCGAAAAGTTGCAACGCGCGCTGACTGCGCCGCACTACATCCCCGACCGGCGGTTCGACGGCCGCGCGCTGGGTGACAACGATTATGGCGCGATCGAAAATCAGTATTTCAACAGCAAGCCGGCAATGGTCGTCATCGACAATTTTCTGTCCCCCGATGCGCTCGCGCGGCTGCGCGAATACTGCGAGGAAGCCTCGATCTGGGACATGAACTATGAACGCGGCTACGTCGGCGCGCTGCTCGCGCGCGGCTTCAGTCCGCGCGTGCTGCTCACCATTGCACACGAGTTGCGGTTGGCGATGCCGCGCGTGATCGGCAACCTGCCGCTGCTGCAAGCCTGGGCTTTCAAATACGATCAGCGCCAGCAGGGCATCAACATGCACGCCGATTTCGCCAAGGTCAACATCAATTTCTGGGTCACGCCCGACAGCGCGTGCGCCAACAACACCAAAGGCGGCATGGTAATTTACGACGTGCCCGCGCCGGCGAGCTGGACGTTCATGGATTACAACACCAACCAGTCGAAAATGATGGCGTATCTGAAAGTGCACAACGCACAATCCACGCGCGTGCCGTATCGTGCGAATCGCTGCGTGCTATTCGACTCCAGCCTGATTCACATCACCGACGAATTGCACTTCAAGCCCGGCTACGAAAACCGGCGCATTAACGTGACGCTGTTGTATGGGCGCGCCCGCTCGGTGGGCTGAGGTAGCGCAGGGCGGGGGCGAATCAGATTCCCAGCCCGCTCAACTGCTTTGCCGGATAACGCGTGCCGGCGGTGACATTCAGCGGGAAGGCATCGCTCAGGCGCTTAATCTCATCCGCAGTAAGCGCGATGTCGAGCGCGGCACAATTTTGCTCGAGATAAGTGCGTCGCTTGGTGCCAGGAATCGGCACAACGTCGCTGCCTTGGGCCAGCAACCACGCCAGCGCGATCTGCGCAGGGGTGGCGTTGCGCGCCCGCGCGATATCTTCAATAGACGTAAGTAAGTTACTGTTTTTATTGATATTTTCGACATGAAAGCGCGGGTGATCACGGCGCCGGTCGGTGGGCAGCAGCGCATCAAGCGTTTTCATCGTTGCCGTCAAAAAGCCGCGTCCCAGCGGCGCGTAGGCCATGAACGTAATGCCCAATTCACGGCACACCGGCAGGATGTCCTTTTCGACGTCGCGGCTCCACAACGAATATTCGGTTTCAAGTGCGGCAATCGGGTGCACTCGGTTGGCGCGACGTATGGTGTCCGGCCCGGCTTCGGAAAGTTGCAGATAACGCACCTTGCCTTGCTCGACAAGGCGCTTCATCGCGCCGACGGTGTCTTCAATCGGCACTGTGGCGTCGACGCGATGCAGGCCATAGATGTCAATCACATCCACGCCGAGCATTTTGAGACTCTTCTCGCAGGCCTTCGGCACGTAATCCGGATGTCCGCCAGTGAGCGCGCCTGCGCCGCCACCGCCCGCCAGCGCCAAATTGCCGAATTTGGTCGCGACCATTGCCTCGCTGCGGCGGCCTTTCAGCGCACGCCCGACCAACGCTTCATTCACACCCGCGCCGTAGGCATCGGATGTCACTATGAGATTCGCCCCCATGTCCAGCGCGCGATGAATGGTGGCGACAGATTCCTCGTCGTTGGGCGTTCCGTAGGAAATCGACATACCCATGCAGCCCAGCCCCATCGCGGAAATTTCCGGTCCGCTTTTGCCCAGCTTAACCTTGCGCATGTCGTGCTTCCTGTTTTTGTTATTTCGCGTATGTAACGCTCAAGCTGCCCACGCCCTCGACGAAACCTTCAAGCACATCGCCTTTTTGCACCGGCCCGACACCCGCTGGCGTGCCTGACATGATGAGATCGCCGGGACGCAGCGTGATCATCTTCGACAGATAAGAAATCGTTTCCGGGATGTTCCAGATGAGCTCGGACAAATCGCCTTTTTGCTTGACCACGCCATTGACCTTCAACCAGATCGCGCCCTTGGCGGGGTGGCCCACCATGGCCACGGTTTTCAGCGCCGTGCACGGCGCGGAATCATCGAATGCCTTGCCCATTTCCCAAGGCCGGCCCATTTTCTTGGCCTCTCCTTGTACATCGCGTCGCGTCATGTCGAGGCCGACGCCGTAACCGAACACGTGATCAAGCGCTTTTTCAACCGGAATATCCTTGCCGCCCTTGCCGATGGCGACTGTCATTTCAATTTCGTGGTGTAAATCCTTGGTGATGGTCGGATACGGAATGGTCGCTCCGCTCATCACGATCGCATCCGGTGGCTTCATGAAGAAAAACGGCGGCTCGCGATCCGGATCATGGCCCATTTCCTTGGCGTGCTCGGCGTAGTTGCGGCCAACGCAATAAATGCGGCCGACTGGGAAGGTTTGCGTACTTTCGGCCACCGGCAGCGTGGTAACGCCGGGGAAATCTATGGCATAAGTCATGGGTTTGCTTTCGTTGATGTAATTGCTGAAGCGATATTGCCCGCGGTCACTGACGCCGCCCTTCAACAGCCACCCAGAACCCTTGCGGCATGCGGCTGAACTGCACCAGTTCGAAACGAGCCAAGAACTTCGGCAGCCACCATGCGGGCGGTTGCTGAATCAAATGCGCATTCCGGCCATCGGCAAGCACTTTCACGGCCGGCCCGGTATGCACGGTAAATACCCCTGCGCCTTTCGTCACGCGCTGAAGGTCATCCAGAACGTTGTCGATGAAATGCGGCTCAATATGTTCGAGCACATCAATGCATGCGACAAAGCCACAGGGTTGGGCCGGCGCGCTCCACTTGGGGATCGCCGGGTCGTAATGGTGAATCGTCAGCGGCGCGCGCGAATGCTGGCGCAGCGTTTGCCCCAACCGCCCTTTGCCCGCGCCGTAATCGAGTAACTCACGCGCGCCCACCGCATCCATCACCTGCGCCACCAGCGGCGCATACTCCACCGACGCCACGCCGTAATTCGGATTTTTGTGCAGCTCCTGCTGCATCCGGCGATAATCGTCGCTGATCAGCGCGTTGGCGTCATTCATGAGTTCAAGGGAACTAATTTTGCGTGCAATGGGAAAGGGCAGCGGATTATCCCGGAATCCGCCGGGCAGGGTCAATCTGGCGCGAACACGTAACAGTCAGGCCTGTTTCGCTCGATGACCGAGTCCGCCAGCCTCTGGACGTTGTTTGCCAGCAGTTTTCTTGCCGCTACGCTGTTGCCGGGCGGATCTGAAATGGTGCTGTTTGGCGTGCTCAAGCTGCATCCGCAACAGTTGTGGCCGGCGCTGGTGGTGGCGACGGTCGGCAACACGCTTGGGGGGTTGTCGTCTTATTGCATCGGCCGCTTTATTCCGCAAAAGAAGGCGCTCACGATGCAAACCGGGCTGGATCGCGTGCGTCGCCATGGCGCGCCGGTGTTATTGTTATCTTGGGTACCGATCGTGGGCGATCCTTTGTGTCTGGCGGCAGGCTGGCTGAGGCTCAATCCGTGGTGGTCGGCATTTTATATGGCGCTGGGCAAATTCGCGCGCTATTGGGTATTGGCCGCGGCAGTGGTATAGTCCTATAACTATTTGTTTTTATTAACATTTTTATTTCGATTGGCGTTGGCATCCATTCCATCTATCTCTGTTGCCTCTATCCCTCATGGCCTGTGACTTGTGCAGCGCGCCGGGCGGGCAGTTGTTGTGGCAGGACGACCTACTGCGCGTGGTCTACGTCGACGAACCGGGCTTTGAAGGCTATTGCCGCGTGGTGTGGCATCAGCACGTGGCGGAGATGACCGATCTTGACAAGGCCGCGCGCGCGCATTGCATGCGCGTGGTGTTCGTCGTGGAAGCCGCGCTGCGCGAGCGATTACAACCCGACAAGATCAATCTGGCCAGTCTCGGCAATATCACGCCACACTTGCACTGGCACGTGATTCCGCGCTTTCGCGATGATTCGCATTTCCCGCAGGCGATATGGGGGGCGCGCCAACGCGCGCTGCGTGAAAGCCACGCCGGCCGGTTGCCGCAGTTGTTGGCGGGCGATCTTGCGTCACAGCTGGAATGACCCGGCGGGCTGTGTTGTGTAAGCTGTTGAAAATGAGAAAAATTTTGTAAGGGAAGCGTCAAATATTACCGGTTTGCATTGAAAATGCCGGACGAGTGTGATTTGCTTCACAGCAGGTGCGCGGCGGGTACCCTTAGTCTTGCGACCGTTTTTGCGAGGGTTCTGTCCCAATGCCATCTCTGGAGCCAAGGATGATAAGCATGTCTATGCAATCGATGCCGCCCGGCGGCACAACCGCCGCACTGCAGTTTTCCGATGCCGCCAGTTGCGCGCGCTGGGTGGCTGCACTGCCGATCACCAATGTGCAAATGGTGCAGCAAATGCTGTCGGAGCAGGTCGGGGCGCTCGCCATCGCCAAGCTACCCGCGCTGGAGCGGCTGAAGATCATCGAAGCGTTGAAGGAAACCGTGCAGTTTGCGCAAGCCGAGCTCGCCAAGCGCTACATCGGCAAGCCGCTGCCACTGGATCAGGCCGATGCGCGCGCGTGGGACAACGTGATGCGGCTGTGGAGCGCGGTGGGTGCGGCCTACCGCGCGTGTCTTGACGCGTTGCGCGCGGGCGATCTCACCATGGCGCCGCACGCAGCACTCCTCACGCTTCGCTGTCTTCGCACGGCGGCATACGGCCTGTTTGAACACTATCAAGTCTATCGCGAGCCTGATGCTACGGCCTGGCGTGGCTTTCACGAACTTTATGCCTACGCCGAGGAACACGGCCTGTCACGCGCGCGCGTCACCGATGTCTTTAACAAGCGCGATGCCGATACCAGTTGCGCCGAGGCCTATGTGCAGGGGTTAATGGCGAACCTGGCGAATCCCTACGCGCTGTCGGTGCGGCAGATGGCGTTCCTGCGGCGCTGGCTGGAGAAATGGGCCTCGCTGGTGGAACTGTCGCGCCAGCCTTTGCCACCGGGGCAAATTCCGCCGTTGGCAGTGGATTTCGCAAGCGATGCGCCGCCGGGGTTGGCCTCGCAATTTGCGCAGGGCGGCTCTGCACGCTATCTGGATCTGGAGCCGCTGTCCAAGATGCTGCGGCAAACCATCAATCTGCTGAAGCAGGAGCAAACGCCGGGCCAGCTTGGCCTGGGCGAAGATGCACGCCAGCCGGGCTGCGAAAGCCTCATCATGTTGCTGTATCTGCAATGGTGCCGCGCGGGCACGTTGCGCACCGAAAACCGCGCCGCGACCGAAGACCCCGCCGAAGTATGTTTCGGCATTGCCGACGCCTTCAAAATGCTGGGTGGCGACAATCGCACCAAGCAGGAAATCGAATTCAACGCGCGCGACAAATGGGAAATGGACAACCTTGGTTTCTCGATGCGCCTGTCGAACACCGCCAAGCAGGCCGCAGTGAAAAAAACCGAGGCATGGCAGATTCTCAATCAAAGCAATTCCGGCTTCATGTGCATGCTGCGCGAACCGAGTGGCGTGATGCGCATGTTGCACAACCAGCTTCTGGGCATCCGGCGCTTCAACAAAGGTCCGCGCCTGGCTACCATTCAATGGATTCGCGTCAATGGCAGCCGGGAAACACAGTGCGGCGTGCGCCTTTTCCCCGGCGCGGCCCAACCGATCAAGGTGCGGCCGGCGAATTTCAACGTGCCCAAGGGGCAGGATTTCGAACTGGCGCTGATGACACCCGCGGTCGCCATGCCCGCCGTGCCGGCCAATGTAGTGCTGCCCGCCGGGTGGTTCCAGACCGGGCGGCTGCTGGAACTGGAAGGCAGCCCCACTGATCCGAAAAAGCGTTTGATCAAATTGTTGGCGCTGCTCGAGCGCGGCGCCGATTTTGACCGCTGTTCGCCGGAAGTACTGCCGTAAATATCCGCGATTGATGTCACCGATTGCAATCGGGCATTGCAATCGCCGCGTTCCCGGTTATGATGCGCAACCGTTTTTCAGGTTGCACAACGCAAAATTTCCTCATGGCCGGCATTAACAAGACCTCGCCCCTGCCCACCGAGATCAAGCTGCACCAGGTGTCGCGCGTGCTCGAACTCACCTTCGACGACGGCAAACATTTTCAGTTGCCCTGTGAGTTCCTGCGCGTCTATTCGCCCTCCGCTGAAGTGCGAGGCCACGGGCCGGGGCAGGAAACGCTGCAGGTGGGCAAAAAGAACGTCGAAATCAAATCCATCGAAGCAGTGGGCAATTACGCCATCCAGCTCGCGTTTTCAGACGGCCACAACACCGGCATCTATTCGTGGGATATTCTTTACGATTTCGGCGTGCGGCAGGCGGAATTGTGGCAGGATTATCTGGCACGGCTGGAGAAGGCCGGGGCGTCGAGGGAGTGATTCGGTGGCCGGCCCGAGTATTCACCCGACAACTCGTTAACCTGTTGATAACGCTTCATGGATAACCCCACCCACTTCGGCTACCAGCAGGTCGACGAATCCGAAAAAGCGCGCAAGGTCGAGGGTGTGTTCACCTCAGTGGCGCAACGCTACGACGTGATGAACGATCTCATGTCTGGCGGGCTGCACCGGCTATGGAAAAAATTCACCATCGAGCAAAGTTACGTGCGGCCCGGCCAGCGCGTGCTGGATGTCGCCGGCGGTACTGCGGATTTGTCGCGCGCCTTTGCCAAACGCGTCGGCCAGACGGGTTCGGTGGTGCTCACCGATATCAATGCGGCCATGCTTGGCATAGGCCGAGACCGGCTGCTGGACGATGGCGTGTTGGCTCCCGCAGTGCAGTGCGACGCTGAAAAGCTGCCATTCGTTTCCAACCACTTTGACTGCGTGTGTGTGGCGTTTGGCCTGCGCAACATGACACACAAGGATGCAGCGCTCGCGGAAATGTTCCGCGTGCTGCGCCCCGGCGGGCGCTTGCTGGTGCTGGAATTCAGCCGCGTGTGGAAACCGCTGGCGGGCGCGTACGACGCCTACTCGTTTAAAGTTTTGCCGAAAATGGGCGACATTATCACCAAGGACGCCGACAGCTACCGCTATCTCGCCGAGTCGATACGCATGCATCCGGATCAGGAAACGCTCAAGCAAATGCTGGTGGACGCGGGGCTCGAGCGTGTCGAATACTTTAACCTCGCAGCGGGGGTGGTGGCTCTGCATCGCGGGTATAAGTTTTAAGCTTTCGTTTATTACGTTAAGTAATTGTTTTTATTATATTTTTTTATAACCGTTGTGTACCGTGATGTACGTCCTATAATAGCGCGGCACAGTTGAAATACCATGCGTCGGCATCCATTTATGCCGCAGGCTCTGCCACCGCGTGGATGGGTCAATCTGATGAATAAAAGAACGCAAGAGGAAAAGAGGAAACCATGAATAAATTACTCGGCATCATCGCAGTCCTGTTTGGATGCACCATGGTGGTGGTCGACGCAGAAGCCGCGCGGGTGGGCGGTGGACGCAGCGCCGGACGCCAAAGCAGCAGCACACACAATTCCAGCAACCAGGCAGCCCCCGCACAAAAAGCCGCACCTGCACAAGCAGCGCCTACGCCGCCCGCACCACAACCGTCGGGCATGAGCCGCTTCATGGGGCCGCTGGCGGGTTTGGCCGCAGGCTTGGGCATTGCTGCGCTGTTGAGCCACATGGGCTTGGGCGGCGCAATGGCCAGCATGCTGTCCGGTCTGTTGATGGTCGCGCTGCTGCTCGGCGCGGGCTTCTTCATCTACCGCATGGTGACGCGTAACAAAAACCAGCCCTCGCAACCGCTGGGCTACGCTGGCGCGGGCAATACCGGTTCCGTCGCCCCCGCGCCGCAATCGCAGCCGGCGCAGTTCACCGGAAACGCTGCTGCGCCGGGCTCGCTCGCCGCAACGGTGGGTGGCGCTCCCGCTGCTGGCGCACCGCTCTCGGCCATGAATAGCGCCCCGGCCAGCCGCTGGCCCGCTGATTTCAACGCTGCCGAGTTCGAGCGTCAGGCCAAACTGAACTTTGAGCGCCTGCAAGCCGCCAACGACGCTGGTGACGCCAGCACGCTGCGTGACTTCCTGACCCCGTCGCTCTATAACGAACTGGAAGCCGAAATGAAATCGGCGTGGGGCTCGAACCAAAAGACCGAATGCGTGGAACTCAACTCGCAAGTGATTGACGTGGTCACCGAAGGCGATCTGTATGTGGTCAGCGTGCGCTTCACCGGCCAGATCCGCGAAAACGGCGTGCTCAACAACCTGAACGAGGTCTGGCACCTCGAAAAACCGGTCAATGGCCGTTCGGGCTGGCGCGTTTCGGGCATCCAGCAGGTTTCGTAATCGCAATAGACCCGCTGCTGTCACCCAACAAAGCCCGGCCCGGGTTTCCGGCGCCGGGTTTTTTTGTACCCAAAATTTTGACGCAATGATTCCCGCCATCTACATCCCCGCCATCAATCACCTGCTGCGCCATAACAGTTGGGCCGCACCCCGCCTGCAGCCGCACGCCGGCAAAGTCGTGCGCGTGGAAACCTTTCCCGTGCCAATGTTGATCAGCGTCACCGAAATCGGCGAAGCTGCCGCAGCCGCCCCGGATGCCACTGCCGACGTATCCATACGCCTGACACCCGGCCACCTGCTGCGCCTCGCGGCGCGCGACGCAACTGTGTGGAACGACATCAAGGCCGAAGGCGACGCCGAATTCGCCGCCGCGTTGAATCACATCGCGCGCAACCTCCGCTGGGATATCGAAGAAGACCTGAGCCGCGTGTTCGGCGACATCGCCGCGCACCGCGTGGTTGAAACCGGCCGCAAGCTCGATAACTGGGGCCGGCAGGGCGCGGAGAACATCGCGCGCTCGTTCGCCGAATACTGGACCGAAGAACGCCCGCTCATCGCCTGCCGTGCGGAGGTTGCACAGTTTGCGCGTGACGTGGATGCGTTGCGGGATGATTTGGCAAGGGTGGAGAAGCGGGTAGAGCGATTGCTGGCGCGTGAGGACGCGAGATAATGCCTGATGCAAGAGTTGATTTGAGTCTAAACTCTTACTTTAAGTATCATAATGGCATGACCTACACTCCTCCGCTACCTGGCGAACCGGCCCCATGGCTTATCGTGCCATCGTCTAAAAATCCGCGCTATCACTTCGATTCCGTAGCGGGCCGATTCATTGTCTTGTGTTTTTTCGGGTCCGCTGGGAATCCAGCCATAGCGGAATCTACACCGATCCAACAGTCACACTTTGTGTGATATAATTGGGTTTGTTAGGAGGTACGGGATGCGGGTGTTCAAAAACGCATGGTTTGGGCGCTTTGCCCGCAAGGAGAAGATCTCTGCTGCTGCGCTCCTGGAAGCTGTGGAGCGCGCAGAAAAGGGCTTGATCGATGCCGACCTGGGTGGCGGCGTCATCAAGCAACGGATCGCCCGTCCCGGCGCTGGTAAGTCTGGCGGCTTTCGCAGTGTTGTGCTTTATCGCTAGGGCGAGAGGGCTTTTTTCGTGTTCGGCTTTCCCAAAAGTGGCCAGGACAACATCCGTGATGATGAGGAAGAGCAGCTCAAGAGGGCGGCCAGGGTGATCCTGGCTTTTTCTGACGAGCAGATTGACCAGTTGGTCGCAAGCGGACAGTTTGAGGAGGTTTCCCAAGATGGCGAAAAAGTACCGCAGTGAGGCGTTCGCCGCCATCCATGAAACGATGGAGGGCTTGCACGAGGTGGGCGCAATCGTCAAGCAGACCATGCGCGAGTTCGATGAGGCCTGTCTGACCCCCGTGCAGGTGCTGGCTCCTGAGGAAATCCGGCAGATCCGGCAGCGCGAGCAGATCTCACAGCCCGTGTTTGCACGCTACTTGAATGTATCCAAAAACCTGGTGTCTGACTGGGAGCGCGGCGTCAAAAAGCCAGGTGGCCCAGCGCTGCGCCTGTTGACCGTGATTCAGAAGAAGGGCCTGGAAGCCATCGCTTGAGAGTGCTAGCGGTTCGACTGCTTGCCCATCTCTACCACCTGACCGGCCGATAGGGCTCGAAGTCTAGCGACTTCGTTGGTCAAGGTTTGCACAATTGAGGCCAGGCGCGCGACGTCGGCGTTGAGTTGGGCGTTGTCTTGATGCAGTCGCTTGTTGTCTGCCTGGAAGCTTTTTAAGATTGCGTTTTCTTTGCCGCGTAAAGCGCTTGCATCTCGACCTGATACGGCACGGATTCGCTCCGCCACATCCGGGTAAGTGTTGTGGATCAGTGCAGGGGTAACACCTGCCTTGCGAGCCACGGCACTGATGCTGATCTTGTGCTGACCGCGCTGCAACCCCTCCAACGCAGCCACCAGCGCGTCGCGTCGATCAAGCATTTCGGCAGATCTGCTCATGGCCTGGACGCTTCCACCTGAACGCCCAGATAGGCGAGCACAGCGGCACTGCGCTCCGCATCCCGGCGTGCCCGTTGCTGTACTGCGGCTCCCACACCGTCGAGTGCAAGCAGTTCTTGCTGCTGCTCATAGATGCCAAGCCAAGTGTCAGCGCAACTTTCATCGATAACGGCATTCTTGCAGTCGACGCAGCGGGTGGCTTCGTACAGGCCGGCGCCGCCACAGCCTTCGTCTTGGGACAGGCATCAGCCGTGACCCGTTGCACGAATATGGATCTGTTCGGCCGCGCTGGCGAGCAGTGCCTGTCGGCTGGCATGGGATGTGGCGCGCAATGCCATGATTCTGTGGCCAGCACCTCCGCTTAACGGCACATTACCGGTCCAGGCGCCGAGCAACTCGCTCTTGTAGGCCGTGATCTCGAACAGGATTTCGTCGAACAGGGTTCGGTCTTGTTGCGGGTTGGATGCGTACAGCTGGGTCATGCTCAGGCTGCTGTGCTTGAACTGCTCTTTCAAGAAGATCAGTGAACTGCGCCCCATGCGCGATTCCACAAACAGTCGGGCGTAGGTGCGCCGGGTCTGATGGGGCGACAAACTCCAACACGTGCCCGCAGCCTTGGCCAGCTTGCCCATCGCGCTGCCGCAGGCCGCCGTGGTCAAGACGCGAACGCGGTTGTGCTTGAGCTGTAAGACGCTCAGAAACAGCCGTTTGCGATCTGCCCTGGCTTGGGCCAGACGGGACAAGCTCTCTTTGCTGGGTGGCGCTGCTTGCAAGGCCAGGATTTCCGCTTCCAGTTGTCTTTGCAGTGGTTCAGCGAAGCGTTGCAAGACCGCCAGCACCTCGAGAGTGACCGGCGGACACAGGTATTCGACTGCGCCTTTCCGGGTCTTGTGCTTGATGCTTCGCACCCAGTGGTAGGTCAAACCGTTGCGAACTTCGCTGCGCCATGCGTCGTTTTCAAGGCCCCATACCTCGTCGTTGCGCATGCCGGTGGTGATCGAAATGAGGTACAGCGCTGCGCTTGGCGCATGAAGAGAACTCGCTGGCGATCAGACCCGGCCGACGCGCCTCACGAAACGCAAGGCCGCGCCTTCATCGATTTCCTTTTGCTCGGCAACCGTGCGCTGCTCGCACTGCAATGCTGCTTCTCGTTCCCCCAAAAGCGACCATTTGGAGGTATTCAGGCGCACCTTTTCGTAAGCGCATTCTGCCTGACCAACCACCTGAGCCAGAGCATGTATTTGCTGCTGCATCAATTTTTGCAAACCATCGATATGCAAGATAAAATTATGAGTAGCCTCAATTTCGTGCGCGCCCTGGACGAGACCTTTCGTATGCGTAAGGCGGTTTTCATAATCTTGGCGCATTACCAGCAAACGCCGCTGTTGACGCACGGAGGCAGCGTGCTTTTCTCGTGAATCACGCAAAGCATTAAACGCTCGTTCCTCGTCAGCCTCAGACAATTTTTGCAGCAGCAGCCAAGCGCGCTTCTTGCTTTCCATTTTTGACGCCTCAGTCGTGACGGCTAACGCACTTAGTGAGCAAAGTGACTGACGCGCCTAGGTCAACGCCCTCGTGCATTTCCTGTCGGAGGTAACGTTCCATCTCCGGACGCCGGCTGATCGCCTCATCGAGATCCACGTTTGCGCCGCGCTGATAAGCGCCCACATTAATCAGATCCTGATTCTGCTGGAAAAGCGTCCACCAGCGCCTAAAACGGTTGGCCGCGGCAAGCATTTCCCTATCGCAGATCGCAGGCATGATGCGGGAAATCGAACCACTCAAATCGATGGCGGGATAATGGGCGGCATCAGCCAATTTGCGCGACAACATCACCTGCCCGTCCAAAGAGGCCCGCGCAATGTCAACAATCGGGTCGACGGTATCATCTCCCTCCATCAGAACCGTATAGATCGCTGTTACCGAACCGTGACCGTTCCTCCCGACACCCGCACGCTCAATCATTTTAGGAAGCAACGCGAAAACCGATGGCGGGTAACCCTTCATCGTAGGGGGTTCGCCAACCGCCAGACCGATTTCACGCTGCGCATGCGCCACACGCGTCAGACTGTCGACCAGCAGCAACACATTTAATCCCTGATCGCGAAAATACTCAGCGATCAAATGCGCAATATTACTCGCACGTACGCGCAGAACGGGTGAGACATCGGCAGGCGCGGCAATCACCACCGATTTGGCTAGCCCCTCTACCCCCAAAGTTTCTCGGATAAATTCATTAACCTCGCGTCCGCGCTCCCCGATAAGTCCTATCACCACAATGTCCGCTTTTGTATAACGCGTGATCATCCCAAGCAGAACACTCTTGCCTACCCCAGATCCCGCCATGAGACCAATGCGTTGCCCCTTGCCCAAAGTCAGTACGCCGTTGATGGCTTTCACCCCAACATCCAGCGCTTCATGAATCGGCCCGCGTTCCATCGGATTGAGCGAACTGCCCTGCAGCCCCTGCTCGTCGTCATACTTCGGTGCGGGCTTGCCGTCGAGCGGAGCGCAGCGTGCATCAAAAACCCGCCCTAGCATGGCACGACCGAGTTTCACCTTAGAACAGCCACCGTATACGATGACAGCCGATCCCGGCCCGATACCAGCCGGGTGTCCATAAGGCATCAGAAAGGTTGTATTGTCGCTGAACCCAACCACCTCCGCCTCAACCAAGCCACCATCAACCGTCTTGATGCCGCAGGTTTCGCCAACCGAGGCGATGATCCCGCGCGCCTCCAACATCAAACCAACAATACGCGTCAGTGTGCCCGTGCGGCGCGGCGCGCTGACTGTGATACGCTCACAATCGCGCTCAATCTCACTCTCCAAATTTGGCAAATTCATGCTGCTTCAGCTGCCATTACACGCCGAGCTAGGAGCGCATGCAGAACTGACCTGCAGTGCCTTGGAAACCTCATCAACGCGTTCTTCCATCCTGTCGTCGATCCAGCCATCATCAAATTCGACCCTGACGCTCCCGGGCGTAAATGATGGATCCTCCTTGAACGGTAAGTCGTCGCCGTCTTCTCCACGCAGTTTCCTGAACATTTCGAGGTCCTGCGGATGAACACGGATCACCAGCGGCTTACGGTTGCCGGCAACTGCCAGACAGTTTTCTATCAGGCGCGAAATCGCCGCACCGGATAATTGCAACTCACCGCGCACCAACTGCTGCGCAATGTGCAGAGCCAGTTTTTTCAGCGGCGCGAAAAATTCTGCACTGTTGCCAAAAGTGGCCTCGATTGATGCCAGAAAAACACCGATTTTTTTTCGTTCAGAATCGATCATTTTCGCGGCCTCAGCCAGCCCCTCCAAGCGGCCCGCCTCAACGCCTGCCGCACGCTCTATCTGCAACAACTTCGCGTGTTCCTCACAGGTAATCATAGGAATTTCCGGCGGAGCAGGCACCAAAACTTCGGATGCAGTTGCACGTTCCACAGAAATCGCCGGATCAGCACTTTCCGCTGCCGGTAATTCCACGCTGACCGAACTATCCGGATTAGCAGCCACCTTTTCTTGAACCTCTACACCAGGCTCAACGTTCGAGTTGGCGGTTTTTATGGCATCCTTTCCAGACTGGAACTGCGTCAGCACGAAGTCAGGCTTGCCGCCGCCCTGCCACAGCGGCACGAAGGCCCTCGGTGCAGTCGGCTGCGCATCCGACAACGCGGAGGCATCCTCGTGATCAGCCACCTTGGCTGTCCACAACGGATTAAACGAAGTCATCGCCACCACCTGCCAGCACCATCTCTCCGGTATCAGACAGTTTGCGCGCTATGCGCATGATCTGCTTTTGTGCTTCCTCGACATCAGCGAGGCGCATCGGGCCTTTCGCCTCCATGTCATCGACAAACATCGAACGCGCACGCGATGACATGTTATCGAAAAATTTGTTCTTTACGCCCTCGTCTGCCCCCTTCAGCCCGACCATCAAGAGATCAGGCTCAACCGCCCGCATCAGCACCTGGATACTGCGATTGTCGCAGGTCACCAGATTATCGAAGGTAAACATGTTATCCTGAATTTTCTGCGCTAGTTCCGAATCCATTTGGGTGACGCCATTCATAATCCCGGCTAACGGTGTTGTTTTCGTGAAGTTCAGAATCTTGGCGGCTGCTTTCACACCGCCGAAACTCGAGGAACTACTCGACGAGCTTGAAGAAAACTGTTTCTTCATGATGTTCTCCAACTCCAGCATCGCCGACGGCGGGACGGCATCGAGGGTTGCGACGCGGGAGATAATCTCTGGACGCGCATCGGGAGGCAGAAAATTCAGGACATCGGCAGCTACGTCGGAATCGAGCACCGACAGAATGATGGCGACAATTTGGGGGTGTTCGCCGCGTATCATGTCGGCAATCGAACGCGCATCCATCCAGCGCAATATTTCAAGCCCTTTGCTTGAGTTTCCTGGCAAGATGCGGCCCAGTACCGACGCTGCCTTGTCGTCACCCAAGGCGCGCTTCAGGACCGTCTCGACATAGTCAGTCACACCTAGAGCAAGGTTAGTCTGCTTCTTGATGGTGGCAATGAACTCATCAAGCACGGCACTGATTGCCTCCTGCGACAGGTCTGCCACCGACACCATCGCCGCACCCAGCGGCTGCACCTCTTTGGGATTGAGGTAGCTGATGATCTTGGCCGCCTCCTGCTCGCCAAGCAGCAGCATCAGCACTGCGGCACGCTGGATGTTGGTCAGCTGTGCAAGCTCCTCCTGCAACTTCTCGCTATTCTCCGCGTCCTCACGTGCTGCTGGCATCGTTTCAGCGGCCGCGTTCTTTTCCCCGCCTGCTGGGGGCGCTTCTTTTATCGTTGCCTGTGCCATGATGTCTACCGGTTTTTATCCGAAGATCCCTCAATCATTTGTTTTATGACGGTCGCGACCCTGCTTGAATCCTCACTCGCCAGCATGCGCACCAGTGCGGCCTTATCCTGGTAGCTATTCGCTGTGTCAAGCATTTCAGCAGTGATCGCTGGCTTTTTTTGCTTCACCGTCTGTCGTAGTTTCATGCGAAATTCTTCTAGCAACTCGCCGGTTTCAGGTTCCGTGCCATCCTCCGAGGCGCTGTTTGCCTTGGCAGCATCGGCTACCGCATTCGCGCCCTGTGCTGATGGCGGTGCCGGTGGTTCCACTACCACTTGGTCGGCCTGCCAAGCTTTCGGCGCTGGATCGCTACGCAACTGCGGCTTCAGCGCCGGACGCACGACACCAACGTACATCACGCTGGCCACCGCAAGCACAAGGGCCGAACCGCCAAGAAAGAAAATCCAGTCGTGCATGCGCTTAAACCGGATTATCAAGTCGGATCATGGTTTTCAATACATTGGCAACGCGACCTGAGTCCTCAGCCACCAACAGGCGTATCAGCGCAACCTTATCGTCATAAGTGTTGGCGGTGTCAAGCATGTCGGCCGAAATCGATGATTTTTTCGGTGCCGCAGATTTTTTCAGTCGCTCTCGAAAATCGTCAATCGACTCGCCGTCTTCCATCACCAGCGCGTCTGCCTCCTTATCACTTTCATTCGTCTTTTCGATGGCCGCCGCGTCCGCCCCCTCCTCGGTCACGGCGACGTCTTTGGCCGCCAAAGGGTTAACCGGGCTGCTTAATTGCAGCGGTGCGGTAGGCTCAGGCAGATAGGATTTCACGACAGGCCGGATAACGGTGAGCAAGACCACGATCAGAATCAGCGCGGAAAGGCCGACCTTCATGATGCTGGTCGCCATTTCATTTTCATACCATGTGATACCCGAGTCTACCTTGGAGGACACCTCGAATTTCGCTGGCAGTATGCTGACCACGTCACCGCGATCCTCCTTGTAGCCGACCGCGCCCTTAACGACCGCATTGAAACGCTCGAGCTCTTCCGGCGTGAAACCGGGTTTGTCCGGCTGCGCTTGGGTATCCTTGCCTTTTGATGCTGGTTCACGCTCCTTGATGACAACAGCGACCGTCACGCGGTCGATGCCCCCCATCGGCGATTTGACATGGCGCACAACCTTGTCCATTTCGTAATTGCGTGTCGACTTCGAACTGAGCGTTCCGTTGCCCTCACGGGATTTCTCGTCGGTCGCCGTAGCATCAGCTTTCACCTCGGGCTGAGCCGGCGCCGTATTTGATAACGCTCCTGGGATGCCGCTGGCGTCGCTTTTGGCAGCGCGCTCCTCAGACAGTTGCTCAGAGCGTGTTTTCGGTCCCTGGCGCGCCGCATCGAAATCCTCGGAAGTCAACTCCACCTGCGAAAAATTCATGGTGAGATCAACCTGCGCCCTAACGTTTCCCTCGCCAACGATTGGCTCGAGCAGCTGGACGATGCGGTGGCGGTAGTTTTCCTCGGACTGCTGCTTGATCTGCATCTGCGCACCGGTTAGGCCAAGCGCCGTGTCAACCGGCGATTTGGTCAGCAGATTGCCAAGATTGTCGACCACCGACACACCGTCGGCAGAGAGGTAGGGGACACTCGATGCCACCAGATGAATGATGGCCTGCACCTGACCAGCACCGATCATGCGACCGCCGTAAGGGGTAACCACCACCGAGGCCTTGGCTGGCACGCGGTCGCGAATGAATGCGCTTTGCTTCGGCTGGGCCAGATGCACGCGCACGCTCTGGATGCTATCGATCTGGCCGATGCTTTTCGCCAGTTCCTGCTCAATCGCTGCACTGTAGCGCGCCTGTTCCATGAATTGGCTGGTCGTCATCGCGGTCTGGTCCTTGAGCGATTCGAGCACGCCGCGGTTCTGACTGCGTGGCAGTCCCTGCGACGCCAGCAGAATTCGCGCCTCGTGAAAACGCGTGGCCGGCACCGTCAGGTTGCCGGTCGACGCATCGATGCGCGGCCTGAGGTTTGCCGCCTTCAAGTGTTCAAACGCAGTGTGCTGATCGACTTCCGCCATACCGGGAAATATTGCGCGGTACGGCGTTTCCTGCACCCAGACATAAATGCAGCCGAGAATGACCAATGTAATCAGCGCCATAATAGCCGGGAATGCCTTACGTACCGCCGGCTGCTGCAACACATCCCGCAGTCCTGCGACCCCGGGCAGTGGAGACGCTGCGGCAGTCATGGCCGCATTGTTCGCCTGAGGAAGTGCCTGTCCCATGGCCACGCGCGCCTCGGGGAGCGCCGATGCTCTTGCGTTCTGCGTCTGGGGCGGTATCAATGTTTCCGCTGTACTAATCGCCATTTAACGTCATCCGCCTCAAAAAATTAAACTGGCATGTTCTTGATGTCTTCGTACGCCTTGATCACCTTGTTGCGGATCTGCAACGTCGCCTCAAAGGCAATCGACGCCTTCTGCATGCTAAGCACGACGTCAGTCAGCGGTAGGTCCTCACCGCGGTCATAAGCGTCCGACATCTTCTGCGCGTTCTTCTGCATGTCACTCACTGAGCGCACCGCCCCCTTGACCATATCGCCAAAGGACTGCTGGCCGCTGACCACCTCGGTCTCGACTGCGAGCGGCTGATTCTTAGCGCGCGCCTCGTAGCTGCGTATTTGTGCCAGCATCAATTGAATCGCCGCTGCATTGGTCTTTTCTATCATGATAACGCCATTTCCGCTGTACCCACGCCAAGGCCGTGCACCTTGAGCTGGGCGAGTTTGTAACGCAGGGTGCGCGGGCTGATCCCCAAAGCGCGCGCCGCTTCGGCACGACTCGGCGCCGCACTTAGCGCCGCCATAATCGCACGGTGTTCACTGATTCGCACCGCCGCATCGAGGCCGGCACCAGTCTCTGGTAACGCGCAATCACGCAGCGCCGCAACGTTTTCCGCAACACCTTCAGCCACCGGCCCCAACGCCTGGCCCGCAGCAAACGCGCGGCTACCGCTGAACTCATCGAATATCAGGTGCTCCAAGCCAACCACTCCATCCACGCTAAGGACAATCGCTCGCTGCATCACGTTGGAGAGTTCGCGCACATTGCCAGGCCAGTCGTGTACGAGCAACTGCGCCTGTGCCTGTGGCGTGATCACCCACGACTGGCGTGGCGCACCATGCATTTCCAGCATCAGCTGCGCCAGAGGCAGAATATCAAGCGGGCGTTCGGCCAAACGCGGCAATCGCAGTGCAAAAGTACTGATGCGAAAATACAGATCTTCACGAAATTCACGTGCATCGATGGCCGCCTTCAGATCACGGTTGGTAGCGGCAATCAGCCTGAAATCGATGCTGACGACCCGCTGCCCACCCAAACGGGTCAGTTGCCGCTCCTGCAAAACACGAAGCAGTTTGGCCTGCAAACGCACCGGCATTTCGCCAATTTCATCCAAAAACAGCGTGCCCCCTTCGGCTTGCTCGAACAAGCCCCGATGATCGCGCAACGCCCCGGTAAAGGCACCCTTCTCGTGCCCGAAAAGCAAGTCTTCAATCATGCTCTCCGGCATGGCCGCGCAATTCAATCCGACAAAAGGACCACGGCGACGTGGCGAGGCCTCATGCAGAATGCGCGCCAGCACCTCCTTGCCACTACCGGTAGGCCCGGTCAGCAAGGCGGCCACTTCCGCCCGCGCTACACGTTGCGCCAAGGCGAGGAGTTTCTGGCTGACCGGATCGGCAAAAACGTAAGTCTGCGCCTTGGGCTTGTCAGGTGCGGCCAGTGCCAGAGCATCCGCCCAAGCCACGCGCGTCCAGTCTTCCGCACCCAGAACGTGACTCGCACCATCGCGCATGGCCATCACCGCCGTCTCGAGGCGGCCGCGATCAACACGACATATCACTGGAACATCAACGACCACCTCGGCCATAAGTGCGCGCACCTCGCGCAGCAGCGCGGTGTCCTCGCTCAGGCGCAGTACAATCAGTCGGCAGCGCTTAAAACCGCTGCGCAGCTCATCCAGCGTAGTCACCGCAGTAACGTTCATGCCGGCATCACGCAACCACAGTCGCGAAATGCTGTCCAGCTTGGCCAACGGATCGAGCCACAGGACCTCGGGGACAGCGGCCGTAGGCGGTTGCAGTTGCGCGATAGGGGCGGATGCCCCCCCCGTCCAGCCATCACCCTGCCAATCACAATTTTTAATTTTGATCATAATTCAGGCATTTCATGTCTTTTTTATCGACAGGTTCCCACTTTCGTGTTTGCTCAAACCGTACCGCGCCTATCAGAACCGATGGACTTTGGCGCAAAACCCCGGCATGGCTGGCCGTCGGCACGCAGAACCTCAAGCGCCGGCCAGTGGCGGCTGCGAAAGCCCATCAGGCGACACAAATAGGGCATCGCCGGCTGCCAACTGATCCCGAAATGGCAGCAGAGTCTGCAATCGGGTGTAGTGCCAGCTGCCGCGACCTCGCCGCAGTGGCCTGCCTGCAGTCCCTGCGTGCTCATGCCCGGCCGCATTCGTCAGAAACTTTAGTCATCGGCCTGCTAACCCTGCAGCAGCTTCAGCACGGTTTGCTCGCTGGCGTTAGCCTGTGCTAGCACCGCCGTGGCTGCCTGCTGGATGATCTGTGCACGGGCCATGTCGGAAGAGGCCTTCGCATAGTCGGCGTCCTCAATCTGGCTGCGCGAGGCCGAAGAATTGGTCGAGATAGTGCTGAGGTTCTCGATAACATGCGCGAGCCGGTTCATCACCGCGCCCATCTTAGCCCGGTCGGCGTTGACCTTATCCATGGCTCTGTCCAGCACACTGAGCACGGAATTGGCCCCTTGCACAGTGCCGACCTCTATCGTCGGAACCAATGCACCGATGTCGCCGGTGAGCTCGCCGGTGATCGGCCCCTGGCTCCCGTAATCGGCCAGATCGATAGTCACCACCTGCCCGGCCGAGGCGCCGATCTGGAACGTCAGGCGCCCCACGCGAGGCGGTGATATTTCGACGCTCGATTTACCACCGAAAGTCCCCTCCACAAAACCCAGCGATGTAAAGTTAGATGTCTCACCGTAACCGTTCTTGCCAGTGGCAATTTGGATCAACCCGTCCCTCGGCATGCTCCCGGCCGGAGCCGCCGTACGCGGCTTCGGCGCATCCGGCACTGTCGCCGACAAACTGACACCCGCATATATCGTCTTCGCACCGTGCGAGTCGGTTGCAGCGCCAGCAATGCCCACCACATCGCTGCTGTTGAGGCCAAAGTTATCGGCCCCCAGACTGGCAACACTCGAGTCGTACCAGACCGACAAATTGCGGCCATCGGTCGATGTCAGCGTAATGCCGCTCTGATTGTCAGTCGCCCGAATGCCGCCGTCACCGAACGCAGCTGCGACCTTGGCCACGATCTCAGCGCGGTTGAGGGCCGCATCGCTGGTCAAATTCACACTGATGCGACGACCGTTGATGAACAGAGATTGTGCACCGGTCACATCGGTAGAGGTTGAATTTCCCACAATGCTCACCGCGTTCGCCGCCGCCGTGACGCCGGTCCGGTCGCTAACGGCATTGATCGCGGCAGCAATCGCTATAGCGCTCGCACGTTTTTGGCTGCTGTAGGCGACCTCGCTCGAAACCAGATCGCTGTCAGCATTGGCAGCAGGCACCGGCACACCGTTGATAATCAGGTCGCCTGCACCGAGAACACGCACGGAAGCAGCATTCGCAGCCACACTGCGTGCTTGGGTGCTGATGACCGTGCGGTTGGCGGCAAAGCTGCCTGTCTGCAGCCCGGTCGTCGTGATATCGCGACCGCTGGTAATCACAACCGGCGTTTCAATTTTAGATTCCAGCGAATAGGAACCCGTCTGCACGCCCTGCTTGAGCCCAGTGCGCGCGGCAAAATCCACGTCCTTGGACTCGGTATTGAAGGCGATCTCGATGTTGCGACCATCAGCTGCCTGCAGGCGCACGCCCTTGCTGTCATCGCCGCTGTCATAAGCCAATACGCCAGTTTGTGCCGACATGCGGTTGATTATATTGACAACTGCCTCGCGGCTAGCCTGTGGATTATTCTCAATGGTCGTAAACACCGGCGAGCTGTAGCCATTGATCGTCACGGTCCCGGTTGAGACACCAGAGGTCACCGCCGCCCCCTTCATCGCCGTGCCGCTCATCGTGGTTACGCCAACGACCGCATCAACGTCGCTGAGATGGGTCACTAAATTGATGGCTGCTACCCGCGCAATCGCGCTGGCCGTGGCATTGCCCGGCGGCGAGCGGCCGTCAGCAACCGACACCGGCACGATTTTGCCGTTGATGATCAAATCGCTATTGCCAGCGGCTGCCACTGTCGGCATGTTGCGTGTGATATCCAACGACACCGTCTGGGCTGCCACCCAGTCCGCAGCCCCCGGCACACCGGAGGTCAGCGTAAAGGTACCCGTGCCGTCCGTCAGCGGGGGGTTGGTAAACGTGATGACTTTGTTGGCAACAGTGCCATTCAACGTGATCTGGTTGCCGTCTTCCATAGTCAGCGTCGCGGTGGCCGTCGTGGGGGGGGTGCCCCCACCAACCGTCACGACGAGCCTCCCCGACTTGGCTAGAACACCGGCACCGCCCGTGGTAATCGTTCCCAGGTTGCTGCTGTTAATGTTGTCGGCCGTGTAGGTCAGTGCGGTGGAAAGCTGCCCATTAGCGACCGTTTTGAAAACGGGCACCGGCCCGACCTGCTGACCCGCTGTGCCCTTCAAAACAGGGAACCCATTCCATTCAGTATTATTGGCGATCTGCACGATTTGCTGCTTGAGCTGCTGGAATTCCAGATTAAGGTAGTTTCGCTGCTCGTCGGCATTGGAATCGTTCATCGCCTGGATCGCCAGCTCGCGCATACGCTGCAGCATGGTCGTGATCTCTTGGGTCGCGCCCTCGGTGGTCTGCACCATGGAGATCGCGTCATTGGCGTTTCGCACTGCCTGATCTAGCGCACGGATCTGCTGGGTCATGCGCGTCGAAATCGCAAGGCCAACAGCATCGTCCTTGGCCGAATTGATGCGCTTGCCGGTGGCAAGCTGCTGCATCGCGCCGGTTAGGGAGGATTCATTTGCGTTCAGCGCATTGCGTACGAACAACGCTTTGACATTGGTGTTGATAACTGTCATTCGGGCACCTTACTTTGTGATAATCAGTTTTCGCCGCCGCGATACCAAAGCGGCGGCAAGCCCGGAGCCTATAAGCGAAACTCATGCCATCATTTAATTTATTAATATTTTCAATAGCTTGCATGGTCGTGGCAGAAAAATGCCACCCCCACTGCCGCCCTTGAAAGCATCCGGCCGCCAGGGGTGGCAATTTTTTGCCTGCACCAGCAATACCGCGCCGGCGGCATCGGACTTTGCTGAACTTTTCCGCTGATCGGCAGATTGTTGCCGCCGCCCCTACCGCATGGGTCCCGTGGCGCGCACGCCGGCGCCCAATTCCAGCATTCATGAGCACCTCAGGAAATTGGCATGATTAGTGCTCAGAAAACTACAACCACGGGATCCCTATAAACCGATCGCATTTCACAAATTCCCGAGACCTTTCGCCGGTTTCCATCGTGTTGCACGCATGCTTGCGAGCGCGCGCATGTCACCCGCCGGCATACACGGAGCACACCATGAAGGTAGGCATCATCACACCCATCGGCCCGGGGCACGAATCATCTTATCAAGCCACAATCGAATCGATTCAGACCGCATGGCACAACCACAGGGGCAGCTTCACCGGCCTTGAAGTCATCGACATGCCTGATCCGCAGGGCCACCACGGGCGTTCTGCTCGACGCAACGACGGCATCGCCGAAGGTCTGCGACGCGGATGCGACTGGCTGTTTTTTCTGGATGCGGATGACCTGCTCAGCCCGTATGCCTTTGAAGAAGTGGCCGAGCACCTAGCCAACAACGATGCGGTGTGGGGCAATATCTGCGAATCCGCGTTCGGCGCAAACGAAGTCACCCTGCGGAAAAATCAATTGCCTCAAACCGAAAACATCGAGGACATACTGCGCACGGACCCCTACCTGACACTGCAGATGGGGCACTTCGTGCGCGCCCGCATCGCTGCCGAAGTGCGGTTTGATGAGTCACTAGATGCCGGTGAAGACTTCCGTTACTACCTAAAAGTCTGGGACAAATATCGTTGCAAGAAGGTTCCCTCGGTATTCTTCATCAACCGCCGCGGCCATCATTCGCGTGGCCCAAGATCGGCGGACGCCCAGCAGTGGCGCGCCTCGGTCGAACGCGAAATCGCAGATTTCGTCGCGCGCCGGTGCCCAACCGGCAGCCTCGCCATCACTGCCGGGCCCTCCTCCGCCGACCTCGCCGCCGACCTTGCTCGCGGCCAAGCCGCGGTCATCGTAGCCCACCCAGATGATGAAATTCTTTGGAGCGGCGGTCTGCTGGCGCGGCACTCGGGGCTGGACGTCATTTGCTGCAGTATCCCCCACCGCGACCCGGAGCGGGTACTCGGCTTTTTCAAGGCGATGAAGCTGCTCGGTCATCACCCGCTGCTCTTGCCGTATTCCGAAAGCAACGCCCACTCACCGCTGACGCATCTCGATCTGCTCGAGCTCGATCACTATGCAACCATCATCACGCACAACGCCAATGGCGAGTACGGCCACCTGCATCACCGCCAAGTTCACCAGCATCTGCTCAACCATTTTCGCGGTAAGCTCTATGCGTTCGGTTTCGGCAAAGGCAGGCTGGTGCTAACCTTGTCGGCCGAAGAACAGTCGAGGAAACTCGCCGCGCTACAGTGCTACAGCAACCAATCAACGGCCGATGGCGGCCTGCCCAAGTGGAGCGCGTTACTCAAGACATACGATATCGCTTTCACTGAGGAAACCTACGACCTGATCACCGCACCCGTGCACATCTCGGCCTGCGGTGCACTCAGTAACGCCGAAATCCGCCGACGCTCGGATTATCAGATTTTCAGTGTCAGCGACAGCACCATTTCAGGCATTGGCGAGCGCCTACAGAAAAAACTACGCGCGCTACAACCGGTGCTGCCGGCGTTCGCGAACCGCCGCGTCCTGGATATCGGCTGCGACTTCGGATTCTGGTCTTTTACGGCCGCAGCCGCCGGCGCTGAAGTTGTCGGTCTCGACCGCTCACGCTCGGTACGTGACCTTGGCCATGTCAACATTCCGCTGCTGAACAACCAGACAGCCGTCGAAAACAGGCTGTGCGCGCAGTTCTACGATTACGAAGCCGGCACGCAGTGGTGGGATCTGCAGAAATTCGACATCGTTTTCTGCATGAGCCTCTACCATCACATCTTCAATTTATGCGGCGACCATCGCGCCATCTGGTACTGGCTTGCGCGGGTTACCGCGGGCGTGCTGCTGTGGGAGAACCCTGTGGATACCACGGATACCGTGGTGCAGATGAATCTCAAACGCGAATTATGGCCAGATTACACCGAGCAGAAGATCCGTGCTGCCGCCCTCGATCATTTCGACATCGACTTCGAAGGTCCGGCAATCCACGAGGTCACGCGCAGCGTGTGGCGGCTGAAACCAAAAATCAACCCGCCCAGCGTCTACCATGGCACTGCGCAGTCCGGCGCCGGCGGCGCCGCACAAGCGTTTCGCCATGCCAACAACCGGAGGATTGCGGAGATACGCAACATTCTCGGCAAGGAAATGGTCGCTGGTTCACTGAACGTCATGCTCGATGAGAATTTTGACTGGGAGCGCCGCTACTTCCGCGCCCGTCTGCTGGACCTTGCTGATCGCAGCAGCGGTCTGTCCGGTTCATGGGTGCAGCGCTGGGTGCGTTTTTATCCGCTGAACGTTAATGGCACGACTGCCTGGGCCATGCGCTTCGAGGGTGAATACTATTATCCGGCGAATTTCCTCGAACTGGTCAGCGATCGCCCGCTGCGCCCACTGCTCGACGAGCAGCAGCGCTTGGAAATTCTTTCCGTCTAGGCCGCGACCGCTTACCCACCGGCTATGCATGCTGAAACGCATACACTGCCCGCGCGCCCGCACTCCGCCCAATACGAGGTCCTGATGCTGCAGGCGCTAACCGCCTGCAAGGCCGGCGCTACCGACGAAGGAACGCGCCTGTGCCGCGCCGTGCTGGCCAACGATCCCGGCTATTTCGACGCGCTGTTCCTCTCCGGCGTCATCGCCGCGAATAAAGCAGAGCTCGAAACCGCCGCCACCTTCTTTACGCGTGCCACGCAGGCTGATCCGGCCTCGCGCACAGCACATCTGCACCGCGCCGTGACCCTGCAGCAATTGCACCGTTATGCCGAAGCCCTGCACAGCTACGACGCACTTACGCAGATCGAACCCACGATGGCGGAAGCCCATAACAACCGCGGCGTCATGCTTTACGAATTGGGGCGCTTCGACGAGGCAGTGTGCAGTCATGCCAGGGCCATCGCATTAAATCCCGCATCTCTTGAAGCCCACCTGAACCTCGGCGCGGCACTGACGCGACTGGAGCGCCACGACGAAGCACTAACCAGTTATCGCCATTGTCTGGCACTGGATCCTGCAGACCCCAGAGCCCTTTGCAATGGCGCGGTGGCCCTGCGCGCGCTGGGCCACCATGAGGAAGCCCTGCAATACTGCGTTCGCGCGCTGCAATTGAATCCTGACGATGCGCAATGCCTGATCAATCTAGGCAATACCCTGCGCGATCTGCAGCGTCAGGCAGAAGCCCTGCTGGTTTATGACCGCGCCATCGCCCTGCACAGTGCTTACACTGGTGATGCCTTCTACAACCGCGGCAACCTGCTCAAGGCCATGAACCGGCTCGAGCCTGCACTGGATAGCTACGCCCAGGCACTCCGGCTGGATAGCCATTTCGTTCCCGCGCACTGGAATTCAGCGCTGTGCCGGCTGCTGTTGGGGGATTTTGACGGCGGCTGGCCGGGCTACGAATGGCGCTGGCAGGAACAAACCGGAATGAGTTCGCCGCTTGCCACCAACCGCCCGC
>OMIN01000130.1 GCA_900299145.1 Betaproteobacteria bacterium | reverse complement strand
GCTTCCTCACGCCCCGCCCCTTCCTCTGCCTCGCGACGCCGTTCGCGTTAAACTCGCGAGCATGAAGCCACTGCACCATTATTTCGCCAACCTGCGCGCCGGCAAAATTGTGCTGTGGTGTTATCTCATCTGGTATCTGGTAATGGCGTACTGTTATTTCGATGCGCGGCCTTCGCTGTGGATCAACTCGCTCGGCATCAGCGCGGTCATCGGCACTGGCCTGGTGTTGAGCGTGATGCCCGCCGGCGGCCTGCGCGCAATGGATCGCTGGGCCGTCGCTCGGCTTTACATGATGCCGATTGGCGTTTCCAGTTTTGCGGCATTGATCAAGGATCACAATTTCATGGTGATATTTTCGCCACGCGCCGCTGACAACCTGATCGCTGCAGCGGCCTGTGCGGTGTTTGTCGCTGGCGTCAGCGCGTGTAAACTTTTATCAAATAAATCAGATACTTAGATTGTTCCGCCAAATGAATGTTCACCCTTCGACTTCGCTACGCTACGCTCTGGGCGAACGGGTAAAAATAGCCGTTCGTGCTGAGCGCAGGCTGTGTAGCAGCCGAAGTCGAAGTATGAGCGGCGGGCATTCGAAACGTTTTGTTTAAAGCCGCCTAACCCCGAGCACAAATTTCGACACCGTAACCTGCATTAACATCACCCGGCGGCACATCACCCGCAGTCCGAACCAAGCGAACCTCCATGACATTCAACATCGCCAGGGCGGCCCGTCTTTTGTTTTGTCTGGGCTGGACATTGACGGCGACGGCCCTCTCCTCCGCGCTCGCGCAACCGGCAAATCAGGCCGCGACAAAAGGTTTCCCCTCGCGCCCGGTGCGCACGCTGGTGCCGCTACCCGCGGGCGGCAGCATGGACACCATTGTGCGCGGTCTGTCGCAGCGGCTGACCGAGTCCTTCGGCCAAACCTTCGTGGTGGACAACCGGCCCGGCGCGGGCAGTCTGGTGGCACTGGATATTCTTTCCACCGCCGCGCCCGATGGCCACACGCTGATGGGCGTGGGCGGCACCACCATCGTCTACCCGCTGCTCTACAAATCGCGCTACGACATCGCACGCGACTTTGCACCCGTGGCGCAACTGACGGCGCACGGCTACTTGCTGGTGATTCACCCGGGTGTGCCGGCCAAATCTGTGGCGGAATTCGTGCAGCATTTGAAGGCCAACCCGGAAAAAGTGAACTACAGCTCATCGGGCATCGGCAGCCCGCTGCATCTTTCCGGCGAACTGTTCAAGCTCGCCACCGGCACGCGCATGACGCACATTCCCTACAAAGGCACTGGCGCGGCATATGGCGATCTGCTGGGCGGGCAGGTGCAGGCGTCGTTCCCGACCATTATTTCGTCGCTTGCGCACATCCGCGCCAACCGCCTGCGCGCGCTGGCGGTGACAATGAACAAACGCGCACCGGTGTTACCCAACGTGCCCGTGTTCGAGGAAGCTGGCGTCAATGGCCTGGTTGTAGTCAACTGGTACGGCATCATCGCACCGCAGAAGACGCCACCGGCCATCGTTGAGCAACTGGCAACCGCGATCAACAAAGCCATACGCTCGCCGGACATGAGCAAAAGTATCGCCGCCGACGGCGCGGAAGCCGCCACCGGATCGCCCGCCGAACTGGGCGCACACATCAAAGCCGAGAGCGAACGCTGGGGCCGCGTGGTGCAAGCTGCCGGCATCAAGGGGAACTGATGACTGAAACTGAAAAGCCCTTGTCGGGCATACGCGTCATTGATCTGACGCAGATTTTGCAGGGGCCGTACTGCGCGTTTCTGATGGCGATGGCGGGCGCCGAAATTATCAAGGTCGAGCCACTGACCGGCGACCGCACACGCCGGCACAAGGAATCCCGCGTGCCGCCGGTCGCATTCGCCATGCTGAACTCGAACAAGAAGAGCGTGACCCTCAATTTACGCACGCCGCGCGGCAAGGACATCCTCAAGGCGCTGGTGAAAGACGCCGACGTGCTGCTTGAAAACTACGCGCCGGGCGTGATGGATCGTCTGGGCCTGGGCTATTCGGTGCTCAAAGAAATCAACCCGCGCCTGATTTACGCCACCGGCACGGGCTACGGCATCACCGGCCCCGACCGTGACAATCTCGCCATGGATCACACCATACAGGCCGCCGGCGGCCTGATGAGCATTACCGGCGAACGCGGCGGTCCGCCGGCACGCGCGGGCGGCACACCGGCCGATGTGCTGGGCGGCATCCACATGCATGCTGGCGTGATGCAGGCGCTGCTCGGCCGCGAGAAAACCGGCAAGGGCACGCTGGTCGAATCGGCGATGGTCGAGGCCATGTATTTTGTGTTGGCCGGCGACATCGCCTCGTACTATCGCCACGGCAAGGTGCCTGAACGGCGCGGCGACAAATCACAGTCGCTGCACATGCCTTACAGCCGCTATCTGTGCAGGGATGGCCGCTACATGGTGCTGATGGCCGTGGCCGAAACGCACTGGGACAATATCCTCACCGTCATCGGGCGCGAAGACCTCATCGGCCACGCGGATTACAACAGCGACGCCAAACGCACGGTGCGCGAGCACGAGATCAACGGCATGATTGAAGCATGGACCAAGCAACGCACGCGCGACGAGGCTGTTGCCACCCTGCGTGCCAAGCGCGTGCCCGCATCGCCGGTGCGCGACGTGTCGGAAGTGATGAACGACCCGCACATGCATCAGCGCGGCATGCTAAAGCGCATGAAACACCCCGATCTGGGCGAAGTGGTGCTGCCGCGCAGCCCGATCCGTCTGTCCGAATACGAAATGGCCGGGCTGGAATTTTATCCGCAACTGGGCGAACACAACCGCGAGGTATTGGGCGGGCTGTTGGGCATGAGCGACACAGACATCGCCGCGCTGGAAGCCGAGGGCGTGATTTCGAGAGCTGAACAACCGCGCACGGAGAAAACATCATCATGAGAAACAAACGGCAGCGCTACTGCATTGTCGGCGTGGGCAACACCGCCTATGGCCACACACCGGGCCTATCGCAAACCGCACTTAACGTACTGGCCATCCGCGCCGCGCTCGAAGACGCGGGACTGACAACGAAGGACTTGCACGGCGTGCTGACCAAGGCGCCAACCTCGACCTTTCCGCGAATGTGGGCGCCGCAAATCGCAGAGGCGCTGCGCGTCAAGCCCAATATCGTTGGCACACTGGATCAGGCGGGCGCCACCAATATCGGGTTGATTCAATACGCCATCAGTTGCATCGAGCTGGGACAGGGCGAGGTCGTCGCGATTGCGTATGGTGACAACCCGCGCACCGGCACCCGCGAAAACTATGCGCGGGCGCGCGGCGGCGATGGCGCGGTGGCGGGGCTTTTCGGCACGCCGTCGAGTTACGCGCTCGCCGCGCGGCGGCGCATGCATGAATACGGCACCACCAAGGAACAACTCGGCCATGTGGCCATGACGCATCGTTATCACGCCAGCCTCAACCCCAACGCGGTGTATCAAGACCCCATCACCCTGGATGATTATCTGAACGCGCGCTGGGTGGCGGAACCTTTCGGTCTGCTTGATTGCTGCCCGGTATCGGATGGGGGGGCAGCTTACATAGTCACCACCGAAGCACGCGCAAAAGAACTCAAGAAAGCGCCCATTTACATTCGCGGCATCGGCCAGTCGCATCCGTCCTGGGAGTTTTTCCGCCGCCCTGATCTGGCGGCAAGCGGCGCGGCGGAATCCGGGCGGCTGTGTTTCGCCTCGGCTGGCATGACCACGGCGGACGTGGATTTCTGCGAGATTTACGACTGCTTCACCATCGTGCCGGTGATCACGCTGGAAGAATACGGCTTCGTGCCGCGTGGCAAGGCCGGCGCGTTTTACCAGGAGGGTCATACACGGCTCGGCGGCAAGCTGCCCTGCAATACCTCGGGCGGCCTGCTGTCGGAGACCGGCATGCCGGGCACGCAACTGGTGTGCGAAGCCGTGCGCCAGTTGCGTGGCGAATGTGGTGTGCGGCAAGTGAAAAACCCGGCGGTGGGCTTGGTGAGCCAGCAAGGCGGCATACTCACCACGCACGCCACCATGCTGCTGTCAGTGGAAGGAGGCCGGCTGCAATGAACACCATGAACACAATGAGCACACTAAACTTTGACGGATTCGGCGAACTGTTTCCGGAAATCACGGAGCTCAATAAACCGTATTGGGATGGCCTTGCGCAGGGCGAAGTGCGTCTGCAAAAATGCGGCGCTTGCGGCAAGTATCAATACCCCGCGGAAACCTTCTGCTATGAATGCGGCGCGCAAAAGATGGCGTGGGTGAAGGTCGCGGCCGAAGGCACGGTGTATTCGTTTATTGTCGTGCATCAGTTGTACCACAAGCTGCTAAAGCCCTTCATGCCGTACACCGTGGCCATTGTGCAGATGGACGAAGGCCCGCGCATGCTGGCCGCGATGCTCGGATTGAAAAGCCCCATCGCCATTGGTGACCGCGTGAAGCCGTGCATCCGCGTGGTCGACAACGAACGCGCGTTTTTGACCTACGTGCCCGCAAACGAATAACGGAGACCAGACATGCCCATCGATTTCGATGTCACAGACAAAGTTGCCACTATCGTCATCAACCGGCCGGAAGCGCTGAATTCGATGACACAGCCGATGTACAAGGCGTTGTCGGACGCGTGGATCGAGGTGCGCGACAACCCAGACATCTGGGTCGCCGTGGTCACCGGTGCGCCACAGCCTAGCCGCCCGCCGGAGCGGCAGGTGTTTACCGCCGGCGCGGATTTGCGCAGCATGAACCGTGAACGCGGCGTCGATCAGTACTGGCAGACGCAAAAAGACCCCATCCTGAATCGCGGCCTTGATGTGTGGAAACCGGTGGTGGCGGCTGTGAATGGCCTATGCCTCGCCGGCGGCATGACGCTGCTGATGGCGACCGACATCCGCATCGCCTCGGAACACGCGATGTTTGATTTGTCGGAAGTCAAACGTGGCATTCTGCCCGGCAACGGCGGCACGCACCGCACCATACGCCAACTGCCCTACGCCATCGCCATGGAAATGCTGCTGCTGGCCAAGCGCCTCACGGCGGAGCGTGCCGCGCACTTCGGCCTCATCAACGAAGTGGTGCCGCACGATAAGGTGATGGAAGTCGCCATGGCGCGCGCGCGCGAACTGGCGTCCATGGCGCCGCTGGCCACGCGCGCGATCAAGGAACTGGCGGTGCGCGGGCAATACATGGAGCTCAACGAGAGCCTGCGCATGGAACACATGATGGCGGACAAACTGCACAACACCGAAGACGGCAAGGAAGGGCCGCGCGCGTTTGTCGAGAAGCGCAAGGCGAATTTTCAGGGGCGGTGAGCCTTGCTGGTAGCCCGACTGCAATCAATCCAATACGGAGAAAAAGACTCCCTACCCCGTCGTTCCCACGCAAGCGGGAACCCATAACACAGTTGGCATCGCAATCAGCCTATGGATTCCCGCCTGCGCGGGAATGACGGGTTGTTACATTACCCTTGCAGCTCTTGGGTAAATATTCAATAAAATC
>OMIN01000129.1 GCA_900299145.1 Betaproteobacteria bacterium | reverse complement strand
TTGCCTTGCACTTGAAGGAAACCGAGTTTCGTTTCAACCACCGGCACGACAATCTCTATACCGTCCTGTTAAAGTTACTCAGAATGCAACCTCTTTAACCCAGTTTGCTTCCTAAGACCCTCAGCTTTTATGCCACCGCCCGTGGCGGATCGCGATGCAGCCCGGCGGGGTCGGCATAGCGCTCGCGTATCGCTTGAATCTCAGGCAGGATTTTTTCAAACGTCGCCACCAGATTCGGATCGAAATGGCTGCCCGCGTTGTCCTTGAGATATTGCAACGCCTGCTCCACCGACCACGCCACCTTGTACGGGCGTATTGAGGTCAGCGCGTCGAACACGTCGCAGATCGCGACGATGCGCGCTTCCACCGGAATCGTTTCGCCCGACAGCGCATTGGGGTAACCACTGCCGTCCCATTTTTCGTGATGATGTTGCGCAATGGAGCACGCCACCTGCAGCAACGGCGCAGGATGATTCGCCAGCATTTCCACGCCGAAATCGACGTGCTTGCGCATGATGGCCTGCTCTTCTTCGGTATGGCGGCCTCTTTTGAGCAGGATGTGATCCGGCACGCCGATTTTGCCGATATCGTGCAACGGGCTCGCCATGTAAATCATTTCCGTCATGTGCGCGTTTAGGCCAATTGCCAGCGCCAAGGCGCGGCAACTGTGGCCCACACGCGTGACGTGATTGCCGGTATCGCTATCGCGAAAGTCGCCAGCCTTGGCCAGGCGCCGCAGGATATCCGTCTGCGTTTCCTTCAATTCCGCAGTGCGCTCAGCCACTTTCTGTTCGAGAATTTCGTTCTGCCGCTCGCGTTCGCTGTAGAGCATGCGCACTTCAAGATGGTTGTGAATGCGGTGCGCAAACTCTGCCTCGACAAACGGCTTGGAAATGTAGTCCCGCGCGCCTTCACTGAGCGCCTGCAATCGCACCTGGGCGCCCTCGTGCGCGGTCAGCACGATCACCGGCATGAAGGCGCCGTGCAGCACGCCCTTTAACTGGCGCATGACATCGATGCCATTCATCACCGGCATTTCCATGTCGAGCAGAATCAGATCGTACGCCTGTTTAGCATACGATGGCGCCACGGTCGTTGGGTCTTCGGTCAACGCGACATTGGTATACCCCTGCTTGCGCAGCATGATTTCCATCAAGTCGAGCTGGTCGGGATTATCATCCACCACAAGAATGCGCGCGGCGCGTATCGTGGCTTCCAGATCGCCATCGCCCTTTGTGCCAGTCGTGTTGGATACCGCGCTCGCCACTGCCCGTGCCATTGTTTGTATTCTTTGTGTTCTTTGTATTCTTGATAATTGCCAGATTATGGCGTGGCCACAACAACCAGTAACGGGTGGCCCTTAGACTTTACAACAAGTTTACAGATGATACGCGATTGTAAGGCCCGATACTCACCATAAAAGGGTATACGAACCGGACGCGCACTTAAGCCGCCACCGTCACAATGCGCCGCTCGTTGATCGAGGTCAGGATGGCATTGGTCACGGCAACAGTGTAGGCACTGTCGTCGCCATCGGGCAAATTGCCACGCTGGCCCTGCAACTCACGTTCGAACGACTGCCCCTGCCACTCGTAGGCGGGGCTGGCCGAGAACTTTTCTTCCGTCGCGCCGTTTTTGTCTCGCACGGTCACGGTGTGCTCCGTCACCCAGCGCAGGGGTGAGGTTTGCAGGGTGGCGTCGCTGCCTTCAACGACAAGACTATTCAATCCTTGTGGCACTTCGCGCGTGGCGCGAACGTGCGCGTGGCCGCCGCCAGACAACCGGCCCTGCACGGTAAACGTGTCATCAGCGTGACCATCGCGACGATCGGGGTGAGTGAACGCGCTGACTTCAACAAATTTCTGTCCGGTGACATATTGCACCAGATCCAGCAAATGCACGCCAACGTCGAACATTACGCCGCTTTGTGCATTGTCCATGCGCCAGGTTTTGCGTGGTGGCGAGGCGGACGTGCGCTCCAGCAGCACTTCCACCACCTTGCCGAGCTTGCCCGATTGCACGATATCGCGCGCGCGCGTCACTGCTTCGTCCATGCGAATCTGATGCGCAATGCGCAGAATAACGCCTGCCTTCTTGCACGCATCGGCCATCTCGCGCGCATGGTGCGCGTGCATGGCAAACGGCTTTTCACACAGCATGTGTTTTTTCGCCGCCGCACCCGCCAGCACGGCTTCGTAATGCATGGCATTGGGCAGCGCGATATACACCGCGTCGACTTCCGGGTCGTTCATCATCGCCTGCAAACTGGTGTGCACACGCGGCACGCCAAACTTTTCGGCATACGCTTTGCTTTTTTCTGGCGAACTGCCCAGACAGGCCACAATCTGCGAGCCGGGGCTTTTCAACATCGCTGGCCCAACAAAATCCACTGCCACCCAGCCCAGACCCACGATGCCCCAACGTACGGGCTTAGTATTTGAATTCATTGATTTTTTTCCGATTCATACGGGCTATCCTATCTGCACTGCTACGCCGAAAGTAAGCGCTGCCGTGCCTGCAAATATTCTTTTTCCAGCCGGTCCACCAGATCGGCGACGCTGGGTATGTCATCGATGCTACCCACGCCCTGCCCCGCGCCCCAGATTTCCTTCCAGGTTTTTGGTCTGTCGTCACGGCTACGATACAGGCCGGGCGTTTCGTTTGACGGCAGATTGTCGGGATCAAGCCCCGCGCGACGGATGCTGCCCGCGAGATAACTGCCATGCACGCCCGAAAACAGCGGCGTATAAACAATGTCGCCCGAGTTGGAATCGACAATCATCTGCTTGTAGCCTTCCGCCGCCTGCGACTCCTTGGTTGCAATGAAGCGCGTGCCGATGTAAGCAAGATCGCAGCCCATCGCCTGTGCCGCGAGGATCGCCGAGCCGTTACTGATCGCGCCCGACAGCACCAGCGGCCCGCTGTGTATGCGCCGCAGCTCATTCACCAGCGCCAGCGGATTCAACGTACCGGCATGCCCGCCTGCGCCCGCGCACACTGCAATCAAGCCGTCGACGCCGGCTTCGAGTGCCTTTTGCGCATGCCGCACCTTGATCACGTCGTGGTATACCTGCCCGCCATACGCATGCACACGGGGCACGATGTCGGATGGTGCCGACAGCGACGTAATGACGATTGGCACTTTGTGCGCGATGACCACGTCCGTGTCAGCCGCCAGCCGCTTGTTGGCCTTGTTGACAATGAGATTCACCGCGAACGGCGCGACTTTCTTTTCTGGATGCTGCTTCTGATAGTCCGCGAGTTCGGTTTCAATGCGCGTCAGCCATTTATCGAGTTCCTCTTGCGGACGCGCATTGAGCGCCGGAAAAGAACCGATCACTCCAGCCTTGCACTGCTCGATCACCAAGTCCGGACCGGACACGACAAACATCGGCGACGCCAACACCGGCAGACGCAACTGCTTGCGTAAACTCTCAGGCAAACTCATTATAACCCTTTGATTTTTAACAATTATTTTTTACCACAGTTTTCATGGCATCCGTGCGGCGCTGAAACTTGTGCGGCACGCGCTCACTCAAACTTTCCAGGAACGCCACCACATCATCGATTTCAGCGTCGCTCAATTTTAACGGTTGAAGCACGGTATCGGTAGGTACGGCCTGCGCGTACACGTCGCCCGCATACACATGCGCCTGATGCAGCAACGACACATCGATTTCGGAATAGTGTCTTACCACCTCGCGCAGCGTCGCCAGGTGGCCATTGTGCATGTAGGGTGCGCTGAGCGCGAGATTGCGCAAGCCGGGCGCCTTGAACTGCTCGAAGGTTTGCGGTGCAAGATCGATAAACCTGGTGGATTGCGCCGTGGCACGGGTTTTGTCGTCGCTGTAGGCGCCGAGCAAATTCAAACGGCTTGCCCGCAGCAGCTTGATGCCCTGATAACGCCCCCAGTCGATGCCGCCCGACTTGCGCACTATGGGAATGCCGATTTCGTGAAACTCGCCGTTGGTGAACTGCGGCCCGAAGTGGCACAGACTGCAATTGCCCTTGCCCATGAAAATGCGCGCGCCGCGCAACGCATTCGCCGGGTAGGCCGCGGCCGCTTTCCAGTCATTGCGCTGCACCGCATCACGAAAGTCGTCAAACGGCGTGCGGCCCGTGACCAGCGTTTCCTGAAATGCCGCCAAAGCCTTGCCGATATCCATCATCAGCGCTTCATCGTCGGCTGCCGGCGCATGACCAAACGCCTGCCGGTAACCGCAAGACAATGCCGCGTCGCCGCGAAGACGTTGTGCAACGTGGCTCTCGCTTGCGCCCATCTCGCGCGCGTCGAGCAGCGGGCGCACGCTCTGCGACCACAGGCTGTCATTGGCGCCATCCCAGCCAAACCAACGCTGATACCGCACATTGAGCACGCTCGGCGTATTGCGATCCACCTCGGCGAGCGCCAAACCCAGCTTGCGGCCGTCAGCCCAGTTTTTTTCCGGCACATGGCAAGTCGCGCACGACACCGTGCCGGTGATGGACAGACGCGACTCAAAGAAAAGCTGCTCGCCAAACGCAATTGCCGCGGGCTTGCCCGACACGCGGTTGCTGACATCGCGCTGCCACGGCGCGGGCCACGGGCCATGGCGCAGGATCAGCCGGATTTCTTCAGCGTTCAGCCCCAGCGGATTACCCTGCGCGCGAACCGCCAGTGGCATCGCCATGCCCAGCAGGAAGAAGCCCGAGATGACTGCCGTGCTGACTGTCGAAATAAGCGCGTTTAGTGGCATGGGAGAATGTGCAAATCAGCCTTGGATTATGCTACCAAATCAGCGAAAATCCGCATTCAACTCGAGACCGGTGAACGCCATGAGCAAACACTATCAACCGCATTTCAAGGCGCCGCCTCAACGCGGCGGCAGTGCATTGTGGTTTGCATTCGACAGCGGAAAAATTCTGGTGCGCATGGAAGGCGAGTCGCCGTCACTGCTCACCTGCGTGCATCCCACCGATCATGGGCTTGAAGTCATACAGGAACATTACCTCGGAACCTACGGCGGCGAACACTGCTACGCCGCCGAACTGGCGCGCGAACAGATTCCGCCCAATGGCCATACGCTGCTGGGTCTGCGCGACATGCTCGGCCATATCGATGACACGCTCGCCGGTATTTCGGGCCGCGCCGCGCAGATTCTGGAATGGAATCGCAATCATCGTTTCTGTGGGCGTTGCGGCAATGAGACCGTGCCACGCGAGGACGAGCGCGCGCGCACCTGCGTGCCATGCAAACGCACGAGTTATCCGCCGGTGGCGCCGGTGATCATGGTGCTGATAAAGGACGGCCGAAAACTGCTGCTTGCGCGCAAGGTCGGCTGGGGCAACACGCGCTATTCGGCGCTGGCGGGCTTTGTCGAGCCGGGTGAAACGCTGGAATCAACGGTGATCCGTGAAACGCGCGAGGAAGTCGGCGTCGAAATCAAGAACATTCAATACTTCGGCAGCCAGCCATGGCCATTTCCGAATAACCTGATGATTGCCTTCACCGCCGATTACGCCGGCGGCCCGGTCAAGCCCGACGGTGTGGAGATCGAAGAAGCCACGTTTTTCGACGTTGACGAACTGCCCAATCTGCCGCCGGGCATCAGCATTTCGCGGCGCATGATCAATACCGTGGCGTCGGAATTGCGCAAATTGCCGAAATGAATGCACCCGTGAACCCCCTGCAACAAACCAAACAACTCGGCCAGAGCATCTGGCTCGATAACCTGTCGCGCACACTGATTCACGAAGGTGGTTTGAAAAAATTGATCGCGGAAGACGGCATCAGCGGCGTCACCTCCAATCCGGCAATTTTCTTCAACGCCATCAGCAAGAGTCCTTACTACCACCGTGACGTGGAGCGTCTCAAAGCAGCGAACACTCCCGCCGAGCCGCTCTACGAATCTTTGGTCATTCCCGACATTCAGGCCGCCTGCGACCTGATGCGTGACGAGTACGACCGCACGCAAGGCCGCGATGGTTACGTCAGTCTTGAAGTCTCGCCCGCACTCGCACACGACGCCGCGGGCACCCTGGCAGCGGGCCTGCGCCTGAAGGCGGCCGTGCAGCGTAAGAATCTGTTGATCAAGGTTCCGGCTACACCCGCCGGTCTGATTGCGATTGAGGAGCTTATCGCGCAAGGCTGTTCGGTCAACGTGACGCTGATGTTTTCGCTGGCGCACGTCGACGGCGTGGCACAGGCGTATCTGCGCGGCCTGCAGCGGCTGATTGACAGCGGAGGCGATCCGCGCGTGGTGAAGTCGGTGGCAAGCCTGTTCCTGAGCCGCGTCGACACACTGGTCGACAAACAACTGGACAGCTTGGGCGGCGATGCCTTAAAGCTGCGCGGCAAGGCCGGCGTGGCGCTGGCGAAGCTGGCGTATCGCGCCTATCAAAAGACTTTCCAGTCGGATGCCTTCACCAAATTCGCCACTCACGGCGCAATGCCACAAACCATGTTGTGGGCGAGCACCGGCACCAAAAACCCCGCTTATAGCGACGTGCTGTATGTTGAATCGCTGATTGGCCCGCAAACTATCAACACAGTGCCCGACGCAACGCTTGCCGCGTTTCGCGATCATGGCAAGGCCACCGCCACGCTGGAAACCGGCATGTCAGATGCGGAAGTGCATTTCAACGCGCTAGCCAAAGCGGGCATCGACATGCGGCAAGTGGGCGAAACGCTGCAAGCCGAAGGCGTGGTACTGTTCGAACAGGCATTTGATCAGCTGCTCAAACTGCTGGCTTGACCAATTGTGGCGGTCAAGCCAGCGTATCAATATTTAACTATCTGATTTTATTGATTTTTTTATAAATCCTACAGCTCGCGGACCTGCACCTTGCGCCACTTGATTGCGCCGCCCGGCGCCTTGCCGTGGGCGCCGCCCTGCAGCGCAAAGGGGCCACTCAACATCTTCGCGTCCCTGACCACCGAAGTCTGGCGGCCGTTCAGCTCCACCGTGATGAGCGGGCCTTTCGCCGTGATGACATAGGTGTTCCATTGTCCAGCGGTTTTCGGATAGGGCGGCTCGACCTTGGCAAAATTCGGAATGCCGCCGGTCCCGTAATCAAGCCCTGCTGCCCGCGCGTCGTAAATGTTGACTTCGTAGGATTCCGTCGCCGTGATCTTGGGCGGTGTGGTGATGCGGATGAAAATGCCGCTGTTGGTGCTGGCTTCACCCCAGAATTCCGCACGAATGACGAAATCGCGATACGACTGCTTCGTCATCAGGTAACTGGTATCGGTTATTTTGTCGGCGACAATCGCGCCGCCCTCCGCGCGCCAGTTGGCGCCACCGATCCGCGTGAAATTCTCAAGTCCCTTCTCGCCATCGATAAGGGTGGTCCAGCCCGAATCGCCCCCGCCCGATTGCCCACCCATATTGGAACAGGCGGACGTAACAAACGCGATGGCTGCTGCAGCAAGTACGGTACGGCGTTTCATCGAAATCTCCTCCTAGTTTACATAAGTCGAAAAGTCATTCTTGCACCGGCGCGAACCGAAGTCCAGTGTCATGCCGCAAAAGCCTTAACCACGAATCGACTTCATCGCATCGCGAAAGCCGTTGGCGAGGATTTCCACTTCGCTCTTGTACACCAGCAGTAGCACGCCGGCTTCCTTCCACTGCTGTGCCTGCTCCTGGCTACCGACCAGCATGGCGCAGGTCTTGCCATGCTTTTTCGCGGCAGCCAGAATCAGGTCGCGCCGCTCGTCAAGTATCTTGTTCATTTCCGGCTTGCCGAAAACACCGAGGTTTTGCGCGAGATCCGTCGGGCCGAGGGTCAGCGCATCAATGCCATCAGTCGCGGCAATTGCGTCGAGATCGTTGAACGCTTCGTCGGTTTCAAACATCACCGTCACGTGCACCTGGTCGTTGGCAAATTTATTGCGCTCAAGCACCGGTTTGAATTCGTATTCGGTCGCGGGGCTCACGCCGGACATGCCGCGATTGCCGCGTGGCGCATAGTGCGCCGCATCCGCGATCTCGCGCGCATGGGCAAGGTTCTCCACCTGCGGGCAATGCAGATTCCACACGCCGCAATCGAGCAGCCGCGTGATCCATTCGCGATTCGCGTGGGGTGGACGCACGGCAATGGGGAAATTCAGTGCCCGCGCAAGCATCGCCATGTCGGCGAGACTTTCGATCGACAAGGCGGAGTGTTCCATGTCGATGCGGGCAAAATCCAGACCGGCGTTCTTCAACAGCGTCAGGATGGCCGGGTTGCGCACGAGGTTTACCCACGTGCCGATTTGCAACTCGCCACGGTTGACGGCGGCCTTCATGGGGTTGATATGCATCGGAGGTTCCTTATGAGTTACAAGGGAAAATGTTGCAGAGTTAGTCTTAAGTATTTATTTTTAAATGATTTTTATACCAGAACATTCATCCTCAAACGGCCTTCCATACGCACTTGCCACCACTGGCCTTGTCAATTTCAGCGAGCTGCGCCTGGTGCGCGGCCAGTTCATCGTCGGTCGCTCGGAGCACAATGATGTCGACTTTTTCGCAGGTCGCGCCTTCGGCTTGCGCCGCGGCCGCGGGCGCGGCATCGATCATCAGCATACCCTGCCCGCGCGTCATTGCCAGATAAACCTCGGCCAGCAACTGCGCATCGAGCAGGCCGCCGTGCAGCGTGCGTCCGGCGTTGTCGATCTGGTAACGCTCGCATAGCGCATCGAGACTGTTGCGTTTACCGGGGTGCAACTCGCGCGCGAGCTTTAACGTGTCGATGACGCTGGGACAAAACGTTTTCACCGGCTTCATATCGAGCAGCCGCAGCTCGTGATTCAGAAATGCAATATCGAACGCCGCGTTGTGAATCACCAGTTCCGCGCCGGTGACGTAATCCAGAAACTCCTTGGCGATCTCGCGGAACTTCGGCTTGTCGGCGAGAAATTCGCTGGTGATGCCGTGCACCTGCAACGCGCCTTCTTCGCTGTCGCGTTCCGGATTGATGTAGCGGTGAAAATGTTTGCCGGTGGGCTGGCGGTTGAGGATTTCCACCGCGCCGATTTCGATGATGCGATTGCCCAGCGCAGGGTCGAGGCCGGTAGTTTCAGTATCGAGGATGATTTGGCGCATGGTTTTCTTGTTGGTGATCCCGCCCGTTAGTCATTCAACACGGATTCGACGCCCCGATTCGCCAACTGGTCTGCTCGCTCATTCCCCTCATGTCCGGCATGGCCCTTGACCCACAGCCATTCAATGTCGTGCTGCTGGGCGAGTTCGTCGAGACGTTTCCACAGATCGTCATTCTTTACGGGCTTTTTGTCGCTGGTGCGCCAGCCGTTTTTTTTCCAGCCATGAATCCAGCTGCTGATGCCCTGCTGCACGTATTTTGAATCGGTGTGCAACTGCACGGTGCAGCGCCGCTTTAGAACCTCCAGCGCACGGATGACCGCCAGCAGTTCCATGCGGTTATTGGTGGTGTGGGCCTCGCCGCCAAAGAGTTCCTTCTCGTGGCCATCACTGGACAACCACGCGCCCCAGCCGCCCGCGCCGGGGTTACCCTTGCACGCACCATCGGTGTAAATCGTGACTACGCGGCTCATCGCGGTGTTCACTTGCTGTTCATTAGGATTACCAACGTTTACTTAACCCGGCGTGGCCGGCGCGCCGCGAGCAGGTCTTCCTGCTTGTGTGGCACCGTCACCAGCCGCTTGCTGCGCGCCGTCTGTGCCCAACGCGGCGTAATCACACGCATGCCATGCACGCGCTTCACCGCATGCAGGAACGACACCGCGCCACTGAACGGCCACCAGCGGTCTCCGGCGGATTCCATGAAAGTAAAGCGGTTAAGCCACTTTTCGCTGGCACACGGCGGCACGTAGCAGCCCATGGCGCCACCGGTGACTTCGAATCCCAACAGCGCAAGCCAGTCCTTCAGCCGCATCAAATGAATGAAGCGGCCGTTCCACGGGTAGGCTTCATCCTCGGTCAGCGTGCGCCACGCGCCCCACAGGCTCATCGGGTTAAAACAGGTCACCACCACGTGCCCGCCGGGCACCAGTACGCGGTCGACTTCACGCAGTATCTGATGGGGGCTTTCCGAAAACTCCAGCACATGCGGCAACAACACCAGATCAACGCTGGCGCTGACGACGGGCAACTCGGTGAATTCCGCGCGCAGGTTTGCCGTGGCGGCACGATCCACCGTTGCGCGTAGAGGCATGCGATTGGCACGCAACAAGTCAAGCCCCGGCAAACCGATCTGCAGGGCGTTGTAACCGAAAATATCGGCAACGGTGTTGTCGATATAGGCCTGTTCGCGCGCGAGCAGATAGCGGCCGAGTGGCGTTTGCAGCCAGGCTTCCGCATCCGAGGAATTTACGGCAGGCGATTCGGGCGTGGTCGCGTCAATTGACATGCAGTCAGTTTAAATCAAAAATGCAAATCAAAACCACGCCTGCGGAAATCACCACGCCGCCTGACATTGCACCAGCACACCATCACCTCAGCAGCTACAAGGAATCCCCATGCCCCACGAAATCGTTCCTCTGCGCGCGTTCAGTGACAACTACATCTGGACGATACGCGACACCACCCACGCGATTGTGGTCGATCCGGGTGACGCCGCGCCGGTGCAGGCGTACCTGGCCACTGAAAAGCTGCAACTAGCGGCGATCATCATCACCCATCACCATAACGATCATATCGGCGGCGTGAAAACGCTGATCGCAGGCCGCAACATTCCCGTTTACGGCCCGCACGACGAACGGGTGCCCGACGCCACACAGCGCCTGCGCGACGGCGAAACCATCAGCTTGCCGCATTTCGGCATCGAACTGACTGTGCTGGAAGTGCCTGGCCACACGCGCAGCCACATTGCCTATTTCAGCAAAGAACACGACATCCTGTTCTGCGGCGACACGCTGTTTGCCGCCGGCTGCGGACGCCTGTTCGAGGGCACGCCGGCGCAAATGCACGATTCGCTGGGTAAATTCATGAGCCTGCCCGACACCACGCGCGTGTATTGCACACACGAATACACGCTGTCCAACATCCGCTTTGCGCGCGCCGCCGAGCCCGCCAATCAGGCACTCATGGATTGGGAAGCGCGCGCCAAGGCCATGCGTGAAGTCGATGTGCCGACCGTGCCGACCACCATTGCGCTGGAACGCGCGACCAACCCTTTCGTGCGCTGCACGCAGCCGGGCATCATCAGCACCGCCAGCCAGCGCGCGGGCAAGGCGCTTTCAGACCCTGTCAGCGTGCTCGCCGCCATCCGCGAATGGAAGAACAGCTTCTGAAATGCGCCCAAGATGACCGGCGCGTGACAACAAGTCGCCAAACGTCTCAAATTTATTTCGCAAATATCTGTTTTTAAAGGTTTTTTTTGCTTGACTCGCACGAGTCCACAAGCTACCATTCGCCAGCATTCAAAGGCGGAGGAGCCCTGATGAATCGACTCGCGCGCAACCCATTTCGCTTGCTTGAAGTTGTTGTTGGTGTTGTTTTAATTTCCCTCGGCGCAGGTTGCGCCCAAGTTCCCACCTACCAAGTCGTTGGCACCGGCACCCCCGATGGCGCCGGCCTTATCGAATGGCCGGTGCCTACTGCCAATAACACCACCGCGCCCGTCCCAGCCGAGCCGACCCTACTGCCTCAGGCGGCAATTCTTGGCGAAATTCACGCCGGCCCTGAGCCCACCCGCCGCGTTACCGCGCCCCGCCGGTACACACCGCCAACCAGAACAGCCTCCGCTACTTCTGCTGCTACATCTTCTGCTGCTTCCCCGACTGTAGCGACGACCGCTACACCCGCCGCCCCCGCCGGGCCGCGCGACGTCTGGCAACGAGTGCGTAACGGCTTTCAGATGCGCGCGCTCGACAGCAACCTGGTTGCCGACTGGGAAACCTATTATTCCAGCCGCCCGGATTATTTCGCGCGCATGATAGATAACAGTGCACACTTCCTGTATCACATCGCCAACGAAGTCGAACAGCGCGGCATGCCCCTAGAAATCGCGTTGCTGCCGATGATCGAATCCGCTTACAACCCGGTGGCTTATTCCAGCGCCCACGCCTCCGGCATCTGGCAGTTCATCCCCTCCACCGGCAAGACCTACGGTCTGAAGCAAAACTGGTGGTACGACGGCCGCCGCGATGTCATCGCTGCCACCGGCGCTGCGCTGGACTATCTGCAAACGCTGTATCGCATGTTCAACGACTGGGAGCTTGCGCTGGCAGCCTACAACTGGGGCGAAGGCGCGGTGCAACGCGCCGTTGATCGCAATCAGGCGCGCGGTTTGCCCACGGATTACCTGAGCCTCGCCGCGCAAATGCCCGCCGAAACGCGCAACTATGTGCCCAAGCTGATGGCGGTCAAAAACATCATCGCCAATCCGGCGCGGTTCGGTCTGGCGCTGATGGACGTGCCCAACGAGCCTTACTTTGAAGTGATTACGGTAAAACGCCATATCGACCTCACGCTCGCCGCGCGCTTTGCCGGCATGTCGGTGGACGAGTTCAAGTTTTTGAACCCGGCGCATAACGAGCCGGTGATCAATGCCGACAGCGCCGAATCTATAGTGCTGCCCAAGCACAAGGTGCCTCAATTCCTCGCCGCCATGAACCAGCATGCCGACAAGCCGCTGGTATCGATGAAAACCCACGTGGTGCGCGCGGGCGAGCGCCCGAATACCATTGCGGCGCAATACGGTATTTCCATCGCCGAATTGAACACACTCAACGGCATCGGCGGTCGCCGTCAAATTGTTACCGGACAAACCCTGATGGTACCAAACCACGATGATCTGCAGCCCGTGCTGGCCGACATGCCCACGCCAGTCATGTTGACCACCGCTGTCCGCCCGGCCTATGCCGGCGCGCGCAGGCCAGTCGTGGTCGCCCGTGGCGGCCGTGCCGCTGCCCCCGTACGGCAGGCGCAAGGGCGTTTCCCGGTGCAGCGGCAAACCGTCGTGATCAAACCCGGCGCTCGCAAGGTAGCGCAGGCACGGCCGGTAGCCACTATTCGTAACCGCTAAGCGGTTTATCGCCTAGAAAAAAGGAGCGCACTGCGCTCCTTTTTTATTGGGTGCTGCGCCGATGCTGCCTACGCCGTGCTCGCCTGCATCAACATGCGTGTGTAATCCGAACGGGTGTGGTTGAACACCTCGTCGATGGGGCCGCTTTCGATCACCGCACTGTCTTTCATCACCATGACGCGATGGGCCATAGCGCGTACCACGTCGATATCGTGTGTGACCAGAATATAGCTCAAGCCGTACTTGCGTTGCAGTTCACCCAGCAATTCCAGCACCTGCTTCTGAATAGTTACATCCAGGGCGCTGGTGGGCTCATCCAGCACCACCACCTCGGGTTTGACGATCAGCGCGCGCGCGATGGCAATACGCTGGCGCTGCCCGCCGGAGAATTCATGCGGATAGCGCTGCAGCAACGGCTCAATCTCGCCGTTTTCACTTAAACCCACGTCCTGCAAAGCCGCAATCACGCGTTCGCGCCGCTTTACTTCGCTTAAGGCCGGCTCGTGAATTTCCAATCCTTCGCCGATGATGGCCTCAATGGTCAACCGCGGCGACAGCGACGACAGCGGATCCTGAAACACCACCTGAATCTTGCGGCGCAACGCGCGGCGCACGGCTTTGTCCGCATTCAGCCACGGCACACTGCCGATGTTAATCTCGCCCTGCGCCGCCACCAGATTCAGCACCGCCAGCGCCAGCGTGGTTTTGCCCGAACCCGATTCGCCGATTACGCCCATCGTCTCGCCGGGCGCAAGTTCGAAATCCACGCCACGCACCGCGGTAAACCTGCCTTTTTTGAACCAGCCCCGGATACCCGGCAAAGGCGTCGGATAATCCACCTGCAACTGTTTCACGCTGACCGCAACACCCTCGCCCGGCGGTTGCACGTTGCGCACCGGGCGGCTGTTCAGCAGCTTTTGCGTATAGGCGTGTTGCGGGTGCTGTGTCACTTCGACGGTGGCACCCTGCTCCACGATGCGTCCCTTTTCCATCACCGCCACGCGATCCGAAAAACGCCGCACCAGATTCAGATCATGCGTAATCAGCAACAAGGCCATGCCTGACTCGTTGCATAATTTGTCAATTAAATCAAGTATTTGTAGACGTATCGCCACGTCCAGCGCAGTGGTCGGTTCATCCGCGATCAGCAGACGAGGATTGCACGCCAGTGCCATCGCGATCATTGCGCGTTGGCGCTGTCCGCCGGACAACTGGTGAGGATAACTGCGCGCACGCACGGCTGGTTCCGGAATGCCGACGCGTTCCAGCGCAGCAATCGCACCAGCCGCGGCATCCTCTGCCGTCATCGCCTTGTGCAGTTGCAACGACTCGGCAATCTGCCGCCCGACGGTGTGTATGGGGTTTAGCGCCGTCATCGGCTCCTGAAAAATCACCGCGATGTCGTGGCCGCGCAGCCCCTGCAGCGCTGGTTCGGCCATTTGCAGCACGTTCCTGCCGTCAAACGTGATGCCGCCCGACAAGCGCGCGTTTTCGATGAGCCGCAACAGCGACAACGCCGTCACCGTTTTGCCAGAGCCGGATTCGCCCACCAGCGCGAGTTTCTCACCCGCCTTCAGCGTGAACGAAACGTGGTCAACGACCCGGCGCGAACCGAAATCGATGCTAAGGTCCTGAACTTCGAGCAGGCTCACGGCGCGTTACCTTCCAGCACCTTGCGCGGGTCGAGCGCGTCGCGCAAGGCATCGCCGATCAGGATCAACAGCAGCAACATTATCACCAGCACGCCGAAAGTCGTCAGTGAGATCCACCACGCGTCGAGGTTTTCCTTGCCCTGATTCAGCAGTTCACCCAAGCTGGGCGTGCCCGGGGGCACGCCCAGGCCCAGAAAATCCAGACTCGTCAGCGCGCCTATGGCACCCGCCATTTCAAACGGAATCAGCGTGACTACCGGGGTCAGACTGTTCGGCAGCACGTGGCGCCACATGATGCGCCAGTCGCTTTGTCCCAACGCCTTGGCCGCGCGCACGTAATCCAGCGTGCGGTTCTTCAAAAACTCCGCTCGCACGTACGCCGCCACGCCCAGCCAGCCGAACAGCGACAACAATATCACCAGCAAGGCAAAGCTCGGCGAAAACAACGCCGACAGAATAATCAGCAAATAGAGCTTGGGCATGGCGCCCCAGATTTCATTGAAGCGCTCCATCGAAATATCCACCCACCCCGCGAAGTAACCCTGAACGGCGCCATACAGAACGCCCAGCACGGTGCATACCGCCGCCACGATCAACGCGAAAAACACCGAAATGCGAAACCCGTACAGCAATCGCGCCAGCAAGTCACGGCCCTTGTCGTCTGTTCCCAAAATATTGTCACCGTCCGGTCGCGCCGGATTGGGACTTTTGGCGAAGTAGTTGATCGTGCGGTAGTGATACGGATTGGGCGGATACAGCGCAAAATTCCCGGCCGTGGTGATGTTCTTGCGGATTTGCGGGTCAAGATAATCGGTAGGCGTCGGAAAATCACCGCCAAACGTGGTTTCCGGCAGCGTCTGTATCACTGGAAAAAACCACTGACCGTTGTAACGCACCACCAGTGGCTTGTCGTTGGACAGCACTTCCGCACACAGGCTGACTACAAAAATCACCAGAAAAAGTATCAGACTGCCGTAGCCCAGCCGGTTGGTACGAAACCGCCTCCACGCACGGCGTAACGGGCTATTTGTTGTTGTCGCGGCATTCACTGCCGCGTGGGCGAGTGTCGTCATATTCAGTCAAACTTTACACGCGGGTCGAGCAACGGGTAACTCAAATCCCGCAACAAATGTGCGATCAATCCGATGAGGGTGAATATGAACAACGTGCCGAACACCACCGGGTAATCGCGGCGTATCACCGATTCGTACGAGAGCAGCCCAAGGCCATCCAGCGAAAACAACGTTTCGATCAAAAGCGCTCCGGTAAAAAACGCCCCCAGAAACGCCGCCGGGAAACCCGTAGCCACCGGAATCATGGCGTTTCGGAACACGTGCCGCCATAGCACTTTGCTTTCCGGCACGCCCTTCGCGCGCGCTGTCATCACGTACTGCTTGCGGATTTCTTCGAGCATCGAGTTCTTGGTAAGCACTGTGATAAACGCAAACCCGCCCAGTACTATCGCCGACACCGGCAGCACGATGTGATGCAGGTAATCCACCACCTTGTCCCAGGCGCCCAGTTCCGCCCAATTAGTCGAGGTGATACCGCGCAATGGAAACCACTGCACAAAACTGCCGCCCGCAAAATACACCAGCAGAATCACGCCAACCACAAAGCTAGGAATCGCATAACCCAGCAAAATCACAAATGTCGTCGCCGTATCAAACGGTGTGCCCGCACGCACCGCCTTGGCAATGCCCAGCGGAATCGAAATCGAATACACCAGTATGAACGACCACAGCCCCAGCGTGATCGACACCGGCAGCTTTTCCTTGATGAGTTGCCACACATCCTTGCTGTGAAAAAAGCTCTTGCCTAAATCCAGACGCGCAAACTGCCCCAGCATTTGCAAAAAACGTTCCGGCGCCGGCTTGTCAAAGCCATAAAGCTTCTTAATTTCTTCCACCTTCGCGGCATCCACACCCTGGCGACCACGGTAATTGGATTCACTACGGGCGGCGCCTGCTTCACCGCCGGCATCGCGCCCCTGCAATTGTGACACCATCTGTTCCACCGGCCCGCCGGGTACAAACTGAACAATCGTGAACGTAATCAGCAATATGCCGATTACTGTGGGAATCATCAACAATAGGCGCTTGAGAGTGTAAGCCCACATTATTGGTTCCCCCTGCCCGTTGTACCACCTGCGCTGCTGGTGCTCCACCACGTGCGCAGCACCCAATCCTGCGGCTGATAGTATTGCGGCGCAACCTTCGGCTGCTCAAATCGTCCGCCGCGATAGGCCACGCGATATCCTTCGGCGAACCACTGCGGAATCGCGTAATGGCCGTGGCGCAGCACGCGGTCCAGCGCACGCAGCCGCGCCACCAATTCGGGCCGCGTTTTCGACGCAACCACCTGATCGAGCAGATGATCCACGTTGGGATCGCGCACACCGGTCATGTTGCTGGAACCCTGCGTTTCCGCCGATTTGGAACCATACCGGTCAAGCAGCTCACTGCCTGGCGCTTCGGAGCCACGCATGCGTACGGTGGTAATGTCGAAATCAAAAACATCCCAGCGCTTCTGGATCAGGGCGAAATCGGCGCGCCTCAGCTTTGCGTCAATGCCGAGCTTGGCCAGTGCCTGTTGGTACGGCGTAAACGTGCGCTCACCGGAACCGCCATCCAGATACTCCATGACAAATGCTTCGCCTTTAGCGTTACGTAAGGCGCCGTCGCGGTAGGTCCAACCCGCCTGCTCCAACAAAGCCTTCGCTTTGCGCAAATTGTCACGCAGGCTGCCGGGAGCAGCAGTGGACGGCGGCTGCGGCACGGGCTCGTTGAACACTTTTGCCGGCAACTTGTCGCGAATTGGCTCCAGCACCAACAGTTCGTCCACGCCAGGCAGCCCCTTCGCCTCGAAATCACTGTTAACAAAATAGCCGCGCACCCGTGTATACGAGTTATAGAACAACTGGCGATTCATCCATTCGTAATCCATGGCCAGCACAATGGCTTCGCGTACGCGCGCGTCCTTGAACTTGTCGCGCCGTGTATTGAAGAGATACCCCTGAAAATCGCCAGCGTTTTTTGCCGCCCACTGCGCGCGAATGAGCTCGCCGCTGTCGAACTTCTTGCCTTGATAGGCGCGCGCCCAGTCACGGGCGGAGAATACCTCGACGTAATCGAATTCACCCGCCTTGAAGGCCTCGGTCTGTGCGGTGTTGTCCTTGTAAATCTTGAAGGTCACACGGTCGAAATTGAACTGCCCGCGCCGCACATTCAAATCACGCGCCCAATAGTTCGGATCACGGTCATAGGTAATATCACGTCCGAAATTCATACGGCCAATCTTGTACGGACCGCTGGCAATCGGCTTGTCGGTGATGACCTCATTGAACGGCTTGCCCTTGCCCCAGGCCCGGCTGAACACGGGCAACCCGCCCACCAGCAACGGCAGTTCGGCGCTGACGCGCCTGAATTCAAAGCGCACGGTGAGTTCCCCCGTCACCACCGCCGCCTTTACATCGCCAAACACCACGCGGTATTGCGGCGCGGCCGCCTTGCTCATCAATGTATCGAACGTGTGTTTGACATCCTCGGCGGTGACTGGCGTGCCATCCTGAAACTTTGCCTTCGCGTTGATGCGAAACGTTACTGACAGCAAATCCTCGGCAACCTCAATGTCCTCCGCAAGCAGGCCATAAGCGGTATTGGGTTCATCGTAAGTGCCGGTCATCAGCGTTTCGAACACCAACGAATTCAGCCCCGGCGCCGCAGCCCCTTTCAGAGTAAACGGATTGAACTTGTCAAAATTGGTGAGCCGTGTTGGCGCCACCAGCGCAATGTCGCCTCGCTTGGGCGCATTGGCATTGGCCCACTCAAAACTGAAAAACCCCGGCGGATATTTGATATCGCCGAACTGCGCATAGGCGTGGGCGGCGTAAGCGGCGCCGACGAGGGCGGCCTGCAGAACGACCAGAAGCGCAAGCAAGGCTCCTCGCATCATACCGCAACCATAGCGACAAAAATTCTCATAACCTATTGTTTTATTTTATTTTTTAAGAATTCCCCGGCACGCCTGGAAATTCGTCTCCTCAACGCTCCGGCAATCTTACCCCTTCGACGGCGACCAGCGATATGCCTTGGCGCACGCCCCGCCCATCAGCATCGCCCGCTCGCTGTCGGAAATTCTTTGGGTCTGCCGGAAAGCTTCCACCGCCGGTGCGTATTGCACAACGGCATGGGCGCGCGTCCAGTCGGTGCCCCACAGACAGCGGTCGAAACCCCATGCCTCAAACACACGGGCGAGCGGATCCCAGATATCGTTGAACGGAAACGGTTCATGCGACAGCGTGCAGGCGCCGCTGACCTTGACCACTGCGTTCTTGCGCTTTGCCAGTGCCAGCAATTTGGGCAATTCGGCCCACGGCTGCGGCGGCGCGGGCGGCGTGCGCGGCTGGGTGAGGCCCAGATGATCAACGATGAACCGCGTGTCGGGATAGCGATCGATCAACGCCGTGGCGCCGTCCAGATTGCCGGCACATGACAGATTGACCGGAAAATCATGCCGCACGGCCGCGCGCAATATCCGGTCCACGCCTTCATCGCTGCGCGCGTGCGCCGCGTCGCTGCGCATCATGATGCGTATGCCGACGGCGCCAGGCGTATTCTTCCAGTCGGCAATCACATCAGCCACGGCCGGATCATTGGAATCCACGGGCTTGACGATGGCGAGACGCCCCGGGTGGGCACGCTGCACTTCGACCGCGTAGCTCGCGTCATAGTGATACAGCGAATGCGCAGAAATGAAAATCGCGCCATCGACGCACACCTTGTCCATTGCCGCCACCATTTCGTCGCCCGTCACATGGGGCGGCCAGTTGGGCACATTGTGCCAAGGCCGCTTCGGCGTATTGGCCTCGTAGGCGTGTACCTGTGAATCAATGATGGGCATCGCGGAATCCTTTGTGCTGAACAACCTATTGGCCTTTCTCACCAAGCAATCGCAGCTCGACAGGCCGTGGGTTACTTTGCAGCGCATTTTTGAAGACACCCGATCAAAAATTTTTTACACGCTGCCTGAATGCCTCGCAAAGTCCCCGGCAATTGCAAGGAGCACAGAATTACTCGGCAAAATCTTAGTTTGTGACTATAGCGCAAACCTATCATTCAATAACTTTGACTTTCCAACTGTATCAGGTATTACGCTAGTAGGTGACGGAAGATTCGCGCATTCCTAACGCGGCAACGCCTCGATAGGGATCCCATTCTGACCAAAAGGCGTTCTTCGATGAACTCCAGTAAACTATTGCAAACATCCGGCTCCAGCTCAAGGACACTATTGTCTTTGGCGTCCGTGCAAACGATTACTTCCGTCGCGAGTGAAATCTCGTTGGCGGCTTTGGGCTGTCGCCAGTTTGCGGACTTCGCGTTCGACTTGCTATATTTAATTTTGGGCGGTTCAAAATCAGCTCCAGTTAGACAATTGCGATTTTGCAAAAAACGGAATCAAATTGCTCGAAGACCATTTCCAAAATCCAAGAAGCCACGCCTTGCGTCAGAGTATTGACAACGACATCGAAGCCAGTATCGAGGACGATGAATTCAGGCAAAACCCTTTATTATGAGCTTGCTAAATGTCTTCCTGAACAGGGAATTATCTGGGTCCGCGGCCGATATCAATTTAGAGCATGCGAACATCCGGCTGCCGGTGAGTTCGCGCCAATTCGTTCGAGGCTTTGTTCTTAGCAACCAGACAAACATCGGGTTGACCACAGCGCGTAACATGACACTTACTTTATAGTTAAGGTAGCTGACCACCATACCAAAATTTTCTCTCACATCATCGAATGCAAGTGGTTTCAGTTTATATTCAACTAATTGCGTGACACACGACCATTCACGATAGTGCCACTACGGGCTCGCCCGCCACCATCACGCCGATTTCGCAGGCATCCTTGAAGCCCTGCTGGTGAAAAATCTTGAGCACTTCCGGCGCGCTGGCGGGATCGCAAGCCACCAGCAAACCACCGGCTGTTTGAGGATCAGTAAGCATTTTACGTTGCCAATCCGGGCCGCCAGCGGGCAGCGTAACGTGCGCGCCGTAACTCGCCCAATTGCGATCTGATGCACCGGTCACGAAACCCTGCTGCACCATGTGCTTCGCCGCCGACAGAATCGGCACCTTCGCAAAATCGAGCCGCGCACCGAGCTTTGATCCACGGCAGATTTCCAGTAAGTGCCCGAGTAAACCAAAACCGGTGACATCCGTCAGCGCGTGTACGCCAGGCATGTCGGCCAACGGTTGCCCCGGCGTGTTCAGGCGCGTGCAGGCATCGACCATCTGTTCGTAAGCCTTGCTGCGCAACTCGCCTTTCTTGAGCGCTGCGCTCATGATGCCCACGCCCAGCCCCTTGCCGAGGATCAGCACGTCGCCCGGCTTGGCGCGGTCGTTGCGCTTGACCTTGTCCGGGTGCACCAGCCCCAGTACCACCAGTCCGTAAATCGGCTCCGGCGAATCAATGGAATGCCCGCCCGCAATGGGTATGCCCGCGAGATCGCACATCGCCTTGCCGCCGGCACAGATTTGCCCGATGGCCTCCACCGGCACCTTGCCCACCGGCATGCCCAGCAACGCCAGCGCCATGAACGGTTTGCCACCCATCGCGTAGACATCCGAAATGGCGTTGGTGGCGGCAATGCGCCCGAAGTCAAACGGATCATCGACAATGGGCATGAAAAAATCGGTGGTGGCGACGATGGCTTGCGTGTCGTTGATTTTATAGACGGCTGCGTCATCGGCGGACTCGTTGCCCACCAGTAGATTGGGGAAGACGCCAGTCATCGGCGACTTCGACAGAATTTCGCTCAGCAACGCTGGCGTAATTTTGCAGCCTCATCCACCGCCGTGCGACAGGTGAGTCAACTTCAGGGCCGATGCTTCGACAGGATTATTCATGATTTCACGTAAACTAGAAGAATGAACACGGAAAATAACCGCACGGAAAAAAACCCTGCGCGCACGCGCGCGCCAGTCGATGTAACCGTAGCACAACTGGCTGGCTTTGACGAGATCATCGATGTGCGCAGCGAAAGCGAATTCGCCGAAGATCACATTCCCGGCGCGATCAACTGCCCGGTGCTCGATGACGCGCAGCGCGCCGAAGTCGGCACCCTCTACAAACAGGTATCGCCGTTTGACGCCAAAAAAATCGGCGCGGCGCTGGTCAGTGAAAACATCGCGCGCCATTTGCGCGAACGCTTTCGCGATAAACCGCGTGGCTGGAAACCGCTGGTGTATTGCTGGCGCGGCGGCGGGCGCAGCGGCGCGCTGGCGCATGTACTGACGCAAATCGGCTGGCACACGGCGCGGCTCGACGGCGGTTATAAGGCGTATCGCCGCACGGTGATCGCCCAGCTTGACGCGCTGCCCGGCCACTTTCGCTGGCACGTGGTCTGCGGTATGACTGGCACAGGTAAAAGCCGTCTGCTTGCAGCCTTGCGTGACGCCGGTGCGCAAGTGCTGGACCTTGAAGCGCTCGCCGCACATCGCGGCTCTGTGCTGGGCAATCTGCCCGATGCGCCGCAGCCGCCGCAAAAATACTTTGAAAGCCTGATCTGGCACGCGCTGCGCACCTTTGATCCGTCACGCCCCGTGTTCGTCGAATCGGAAAGCAAAAAAGTCGGCAAGCTGCGCGTGCCCGAAGCGCTGATCGCAGCCATGTGGGCCGGCACGCCGCTGGTGCTCAACGCGCCGATGCCAGTACGCGTGACTTTACTCAAGGAAGACTACGCGCATTTCCTGCACGACCCGGCGCTGCTGTGCGCGCAACTTGATCACCTGGTGAATCTGCACGGACACGAAATTATCGCGGGTTGGCAGACCATGGTGCGCCAGCAACGCTGGGATGAACTTACCGAAGCATTGCTGGTCTACCACTACGATCCGTCGTATACGCGCGCGATCACCAAACATTACCCCACGCTTGAGCGGGCGCCCCAGGTGAGCGCCACTGACACGCGGCAAAGCACCTACGCCCATCTGGCAAAAATCTTATTAAAAACATGTAATTAGCACACGCTTTGGTTATAATCGCGCGTCGCTAGCAACCTGCATTTCAGGCAGCCCGCCGTGCTGCCACGTCACAGAATTCGCCACACAATGCATGAACCAGTAACGCCCAGCCGTGGCACTCTGATTTTTCTTGCGCTGCTGCTGGCCGCCGTGTGGCTGGGCACGCTCGACTTTCGCAAGCTGGTGCGGCCCGATGAAGGCCGTTACGCGGAAATTCCCCGCGAAATGGTAGCTACCGGCGACTGGGTGACGCCACGGCTGAATGCCATCAAGTATTTTGAAAAGCCGCCGCTGCAATATTGGGCAACGGCCACTGCCTACACGGTTTTCGGCGAGCATCATTGGACAGCCCGGCTGTGGCCGGCACTGTGCGGTTTTCTGTGCGTGCTGTTCACGTGGTTCGCTGGGCGACGGCTATTCGGCGATGCAGTGGGCTTTTACGCGGCGTTGATCCTCGCCGCCAGCCCCGGCTTCATCATAGTGGCGCAAATCAACACGTTGGACATGGGGCTGACCCTGTTCATGACCGGCACTCTGCTGTGCCTTCTACTGGCCCTAAGCGAACCGCCGGCGAAAAAAAGCCCGTGGATGATCGCCGCATGGGCCTGTGCCGCGTTGGCGATGTTGAGCAAAGGGCTGATCGGCATTGTGCTGCCGGGCATGGTGTTTGTGGCGTACCTACTGTGGCATCGTGACTGGCGATTGCTTACGCGGCTGCGCTGGAGTTGGGGGCTGCCGGTGTTTTTCATCATCGCCGCACCCTGGTTTGTGCTGGTGCAACGCGCCAATCCGGAATTCTTCGATTTCTTTTTCATTCATGAACACTTCCGGCGTTTCTCGACCGGAGAACACCGCCGGCCCGGCCCCTGGTGGTATTTCGTGCCGATACTGGTGTTTTCCATGCTACCTTGGATGCTGTATCTGGCCCGTTCGCTGGCAGATGGCTGGAAAGTCAAAGCCTCTGGAAGCAGCCATTTTCACCCGCGCCGCTTTCTGGTGTTGTGGGCAGTGCTGATTTTCCTGTTCTTCTCGTCGTCAGGCTCCAAGCTCCCATCCTACATCGTGCCGATATTTCCGGCACTGGCGTTGCTGATGGCGCATACGCTGGTCTCGGTGAAGTCCAAAGTGGTTATTTGGAACGCGCTGGTGCTGGCCGTGGGCGCTGCTGCAGTCATACTCTACTCGCCGCATGTCACTCGCTGGGGTAACGAAAAGGTCTCCGCTGAACTGTATGCGCTTTACACGCCGTGGCTGTTGGCGGCGGGGGTAGCGGGATTGATACTGTTTCTCGCCGCTGCCTGGGCCGGCTGGCGTGGCCTGCGTACCGCTGCGGTTGCGGGGATCAGTGCCGGAGCGCTGGCGCTGACACAGCTCGCGGCGCTCGGCCACAACGTGCTGGCGCCAGCCTCGTCCGCCCACGACATCGCGCAGCAAATCAAGCCGCATCTCGAACCCGGCATCCCGTTTTACAGCGTGCACAATTACGAACAAACGCTGCCGTTTTACATCAAGCGGCCGGTGACGCTGGTGGCGTACGCCGACGAGCTGGCGTTCGGCCTCAAACAGGAACCCGCGCTGTGGCTGCCGGATATTCCCGCGTTTGTGAAAGCGTGGCACGGCCATGCCCGCGCGCTCGCCATCATTGAGCCTTCGACCTATGCTAAGCTCGAAAAAGAAGGATTACCGATGCAGGTGATTGCGACACATGTGCGCTATGCCGTGGTCAAAAAACCCGTGAGAGGACTCTCGCCATGAGCGCGCTGTCGTTTACGCTGGTGATGTGCGGCGTGCTGCTGAATGCCGTGGCGCAGTTGCTGCTCAAAGCGGGAACCAATGCCGTGGGGCAATTCGAGTTTTCAATGGAAAACGCCCTGCCCGTGGGCTGGAAGCTCGCCACCGAACCGCATATCGTGGGCGGCCTCGCCTGTTATGTGGTGAGCGTGGTGGTGTGGATCATGGCCCTGTCGCGCGTGGAAGTGAGCATCGCCTACCCCATGCTGTCAGTGGGCTACGTGGTCAACGCCATCGCGGCGTGGTATCTCTTCGGCGAAGCGATGTCGCCCATGCGGCTTGCCGGCATCGGCGTTATCATCCTCGGTGTATTCATTGTTGCGCGCAGTTGATCTGCCCTTCTCCATGCCCAAAACAACAAAAACCCAATCGCTGCCTTTTCTGCCTTTCACCCGGCCCACGATCGATGACGCCACCATTGCCGAAGTCGGCAAGGTGTTGCGCTCAGGCTGGATCACTACGGGCCCGCACGTCAAGGCACTGGAAGACGAGATGCGCGCCTACCTTGGCGGCAAGCGCCATGTGAAGACATTTACATCTGCCACTGGGGCACTGGAAGTCGCACTGCAAGTGTGCAACATCGGCCCTGGCGACGAGGTGATCGTGCCCGCAATGACGTTCGCAGCCTCGTCGAACGTAGTTGCGCGCGTGGGCGCAAAGCCGGTGTTCGTTGATGTCGATATAAAAACCAGAAACATTGACGTCGCGAAGGCCGCTGCCGCCGTGACCAAACGTACCAAAGCCATCATGCCGGTGCATTTTGCCGGGCTGGCGGTGGACATGGATGGCGTATACGCACTGGCGAAACGTAAAAAATTGCGCGTCATCGAAGACGCCGCCCACGCCATCGGCACGCGCTGGAAAGGCAAGTTGATCGGCAGCTTCGGCGATTTGGTGTGCTTCAGCTTTCACCCCAATAAGAACATGACCACCATCGAAGGTGGTGCGCTGGCGCTTGCCGATGACGCCGAAGCCGCGCGCGTGGACGTGCTGCGCTTTCACGGCATCCGCAAGGATGCGCAGGGCAATATCGATGTGCTGGAAGCCGGCGGCAAATACAACCTGACCGATGTGGCAGCCTGTGTAGGCCGCGGCCAGTTGCGGCAACTGGAAAAATTTAATACCCGCCGCCGCGAACTGGTGCAGCGCTATTTCGACAAAATGAAAACGAATCCGGCGATGCTCATGCCCACGCGCGGCCTGGGTGACGGTGGCGGCCACGCCTGGCACATGTTCGCGCCGCTGTTGCCGCTGGAGAAGATGAATATGACGCGCGCCGAATTCATTGGGGAGATGGCTAAGCGTGGCATCGGTGTCGGCCTGCATTACACTGCGGTTCCGCTTTACACCTATTACCGCAAGATGGGCTACCGGCCGGGCCAATTCCCGAACGCGGAATTCATCGGTGCGCGCACGGTCACGCTGCCGTTGTTTCCCGCGATGAAGCTCACCGATGTGGATCGCGTTTGCGCCGCCTGCGCGGAAATCCTCACTGCCTCAAAAAATATCTAAGTATCTGATTTAATGGAACTTTCTGTAATCATCCCGGTTTACAATGAAGAGCTGTCGCTGCCCGCGTTGTTTGCACGCCTTTATCCGGCGCTGGACAAGCTGAACATCGCATACGAAATTATTTTCATCAATGACGGCAGCCGTGACCGTTCGGCAGCGGTGTTGCGCACGCAGTTTGACGCACGACCGGATGTCACGCGCGTGGTGCTGCTCGCCGGCAATTACGGCCAGCACATGGCCATCATGGCGGGCTTTGAACAAAGCTGCGGTGATGTCGTCATCACGCTGGATGCCGATTTGCAAAACCCCCCGGAGGAAATCGGTGCGCTAGTCGCCAAAATGCGGGAAGGCTTCGATTACGTCGGTACCATCCGCAAAAACCGGCAGGATTCCTTCATGCGGCGCTGGCCTTCGCGTTTGATCAATCATATCCGCGAACGCACCACCAGAATAAAAATGACCGATCAGGGCTGTATGTTGCGTGCCTACAGCCGCAACATCATCAACGCCATCAACAACTGCCGCGAAGTCAACACCTTCATCCCCGCTCTCGCCTACACCTTTGCGCGCAATCCCACCGAGATCGAAGTCGCGCACGAAGAACGCTCTGCCGGCGAGTCGAAATATTCGATGTACAACCTGCTGCGTCTTAATTTCGACCTGATGACCGGCTTTTCACTTGCGCCGCTGCAACTATTTTCTATCCTTGGCATACTGGTGTCGCTGGCAGCAATGGCGACCTATATCGTGGTGATGATTACGCGCCTGATCCAGGCCAACGGCGTGCGCGAAGGCTTCATGGCGCTGTGGGATCGCGACATCCTGCAGTTTTTCCTCATCGGCATTGTGCTGTTTGGGCTGGGTCTGCTCGGGGAATACATCGGGCGCATCTATGAGCAGGTGCGGGGCCGTCCGCGCTACCTGATCGACGCCGTGCTTGAGCAGCGCGTGGTGGAAAAAAGCAGCTTCAATATCAGGGCATGACCAGCGCCGTTGTATTCGCCTATCACGACGTGGGAGTGCGGTGCCTCGCCGTGCTGCTTGCGCACGGAGTGACCGTGCAGCGCGTGTATACGCACGCGGACGATCCCAACGAGAACATCTGGTTCGGTAGTGTCGCTGCACTCGCCAGGCTGCATGGCATACCCGTGACTGTTGTCAGCAATGCCAATCAGCCGGGGTTGATGGAATCCGTTGCCGCCGCGCAGCCGGATTTCCTGTTTTCGTTTTACTACCGCTTCATGCTGCCGCCTGAAATCCTCGCGCTGGCGCGGCGTGGTGCTTTCAACATGCACGGCTCGCTGCTGCCAAAATACCGCGGCCGCGTGCCGGTAAACTGGGCCATTATTCAGGGCGAACGAGAGACCGGCGCGACGCTTCATGAAATGGTCGCCAAGCCCGACGCCGGGCGAATGGTGGATCAACAAGCCGTGCCGATTCTCCCCAACGATACGGCGCTGGAGGTTTTCCGCAAGGTCACCGTGGCAGCGGAAATCGTGCTCAACCGCGCTTTACCACAATTGATCGCCGGCACGGCAGTGCTTGCGTCGCAAGACCTCGCTGCCGGCAGCTATTACGGCGGGCGCCGGCCCGATGATGGCCGCATCGACTGGCAGTGGCCCAGCGCGAAAGTGCACAATCTCGTGCGCGCAGTCGCGCCCCCCTACCCCGGCGCGTTTTGCACGGTGAATGGGAGGCAACTCAGGATACTCGGCACTTTTTGCGACAGGCCGCGAGGCCCGGCAAGCCCAGCCTCACCCGCAATGTTGCTGGAACACGGGCAACTAAGGCTGCGTTGTGCAGACGGCGGCACTTTACTCGTTACCGCCGCCGAACTGGATAGCCAACCACTCACACCGGAAAATTTTGCTTTGCATGCCGGCAGCGATACGCTTTTGCTGACTTAATAAATGGAATCGAGCACGTGAAAAAAATCCTGATCCTCGGCGTTAATGGCTTTATTGGCCATCATTTGTCCAAGCGCATCCTCGCCACTACGCCTTGGGAGGTATACGGCATGGACATGGGCACCGAACGCATCACGGAAATGCTGGGCAACAAGCGCTTTCATTTCTTTGAAGGTGATATCACCATCAATAAGGAATGGATTGAATACCATATACGCAAATGCGATACCGTGCTGCCGTTGGTGGCGATTGCCACGCCGGCGACGTACGTCAAGGAACCACTGCGGGTATTCGAACTCGATTTTGAAGCCAATCTGCCCATCGTACGTTCGTGCGTAAAGCACCGCAAGCGCCTGGTGTTTCCGTCGACCTCGGAAGTCTATGGCATGTCCAACGACCGGGAATTTGATTCTGAAACTTCGGCACTGGTGCTCGGCCCGATCAATAAGCCGCGCTGGATATATTCCTGCGCAAAACAATTGATGGATCGCGTAATACACGCCTACGGCATGGAACAGGGCCTGGATTACACGCTGTTCAGACCATTCAACTGGATCGGTTCGGGACTCGATTCCATCAACACGCCCAAGGAGGGCAGCTCGCGCGTCATCACCCAGTTTCTGGGGCACATTGTGCGAGGGGAAAATATCAAACTGGTGGACGGTGGCCGCCAGCGGCGCTCGTTCACCTATGTCGATGACGGCATCGACGCGCTGATGAAAATCATCGACAACAGGAACGGCATCGCAAGCGGCAATATTTACAACATTGGAAACCCCAAGAACAACTTCTCAATCAGGGAACTGGCGCAAATGATGCTGAAGCTGGCCGTCACTTATGGCGAATACACCAACGCGCGCAAGGTGAAACTGATCGAAACCACGTCAAAAGCCTACTACGGCGAAGGCTATCAGGATGTGCAGAATCGCGTGCCAAAAATCACCAATCCCCGCCGCGATCTGGCATGGCAGCCCCACGTAACCATGGCGCAGGCGTTGAAACTGATTTTCGACGCCTATCGCGGCGACACAGCCAATGCGCGGCGGCTAATGGATTGATCCACCAACATAGCGACATCTCTTGAAGAAGCGCGCGCCTACCGGCCGATCCCCTTATATTCAAAGCCCTGTGCGGTAACCGCGGTTTTTTCGTACTGATTGCGGCCATCGAAAATCACGCGTTGGCGCATGATTTTTTGCATCAAATGCAGATCCGGCGAGCGAAACGGCTTCCACTCCGTGACCAGCGCCAAGGCATCCACGCCCTTGAGTGCTGCGTACTGATCCTTGGCCAGTTTCAATGCACCGGACTTAAACCATTGTTGCGGCAGCGTACGGCGCGCGACAGTCATGGCGATCGGGTCATACGCCTGAACACGCGCCCCCGCCTCTATCAGCTTGCGAATTAGCACTACTGCAGGCGCCTCGCGCATGTCGTCCGTATTGGGCTTGAAGGCCAGTCCCCAAATACCGAAAACCTTGCCTTTCAGATTGGAGCCGAAACGCTTGGTAATAGCGCGAAACAGAGTCGACTTCTGAATTTCATTGGTTTCCTCGACCGCAGCCAATATGCGCGGCTTTAGTTTCGCCTGTCGCGTCTGATAAATTAGCGACTGCACGTCTTTGGGGAAACACGACCCGCCATAGCCGCAGCCAGCGTAAATAAACGAGTAACCTATGCGGCTGTCGGAACCGATACCCACCCGCACGTTTTCGATATCCACGCCCAACTGTTCACACAAATTGGCCATTTCGTTCATGAATGAGATGCGCGTGGCCAGCATGGCGTTGGCAGCGTACTTGGTGAGTTCCGCGTCGCGTATACCCATCGACATGAAGCGATCGTGGTTACGCACATAGGGCAGATACAGCGCGCGCATCACCCGTAACGCGCGTTCATTTGCAGTGCCCACCACCACGCGATCGGGCCGCATGAAATCCTCGACCGCGTTACCTTCCTTGAGGAATTCGGGGTTGCTCGCCATGTCAAAATCAATGTTGGTCTTGCGTTTCGCCAACTCACTTCGCACAATCGCTTGCACGCGCTCCACCGTTCCCACGGGAGCGGTAGACTTGTTGACTATGGTGCAGTACCCGGTAATTCCACGCCCGATCTCCCCAGCCACCGCCATGATCTGGCTGATATCGGAAGAGCCGTCCGCCTGCGCTGGCGTCCCTACCGCAATGAAAATCACATCTGCTCCGGCGACCGATTGCGCCAAGTTTACGGAAAAGGATAGCCGCCGCTGCTTCTGGTTGCGCAGCAAGACTTCGCTTAGCCCAGGTTCGTAAAACGGAATCTCGCCTTTTTTCAGACGCTTGACCCTAGCAGCGTCCTTGTCCACACAAGTGACGTCGTTACCCATTTCCGCAAAACAAGTGCCGGTCACCAAGCCGACGTAACCGCTGCCAATCATGCAAATTTTCATTTAGAAGCTCACATCCATGCAGGAGCCGTAAGTGTACGTCGTCACCCACCGTCTTGGATAGCGAAACGAGCACACATACTAGCATCGTGCAATACTCTCGCCATGTACCTCTCCCTGAAGATCGACGTCGACACCTATCACGGCACACTGAATGGCGTGCCCAGGCTCATGGAC
>OMIN01000128.1 GCA_900299145.1 Betaproteobacteria bacterium | reverse complement strand
TGCCTTGCACTTGAAGGAAACCGAGTTTCGTTTCAACCACCGGCACGACAATCTCTATACCGTCCTGTTAAAGTTACTCAGAATGCAACCTCTTTAACCCAGTTTGCTTCCTAAGACCCTTTGTTTTTATTGAGTATTTTTAAAATCCCTCGCCACCACCCTATCCCCCACATACGGATTAGTCCGCCGCTCCTCCCCAAACGTCGACACTGGCCCATGCCCGGGCACAAAGGTCACGTCATCCCCAAACGGCCACAGTTTTTGCGTGATGGCGCGAATCAGCGTGGCGTGGTCGCCGCGCGGGAAATCGGTGCGGCCGATGGAGCCGGCGAACAGCACGTCGCCGACGAAGGCGATGCGCTCGCCGGTGCTGACGAACACCACGTGCCCAGGCGTGTGGCCGGGGCAATGGCGCACTTGCAGTTCGGCATTACCGACGGTGACGGCGTCCCCGTCTTCCAGCCAGCGGTCGGGCGTGAATTCCTGCGCGGGCTGAAACCCGTGCCGCGCCGATGATTCCGCCAGTTGCGCGATCCAGAAGGCGTCTTCACGCTGCGGCCCTTCGATGGGCACGCCAGTGCGGGCGCGCAATGCGTCCGCGCCGCCGCAGTGATCGAGATGGCCGTGGGTGAGCAGTATTTTTTCAAGCGTGGCGCCGGTGTCCGCCAGCGCTTTCAGAATGCGATCAAGATCGCCGCCCGGATCCACCACGGCGGCCTTGCCCGTGGCCTCGTCGACGATGATCGAACAGTTCTGCTGAAACGGGGTGACGGGAACGACGGCAACTTTCATGAGAAGCATTCCTGTTTGCGCAATTGGCGCATTGTTATTTTTTCGCGGCATGCCGGCAAGCGTTGTGCAAAGGAAGCACCGGGCCTGCGCGCGGCTGCGGCCACACCTCACACCCCTGCGGGCAACACTGGCGTTTACGGGGCCACACGCGTAACCTTGCAGGCGTAGCAATTCACCAGCAGGGGCGTTATTTCATAACCATTTGTTTTTATTGACTTTTTTAGGGGAAACCATGAGCGAGAATCCGCAGGCCGTAGCGCAATACTCCGAAGAAGAAAAGAAATGGGCGATGATTTGCCACTTGTCCGCGCTGTCGGGCTTCCTGATCCCGTTCGGCAATTTGCTGGGGCCGCTGGTGGTGTGGCTGATCAAGAAGGACACCATGCCGCTGGTGGATCAACACGGCAAGGAGTCGCTGAATTTTCAGATCACGGTGACCATCGCGGCAGTGATCAGCGCGGTGTTGATGCTGGTGCTGATCGGCAGACTGCTGATGATTATTGTCGGCATCGGCGCGTTGGTACTGACCATCATGGCGTCGATCAAGGTGTCCAACGGCGAACTGAATTACAAGTATCCGTTTTCGATCAAGCTGCTGAAGTAGCCCGGCGCGGCAGCCGCACCACCGCCCAGCCAAACGCCGTGGTGTCGCCACGCTGATCGACGGCCTCGACGTCTAGTTTGACCGTGCCCGCGGCCTCGTCCTTCGACACCACCTTGCCACGGCAGGTGGTGAGATCGCCGATCATGTTAAAGCGCCGCACCTCGCAATAAAGCTCTTTCACGAAGCCGTCATCGCCCACCCAGTTGGTGAGCATGGTCGCCACCCACGCCACGCGCTCCGGGCCGTAGTCGTAGGCTTCCGGCACGCCGACGGAGCGCGCGAGCGGGCTGTCCCAATGCACGGCTTCCGGCGGCTCCGGGATGTTGTAGCTGTTGGGTATACCCGCCGCCGGGTGCCGCCGCAGGTAATCAAACCAGTAGCCATGCGCCTTTATGTACAGCCCGCCCCACGCTTGTTCGAAGGCAACCGCGATGGTGGCGGTGTACGGCCCACGGATGATTTGCGGAATGGCATCGCCCACTTTCACATCTTCAAAATACGGCGTGTCGCGGCCCCGGCAAATTTCCTTCGCGTACAGTTCGGCGATTTCCTCGATGCGCTCGCGCGTGTATTTTTCAGCAAGTTCCAGTTTCTTGTATTTGCCTTTCTCGCGCGCCGCCACGCGCTCCACGCGCATGCCCCAGGAATCCGCTTGCGCCAGCTCGCGCCCTTCGCCGTTGAGATAACGAATCAGCGAAATCTGTTTGAACATGCGCCCGGCAAAGCGGCTCGGCAGTTCATCCAGCCCCGTGAAGGTGATTTCCGGCGTGATGCGCTCGCCCACTTTCATCGGCTCGTGCCAGCGCCAGTGCGACCCGGCGAAGAACGAATGCACGCCGGGCAGCCCGCCACGATATCCAATCGAAATGCGGCTGAAAGCGTACAGCTGGCACGGCGGCATCAGCAGGCTTTTGTGCCGTGACGCAACGGCGTAAGCCTCGTCGGTGAAGAGCTTGTTGCGGTCACCGGTAGCCTGCGCCCACTGGCGAATCGAGTCGCGCGTGACTTCGGTGAGATACGGCGGCTCATTGATGGTGACGATCTGCCCGATCTTGGCGCGGATGCGCGCAAGTTCTTCTTCGGTGGCGGTGCCGTGGGTGGTCATGAGTTTTATGTTGACAGGTAATGGTTCGTTTATCGCGCCGCGTTGGGCGACTCTGCTATAACTTTCTGATTTATAAGACTTTTTATTTCATCATCCGAAAGGCCCAGTAACCCGCCCAACACCGCCCGGGTATGTTCGCCCAGTAGCGGCGGCGGCTCCAGCCGGCCTGCTTCATATTTACCCTCGAAGCGCAGTGGACTGCCGATAACCCTGACCTTGCCCGCCGTTGGATGATTGACTTCCTTCACGAACCCGCGCTCGCGCACGATGGCTTGATTGACCGCCTGCCCCATGTCGTTCACCGGCGCGTGCGGCACATCGGCGGCATCCAGTATCGCCTGCCACTCGGCGGCAGTCTTGGTCAGCATGATTTCAATGATCTGCCGTTCGAGTTCATCGCGGTTCTTGTAACGATCCTTTACCGTGCGAAAACGCTCGTCGCCAATCAGGTCGTTACGTTCGATTGCACGGCAGAACTTGCGCCAGAATTCGCCCACGTGCAGCGCCAGCACGATGTGCCCGTCCTTCACCGGCATCAGCCCGTAGGGCACGATATTGTGATGGCTGTTGCCCATGCGGCCGGGGCTTTCGCCCGTCACCAGATAAATTTCCGCGAGATAGCCCAGCAAGCCCATCAGCCCTTCAAGCAGACTCAAATCGATGTGCGATCCCTCGCCCGTGGCGTGCTTTTCATTGAGCGCGGCCATCACGCCCAGCGCCGCCCACAAACCGCCGCCGATATCGCCCAGCGGCAAACCCAGCTTGGTCGGCGTGCCATCCGGATAGCCGTTGATGCTCATCGCGCCGCTCAGGGCCTGCGTCACCAGATCGAACGACGGCTTGTCGCGCATCGCGCCTTTTGCGCCGAAACCACTGATCGAACAAACGATGATGTCAGGCTTTAACGCCTTTAACTTGTCGTAACCCAGCCCCAGCCGTTCCATCACGCCGGGACGAAAATTCTCCAGCACCACATCGCACTGCACGGCCAGCTTCAAGAGAAGCTCGCGGCCCTGCTCGGTGCGCGCATCCAGCGCCACGCTGGATTTGTTGCGATTGATCGCCAGAAAATAATGGCTCTCGCCGTTGACGAACGGCGGGATGGTACGCGTCTGATCGCCGGTGCCGATCTCCTCGATCTTGATCACCTCCGCGCCCAGGTCGGCGAGTATCAGCGAACAAAACGGCCCCGCCAGCACGCGCGACAAATCCAGCACGCGTACGCCGTCAAGCGGGCCCCGGCGCGGCCTTGATGATGGGGCGGGCGGCGTCGCTTCAGTCATGAGGAAATGGGCGTCGAATCATGGATGTTGCAACCAGGGCAGCAGAAAAGTGAGCGGGATCATGCGGCCCGCGCGCGCGCCGCGTCAAGCCCGTATTCCATCCGTTGGCGCCGGCAACCGCACGCCCGGTTACGCAGCCGCGGCATATAATTCTTCATTGCGACTTTCAACCGCCCGTCCATGAATCCTTCCAAAGTGCTTTGCGCTGTACTCGGCAACCTGCTGGCGACAGCCCCGGTGGTTTCCGCGCTCGCGCAATCCACGCCCTCACAGACCAGACTGCCCGATTACCCCACGCGCGCGCTGCGGCTCGTCAACCCGTTCACGCCTGGCGGCACCACCGATCTGGTCGCGCGCATTGTCGGCCCGCGCCTGACCGAGGCGTGGGGTCAGCAGGTCATCATCGACAACCGCCCCGGCGCGGGCACCAACATCGGCAATGAAATTGTCGCGCGCGCGCAGCCCGACGGCTACACGCTGCTGGTGAATTCCGCGGCCATTTCCACGCTGCTTGGTTTTTATTCGAAGCTCTCGTACGACCCGGTGAAAGATCTCGCGCCCGTGGTCAGTGTGGGTGAAGCGCCGCTGGTAATGGCGATTCATCCGGCACTCGAACCGCGCACGGTGCGCGACGTCATCGAATACGCGCGCGCGAAGCCAAAACTTTTGACGATTTCGTCGTCGGGCACCGGTTCATCTACGCATTTGGCCATTGAGTTATTCAAATCGCTGGCGAAGATTGAAACCACCCACGTGCCGTACAAAGGCGGCGGGCCAGCGGTGATCGCCACCGTCAGCGGTGAAGTCAACGCCATTATCAATTCGCCGGCGGTGGTGTTGCCACACGTGAAAACCAACCGGCTGCGCGGGCTGGCGGTGACCAGCGCAAAGCGCAGCGAGATCGCACCGGATCTGCCGCCGATGGCCGAGGCAGGCAATCTGCCCGGCTACGAAGTGCAAGGCTGGTACGCGGTGTTCGCGCCCGCCGGCACGCCCCGGCGCATTGTTCAGGCCATCAACAGCGAGCTTGATCAATACGTCAAATCACCGGAAGGCCGCGCCAAGCTGCTGTCGATAGGCCTGACTTCCACTGGCGGCGCAGTGGATGCCTTCGCCGACTATTACCGCCGAGAAACCGAACGCTGGGTGCGCGTGATACGCGGCGCCGGCATCAAGAATGACTAACGCAAAGAAAATCATCATGGCAAATTCCCCCGATCAAGCTGATCTCGATAGGGCACCCGTGCGCGAACTTGATGCCGCCTGCGTGCGCAGCGAAACCCCTTGCGGCGATGGCCGCATGGTTTGGCGCGGCTGGAATAGTGCCGGCGGCAACGCACCCGCACTGGTCATGCTTCACGGCGGCGCGGGTTCCTGGCAACACTGGGTGCGCAACATTCCCGTGTTCAGCAAGCGTTTTCACGTGCTCGCGCCCGATCTGCCTGGGCTGGGCGAATCCGCCGATCCGCCCGCGCCGGCGGACATGCCCACGGTGGCCGGTGTGGTCGCGGCGGGCATTGATGCCGTGCTGGGGCCGCAGGCCACGTATCACATCGTCGGCTTTTCATTCGGCGCTTCGGTGGGCGGCCACTTGGCACTGCAGCACGGCGCACGCGTGCGCACGCTCAACCTGCTCGGCGCGGGCGGGCTGGTCAAACCCAACACGCCGATCACGCTGGAACGCGTGCGCGGCAAAACCGGCGACGAGTTGAGGGAAACACATCGCACCAACCTCGGCCGCAGCATGATCGCGGACAAGTCGCGCATCGACGCGCTGGCGCTGGCCATACAGGATTGGAACGCCAGCCGCTCCCGGCTGAACACTCCTGCGTTGATCGGCCTGCGACCGCTGGCGGTGTCGCTGCCACAACTGAAAATCCCGGTGAACGCCATCTGGGGCGAGCGCGACCAGATCGCCTATTACACCCTGGAAAGCCGCATCGCCGCGCTGCGTGAACTGCGGCCCGGCATCGAGCCGCACGTGATTCCCGGCGCGGGGCATTGGGCGGCTTACGAAGCAGCGGATGCGTTTAACGCGGTGTTGGCGGGATTTCTCAAGTAAGTATTGAATCGTTGGGAAACGCGTGATCTCTGACCCAACGCGAACAGCACCCTTAAGTACCTGTATTTATTAATATTTTTGGATTTTATAACATGGCACCTACTGCCCCGATCCGCACGTTGGTGGCGCCATCTGTGTTCATTTCACATTGAATCCGCAAGATTCACCTTCCCATCTGCCCTATGGAGTAAATCATGTCCAACCCGACCAGCGCCGAAAAACTCTGGGAATACGAAGCCGTCCAGCCGGGCCAGGATGGCCCCACGACGGTCGTGACACTCACGCCGGAACACATCGCCGCGTACGCCAGTGTCGCGCAAAACCCCGATGGCCGTTTTCACGCGTCGGCGGCCAACACGGAATACGGCGGTGCGCTCGCTGCCATGCCGACGATGATCCTAACCTACGCGCCGCTGATGCGGCCGGAGATTGCCGCACATCAGGGCTTTGTTGCGCTGGAAGATTCCAAAACTTCGCGCCGCCAGACGCCGTTTGCCAAGTGCGAGGTTTGCTGGTTCAAGCCCGTAATCGCTGGCGACACGCTGACCGGCACGCGCCGCGTTCATGAAAAATACGAACGGCGCGGCAGCCGCTTTGTCACTTTCCGCATCGAGGCCACCAACCAGCGCGGCGAGAAGGTGGCGCACTACGACTACACCTGTATTTTTTCGTACGCCAAGGGGCAGCAAAGCGTTCCAGCGGGCGACGGCGCAGCCAAACCCGCGCCGGCGCTTAATGCAGGACGTGCCACAGCGGCCGCCACGCCACGTGTTTTGACGTTCGATTCCGCCGCCATCGGCACGGCGCTCGCGCCACTATCCATCACCGAAAGCGTGGAAATCATGCTGCGCAAAAACGATTTGCGGCTCGCCGGCAAGCACCGGCCCAGCAACATCCACACGGACGAAGAATTCGCGAAGAAAAATATTTTCGGCGGCATGGTCAATTCCGGTCCGGCGACGTTGTCGTATGTCGACCAGATGCTGCTGCAGTCGTTTCCGCTGCGGGCGTTTTACGATGGCGGCCGTCTGTTGATGCGCGCGATCACCCCGTTTCGCTCCAGCGACACAGTGACCTTTACCGGCGAAGTCACCGGCAAGCGCATTGAAGACGGGAAAAAATTCGTTGATTGCCGCGTGCGCGGGCACAATCAGCGCGGCGAACTGGTGTGTCTGAGTGATGCGACGATGGTACTGCCGGCGTAAATTTCTGGAATTTTCTCGTAGAATCCGCCGTTCGCTTTAATATTCCCCAAGTAAAAACAATGACCGCGCCCACCACAACCCCCACCCCCGCCGCCAGCACCGATCATTACGCGGACGTCAACGGCGTCAAACTCCATTACCTCGACTACGGCACATCCGGCCGCCGCCAGATGCTGTGCCTGCACGGTGGCGCGGCGCATGCGCACTGGTACGACTACGTGGCGCCCGGCTTTACGACGGATCATCATGTGCATGCGCTCGATTTGCGCGGCCACGGTGACAGCGCGTGGGCGGAACAGCACACCTATGCGTGGAAGGTCTACAGCGACGACATTCACGCGCTCGAAGAAAAGCTCAATCTGCGCGATTACGTGTTGATCGGCCACTCCATGGGCGGCATGGTGTCGCTGGTGCATGCCTCGTCGCACCCGGAACGCATCGCCGCACTGGTTGTCATCGACAGCGTGATGCTGATGCCGATGGAGCGCGTTACGCGCATGCGTGCCTTCGGCGAAAAGCCGCCGACAACTTACGCCACGCGGGAAGAATTGATCGCGCGCTACCGCCTTGAAGGTGGCGAAAAGCAACTGACCGCACCCGACGTGCTGCAACGCATGGCGCTCTACAGCAGCAGGCAGGAACCCGATGGCCGCTGGCGGCACAAGGCTGACCGCAAGGTCTATGCGAATTTTCATCAGATCGCCGGCCTGCCGATGTGGGACAACATCAAAGTGCCGGCGCTGGTCATCCGCGGCGGTGACCACAGCCCACGCTTCACACCAGAAGCCATGGCGGAAATTCACGCCCGCGCACCGCAGGTGCAACTCGCCACCGTCACCGATTCGGATCACCACATCACGCTCGACAATCCGCACGGGTTTATCGAGGTGGTGCAGAAATTTCTGCGCACCCTATAAAGCAGAAATTGATGTAACCATTTGTTTTTATTGAATTTTTAAAGTTGAAATTTAAGGGAGCCGACAGCATGAACCCCACCATAGCCATCGTTGCCCAGGGCGCCATGGGCGCGGGCGTCGGCGCGCGTCTCGTGCAGCGCGGCCTGCGCGTGGTGACCTCGCTCGCAGGACGCAGCGACGCCAGCGCGCAACGCGTTGCGCGCCGAGGTGACCTGCCGGGCTTGCCGGGCTGCCAGTCTGGTTGCCATGTTCAAACTCCTTC